>NZ_JBFTVM010000003.1:0-384318 GCF_041365315.1 Enterobacter cloacae complex sp. 2015409 | reverse complement strand
CAGCTGGCCGCCGGAGAGATCCTGCTCGGTAAGAAAAGCGCGGCTGGTGATATATCCCCGGCTGATATACCAGTCAGAAATATGGGCGAGAAGTTCCGTTATTTTCGCCATATCCAGACAGCGGCCCTGCCACGGCGCGATAAGGGTCTGCCGGGTTTTCTGGGAGATTAAGGTCGCACCGGAAAGGGTAATGGTATGAATGGTGAAACAGGGTCCGGAGCCGGTAACAGGCAGCGGTCTGGCGGGCGCAGGGCGAGGAATACTGCGCTCCAGCTCCTCACGCTGTTGCTGGTTCTTTAATAACAGTTCCTCCTGCTGCTGACGCACTGTGTCCCGGTCAGCAGGAGTAAGGGGGGCTGCATGGCTCAGAGAACAAAAAAATAACGAGCAAAAAAAGACGGCTTTGCTGTAATAGCGCATATTAAAGGATAATATTTTTTGTTTTCCTCAGTATGCCAGCTCTGGCGCAATAGGGAATAGTCTCAAAAAGAGGGCTACTATAATTGGTAGTAATATTTGCGTTAAGTTTAAAAAAACCGTTATGACGAAGAGCGTCATAACGGAATTTTTTATTATTGCCTGATTGTTTCTTCTTTCACAAAATATTAACCACCCCTCCCAATAGTTAGATATAAACATCAGCTAGCAGCGCAGATTAAATTACCCGTTGCATTCATCGTGCTGCAAATTCTGATGACACCTGATAACTCAGTGCTGAATATGGAGGCATGCGTGATAACTTCGTTGAAGCGATCAAACTACAGCATGACGATACCTGGATGGAAAAGCATAGACTGGGTAAAAAATAGACAGAGGAGGATAACATCAAGAAAATCTGGAGCGGGCGAAGGGAATCGAACCCTCGTATAGAGCTTGGGAAGCTCTCGTTCTACCATTGAACTACGCCCGCTTTGAGGTGCGTAAGGCATTATAGACCTTACGCACCTTCATACAAGCCTCTTCACAACTAACCGGCGATTAAATAATCACTTAGCACTTCGGTTTGCTGCCAGGCGCAGGAAGATAACGCTGCGGATCGATGGCCGTCGCCTTATAGCGGATCTGGAAATGCAGCTTCACCGCATCCGTACCGGTGCTGCCCATGGTGGCAATCTTCTGCCCTGCTTTGACGTTCTGCCCGTTGTTGACCAGCATCGTGTCGTTGTGCGCATAGGCCGTGATGTAGTCTTCGCCATGCTTAATCATGATCAGGTTACCGTAGCCGCGCAGCTGGTTACCCACGTAAACCACCTTCCCGGCCCCGGAGGCATAAACCGGCGTACCGCGCGCAGCGGCGATATCAATCCCCTTGTTACCACCCTCAGAGAGTGAGTAAGGGGCGACCACTTTACCGCTGGCAGGCCAAATCCAGCAGCGCTGTCCAACCGGCGGCCATGACGATTGCGGCACCTGATAGGACGGCGTCACTTTGGCGGTTTTGCCTTTCGAAGAGGATTTTTTACCCGAGGACGTTCCGCCGCTCACCTTCAGTTGCTGCCCCACCTCGATGGTGTAGGGCGGAGAAAGATTATTCATCCGCGCCAGATCCTTCACGCTGGTCCCCGTTGCGCGCGAAATCCGGTACAGGGTGTCCCCGCGTTTGACGGTGTAGACCGAACCGGAATAGCTTCCCGTATCCGAAGATTTGCTCCCTGAACAGCCCGCCAGGAATAGCGTCAACGTCAGGCAAAAAACAGCGGTAATGGGATTTTTCGTCAGGCTTCCTGCAAACAAAACAGATCCTCGGTCAGCGTGAATGGCGCCCTATGATAACAGCCAAAACGAACAGGGGTCATGCCCTTTTCCGCTCTACGAGCCAAACCGTTCGTATAAGAATGCAGTATAATGCTTCGGCTGATGGTGCTGAACCACTCGGCATTTTGGCACTGGAGCATCAATGAGTATTCAAGAACACGTTATTTTGGTAAACGACCAGGGAATGGTGATTGGCACTCAGGAAAAATATGCCGCGCACACGTTACATACCCCGCTGCATCTGGCGTTCTCTTCCTGGCTTTTTAACGCAAAAGGCGAATGTCTGATCACCCGGCGCGCCTTAAGCAAAAAAGCCTGGCCCGGCGTCTGGACCAACTCCGTCTGCGGCCACCCGCAGTCCGGCGAAGAGATGATACAGGCGATAATCCGCCGCTGCCGCTTTGAAGTGGGCGCGGAACTGGCCGATATCACCGCCGTCGCCCCTGAATTTCGCTATCGGGAAACCGACCCGTCCGGGATCGTGGAAAACGAAATTTGCCCGGTATTCGCCGCCCGCATCACCAATGACGTGACGATAAACGAAGATGAAGTGATGGACTATCAGTGGGTTGAGCTGGACGCGCTATTCCTCGCGCTGGACGCGACGCCCTGGGCATTTAGCCCGTGGATGGTCATGGAAGCGACGACCGCCCGCGAAAAACTCAAAGCCTTCGCGGCGCAATAAAAAAGCCCCTTTCGGGGCTTTTTTTACATCTTAACGCCTTATTTCACCGGGCGCATCGCCGGGAACAGGATCACGTCACGGATGGTGTGGCTGTTAGTGAACAGCATTACCATACGGTCGATACCAATCCCCAGACCCGCCGTTGGTGGCAGACCGTGCTCCAGCGCGGTCACGTAGTCTTCGTCGAAGAACATCGCTTCGTCGTCGCCTGCCGCTTTCGCGTCAACCTGATCCTGGAAGCGCTGGGCTTGGTCTTCCGCATCGTTCAGCTCGCTAAAGCCGTTGCCGATTTCACGGCCGCCGATGAAGAATTCGAAACGATCGGTGATCTCCGGGTTCTCGTCATTACGACGCGCCAGCGGAGAGACTTCAGCCGGGTATTCGGTGATAAAGGTCGGCTGAATCAGGTGCGCTTCGGCGACTTCTTCGAAGATCTCGGTCACGATACGGCCCAGACCCCAGCTCTTCTCAACCTTGATACCGATGCTGTCGGCGATCGCTTTCGCAGAATCGAAATTATCCAGATCCGCCATGTTGGTCTCAGGACGGTATTTCTTGATCGCTTCGCGCATGGTCAGTTTTTCGAAAGGCTTACCGAAGTCGAAGACTTCTTCACCGTAAGGCACTTCGGTGGTGCCCAGAATGTCCTGCGCCAGGGTGCGGAACAGGGATTCGGTCAGCTCGATCAGATCTTTGTAATCCGCATACGCCATGTAGAGTTCCATCATGGTGAACTCTGGGTTATGACGAACGGAGATACCTTCGTTACGGAAGTTACGGTTGATCTCGAACACGCGATCAAAACCACCGACCACCAGACGCTTCAGGTACAGTTCCGGCGCGATACGCAGGTACATGTCCAGGTCCAGGGCGTTGTGATGGGTGATGAACGGACGCGCAGATGCGCCACCAGGGATCACCTGCATCATCGGGGTTTCCACTTCCATAAAGTCGCGGTTCACCATGAACTGGCGGATACCGGCCATGATCTGGGAGCGAATTTTGAAGGTCTTGCGGGATTCATCGTTAGAGATGAGATCCAGGTAGCGCTGACGATAGCGCGCTTCCTGATCCTGCAGGCCGTGGAATTTGTCCGGCAGCGGGCGCAAGGCTTTGGTCAGCAGACGCAGCTCGGTGCAGTGGATAGACAGTTCACCGGTTTTGGTTTTGAACAGTTTACCTTTCGCGCCCAGGATATCGCCCAGGTCCCACTTCTTGAACTGCTCGTTGTAGATGCCTTCCGGGAGATCGTCACGGGAAACGTACAGCTGAATACGGCCGCCGACGTCCTGCAGGGTCACGAAGGAGGCTTTACCCATGATACGACGGGTCATCATGCGGCCCGCAACGGCCACTTCAACGTTCAGCGCTTCCAGCTCTTCGTTCTCTTTCGCGTCGAAGTCAGCGTGCAGTTGGTCTGAGGTGTGGTCACGACGAAAATCGTTCGGGAACGGCACGCCCTGCTCGCGCAGCGCTGCCAGCTTCTCGCGGCGGGTTTTCAGTTCGTTGTTAAGATCGACTACCGCGTCAGCGCCCTGTGCTTGTTGTTCAGACATGTTGGTTCCTCATAACCCTGCTTTCAAACTTGCTTCGATAAATTGGTCCAGGCTGCCGTCCAGCACCGCCTGCGTATTGCGGGTTTCAACCCCGGTACGCAGGTCTTTGATGCGGGAGTCATCAAGGACGTAAGAACGGATCTGGCTGCCCCAGCCGATGTCGGACTTGTTGTCTTCCATCGCCTGTTTCTCAGCATTTTTCTTCTGCATCTCCAGCTCATAAAGCTTCGCTTTCATCTGCTTCATGGCCTGGTCTTTGTTCTTATGCTGGGAACGGTCGTTCTGGCATTGCGTGACCAGCCCGGTTGGAATGTGGGTAATACGCACCGCCGATTCCGTACGGTTAACGTGCTGGCCGCCCGCGCCGGATGCGCGATAAACGTCGATACGCAGGTCCGCCGGGTTAATTTCGATATCGATATCTTCGTCAACTTCCGGATAAACGAATGCGGAGCTGAAGGAGGTATGACGACGGCCGCCGGAGTCGAACGGGCTCTTACGCACCAGGCGGTGAACGCCGGTTTCAGTACGCAGCCAGCCGTAGGCGTAGTCACCGATGATCTTGATGGTGACGGATTTAATACCGGCCACTTCACCTTCAGACTCTTCGATAATTTCAGTTTTGAAGCCGCGCGCTTCTGCCCAACGCAGGTACATGCGCGTCAGCATGCTGGCCCAGTCCTGCGCTTCAGTACCGCCAGAACCTGCCTGAATATCAAGATAGCAGTCAGCGCTGTCGTATTCGCCGGAGAACATGCGACGGAATTCAAGCTGCGCCAGCTTCTCTTCCAGCACGTCGAGTTCTGCCACGGCTTCGTTAAAGGTTTCTTCGTCGTCGGCTTCGACGGCCAGCTCCAGCAAACCGGAAACATCTTCCAGCCCCTGGGCCATTTGATCCAGCGTATCTACGATAGCTTCGAGGGAGGAACGCTCTTTACCCAGCGCCTGTGCGCGTTCAGGTTCGTTCCAGACGTCCGGCTGTTCCAGCTCGGCGTTTACTTCTTCAAGACGCTCTTTCTTGGCATCGTAGTCAAAGATACCCCCTAAGAACGTCAGAGCGCTCCGTGAGGTCCTGAATACGGTTTTTTACCGGATTAATTTCAAACATGGTCTGTTTTCTTTTATGGACTTGTCAAAATGCGGTGATAAGAGCGGGATTGTACCGAATCTACGCCCTTTTTTATAGAGATTACTGCCGCTAAATTGGCCAGATATTGTCGATGATGATCTGAAGGGTGCGGTTACCGCGAAACTCGTTGATGTCCAGTTTGTAAGCCAGCTCGACCTCGCGCACGCCGTTGTCCGGCCATACCGCCGTATCAACGTTAAAGGCAATGCCGTCCAGCAGCGGGCCGCCGCCGACCGGCTCAACCATCACCTTCAGATGACGTTCGCCGACGATGCGTTGCTGAAGCAGACGGAAACGCCCGTCGAACAACGGTTCCGGGAACATCTGCCCCCACGGGCCGGCATCGCGCAGCATTTGCGCCACGTCCATCGTCATCTCAAGCGGTGAGAGCTCGCCATCGGACACCACTTCTCCCTGAAGCAGGGCCGGGTCAATCCAGTCGGTGACAAGCTCGCCGAACAGGCGCTGAAACTCGTCGAATTTCGCCTCTTCCAGCGACAGGCCAGCCGCCATCGCATGGCCGCCGAACTTGATCATCAGGCCCGGATACAGCGTATCGAGACGCTCCAGCGCATCGCGCATGTGCAGACCCTGGATTGAGCGGCCAGAGCCTTTGAGCGTGCCGTCGCCCGCGGGGGCGAACGCGATCACCGGGCGGTGGAAGCGCTCTTTGATGCGCGACGCCAGAATGCCGACGACGCCCTGATGCCACTCTGGATGGTACATCGCCAGACCGCCCGGAAGCGTATCTCCGCTGCGCTCAAGTTTTTCGCACAGGGTCAGCGCCTCGGCCTGCATCCCCTGCTCAATCTCTTTACGGGTCTGGTTCAGCGCGTCCAGCTCGTTGGCCAGCACGCGCGCTTCACCGATGTTGTCGCACAGCAGCAACGCCACGCCGACGGACATATCGTCCAGCCTTCCGGCGGCGTTAAGACGCGGCCCGAGGGCAAAGCCCAAATCGCTTGCCGCCAGCTTGAGTGGATCGCGGTTGGCAATCTCCAGCAGCGCCTTAATCCCCGGACGGCACTTGCCTGCCCGGATGCGGCTTAAGCCCTGCCAGGTCAAAATGCGGTTATTGGTATCAAGCGGCACCACGTCCGCGACGGTACCCAGCGCCACCAGATCGAGATATTCGGCCAGGTTCGGTACGGCAATACCGCGGGAGTCGAACCAGCCCTTATCGCGTAACAGGGTACGTAACGCCAGCATCAGATAAAACGCCACGCCCACGCCTGCGAGGGATTTCGACGGGAAATCGCAGTCGCGCAGGTTGGGATTAATAATCGCTTCCGCATCCGGCAGCGTTTCGCCCGGCAGATGGTGATCGGTGACCAGCACCGGGATCCCCAAAGCGTGAGCATGATCGACGCCCGCATGGGAAGAGATCCCGTTATCGACGGTCATGATCATCTGTGCACCGCGGGCGTGGGCCTGATCGACCACTTCCGGGCTGAGGCCATAGCCGTCTTCAAAACGGTTCGGCACCAGATACGTGACGTTATCGCAGCCCAGCGCGCGCAGGCTGAGCACGCTCAGCGCGGTGCTGGTTGCGCCGTCGGCGTCGAAATCCCCTACCACCACAATCCGCGTTCCCTCACGAAGCGCGTTGTAGAGCATTTCAGTGGCTTTTTCGATACCGCTCAGCTGCTGCCAGGGCAGCATCCCTTTCACGCTGCGTTCAAGATCCTCAGCGCTACGCACGCCGCGGCTGGCGTAGAGACGTTTAAGCAGCGCCGGGAGATCGTCTGGCAAATCAACCGGTTCAACCGCCTCGCGGCGGCGCAATTTTATTGGGGCTTTCACGCGGATTATTTACCACCAAACTGTTTCTGGTGCGCGTCGAGGAACTCTTTCATCTCTTTCGGTCCCTGATAGCCTGGAACGACATAGCCGTTGCTCAGGACAATCGCTGGCGTACCGTTAACGCCAAACTGCACGCCAAGCGCGTAGTGGTTAGCAATATCAATGTCGCAGGAGGCCGGCTTAACGCCTTTGCCGTTCATCGCGTCGTCAAACGCTTTGTTGCGGTCTTTCGCACACCAGATGGCCTTCATGTCCTGCTCTGGCTGGCTCTGCACGCCCGCGCGCGGGAAGGCCAGGTAACGTACGGTAATACCCAGCGCGTTGTAATCTTTCATCTCTTCATGCAGCTTGTGGCAGTAGCCGCAGGTGATGTCGGTGAAGACGGTAATGACGTGTTTTTCCTGCGCCGCCTTATAGACGATCATCTCTTTTTCGAGCGCGTTCAGGTTTTTCATCAGCAGCTGGTTGGTCACGTTTACCGGCTGCGCGCCGCTCACGTCGTACATTGGTCCCTGAATAATGTGTTTGCCATCTTCGGTGACGTACAGCACGCCGCTGCTCGTCAGCACCGTTTTCATGCCGGCAACCGGTGCAGGCTGAATATCGCTGCCGGTGACGCCAAGCTTGGCCAGCGACTGTTTGATGGCGGCGTCGTCCGCATGGGCGAAACCGGTAAATGAGGCTGCCAGCAGGGTGAACAGCGCGAAAGACTTTTTCATAAGTGTTCCTGTTACAATTCGTCGGCACTCACGCACGAGGGTGGTGCTGTTGGTGTAGCTGCCGCAGGCGTTCCGTCGCGACATGGGTGTAAATTTGCGTTGTGGAAAGATCGCTGTGCCCCAGCAGCATCTGCACCACGCGTAAATCAGCGCCGTGGTTTAACAGATGCGTCGCGAAGGCGTGACGCAATACGTGCGGCGAAAGCTTTTCACTGTCGATACCCGCCAGTGTGGCGTAATGCTTGATGCGATGCCAGAACGTTTGCCGCGTCATCTGCTGCGCGCGCTGGCTTGGAAACAGGACGTCGATAGACGCGCCGTTGAGCAGCCACGGACGACCATGCTCCAGGTACGTTTCCAGCCAGTAAACCGCCTCTTCACCCAGCGGAACCAGCCTTTCCTTGTTTCCTTTACCGATGACGCGCACCACGCCCTGACGCAGGCTGATGTCGCTCATCGTCAGACCAACCAGTTCCGAAACGCGCAGGCCGGTAGCATACAATAGCTCAAGCATGGCTTTATCGCGTAACTCCAGCGGCAGGTCAACTGCCGGTGACTGTAATAATCTCTCAACTTGTGCTTCGCTGAGATCTTTCGGCAGCCGCTGCGGAAGTTTAGGGGATGCCAGCAGCGCGCTGGGATCGTCCTCGCGGATCTTCTCACGGTAGAGATGCTGGAACAGCCGACGCATGGCGCTGAGTAAACGTGCGGAACTGGTGGCTTTATAGCCCCCTGCGATACGTTCCCCAAGCAGCGCCTGCAGGTCGTCACGCTGTGCGCTCGCAAGGGATAAACCCCGGTGCGCAAGCCACTCCACCAGCATGGTGAGATCGCGACGGTAGGCGCTAAGGGTATTCTCGGCCAGGTTTTTCTCCAGCCACAGCGCGTCGAGAAACTGTTCGATCAGTGCGAGATCCTTTTCCACATCAGCCCCTTTGATTCTGCAGTCAGGCCATTATGCCTGATTGCGACCGGTTTCTGGTACACTACGCGCAAAGTCAAAGCAAGAATTGAGATAGTTACGCGATGAATATTGGTCTGTTCTATGGTTCCAGCACCTGCTACACCGAAATGGCGGCAGAGAAAATTCGCGACATCATTGGTCCGGAACTGGTGACGTTGCATAACCTGAAAGATGACGCGGTCGCTCTGATGGAACAGTACGATGTGCTGATCCTCGGCATCCCAACCTGGGATTTTGGTGAGATACAGGAAGACTGGGAAGCCATCTGGGATCAACTCGATTCAGTCAATCTCGACGGCAAGATCATTGCCATGTACGGCATGGGGGATCAGCTGGGGTACGGGGAGTGGTTCCTGGACGCGCTCGGCATGCTGCACGACAAGCTGGCGCCGAAAGAGGTGTCGTTCATCGGCTACTGGCCAACCGAAGGTTACGAGTTCACCAGTAAAAAACCGATTATTGCCGACGGCGAGCTGTTTGTTGGGCTCGCGCTGGATGAAACCAACCAGTACGATCTCAGCGATGAGCGCCTGCAAAGCTGGTGCGAGCAGATCCTGGGCGAAATGGCAGAGAAGTTTAGCTAACGCGCGTTACCCCTGCGTCGTCTGTTGTAGCAACATCCGGCGCAGGTCTCGCCACTCGGCAACATCCATACTGTCAGCCGCCAGCCACAGATGCTGGCAACGCCCGCCGTCCACCTTGCGTAACCGTAACATCATGCCGCAGTTGAGCATCCAGGGCATACCGAGGATATCCCACTCTTTACCCTGCCAGCGCAGGCGGGAATCCATCAGTAATTTAATCTCTCCCTGGCGGGCATTAATTCGACGCTGGCTGCGCACGCTGTCAAAAACGACAAACGATAGTAACAGCAGCCACAGCGGCGTATAGCTCAGCGGCCACGGCATCAGTAACACAATGGCCGCAACCAGGCCGTGGAGCAATAAAGACATCCACTGCGAGCGCCACGAGACGCGAAGATCAGATTGCCACAGGACCACGTTCCCGATTCCGTGTTTGAATTAATTGCACCATCCGTTGCAACTCGGTGTCGGCGGGTTTGCCGTGGTTCATCAGCCAGTTGAATAAATCCGGATCGTCAGACTCAAGCAGTCGAACAAACAGACGCTTATCATCGTCGCTTAAGGTGTCATACTCATATTCGAAGAAAGGCATGATGGAAATATCAAGTTCACGCATGCCGCGGCGGCACGCCCAGTGAATACGGGCCTTGTTGTTAATATCCATGTTCAGTTTCCTGCATTACGTTTGGCACAGTCGGTACCCCCTTCAGTGTTCTTTATTTCTCTACGGGGACACCAGCTAGTGTAACGTGTTTTTGACCGTTTCATTACTGGAATATTGCGATCGCCGAGCAGGCTTCCAGAATAATCCCCACAAAGACAGCGGATTACATTATTTTGCGTAGCGCTACGCATAACCGGTTTAAGGCACAAATGGTCTGCTGAAAGCGCTTGCATTGCCTGCAGGCTCTTTTACCATTAGGCATTATCAAAGCGTTAAGCAATTCAGGATATCGTTATGGCCTTTACACCATTTTCTCCTCGCCAGCCCGCCGCCTCTGCGCGTCTGCCGCTGACGCTTATTTCTCTTGATGACTGGGCGCTGGCAACGCTCACCGGTGCCGACGCCGAAAAATACCTGCAGGGCCAGGTGACCGCCGACGTCAGCCAGATGACCGAACACCAGCACCTGCTGGCCGCGCATTGCGACCCAAAAGGCAAAATGTGGAGCAATCTGCGTATCTTCCGCCGCCAGGACGGGTTTGCCTTTATTGAGCGCCGCAGTCTGCAAGAGGCCCAGCTCAAGGAGCTGAAAAAGTACGCGGTCTTTTCCAAAGTTACTATCACCCCGGACGACGAACATGTCCTGCTGGGTGTGGCCGGTTTCCAGGCGCGTGCGGCGCTGAAAAATCTGTTCAGCGAACTGCCGGATGCGGAAAAGCAGGTGGTCAGCGAAGGCGCAACCTCCATCCTGTGGTTTGAACACCCGGCGGAGCGTTTCCTGTTAGTTACGGATGCGGCAACTGCCGAACGCGTCACCGAAGCGCTGCGCGGCGAAGCGCAGCTCAACAACAGTCAGCAGTGGCTGGCGCTGAACATCGAAGCGGGTCTGCCGATCATTGACGCCGCAAACAGCGCGCAGTTTATTCCTCAGGCAACCAACCTGCAGGCGCTGGGAGGAATCAGCTTTAAAAAAGGCTGCTACACCGGCCAGGAGATGGTCGCGCGTGCGAAATTCCGCGGGGCAAACAAACGAGCGCTGTGGACGCTGGCGGGCCATGCCAGCCGTGTACCTGAAGCGGGTGAAGACTTAGAGCTGAAGATGGGTGATAACTGGCGCCGCACCGGCACCGTGTTAGCCGCTGTACAGCTGGATGATGGACGTCTTTTGGTTCAAGCCGTCATGAACAACGACATGGAGGCTGACAGCGTGTTTCGCGTGCGTGACGATGCGAACACACTGAGCATCGAGCCGCTGCCGTATTCTCTGGAAGAGTGATGCTGTATCGCCCGGTGGCGCTGCGCTTACCGGGCCTACGGTTTTGGTGTCCTCCCTCTCCCTGTGGGAGAGGGCCGGGGTGAGGCACGGTGGAAAAAACTACGCCTGCCCCACATACAGATAAATAGCCAAAAAGTGGCACACGCTGCCGCCCAGCACAAAGCCGTGCCAGATGGCATGGTTGTACGGGATGCGCTTGCAGACGTAGAAAATCACGCCGAGCGAGTACACCACACCGCCTAAGGCCAGAAGCGTCACGCCCCCTACCGACAGTTTGACTGCCAGTTGATACACCACAATCAGCGACAGCCAGCCCATCGTCAGATAGGTGACCAGTGACAGCACCTTAAACCGGTGCGCTATGGTCAGCTTAAACAGGATCCCCAGCAGTGCCAGGCTCCAGATAACAATCATCAGGCCACGCGACAGCGGCGAGTTAAGCCCCACCAGCAAAAACGGCGTGTAGGTGCCTGCAATAAGAAGATAGATAGCGCAGTGGTCAAATTTCTTGAGCCACGTCTTGGCCCGCTGATGCGGGATCGCGTGATACAACGTCGACGCCAGGAACAGCAGGATCATGCTCCCGCCATACAGGCTGTAGCTGGTAATGGCCATCGCGCTGGCATTGGCGTCCACCGCCTGCACCAGCAATAACACTAAACCGACAATCCCAAACACCAGGCCAATGCCGTGGCTGATGCTGTTGGCTACTTCCTCAGCCAGCGAATATCCCTGTGCGATTAATGGTCTGCTCACCATACAAAACTCCGGGAAAACAAAAGATGATTATTCATCGCATAACTATGCTAACTGAGAATGATTCCAGTGAACACCTGTTAGCTAAAATAATTTCATTTCAAAATTTATACCTAAAAATCATAGATATAAAGAAATCTTTCACCTAACAATTGTTCACACAAAAATTTAATCATTATGAATCAAGAGCATAAAAATGGATCCTGCCGTCCGGGTGCATGTTATGATGTGACGATGAGGTCAGAATAAGAGTTATGCCATTGTGAGTATGTTCACCCACTCCGCCATTGCCAGTCTCAATAACCTGGAGATGATGGTCTACAACTATGTCATAAAAAATCGTGACAAAGTCATGTACATGACCATCCGCGAGCTGGCGGATGCGGCAGGCGTCTCAACCACCACTATCCTGCGCTTTTGCCGCAAGCTTAACTGCGAAGGCTATTCTGAATTCCGCGTACGCTTTAAGCTTTATATTGAACAGAACGAGCCTCAGCAGGCGAACTTCGGTGCCAGCGAAATTATCAGCTTTTTTAAAAGCGTGAATAATGAAGAGTTCGACGCGTTATTAGATAATGCGGTCGATATTATTTTATCGTCAGAACGCATTATATTTGTCGGCGCAGGCACGTCAGGCTCGCTGGCAAAATATGGCGCACGTTTCTTTTCTAATATCGGAAAATTCAGTAACCATATTGATGACCCTTATTTCCCGGTCACCAATGATATGGCGAAAAATGCGCTGGCGATCGTGCTCTCCGTCTCGGGCGAGACCGAGGAGATCCTGCGCTTCGCCAGCCAGTTCAGCCTGCATCACTGCAAAGTGCTCTCCATTACCAGCCATGAGCACTCGCGCCTCGCAAAGCTGGCGGACTTTAATCTCTCCTGGCATGTCCCTCAGACGCGTATTGCAGGCGTCTACGACATCACCACGCAAATTCCCGTCATTTATATTCTGGAGTCTCTGGGACGTAAACTGGCGAAGAAACTCACAGAATAAAACACCCTGTTTTTTTGATGTGACAAATCACATTATGCACACCTTGTTATATCGTGACATTTAATTTCGCTTTGCTAGACTCGATGCCAATAAGCCAATTACTGAGAATAGCAGCGATGAAAAAATTGACCTTACCAAAAGATTTTTTATGGGGCGGCGCGGTTGCGGCTCACCAGGTAGAAGGCGGCTGGAACAAAGGCGGTAAAGGGCCAAGCATTTGCGATGTATTGACCGGCGGCGCACACGGCGTGCCGCGCGAAATCACGCAAGAGGTGGTGCCGGGTAAATACTACCCCAATCATGAAGCTATCGATTTCCACGGCCATTATAAAGAAGACATCAAGCTGTTTGCCGAGATGGGCTTCAAGTGTTTCCGCACCTCTATTGCCTGGACGCGTATCTTCCCGAACGGTGACGAAACGCAGCCAAACGAAGAGGGTCTGAAATTTTACGACGACATGTTCGATGAGCTGCTGAAGTACAACATTGAACCGGTAATCACCCTCTCCCACTTCGAAATGCCGCTGCACCTGGTGAAGGAGTACGGTAGCTGGACCAACCGTAAAGTGGTCGATTTCTTTGTGCGCTTCGCGGAAGTGGTCTTCGAGCGCTACAAAAACAAGGTCAAATACTGGATGACCTTCAACGAAATCAACAACCAGCGAAACTGGCGCGCGCCGCTGTTCGGTTACTGCTGCTCGGGCGTGGTCTATACCGAACATGACAATCCGGAAGAGACCATGTACCAGGTCCTGCACCATCAGTTTGTGGCCAGCGCCCTGGCGGTGAAAGCCGCGCGCCGTATTAACCCGGAGATGAAAGTCGGCTGCATGCTGGCGATGGTGGCGCTCTATCCGTTCTCCTGCAAACCGGAAGACGTGATGTTTGCCCAGGAATCGATGCGCGAGCGCTATGTCTTTACCGATGTCCAGCTGCGCGGCTACTACCCGTCCTACGTGCTGAACGAATGGGAGCGCCGTGGCTTCTCCATTAAAATGGAAGCGGATGACGAGCAGATTCTGCGTGAAGGTACCTGCGACTACCTGGGCTTCAGCTACTACATGACCAACGCGGTGAAGGCGGAAGGCGGTACCGGCGATGCCATTTCCGGTTTCGAAGGCAGCGTGCCGAACCCGCACGTGAAGGCGTCCGACTGGGGCTGGCAGATTGACCCGGTGGGCCTGCGTTATGCCCTGTGCGAACTGTACGAACGTTACCAGAAGCCGCTGTTTATCGTGGAAAACGGGTTCGGCGCTTACGATAAAGTCGAAGAAGACGGCAGCATCAACGACGACTATCGTATCGACTACCTGCGTGCCCACGTGGAAGAGATGATCAAAGCCGTGACGCACGATGGCGTGGATCTGATGGGCTATACGCCATGGGGCTGTATCGACTGCGTGTCGTTCACCACCGGCCAGTACAGCAAGCGCTACGGCTTTATCTACGTGAACAAGCACGACGACGGCACGGGCGACATGTCGCGTTCCCGTAAGAAGAGCTTCGAGTGGTATAAAGGCGTGATTGCCAGCAACGGCGAGGCGCTGTGATTTTTTGCCCGGTGGCGCTGCGCTTACCGGGCCTACTACTCGTGTAGGCCGGGTAAGGCGAAGCCGCCACCCGGCTTTTATTTCCCGCCCGCCAGCTCTATAAAACTGCCCGTTACGTACGACGCCTTTTCGCTCAGCAGCCAGACAATCGCCTGGGCGACCTCTTCCGGCTGGCCGCCGCGCTGCATCGGCAGCAACGCTTTCACGCGATCCACCCGCCCCGGCTCTCCGCCTGAGGCATGGATATCGGTATAGATCAGACCCGGACGGACGCAGTTAACGCGAATGCCCTGCGCCGCGACCTCAAGCGATAAACCCGTTGTCAGCGAATCCACCGCCCCCTTCGACGCGGCATAATCCACATATTCACCCGGCGCGCCCAGACGTGACGCCGCGGAAGAGACGTTCACTATCGCCCCACCCTTGCCGCCGTGTTTGAAGGACATGCGCTTTACCGCTTCCCGGCAGCAGAGGAAGTAGCCCGTGACGTTGGTCGCCAGGACGCGGTTAATGCGCTCAGCGGAGAGATTCTCGATAGTGGATTGCTCAAACAGAATTCCCGCATTATTGACCAGCGCGGTCAGCGGCTCACCTTCACGATCGAGGCTATTAAACATCGCCAGCACCTGAGCTTCATCGCTGATGTCTGCACGGACGGCAAAGGCTTTACCGCCTGCATCCACAATCTGCCTGATGACGTCCGTCGCGGCGATAATGTTGTGATGATAGTTCACCGCCACGGTGTAGCCTTCGCGAGCCAGCTGCAGCGCGGTGGCTTTCCCGATGCCGCGGCTGGCGCCGGTGACCAGTGCAATTGCCATTATCTTCTCCCAATAAAAAAGCCGGGTGGCGGCTTCGCCTTACCCGGCCTACGTTACTACAGCAGCAATGTTACTGGTATTCGCTCATCGGCACGCAGGAGCAGAACAGGTTACGGTCGCCGTAGACGTCATCAAGACGCTTCACGGTCGGCCAGTATTTGTTCGCCACGCCTGCCGGGAAGACCGCCAGCTCGCGGGAATAGCCGTGGTTCCACTCTGCCACCATTTCGTGCTGGGTGTGCGGGGCGTTAACCAGCGGGTTATCTTCCAGCGTCCACTCGCCGTCCTGCACGCGGTCGATCTCCATGCGGATGGCCAGCATCGCGTCGATAAAGCGGTCCAGCTCGGCTTTGCTTTCAGATTCCGTTGGCTCCACCATCAGCGTGCCCGCAACCGGGAACGACATGGTTGGCGCGTGGAAGCCGTAGTCGATCAGACGCTTGGCGATATCCAGCTCGCTGATGCCGGTCTGCTCTTTCAGCGGACGAATATCCAGAATGCACTCGTGCGCCACGCGACCGTCGCGGCCGGTATAGAGCACCGGGAAGGCGGACTTCAGGCGAGTCGCAATATAGTTGGCGTTCAGGATCGCCACCTGGCTCGCCTGCTTCAGCCCTTCCGCGCCCATCATGCGGATATACATCCAGCTGATTGGCAGGATAGAGGCGCTACCGAACGGTGCCGCAGAGACCGCGCCCTGACGGGTCAGCATGCCTTCAATCTGCACCACGCTATGGCCCGGCACAAACGGTGCCAGGTGCGCTTTCACGCCGATAGGCCCCATGCCCGGGCCGCCGCCGCCGTGCGGAATGCAGAAGGTTTTGTGCAGGTTCAGGTGCGACACGTCCGCGCCGATAAAGCCCGGCGAGGTAATGCCCACCTGAGCGTTCATGTTTGCACCGTCGAGGTAAACCTGACCGCCGAACTGGTGCACGACTTCGCACACTTCACGGATGGTCTCTTCGTACACACCGTGGGTGGACGGGTAGGTCACCATGATGCAGGAGAGCTTGTCGCCCGCCTGCTCGGCTTTCGCACGCAGGTCGGCCAGATCGATGTTGCCGTTCTTATCGCACGCCACCACCACGACTTCCATGCCCGCCATCTGGGCAGAGGCCGGGTTGGTACCGTGGGCGGAGCTTGGGATCAGGCAGATATCGCGGTGACCTTCATTGCGGCTTTCGTGATAGTGACGGATCGCCAGCAGGCCCGCGTACTCGCCCTGCGCGCCGGAGTTCGGCTGCATGCAGAGCGCGTCGTAACCGGTCAATTTCACCAGCCAGTCGGAAAGCTGGTTGATCATCATGTGATAACCTTCCGCCTGCTCTGGCGGGCAGAACGGGTGCAGCTCGGAGAATTCAGGCCAGGTGATCGGGATCATCTCTGCCGCGGCGTTCAGCTTCATGGTGCAGGAGCCCAGCGGGATCATCGCCTGGTTCAGCGCCAGATCCTTGCGCTCCAGAGAGTGCATGTAACGCATCATCTCGGTTTCGCTGTGATAGCGATTAAAGACCGGGTGCGTCAGGATGGCGTCGTTACGCAGCATGCTGTCCTGAATGGAGCGGCTGTCGAGCGCAACTTCTTTGTCGAGCGCATCAATGTCCAGACCGTGCGCGTCACCCAGCAGCACGTTGAACAGGTTCAGGATATCGTCACGGGTGGTGCTTTCATCCAGCGTAATGCCGACGGCGTTGTGAATGTCGCTGCGCAGGTTAATCTCTGCCGCATTCGCGCGCGCCAGCACGGCCGCTTTGTCCGCCACGTCCACGCACAGGGTGTCGAAGTAGTGGGCGTGGCGCAGCTTAAGGCCTTTCTGCTGCAGACCGCAGGCCAGAATATCGGCCAGGCGGTGAATGCGGCTGGCAATGCGTTTCAGGCCAGCCGGGCCGTGGAACACGGCGTACAGGCTGGCGATGTTTGCCAGCAGCACCTGTGAGGTACAGATGTTGGAGTTCGCTTTCTCGCGGCGGATATGCTGCTCGCGGGTCTGCATCGCCATGCGCAGCGCGGTGTTACCGGCAGCATCTTTGGAGACGCCGATAATACGGCCAGGCATGGAGCGTTTGAATTCATCTTTCGCGCCGAAGAACGCCGCGTGCGGACCGCCGTAGCCCATCGGCACGCCGAAGCGTTGTGCGGAGCCGAATACGATATCTGCGCCCTGTTTACCCGGCGCCGTCAGCAGCACCAGCGCCATAAAATCGGCGGCAACGCTGACAACCACTTTGCGGGATTTCAGCTCGGCAATCAGCGCGCCGTAGTCGTGAACTTCACCGGTAGTGCCCACCTGCTGCAGCAGCACGCCGAAGACGTCCTGATGATCCAGCACTTTGTCAGCGTCGTCGACGATCACGTCAAAGCCGAAGGTCTCTGCGCGAGTACGCACCACGTCCAGCGTCTGCGGATGCACGTCCGCCGCGACGAAGAAGCGGTTGGCATTTTTCAGCTTGCTCACGCGTTTTGCCATCGCCATCGCTTCGGCGGCGGCGGTGGCTTCATCCAGCAGAGAAGCAGAGGCGATATCCATGCCTGTCAGGTCCAGCGTCACCTGCTGGAAGTTCAGCAAAGCTTCCAGACGGCCCTGGGAAACTTCTGGCTGATACGGGGTGTAAGCGGTGTACCAGCCCGGGTTTTCCAGCATGTTGCGCAGGATAACCGGCGGCAGCTGCACGTTGGTGTAGCCCATGCCAATGTAAGACTTATAGCGCTTATTCAGGCCGGCAATAGCCTTCAGCTCCGCCAGCGCGGCGAATTCCGTAGTGGCTTCCCCCACCTGAGGCGGCGTGGCAAGCTGGATGTCTTTTGGCACAATCTGGCCGATCAGTGCGTTTAATGAATCCGCGCCAACCGTCTTCAGCATCTCCTGCTGTTGCTGAGCATCCGGCCCAATGTGACGTTCAATGAAGGCGCCACGGTTTTCAAGCTGGCTTAAAGTCTGTGTCATGAGCGATGGTTCCTGAAACGTGCAGTGAATCGTAGTTATCTGTAACGCTGTTGCCCGGTGGCGCTAACGCTTACCGGGCCTACGTTGAGCTGTAGGCCGGATAAGCGCAGCGCCATCCGGCACAACGTTATTCGTCTTCCAGTAGTGCTTCGTACGCGGTCGCATCCAGCAGCGCGGCAACCTGGGATTCGTCGCTGGCTTTGATCTTGAAGATCCAGCCGCCTTCATAAGGCTCGCTGTTCACCAGCTCTGGCGAATCGCTCAGCGCGTCGTTGACGGCAACGATTTCGCCGCTCACAGGGGCGTAGATGTCAGAGGCCGCTTTTACGGACTCCGCCACGGCGCAGTCGTCGCCCGCGCTAACGGTCGTGCCCACGTCAGGCAGGTCAACAAACACCATGTCGCCCAGCAGCTCTTGCGCGTGCTCGGTGATCCCTACGGTGTAAGTGCCGTCCGCCTCTTTGCGCAGCCACTCGTGTTCTTTGCTGTATTTCAGTTCTGCTGGCACATTGCTCATTGAAGTTCTCCTGATAAAAATGATTAGGCGACCGGCTTACCGGCGCGAACAAAAATCGGTTTGGTTACGTTGACCGGCATTTCACGGTTGCGGATTTGCACCACCGCCGTTTCGCCAATCCCCGCCGGCACGCGTGCCAGTGCAATACTGTAGCCCAGCGTCGGTGAGAAGGTTCCGCTGGTGATCACGCCTTCGCGAGGATTGCCGTCAGCATCGGTAAAGCGCACCGGCAGTTCGCCGCGCAGCACGCCCTTCTCGGTCATCACCAGGCCCACCAGCTGTTCGGTGCCCTTCTCGCGCTGCATCTCCAGCGCTTCACGACCAATGAAGTCACGGTCAGCCGGTTCCCACGCGATGGTCCAGCCCATGTTGGCGGCCAGCGGAGAGACGCCTTCATCCATCTCCTGACCGTAAAGGTTCATCCCCGCTTCCAGACGCAGCGTATCGCGCGCGCCCAGGCCCGCAGGCTTCACGCCCGCTTCCACCAGCGCACGCCAGAAATCAGCGGCCTTCTCGTTTGGCATGGCAATTTCGTAGCCCGCTTCACCGGTGTAGCCGGTGGTGGCGATAAACAGATCGCCCGCCTGCACGCCGAAGAACGGCTTCATGCCAGCGGTGGCTTTACGCTGCTCGTCGTTAAACAGAGAGGCGGCTTTCGCCTGCGCGTTCGGTCCCTGCACGGCGATCAGCGACAGATCGTCACGGACGGTGATGTCGATGGCATAAGGTTCGGCGTGTTGGGTGATCCAGGAGAGGTCTTTTTCGCGGGTGGCGGAGTTTACAACGAGGCGGAAGAAATCTTCAGTGAAGTAATAGACGATAAGGTCATCAATCACGCCGCCCGAGGCATTCAGCATGCCGGTATAGAGCGCTTTACCCGGCGTCTTCAGTTTGGCGACGTCGTTTGCCAGCAGATAACGCAAAAACTCCCGGGTGCGGCTACCGTGCAGATCGACAATCGTCATGTGGGACACGTCGAACATACCGGCATCGGTGCGCACCGCGTGGTGCTCATCAATCTGCGAGCCGTAGTGCAGCGGCATCATCCAGCCATGGAAGTCCACCATGCGGGCGCCGCATAACACGTGTTGTTCGTACAAAGGAGTCTGTTGAGCCATCTTGTCCTCGTTGAAAAATTCACCGTGAAACCCGGTATCGGCACCGCGTTCGGGCACCGACGCAAACGTTCTCTTTTACCTGAACTTACCACCGAAACCGGCGGTTAACCATAAGGCAAAATGGGTCATCACATTAGCTTATGACCAAAAAACGCTAAAAAGCCTACAGAGTTATTCACTGGAAAAATGCGATTAACCCCGCACAAAATTAACAATGATCTAACAGGATTTAGCACATGGTGATATTTCGTGCGGAAAATCGGGCCGAATTTCCGTAACAAGAAAAACGCGACATTAGATTATCTAATGCGAAAAATGACGTGAAATTAGAATATTTCAAACGAGGGAATTTCCCCGGCGCGGAGGCCGGGAAAATAAAGTGTGACAGGGGTCTAAATTAACGTAGCCAGTCCGGCAGGTCGTTAAGACCCATCGCCTGACGGAGGAGTTGAGGTTTGACGCCAGGAAGGGTATCGGCCAGCTTGAGGCCGATATCGCGCAGCAGTTTTTTCGCCGGATTCGCCCCGGCAAACAGCTCGCGGAAGCCCTGCATGCCCGCCAGCATCATCGCCGCACTGTGCTTGCGGCTGCGCTCGTAGCGGCGCAGATAGAGATGCTGCCCGATGTCCTTCCCTTCGCGATGCAGGCGACGCAGCTCCTCGACCAGCTCCGCCGCGTCCATAAAGCCAAGGTTAACGCCCTGCCCGGCCAGCGGATGAATGGTATGCGCCGCATCCCCCACCAGCGCCAGACGGTGCGCGGCAAACTGACGCGCGTAGCGGCCGGTTAACGGGAACACCTGACGCTCGCTTTCAAGCGTGCACAGGCCAAGGCGGTTATCAAAGGCCACGCACAGCGCCTGGTTAAAGGCGTCCGGCGTTGCCTCCTGCATCTGCTGGGCTTTCTCCGGCACCAGGGACCAGACAATCGAGCACAGGTGCGGATCGGCAAGCGGCAGGAACGCCAGTATGCCGTCGTTGTGGAAAATCTGGCGCGCCACGCCGCCGTGCGGCTCTTCGGTGCGGATCGTCGCCACCAGCGCGTGATGACGATAGTCCCAGAAGGTCAGCGGGATATCGGCTTTATTACGCAGCCAGGAGTTGGCACCGTCAGCACCGACCACCAGACGCGCGGTCAGCATATCGCCGCTCTGCAGGGTAATAAACGCCTCGTTTTCGCCCCACGCCACCTGCTGGATCTGCGCAGGCGCAATCAGGGTCACGTCGCTGCACTGCTGTGCTTTCTGCCACAGCGCGTGGTGGATCACCGCGTTTTCAACAATGTGACCCAGATGGCTATAGCCCATGCTTTCATCATCAAAAGCAATATGACCAAAGCTGTCTTTATCCCACACTTCCATGCCGTGATAGCAGCTGGCGCGCTGTGCCACAATATCTGACCAGACGCCAAGGTGCGTCAGCAATTTCTCGCTGGCGGCATTGATCGCCGAGACGCGGAGTTCCGGCGGCGCATCCGGGGCAACGGGCTGAGGCTGCTTTTGCTCCAGCACCGCCACGCGTAGGCCGCTGCCCTGTAAACCACAGGCCAATGCCAGTCCGACCATTCCGCCGCCAACGATGGCGACATCAACATTTTGCACGGTGATAACTCCTTAACGCGCGACCCAACCCAGGGTCCGCTGCGCCAGCACGTCACGTGCCGGAATGAATAGTTCCATCGCCATCAGCCCGAGGTTGCGGCCCGCAACCAGCGGTGCCCAGCGATTGGCAAAAAGATGGACCAGACCATCGGTCACACCGATGGTGGCCTCTTTATCCGCCTGGCGGCGCTTCTGGTAATGGCTAAGCACCGAATACGCCCCGCAGTCTTTTTGCTCACCCCACGCCTGCGAAAGGGTTTCCGCCAGGCTCATGACGTCGCGTAAACCAAGGTTGAACCCTTGCCCCGCGATGGGGTGCAGCGTCTGCGCGGCATTACCGACAAGCGCCAGACGATGGGAGATGGACTGAGACGCCGTAGTCAACGAAAGCGGGTAGACCGCCCGCTGGCCGGCATGGGTGATACGCCCCAGCCGCCAGCCAAAGGCTTTTTGCAGCTCGGTACAAAAACGTTCGTCTGACCAGGCCTTCACCTCTTCAGCCTTATCCTGCGAATGACACCACACCAGGGAACAGCGCCCGTCCGACATCGGCAGCATCGCCAGCGGGCCATGCTGCGTAAAGCGCTCAAACGCCCTGCCGTCGTGGTCAGCTGCGGTAGCGACGTTCGCAATGACCGCCACCTGGCCGTAAGGCTGCTGGCGCCACTCCACGCCACACTGGGTGCCGAGCGATGAGCGCGAACCGTCCGCGGCGACCAGAAGCTGGCCTTCAAGGACGGTGCCGTTTTCCAGCGTCACGCTAACCGACGCCTCACTACGGCTCACGCTGGCCACGCGCGCCGGACAATGCAGCGTAACGCCCGGCGCGTCCTGAAGCAGGCGGAACAGACGCAATCCGACGTCATGCAGCTCAACAACCTGCCCAAGAGCATCAATACGATAATCCTGCGCGTCCAGGGTGACAAAGCCAGCATGGCCGCGATCGCTGACGTGAACGGTTTTAATTGCCGTGGCGCAGTCGGCAATGGCCTGCCAGATGCCAATGCGGGAAAGCTGCTGGCAGGTTCCCTGCGCGAGCGCAATGGCGCGGGCATCAAAACCGGGGTGGTTGGACGCCTCTGGCGCAACGGCTTCCACCAGGTGCACCGGAAGCTGGCCTTTCGTCAAATGTGAAATGGCCAGTGCCAGCGTAGCCCCGGTCATGCCGCCGCCAACGATAATCACGCTCATGCGCGTGCCGCTGCCATCAGCGCCTCAATATCGTCAGCGTTTTTCACGACGCTCGCGGTCAGGTTTTCGTTACCGGTTTCGGTAATCACGATGTCGTCTTCAATACGAATGCCAATCCCGCGGTACTCTTCAGGCACGTCGGCATCCGGCGCGATATACAGACCTGGCTCCACGGTTAACACCATGCCCGGCTCCAGCACGCGCGAACGGTCGGTGCCGTAAGCGCCAACGTCATGCACGTCCAGCCCCAGCCAGTGGCTCAGGCCGTGCATGAAATACGGTCGATGCGCATTTTCAGCAATCAGGGTGTCGACATCCCCTTTCAGGATCCCGAGCCTGACCAGACCGGTAATCATGATGCGCACCACTTCACCGGTCACTTCCTGCATGGAAGTTCCAGGGCGATACAGCCTGAGCGCCGTCTCAAGGGATTCGAGAACGATGTCGTAAATCGCGCGCTGTGCCGGTGAGAATTTACCGTTCACCGGGAAGGTACGTGTGATATCCCCCGCGTAGCCCTGAAATTCGCAGCCGGCGTCAATCAGCACCAGATCGCCGTCGCGCAATGCGCTTTCGTTTTCGGTGTAGTGCAGAATGCAGCCGTTTTCCCCGCCGCCAACGATGGTGTTGTAGGAGGGATAGCGCGCGCCGTGGCGGTTAAATTCGTGGTGAATTTCGCCTTCCAACTGGTATTCGAACATCCCGGGACGGCATTTCTCCATCGCGCGGGTGTGCGCCAGCGCGCTGATTTCGCCCGCACGGCGCATCAAATTCAGCTCTTCTTCAGACTTGAACAGGCGCATCTCATGCACCACCGGACGCCAGTCCGTCAGCGTGGCCGGTGCGGACAGGTTCTGGCGCGAGCCTTTGCGCAGCTTATCCAGCGCGGTGAAGACAATCTCATCAGCGTACGCATATTCGCCCTGCGCGTGATAGAGCACGTCGAGGCCGTTAAGCAGCTGATAGAGCTGCTGGTTGATTTCGCTAAACGCCAGCGCGCGGTCAACACCAAGCTTTTCCGGTGCGGCCTCTTGCCCTAAGCGGCGGCCAAACCAGATTTCGGCCGTCAGATCGCGCACGCGGTTGAAAATCACGCTGTGGTTGTGGGTGTCATTGCTCTTAATCAGCACCAGTACCGCTTCCGGCTCGTTAAAGCCGGTGAAGTACCAGAAGTCGCTGCTCTGGCGATAGGGATATTCGCTGTCGGCGCTGCGCGTCACTTCGGGCGCAGCAAAAATCAGCGCGGCGCTGCCCGGCTGCATTGTTGCCAGCAGCGCCTGACGGCGGCGCGAATACTCTTGACTTGAGATAACCATGACACCCTCCTGTGCGTTATTTTTCTTAATGTAAGGTTGGCTTGCGGACTTCCGGCGCGGTCGGCTGTGAGCGCGTGAAGTTGTCGTGGCACAGCAGTGCCGCCACGCGCACGTACTCGATGATCTCTTCAAGCGACATTTCCAGCTCTTCCTGGTCTTCGTCTTCATCGTAGCCAAGCTGGGCGATGTTACGCAGGTCGTCGATCGCTTCACCCGCTTCGCCGGTGACTTTATCCAGTTTAGGCTGCGTCACGCCCAGCCCCAGCAGATAGTGGTTTACCCAGCCGGCCAGCGCATCGGCGCGATCGAACACGCTGACGTCGTCGCCTTCAGGCAGATAAAGCTGAAAAAGGAAGCCATCGTCTTCCAGCGAATCACTGATGGCGGCATGCATTTTACGCAGCGCTTCCGCCAGCTCGTGACCAAACGCCAGCCCTTCATTCGTGAGGTCGTGGATCAGCGGCTGCCATGAGCTGTCGCTGTTTCCGCCGCACAGCATGCCACTGATCAGACCGTGCATTTCGGCAGGGGTTAAACCGACTCCCTGCTGGTTCAGTAACTGGTTTAAATCCTTGTAACCAGGCATTTCGTTCTGTATAGACATGAGCATTCGTCGTCAAAGGGGGGAAGTTTCATGATATGCTACCACTTTGGACCCTGGTGATACCAGAAAAGGGCTTGTATCTTCACATCAGGGTAGCTATAGTGTCGCCCCTTCGCAGCCCCCGAGGCAGTAAGCGAAGGCAGCGCAGTCAATCAGCAGGAAGGTGGCATGTCTGCACAACCCGTCGATCTCCAGATTTTTGGCCGTTCACTGCGAGTGAATTGTCCGCCTGAACAAAGGGATGCTTTGAATCAGGCAGCGGACGATTTGAATCAGCGGTTGCAAGATCTAAAAGAACGCACTAGAGTCACAAATACTGAGCAGCTGGTTTTCATCGCCGCGTTGAACATCAGCTATGAACTGACTCAGGAAAAAGCGAAGACCCGCGACTACGCGGCAAGCATGGAGCAGCGCATTAAAATGCTCCAGCAGACCATAGAACAGGCATTGCTTGATCAAGGTCGCAATCCCGAAAGACCGGGACCCAAGTTTGAATAACACTTCTCAGTTGACTATGGTAGAGTAACTGTGAAGACAAAATTTCTCTGAGATGTTCGCAAGCGGGCCAGTCCCCTGAGCCGATATTTCATACCACAAGAATGTGGCGCTCCATGGTTGGTGAGCATGCTCGGTCCGTCCGAGAAGCCTTAAAACTATGACGACACATTCACCTTGAACCAAGGGTTCAAGGGTTACAGCCTGCGGCGGCATCTCGGAGATTCCCTCTCTTTTCTTCTACCGACTACCATGACTCAATTCCCTGAAGTTTCTGCTTCACGCCAGGATATCCGTCAGCTCATTCGTCAGCGCCGCCGTGCGTTAACCCCCGATCAGCAAGCGCATTTTGCCCAGCAGGCCGCCGCCCGTATGATGGCGTATCCCCCTGTCGTAATGGCCCACACCGTTGCGCTGTTTCTGTCATTTGATGGAGAGCTGGATACCCAACCGCTGATAGAGCAGCTCTGGCGCGCCGGGAAGAAAGTCTACCTGCCGGTGCTGCACCCGTTTAGCGACGGTAATCTGCTGTTTCTGCACTACCACCCGCACAGCGAGCTGGTGGTGAATCGCCTGAAAATCACCGAGCCGAAACTCGACGTGCGCGACGTGCTGCCGCTGTCACAGCTGGATGTACTGATTACGCCGCTGGTCGCGTTTGATGAGCAGGGACAGCGCCTGGGAATGGGTGGTGGTTTTTACGACCGGACGCTGCAAAACTGGCAGCAGTATGGGCTGCAGCCGGTGGGCTACGCGCATGATTGTCAGGGCGTGGAGGCGTTGCCGGTAGAGAAGTGGGATGTGCCGTTGCCGGCGGTAGTGACGCCATCGAAGTTGTGGGAGTGGTGAAACAGGCAGCCTGATGCCCTCACCCCAGCCCTCTCCCACAGGGAGAGGGTGAAAACATAAAAAACGGTAACTATCGTTACCGTTTTGCATTTACCTCGCACCATCAGTACAGCAGACGCGCGCGAATCGTCCCCGCAATAGACTTCATGCTCAGCAACGCTTTCTCGGCAACATCGTCATCCGCTTCGATATCAATGACCACGTAACCCATCTGCGAGTTCGTTTGCAGATACTGCGCGGCGATGTTGACGCCCTGCTCGGCAAAGATCTGGTTGATGGCGGTCAGCACGCCCGGACGGTTTTCGTGGATGTGCAGCAGACGACGACCACCGTGCAGCGGCAGAGACACTTCCGGGAAGTTCACGGCAGAGAGCGTAGAACCATTGTCGGAGTATTTGCTCAGCTTACCCGCCACTTCCAGACCGATATTCTCCTGCGCTTCCTGGGTCGAACCGCCGATGTGTGGCGTCAGGATCACGTTGTCGAACTCGCACAGCGGAGAGGTAAACGGATCGCTGTTGGTGGCTGGCTCGGTCGGGAACACGTCGATGGCCGCGCCCGCCAGATGCTTACGCTTCAGCGCATCCGCCAGTGCCGGGATATCGACAACCGTGCCGCGCGCGGCGTTGATCAGCAGTGAGCCTGGCTTCATCAGCGCCAGCTCTTCCGCACCCATCATGTTTTTGGTGGACGCATTTTCCGGCACGTGCAGGCTCACCACGTCGCTCATGTTCAGCAGGTCAGAGAGGTGTTGAACCTGGGTGGCGTTACCCAGCGGCAGCTTGCTTTCGATATCGTAGAAAAACACGTGCATACCCAGGGATTCCGCCAGAATACCGAGCTGCGTACCGATGTGGCCGTAGCCGATGATCCCCAGCTTTTTACCACGCGCTTCATAGGAGCCAGACGCCAGCTTGTTCCACACGCCGCGGTGCGCCTTGGCGTTCGCTTCAGGAATGCCGCGCAGCAGCAGCAGCAGTTCGCCAATCACCAGCTCCGCCACGGAACGGGTGTTGGAGAACGGGGCGTTGAAGACGGGAATACCGCGTTTGGCAGCAGCATTCAGGTCAACCTGGTTGGTACCGATGCAGAAGCAGCCGATAGCCACCAGCTTTTCCGCCGCAGCAATAACGTCTTCAGTCAGGTGAGTACGGGATCGCAGGCCAATGAAGTGGGCATCACGGATGGACGCTTTCAGCTCTTCGGTATCGAGCGCCCCTTTGTGAAATTCGATGTTGGTGTAACCTGCCGCACGAAGGCTATCGATTGCTTTTTGATGCACGCCCTCGACCAGCAGGAATTTAATCTTGTCTTTCTCCAGTGATACCTTTGCCATTTACCCGACCCTGTTTTTGTCTGAACTGATGTTGTGCTGGATATGAATCCGCTGTAGCCAACATATCAAAAAAAACTATTGCAGCAATATGAACGTTTGCGTCGGCACTCTGAAGAAAAGTCATACAGAGCAAAATGTCAGAGGAAAATGCTATGGAAATTTACAAACGCGGCAGGATCGGCAAAAGAGGCTCAAAAACGTGACACAAGTCACCGAATTTAGCTTTTCAAAAATTTTTTAGCGGGGGGAGGACTCCCCCCGTCAGATCATTTTACGATGGTTTTCACGCCGTCAGCGGTGCCGATCAGCGCCACATCCGCGCCACGGTTGGCGAATAGCCCTACGGTCACTACGCCTGGGATAGCGTTGATGGCATTTTCCAGCGCAATCGCGTCGAGAATTTCCAGACCGTGAACGTCGAGGATCACGTTACCGTTGTCGGTGACTACGCCCTGACGATATTCCGGACGACCGCCCAGCTTCACCAGCTGACGGGCAACCGCGCTGCGCGCCATCGGGATCACTTCGACCGGCAGCGGGAAATTGCCCAGAATGTCGACCTGCTTGGAGGCGTCTGCGATGCAGATAAACTTGTCCGCAACGGAGGCGATGATTTTTTCGCGCGTCAGCGCCGCGCCGCCGCCTTTGATCATCTGCATGTGGCCGTTGATTTCATCCGCGCCATCAACGTAAATCCCCAGACGATCCACTTCGTTGAGATCGAAAACGGTAATGCCGAGGCTTTTCAGCTTTTCCGTGGAAGCATCAGAGCTGGAAACCGCGCCCTCGATCTGCCCCTTCATCGTGCCCAGCGCATCGATAAAGTGTGCCGCGGTTGATCCCGTACCGACACCGACAATGGTACCCGGCTGTACGTACTGGAGAGCGGCCCATCCTACTGCTTTTTTCAGTTCATCCTGCGTCATGATCGTTTTGCCTGTGGTGTGAAAACTCAGGGCGCATTATAGAACACGTAGAATGGAATTCGTCTGCCACAAAGGGAAAATTGTGTCATAGTGCAGAATAAGCAAAATTAAGGAGCCAGCCAGAGCAATGAAACGTCCGGACTACAGAACACTACAGGCACTTGATGCAGTTATTCGTGAACGAGGTTTTGAGCGCGCGGCGCAAAAGCTTTGCATCACGCAGTCCGCCGTATCACAGCGTATCAAACAGCTTGAAAATATGTTCGGTCAGCCGCTGCTGGTGCGTACCGTGCCGCCACGGCCAACCGAGCAGGGACAAAAGCTCCTCGCCCTGCTGCGCCAGGTTGAACTGCTGGAAGACGAGTGGCTGGGTGACGAACAAACGGGCTCTACGCCGCTGCTGCTCTCTCTGGCGGTCAACGCCGACAGTCTGGCGACCTGGCTGCTGCCGGCCCTGGCGCCGGTATTAGCTGACTCCCCTATCCGCCTGAATTTGCAGGTTGAAGATGAAACCCGTACCCAGGAGCGCCTGCGTCGCGGTGAGGTAGTTGGGGCGGTCAGTATCCAGCCTCAGGCGTTGCCGAGCTGCCTTGTCGATCAGTTGGGCGCCCTGGATTACCTGTTTGTGGGTTCAAAAGCCTTTGCCGAGCGCTACTTCCCGAACGGCGTCACCCGCGCGGCGCTGCTGAAAGCCCCTGCCGTGGCGTTCGACCATCTGGACGATATGCATCAGGCGTTCCTGCAGCAAAACTTCGATCTGCCGCCGGGCAGCGTGCCGTGCCATATCGTCAACTCGTCTGAAGCCTTTGTGCAGCTTGCGCGTCAGGGCACCACCTGCTGCATGATCCCGCATCTGCAGATTGAGAAAGAGTTGAAAAGCGGTGAGCTGATTGACTTAACGCCGGGGCTGTATCAGCGTCGGATGCTCTACTGGCACCGTTTTGCGCCGGAAAGCCGGATGATGCGCAACGTCACCGACGCGCTGCTGGCGTACGGGCACAAGGTGTTGAGACAGGATTAAAAAGAAAAGCCGGGTGGCGGCTACGCCTTACCCGGCCTACAGATTACTGAGCCGGTTTCGGCTGTGCTGCAACGGGTTCCAGCTGGAAGACCACATCCACCTGATCGTCGAACTGAATGGTTGGCTGCTCGTAAGTTTCCTGAGCGGACACCGGGGCTGCGTCAGCCTTCATCATCCGTACCATCGGGCTTGGCTGGTAGTTAGAGACGTGGTAACGCACGCTGTAAACCGGGCCGAGCTTGCTCTTAAAGCCAGAAGCCAGCTGTTCCGCCTGGTGAATGGCATCATCGATCGCCGCTTTACGCGCTTCGTCCTTGTATTTCTCCGGTTGCGCAACGCCCAGCGACACGGAACGAATTTCGTTCAGACCCGCCTTCAGCGCACCATCCAGCAGCGAGTTAAGCTTATCCAGCTGACGCACGGTCACTTCAACGGTACGCACGGCGCGGTAGCCCTTCAGGATGCTTTTACCATTCTGGTAGTCGTAATCGGGTTGAGTACGCAGGTTCGCGGAGTTGATATCTTTTTTGCCGACACCGTTCTGCTCGAGGAAAGAAAGGTATTGCGCAACACGATCGTCAGCCTGCTTCTTGGCAGATGCCGCATCTTTCGCAGCCACATTGACTTCAATTGCCAGGGTTGCAACATCGGGTACCGCGTCCACGCTTGCGGTGCCAGAAGTGACGATGTGCGGGCCATCCGGCAGTTCACTTGCCTGCGCCGACACCGCACCAAAACTTACTAATGCCGCCAGGGCCATCACCTTAAACTTCACTGTTATTCCTCCATGTTGCGAAGAGTGCCCATTAACAGGGCGCATGCCAGCAAGCTTAGCGGGTCTTGTTCAGTTGTCCATAAGACAAGGATTAGTTGAACAATTCCTGAACGTGGTGAATTCCCTCTTTTGCCAGCTGAAAAGCAATAAACCACATCACCAGCCCCACCAGGATATTAATGATGCGCTGGGCTTTGGCCGTACGCAGACGGGGTGCCAGCCATGCCGCCAGAATGGCGAGACCGAAGAACCAGAGGAACGAGGCGCTGACTGTACCGAGCGCAAACCAGCGTTTCGGCTCTACGTCCAGTTGACCGCCCAGGCTGCCCAGCACCACAAAGGTGTCCAGATAAACATGCGGATTAAGCCAGGTGACCGCCAGCATGGTGACGATAATCTTCCAGCGGCCCTGCTTCATGACCTCCGCGCTCGCCAGTTCGAGGTTGCTGCTCATCGCCGTTTTCAGGGCACCAAAACCATACCAGAGCAGAAACGCCACGCCGCCCCAGGTGACCAGCGCCAGCAGCCAGGGAGACTGCATCAGCAATGCACTGCCGCCAAAAATCCCGGCACAGATCAGCAGTAAATCGCTTACCGCGCACAGCAGGGCAATCATCAGATGATACTGGCGGCGGATGCCCTGGTTCATCACGAACGCATTTTGCGGGCCGAGCGGAAGGATCATGGCCGCGCCTAATGCAAGCCCTTGAAAATAATAAGATAGCATGACGATTTTCTCGCAGTGTTGTTCTGGAAGCCGACTATACTGCGCGAATCACATTAGAGGAAATGGATAATTTTAATTGGGTATTAGCGGGGCTTATAAAAATAAAGCCCGGTGGCGCTAGCGCTTACCGGGCCTACGGGTGACGTTATTCTGCTTCTTTAACTTTTTTTGACGTTTACGTCCATCTGCGGGTACGGGAAGCTGATGCCGTTGGCGTCGAAGTCGCGCTTAATGCGTTCCAGCACGTCCCAGTACACATTTTGCAGATCGCTGCTCTTGCTCCAGATGCGCACCACGAAGTTAATCGAGGACGCGCCCAGTTCGTTCAGGCGAACCGTCTGCTCTTTGTCTTTCAGAATGCGATCGTCTGAAGCAATGATGTTGCTAATCAGCGACTTCACCTGATCGATATCGGAGTCGTACGCCACGCTGATAATCAGCTCATTACGACGCACCGGCTCACGGGAGAAGTTAATGATGTTGCCCGCGATGATTTTCCCGTTAGGTACGACCACGATGCGACCATCGACGGTACGCATGGTCGTTGAGAAAATCTGCACCTGCAGCACGGTCCCGGCAATGCCGCCAAGATCAACGTATTCGCCGGAACGGAACGGACGGAAGGTGACCAGCAGAACGCCTGCCGCCAGGTTTGAAAGCGAGCCCTGCAGCGCCAGACCAATGGCCAGACCGGCGGCACCGAGAACGGCAATAACGGAGGCGGTCTGCACGCCCACGCGGCCCAGCGCCGCAATCAGCGTAAAGGCGATAATGCCGTAGCGCACCAGTGCGGAGAGGAAGTCAGCTACCGTGGCGTCAATGTGACGGGCCAGCATTACGCGGTTAACCGCGTTAGATACGATACGCGCCACGATCATCCCGACGATGATGATGGCAATCGCCGCGACGATGTTCACGGCATAGCTCAGCAGCAGCGCCTGGTTACGCACCAGCCAGTTACCGGCGTTATTGATGCTGTCTACAACATCGAGTTGTTCCATTTATTCTTCCTTTTGTTAAACCAAAACACAAAATCCATCTCCCATGGAGACAGGCAGGTCCGTAAAGGGTAAACAAAAAGCGCAAGTATTGCCAAACAGATCACAAAAACCGGTCCGGCAGGGTATTGAAAAAGCATAAAAAAAGGCCCGCATTTGCGGGCCTTCTGATGCTGTTAGCAGCTCAAATTACAGAACGTCGATCGCGTTCAGTTCTTTGAAAGCCTGCTCCAGACGGGTCACCATGGACGTCTGGGCAGCGCGCAGCCATACGCGTGGATCGTAGTATTTCTTGTTCGGCTGGTCTTCGCCTTTCGGGTTGCCCAGCTGGCCCTGCAGGTAAGCTTCGTTCGCTTTGTAGTACTGCAGAATACCGTCCCATGTTGCCCACTGGGTGTCGGTATCGATGTTCATTTTCACTACGCCGTAGCTTACGGAGTCTTTGATTTCCTGAGCAGAAGAACCGGAACCGCCGTGGAAGACGAAGTTCAGGCTGTTGTGCGGCAGGTTGTGTTTCTTGGAAACATATTCCTGAGAATCACGCAGGATGGTCGGGGTCAGAACCACGTTGCCTGGTTTGTAAACGCCGTGTACGTTACCGAAGGACGCTGCAATGGTGAAGCGTGGGCTGATTTTGCTCAGCTCGGTGTAAGCGTAATCAACGTCTTCTGGCTGGGTGTACAGTGCAGAAGCGTCCATGTGGCTGTTGTCCACGCCGTCTTCTTCACCGCCGGTGCAACCCAGTTCGATTTCCAGGGTCATGTCCATTTTGGCCATGCGCGCCAGGTATTTGGAGCAGATTTCGATGTTTTCGTGCAGTGACTCTTCAGACAGGTCGATCATGTGAGAAGAGAACAGTGGCTTACCGGTTGCCGCGAAGTGTTTTTCACCCGCGTCCAGCAGACCGTCGATCCACGGCAGCAGTTTCTTCGCGCAGTGGTCAGTGTGCAGGATAACTGGAACACCGTAGTGTTCGGCCATCTGGTGTACGTGGTGCGCACCAGAGATAGCACCCAGGATTGCAGCACCCTGAGGAATGTCAGTTTTCACGCCTTTACCTGCGATGAACGCAGCGCCGCCGTTAGAGAACTGAACGATAACTGGAGCTTTAACTTTAGCAGCAGTTTCCAGTACGGCGTTGATGGAGTCGGTACCCACGCAGTTAACTGCTGGCAGAGCGAAGTTGTTTTCTTTAGCTACCTGGAACACTTTCTGTACGTCATCACCAGTGATAACGCCAGGTTTTACGAAATCAAAAATTTTAGACATGTTGCTTAGTCCTGTATCTTCGGCCGTTAGAAAAGGTGCGAGCTCTTAAAAGCGCGCTGAAAATTGGGCAGGTTTCCCTGCCCTTGAATGGCTTACTTCTTAGCGCGCTCTTCGAGCATTGCTACTGCTGGCAGTACTTTGCCTTCCACGAATTCGAGGAATGCGCCGCCACCAGTGGAGATGTAGGAGATCTTGTCAGCGATACCGAACAGGTCGATTGCTGCCAGGGTGTCACCACCGCCTGCGATAGAGAACGCTTCGCTGTCTGCGATAGCGTTAGCAACGATTTCAGTCCCTTTGCGGAAGTTCGGGAATTCGAACACGCCTACCGGACCGTTCCACAGGATAGTTTTTGCGTTTTTGAGGATTTCAGCCAGTTTCTGTGCAGAAACGTCGCCCAGGTCCAGAATCTGCTCTTCATCTTTGATGTCGTTTACAGACTTCAGAGTCGCGGTTGCGGTTTCGGAGAACTCGGTCGCGACGCGAACGTCAGTTGGAACCGGGATATCGCAGGTGCTCAGCAGGCGTTTGGCTTCGTCAACCAGGTCTGCTTCGTACAGGGATTTACCCACGTTGTGGCCCTGAGCGGCAACGAAGGTGTTCGCGATACCACCGCCAACGATCAGCTGGTCAGCGATTTTAGACAGGGAATCCAGAACGGTCAGTTTGGTAGAAACTTTAGAACCACCAACGATAGCCACCATTGGACGAGCAGGTTCTTTCAGTGCTTTACCCAGCGCTTCCAGTTCGTCAGCCAGCAGAGGACCGGCACACGCTACGTCTGCGAATTTACCGATACCGTGGGTTGACGCCTGCGCGCGGTGAGCCGTACCGAAGGCATCCATCACGAATACGTCGCACAGTGCAGCATATTTTTTGGACAGGGTTTCGTCGTCTTTCTTTTCGCCTTTGTTGAAGCGAACGTTTTCCAGAACAACCAGTTCACCGGCTGCAACGTCAACGCCGTCCAGGTAATCTTTCACCAGGCGAACCGGGTTGGACAGTTTGTCTTTCAGGTAATTAACCACTGGCAGCAGAGAGAACTCTTCGTTGTACTCGCCTTCAGTTGGACGACCCAGGTGGGAGGTGACCATCACTTTCGCGCCCTGCTTCAGAGCCAGTTCGATGGTTGGCAGAGATGCACGGATACGCGCGTCGCTGGTCACTTTGCCATCTTTAACCGGTACGTTCAGATCGGCACGGATGAAAACGCGTTTACCAGCCAGATCCAGATCGGTCATCTTAATTACAGACATGGTGAATCCTCTCGTTGATTCTTAAAGTTTTGCAGACGCACGATGCGTCTTACCTGAAACCTTGAGCGGCCATTGCTAACGTGGTGTCGAGCATTCGGTTAGCAAAGCCCCATTCGTTATCACACCAGACCAGCGTCTTGATAAGGTGTGCACCACTAACCCTCGTTTGCGTGCCATCAACGATGGCGCTGTGCGGGTCGTGGTTAAAATCTACTGAGACCAACGGTAATTCCGTATAGTCAACTATACCATGAAATGCCCCCTGTGCCGCTTTTTGCAGCAACAGGTTGACTTCACAGGCTTTTACCGGTTTTTTCACCGTCACGCTAAGGTCGATTGCAGTGACGTTAATCGTTGGAACACGCACGGCAATCGCTTCAAACCGGTCATTAAACTGCGGAAAAATTCGGGTGATCCCTGCCGCCAGTTTCGTATCCACCGGAATGATTGACTGGCTCGCCGCGCGAGTGCGTCGTAAATCCGGATGGTAGGCGTCGATAACCTGCTGATCGTGCATGGCGGAGTGAATCGTGGTCACGGTGCCGGATTCAATGCCATACGCATCGTCTAACAGTTTGATGACCGGAATAATGCAGTTGGTGGTACAGGAGGCGTTGGAAACAATGCGGTGTTCGGCCTGCAGCTCATGCTGGTTGACGCCAAACACGACAGTCGCGTCGAGGTCGTTACTGCCGGGATGAGAAAACAGGACTTTTTTCGCGCCGGCAGCCAGATGCGCTTCGCCATGTTCGCGGTTGCCGTAGACACCGGTACAGTCAAGCACCACATCCACACCCAGTTCACGCCAGGGTAGCCCGGAGATGCTGTTCTCATGCAGCACACGAATAGCGTCGTCACCCACAAAGAGCTGATCTCTTTCCTGGCGCACATCCCAGGCAAATCGTCCGTGGCTGGTGTCGTATTTCAACAAATGCGCCATGCCCGTAGCATCCGCCAGTTCATTGATTGCCACCACGGTTATTTCCGCCCGACGTCCGGATTCATACAAAGCACGAACCACATTACGTCCGATGCGACCGAAGCCATTAATCGCTACGCGTACGGTCATAGATCTCCTGCAAAGCAATCCCTGAGTTTGAGGTGGCTGAAAGAGTAATCCAGCTACGCCCGAAGGGGAATCCTTGCTGTCACAAACTGCGATTGATTGGTCAATTGTCGAACATTTAATCGACTGAAACGCTTCAGCAAGAATAAGCGAATCGGGGAATAAAAGGAATGTCTGTCCAGATGAATAAGCGAGCTATATGACTTGCGTCACATTTTAGGTGGAATAATTTACGGCGAGGTAAAAGCAAAACGGTAACCGAGAGGTTACCGTTTTTAGTGTTTGCACCCTCTCCCGGTGGGAGAGGGCTGAGGTGATGGCATCAGCCCGCACCGTACAAACGATTACAGCAGTTCTTTCGCTTTCGCGACAACGTTCTCAACGGTGAAGCCGAATTCTTCGAACAGCTGCTCTGCCGGAGCAGACTCACCGAAGGTGGTCATACCGACGATAGCGCCGTTCAGGCCCACGTATTTGAACCAGTAGTCAGCGATACCCGCTTCCACTGCCACGCGAGCGGAAACCGCTTTAGGCAGCACGGATTCACGGTAAGCGGCATCCTGCTTGTCAAACGCGTCGGTAGACGGCATGGAGACCACGCGCGCCTTCACGCCTTCGGCAGTCAGTTTTTCCCACGCTGCCACAGCCAGTTCAACTTCAGAACCGGTGGCGATGAAGATCAGCTCTGGCTGGCCCGCGCTATCTTTCAGCACGTAACCACCGCGAGCGATGTTCGCCAGCTGCTCAGGGGTACGCTCCTGCTGCGCCAGGTTCTGACGGGAGAGGATCAGCGCGGTTGGACCGTCCTGACGCTCAACGCCGTATTTCCACGCTACCGCGGATTCAACCTGGTCACACGGACGCCATGTGCTCATGTTCGGGGTCACGCGCAGGGAAGCCACCTGCTCTACCGGCTGGTGAGTTGGACCGTCTTCGCCCAGACCGATGGAGTCGTGGGTGTAGACCATCACCTGACGCTGTTTCATCAGCGCGGCCATACGCACGGCGTTACGTGCATATTCAACGAACATCAGGAAGGTAGAGGTGTACGGCAAGAAACCACCGTGCAGGGAGATACCGTTGGCAATCGCAGTCATACCGAATTCACGTACACCGTAATGGATGTAGTTACCGGCAGTATCTTCGTTGATTGGCTTAGAACCGGACCACAGGGTCAGGTTAGATGGCGCCAGGTCAGCGGAGCCGCCGAGGAATTCAGGCAGCAGAGGACCGAACGCTTCAATCGCATTCTGAGACGCTTTACGGCTCGCGATTTTAGACGGGTTCGCCTGCAGCTTAGCGATGAACTCGTTCGCTTTCGCGTCGAAGTCAGACGGCATGTCGCCTTTCATACGACGGGTGAATTCAGCCGCTTCCTGCGGGAACGCTTTCGCGTAAGCAGCGAACTTCTCGTTCCAGGCCGCTTCTTTCGCCTGGCCCACTTCTTTTGCATCCCACTGAGCGTAGATCTCAGATGGGATTTCGAATGCAGGGTGTTTCCAGCCCAGCGCTTCGCGGGTCAGTGCGATTTCCGCGTCGCCCAGCGGCGCGCCGTGGGAGTCGTGCGTACCCGCTTTGTTCGGCGAACCGAAGCCGATGATGGTTTTGCACATCAGCAGGGACGGCTTGTCCGTCACCGCGCGCGCTTCTTCTACTGCACGTTTAATCGAGTCAGCATCGTGGCCATCAACGCCACGCACAACGTGCCAGCCGTAGGCTTCGAAACGTTTAGCGGTGTCGTCGGTGAACCAGCCTTCAACGTGACCGTCGATGGAGATACCGTTGTCGTCATAGAACGCAACCAGTTTGCCCAGCTTCAGGGTACCTGCCAGGGAGCACACTTCGTGAGAAATGCCTTCCATCATGCAGCCGTCGCCCATGAACGCATAGGTGAAGTGGTCAACGATGTCGTGACCAGGACGGTTGAACTGCGCCGCCAGCGTCTTCTCAGCAATCGCCATACCCACAGCGTTAGCAATACCCTGACCCAGCGGACCGGTGGTGGTTTCTACGCCAGCGGTGTAGCCCACTTCCGGGTGACCTGGAGTTTTAGAGTGCAGCTGACGGAAGTTTTTCAGCTCTTCAATTGGCAGATCGTAGCCGGTGAGGTGCAGCAGGCTATAGATCAGCATAGAGCCGTGGCCGTTAGACAGTACGAAACGGTCGCGGTCAGCCCATGACGGGTTCTGTGGGTTGTGGTTCAGGAAATCGCGCCACAGGACTTCGGCGATATCAGCCATACCCATAGGGGCCCCTGGGTGGCCGGATTTGGCTTTCTGTACTGCGTCCATGCTCAGCGCACGAATAGCATTAGCAAGCTCTTTACGTGAGGACATTTTAACTCCAGATCGGACTGTTAAAGGCCATGCCCTTGACGACAGCGCGTTTTGGGCTACGCCGGAAAAAAGTGCCAACAATGTAACCCAAGCCGCAAGTCATGTACATGGAGCATTCTTTTGCTTGTTAAGAAATCTCTGGATCATGCTCGCATGTTGCGCAATCTACTCGCCCGGCTCTGTCGATATTCCTTATACTTAGCCCGACACCGGCTTCGCTGACGGTGCACTTTTCGGATTTTATTCAGATTAACGAGTACGGAAGCAACCTCATGAAAATGCGTGCAATAGTGCTGGCCCTGGGTACAACGCTCCTGCTGAGCGGCTGTCAGAATATGGATTCTAACGGTCTGATGACGTCAGGCGCAGAGGCCTTTCAGGCCTATTCCCTGAGCGATGCGCAGGTGAAAGCGCTGAGCGACCAGGCCTGTAAAGATATGGACGGAAAAGCCACGCTTGCGCCGGCTAACAGTACCTACACGCAGCGTCTGAATAAGATTGCTTCTGCGCTGGGCGACAACATCAACGGCCAGCCGGTGAACTACAAGGTGTACATGGCGAAAGACGTGAACGCCTTCGCGATGGCGAACGGCTGCATCCGCGTCTATAGCGGGCTGATGGACATGATGACCGACAACGAAGTGGAAGCGGTCATCGGCCATGAAATGGGCCACGTTGCCCTGGGCCACGTGAAGAAAGGGATGCAGGTTGCTTTAGGCACTAACGCCATCCGCGCTGCGGCGGCCTCAGCGGGCGGTATCGTTGGCAGCCTGTCGCAGTCGCAGCTTGGCGACGTGGGTGAAAAGCTGGTTAACTCCCAGTTCTCCCAGCGTCAGGAGTCCGAAGCGGATGATTACTCCTACGATCTGTTGCGCAAACGCGGCATTAATCCATCAGGTTTAGCCACCAGCTTTGAAAAACTGGCCAAACTGGAAGCGGGACGTCAAAGCTCCATGTTTGACGATCACCCTGCCTCAGAAGAGCGCGCACAGCATATTCGCGACCGCATGGCCGCAGACGGAATTAAATAATTTTACCGGGAGGCATATTTGCCTCCCTTTTATTTCGCATGAATTGTTAACTTAACAGCACGTATCGATAACACCCCTGAAAGCCCCGCCAAATCAACGTTATCATATTGAAATGTCTGGTCACATAATTATTGCAAAGGTCACTTTTTCCGGTAATTATCACCCCGCAGTTATTCAAATTAATATATCCAGACAGAGACGTTCCCTCCGTGAAAAAAGAATTATCATTAATTGCTTTAATTTTATTTGCCGCATTACCTGCCGCTGCAAGCCAGCAATCCGACAGCCAGGGTTTTATTGACGACAGCCATCTGGATCTGTTTTTACGCAATGCCTATATCAGCCGCGACTACCATCAGGGCCAGCAGGACAAAGCCGAATGGGGTCAGGGGATCATCGCCACGTTTGCATCCGGCTATACCGAAGGGCTGGTGGGCTTTGGTGTGGACGGTATTGCTCAATACGGCGTGCGCCTGGACGGCGGCCGGGGCAAAAGCGGCGCAGGCGGCATCGACTTCTTTAAACAGGAAGATGATGGCCGGGCAAAATCCGATCTGGCAAAGTTTGGCGCTACCGCCAAAATGCGCATATCGAACACCGTGCTGAGCTACGGGAATCAGCGTCCTGAGCTGCCTATCATCAATGCCGACAGCTCCCGTCTGCTGTTTGAAAGCTACACCGGCGCTATGTTGACCTCAAAAGAGATCGACGGTCTGGAAATCAACGCCGGTTACTTCACCGACGAGCAGCGTAAAAGCGATGACCGCCACGACAGCGGGCTGAAGAGCCTCTCCTTCGGCGGCGCAAGCTACCAGTTCAACGACCAGTTCAGCGGCGCGCTTTACGCTTCTCATAATGAAGAGGTGATGAACAAGCAGTATCTGGGCCTGAACTTCAAACAGCCGTTCAGCACCGGGCAGCAGCTGGTGCTCGACTTCAACGGCTATAATTCCCGTCTGGACCAGGGTTACGCTGACAGCCTCGACACGGGCCGCAGCAACACCATCTGGAGCCTGGCGGCGAGCTACATCTGGGATATTCACACGTTCAAAGTGGCCTACCAGCAGAGCAGCGGCAGCACCGGCTACAACTATGGCGGCTATCGCGACCAGGGCGGCGTGGGTGACGGCGGTAACACCATCTGGCTGGCGAACTCCTACTGGTCTGATTTTAACGGCGAAGATGAACGTTCCTGGCAGGCATCCTACGGTCTGGACTTTGGCGGCCTTGGTTTACCGGGCCTGAGCTGGACCACCGCCTACGTGCGCGGCGATAACATCAAAACCGCTGAAACCAGCAACGGTAAAGAGCACGAGTGGTTTAACCAGATCCAGTACCAGGTGCAGGATGGCCCGGCGAAGGATCTGAAACTGAAACTGCGCTACTCCGTGCTGCGCGTCTCAAGCGACGCCAGCGACTATAACGTGGGCGGGGACGAAATCCGCGCTTACGTGGAATACCCGTTTAACGTGTTCTAAAGGCAATAAAAAACCTCTCCAGGGAGAGGTTTTTTTCACGCCAGGAGAGGCTTATTCGCCTTTTTTGGCAGCCTGGATGTAGAGCATTTCCAGTGCCAGGGTCGCTGCGGCCAGCGCAGTGATTTCGGACTGGTCATACGCAGGCGCCACTTCCACCACGTCCATCCCGACAATGTTCAGGTCCTTCAGGCCGCGCACCAGCTTGATAGCACGGTCTGAGGTCAGGCCGCCGATCACCGGCGTACCGGTACCCGGTGCAAATGCCGGATCCAGGCAGTCGATGTCGAAGGTCAGATACACAGGCATATCACCCACGATCTGCTTCACCTGCGCGAGAATGTCATCCACGCCACGATCGTTAACCTGACCCGCATCCAGCACGGTGAAACCGTTGTCCTTGTCGAACTCGGTGCGAATACCGATCTGCACGGAGTGGTTCGGGTCGATCAGACCTTCGTTCGGCGCGGTGAAGAACATGGTGCCGTGGTCAAACTCACAGCCGTTCGCGTAGGTGTCGGTATGCGCATCAAAGTGTACCAGCGCCATTTTACCGAAGTGCTTCGCGTGGGCGCGCAGCAGCGGCAGGGTCACGAAGTGGTCGCCGCCGAAGGAGAGCATGCGCTTACCGGCAGCCAGCAGCTTCTCGGCGTGGGCCTGCAGCTTTTCGCTCATCTCACGCGCGTCACCAAAGGCATACACCAGGTCACCGCAGTCCACCACGTTCAGGCGCTCGCGCATGTCGAAGTTCCACGGGAAGCGGTTATGCTCCCAGGCCAGGTTAGTGGAAACCTGACGAATCGCCGCCGGTCCGTGACGACCACCCGCACGGCCAGATGTTGCCATATCGAACGGCACGCCGGTGATCACCCAGTCCGCGTCGCTGTCGTACGGCTGGAAGTTCATCGGAAGGCGTAAAAAACCAAACGCGTTAGATACCAGAGAGTTATCGTACTGATGACCTAAAGTGCTCATGTCCTGACCTCTTTTAAAGTCGATACATTAAAAACAGATGAAAAAAAATCCCCTCCGCGTCGTTAAACCCGACGAGGAAGGGATTGATTCGTAAATCGCTTATTGGGGCGAATTATCGCCGGTAATGCATACGGGTTCAAGTGAGTATAGGGCATTGTGCGGGCTGATGCCCTCATCCCGACCCTCTCCCACCGGGAGAGGGAGGTTTTCCTACTCGTCTTCCAGGTAGGTGTACCCGTACAGACCCGCTTCAAACTCTTCCAGGAACTGCTGCTGCAGCGCATCGTCCAGCCCGGTGTTTTTCACCTGGTCGCGGAACTGCGTCAGCAGGGTTTTCGGATCCAGCTGAACGTATTCCAGCATGTCCGCCACGGTATCCCCTTCGTCAGACAGCTCAACTTCCACGCTGCCGTCAGGGAAGACAAACACGTCAACCGCCTCGGTATCACCGAACAGGTTGTGCATGTTGCCGAGGATCTCCTGATACGCGCCGACCATAAAGAAGCCCAGCATCGGCGGGTTCTCCGGGTCGTACTCCGGCATTGGCATCGTCGTTGCGATACCGTCGCCGTCAACGTAGTGGTCGATAGCACCGTCGGAGTCACAGGTGATGTCCAGCAGCACCGCGCGACGTTCCGGAGCGTGGTTCAGCCCTTCCAGCGGCAGAACCGGGAACAGCTGGTCGATACCCCAGGCATCCGGCATTGACTGGAACAGCGAGAAGTTGACGTAAATCTTATCCGCCATACGCTCCTGCAGCTCGTCGATAATCGGACGGTGCGCACGGTTGCTCGGGTCGAGCTGTTTCTGCACTTCATGGCACATGTTCAGATAGAGCTGCTCCGCCCACGCGCGCTCCTGCAGGCTGAAGGTGCCTGAGGAATACCCCACGTGGATGTCATGCAGGTCCATCTGGCTGTCGTGCAGCCATTCGCGCAGGGAACGACGCGTGCCCGGCTCGTGCATTTCCTGCCAGGTTTCCCACATGCTTTGCAGGGAGCGCGGGGCATCGTCTGCCGGAGGCGTCGCTTCGGTGATTTCGCTACGCTCAACGCCGATGATGTTAGAGACCAGCACCGTATGGTGCGCGGTGACCGCGCGGCCGGATTCGGTGATTACCGTCGGGTGCGGCAGGCCGTTCTCTTCACAGGCATCGCCGATCGCCCAGATGATATTGTTCGCGTATTCGTTCAGGCCGTAGTTCACGGAGCAGTCCGACTGCGAGCGGGTCCCTTCGTAGTCCACGCCCAGGCCGCCGCCCACGTCGAAGCACTGAATGTTCACGCCAAGCTTGTGCAGCTCAACGTAGAACCGCGCGGATTCACGCACGCCGGTGGCGATGTCGCGAATGTTGGCCATCTGCGAGCCGAGGTGGAAGTGCAGCAGCTGAATGCTGTCGAGACGACCGCGCTCGCGCAGGATTTCCACCAGCTGCAGCACCTGGTTCGCCGCCAGGCCGAACTTGGATTTTTCGCCGCCGGAGGACTGCCATTTACCGGAACCCTGTGACGCCAGACGCGCACGCACGCCAAGGCGCGGCACCACGTTCAGACGCTCGGCCTCTTCCAGCACAATGGCGATTTCGGTCATCTTTTCGATAACCAGATAGACCTTGTGGCCCATCTTCTCGCCAATCAGTGCCAGACGAATGTATTCACGGTCTTTATAGCCGTTACAGACGATCACCGAACGGGTCATGCCCGCATGCGCCAGAACCGCCATCAGCTCCGCTTTGGAGCCAGCCTCCAGACCCAGCGGCTCGCCGGAGTGGATCAGGGATTCAATCACGCGGCGGTGCTGGTTTACCTTGATTGGGTAAACCAGGAAGTAGTCGCCTTTATAGCCGTAGGACTCACGCGCGCGCTTGAAGGCGGCGTTAATAGAACGCAGGCGATGTTGCAGGATCTGCGGGAAGCAGAACAGTGCAGGCAAACGCTGGCCCTGAGCTTCACGGGCTTTCACCAGTTTAGCAAGGTCCACGCGCGCTTCAGGGACGTCGGGATCCGGGCAGACGCTGATGTGGCCCAGTTCGTTGACGTCGTAGTAGTTATTGCCCCACCAGGCAATATTGTAAGTGCGCAGCATCTTGCTGGCTTCCTCGGAGCTCATCGCAACCTCCTGCATAGAACGTAGTACACCCTGTTCGCCCGCTGACGAAGGCGAAAAAGAAGACATGTCGTCAGACATAGCGAACCTCAACTCTTTGTATTAAGTGTAAAACAGTTGACTACTATCGCAGCGTTATACGGCGATAACAACCCATAAACGGCTCCGTTTCCCAGCAGAGTATGCTGAAATCCAGACCGTGCGACCGGTTTCTTATTCATATCATTGTAAAACACGTATCCGAACTCTGTATGACAAGGTTCGGCGAAACCACGAGAAAACTCTTGTATTAACAAGAGCGCCCTTGTTCAGTTTTCACAAAGCGTGACCGGCCCTGGAATCCTGAGAAGCGCCGAGATGGGTATAACATCGGCAGGTTTGCAGACTAGAAATGCGGGTTGCGGGAATCAAATACGCGCCAGAACGGCTGCGCTGAATTAGCGGAAAACGATGGTTCATTATCTCGTATCACCTCCACGGCCGCCTCTGCTGAAACGGACCCCAAGCCAAAGCTAAAAGTTCACTGCTTAACCCGGCTGGAAGTGGCGACACGATGAGTTCATCGAGCGCTTATTTTATATGAGCCGCGCGCCGCGTTTTATACCGAGAAGGGGGCTAAAAAGCAAAACAAAAATGCGCGTGTTGCCGGGGCCGTCAGGAATTATTGCCAGCAGCAATTTCAACTGAGTGAGAGGTTAGTCAAAAAAAACTGGAAATCGGGCGAAGAAGTGACCTAAAATAGCCATCCAGATGTTAATCCATCTATACTGATTAACACTCATACTGCCAGTGTCAAAAACCTGCAGGCCTTGGTAGAATTATCTCCTTTGGCTATTCCACACAGCAGCTTGAGCTAACCAAATTCCTCTTAGGTGAAATAAAACATGGCAAAACACCTGTTTACGTCCGAGTCCGTATCAGAAGGACATCCTGATAAAATTGCTGACCAAATCTCCGATGCGGTGCTGGATGCGATCCTGGCGCAGGATCCAAAAGCGCGCGTAGCGTGTGAAACCTATGTCAAAACCGGCATGGTTCTGGTTGGCGGTGAGATTACCACCAGCGCATGGGTTGATATCGAAGAGATCACCCGTAACACGGTGCGTGAGATCGGCTATGTGCATTCTGATATGGGCTTTGATGCCAACTCCTGCGCGGTACTGAGCGCGATTGGCAAACAGTCTCCAGACATCAACCAGGGCGTTGACCGTGCCGATCCGCTGGAACAGGGCGCGGGCGACCAGGGTCTGATGTTCGGCTATGCAACCAACGAAACCGACGTGCTGATGCCAGCACCGGTCACCTACGCACACCGTCTGGTGCAGCGTCAGGCTGAAGTTCGTAAAAACGGCACCCTGCCGTGGCTGCGCCCGGATGCGAAAAGCCAGGTCACTTTCCAGTACGACGACGGCAAAATCGTCGGTATTGACGCGGTAGTGCTTTCTACCCAACACTCCGAAGATATCGATCAGAAATCCCTGCAGGAAGCAGTGATGGAAGAGATCATCAAGCCGGTTCTGCCGACCGAATGGCTGAGCTCTGCGACCAAATTCTTTATCAACCCAACCGGACGCTTCGTTATCGGCGGCCCAATGGGTGACTGCGGTCTGACCGGTCGTAAAATCATCGTTGATACCTACGGCGGCATGGCGCGTCACGGTGGCGGTGCGTTCTCCGGTAAAGATCCGTCTAAAGTTGACCGTTCTGCGGCGTACGCTGCACGTTATGTGGCGAAAAACATCGTTGCCGCCGGCCTGGCTGACCGCTGTGAGATCCAGGTTTCCTACGCTATCGGCGTGGCTGAACCAACCTCCATCATGGTTGAAACCTTCGGTACTGAAAAAGTGCCTTCAGAACAGCTGACGCTGCTGGTGCGCGAGTTCTTCGACCTGCGTCCATACGGCCTGATTCAGATGCTGGATCTGCTGCACCCAATCTACAAAGAAACCGCGGCATACGGTCACTTTGGTCGTGAACATTTCCCATGGGAAAAAACCGACAAAGCCGCCCTGCTGCGTGAAGCTGCCGGTCTGAAGTAATCGACTGACATCGCTTTTAAAAGGCCAGCCTTCGGGCTGGCCTTTTTTTATGTTTGAAACCGATTACACCATGCCAAATATATCCCGCTTTCAGAATAATCTCTTTGCCTGATCGCCTTTCTTCTGCTGTTACATTTCATTTCAGTTAAGTCCGAAATTATAACAAACGCGATGCACATCACCTCGTTTACCTCTATATTTTCAAAGCTTTAATTATTTTTACGGTTCCACGTTAGTGTAACCGATTACACCTATGTGATTAATCTCACATATTTTTACGAGTTGCTCACCTACCCTTTACATCAATAAAACTGATAACCCAACTGGAGGGCATAATGCCTGACAATAAAAAACAGGGGCGTACGTCCAACAAGGCGATGACATTCTTCGTCTGTTTCCTCGCCGCCCTGGCAGGATTACTTTTTGGCCTGGATATCGGCGTGATTGCCGGTGCATTACCTTTCATCACTGACGAGTTCCAGATCAGCGCTCACACCCAGGAATGGGTGGTCAGCTCCATGATGTTTGGCGCTGCCGTCGGGGCCGTCGGCAGCGGCTGGCTCTCCTTCAAGCTCGGGCGTAAAAAGAGCCTGATGATCGGCGCGATCCTGTTCGTTGCCGGTTCACTCTTCTCGGCCGCTGCGCCTAACGTTGAGGTTCTGCTGGTTTCCCGCGTGCTGCTCGGCCTGGCCGTGGGCGTGGCGTCCTATACCGCCCCGCTTTACCTGTCTGAAATCGCGCCGGAGAAAATCCGCGGCAGTATGATTTCGATGTACCAGTTGATGATCACCATCGGTATCCTGGGCGCGTACCTTTCCGATACCGCGTTTAGCTACAGCGGCGCATGGCGCTGGATGCTCGGCGTGATCATCATCCCGGCCATCCTGCTGCTGATTGGCGTCTTCTTCCTGCCGGACAGCCCGCGCTGGTTCGCTGCCAAACGCCGCTTCGTGGATGCTGAACGCGTGCTGCTTCGCCTGCGCGATACCAGTGCGGAGGCAAAAAACGAGCTGGAAGAGATCCGCGAAAGCCTGAAGGTCAAACAGTCCGGCTGGGCGCTGTTTAAAGAGAACAGCAACTTCCGCCGTGCGGTGTTCCTTGGCGTGCTGCTGCAGGTCATGCAGCAGTTCACCGGGATGAACGTCATCATGTACTACGCGCCAAAAATCTTTGAGCTGGCGGGTTATACCAACACCACCGAGCAGATGTGGGGGACCGTCATCGTGGGTCTGACCAACGTGCTGGCGACCTTTATCGCCATCGGTCTGGTGGACCGCTGGGGACGTAAGCCAACCCTGACGCTGGGCTTCCTGGTGATGGCGGCCGGTATGGGCGTCCTCGGTACCATGATGCATGTGGGCATTCACTCCCCAACCGCCCAGTACTTTGCGGTAGGCATGCTGCTGATGTTTATCGTCGGGTTTGCGATGAGCGCCGGTCCGCTGATCTGGGTACTGTGCTCGGAGATTCAGCCGCTGAAAGGGCGTGATTTTGGTATCACCTGCTCTACCGCAACCAACTGGGTTGCCAACATGATCGTCGGCGCAACGTTCCTGACCATGCTCAATACCCTGGGCAACGCGAACACCTTCTGGGTATACGCCGGTCTGAACATCTTCTTTATTGTGCTGACCATCTGGCTGGTTCCAGAAACCAAACACGTTTCGCTGGAACATATTGAACGTAACCTGATGAAAGGTCGTCCTCTGCGCGAAATCGGCGCTCACGACTAATTATCTTGCGGGAGGCGCCTCTTGCGCCTCCCCGCTTCGCGCTTTATGCTCTGCCCCTATGAAAGCACCCCGTCTCCCCATCGCCATTCAGCAGGCCGTTATGCGCAGCCTGCGGGAAAAACTCGCCCAGGCGAACCTGAAGCTCGGTCGCAATTATCCTGAACCCAAACTCGTCTACCAGCAGCGTGGAACCTCGGCCGGTACCGCCTGGCTCGAGTCGTATGAGATCCGCCTTAACCCGGTGCTGATGATGGAAAACCAGCAGGCGTTTATCGAGGAAGTGGTGCCGCACGAGCTGGCACATCTGCTGGTGTGGAAACACTTTGGCCGCGTCGCGCCGCATGGAAAAGAGTGGAAGTGGATGATGGAGGCAGTGCTCGGCGTTCCGGCACGCCGTACCCATCAGTTCGAGCTGGAATCGGTGCGCCGCAATACCTTCCCCTACCGATGCCAGTGTCAGCAGCACCAGCTTACCGTCCGTCGCCATAATCGCGTGGTGCGCGGTGAGGCGACCTACCGCTGCGTCAAATGCGGCGAGCCGCTGGTTGCGGAATAATCATCTGAACTTTCAGGAACTTTCCTGATCTGACTGATTGCATACAGGAACAACATTCGTTACGTTGCGGGCTCGTTTTGACACGGAGTGTAAGATGTCCCGTAATTTTTCTCTCGCGGTCGCCTTTCTGACGACGGCGCTCTCAGGCCATTCTCTGGCCGACGGTATCAACAGTTTTTCCCAGGCCAAGGCCGCAGGCGTGAAGGTCAACGCTGACGTGCCGGGCGATTTCTACTGCGGCTGTAAAATTAACTGGCAGGGTAAAAAAGGGGTCGTTGACCTTGAGTCCTGCGGCTATAAGGTGCGTAAAAACGAAAACCGCGCCAGCCGTATTGAATGGGAGCATGTCGTTCCGGCCTGGCAGTTTGGCCACCAGCGCCAGTGCTGGCAGGATGGCGGACGTAAAAACTGCGCCAAAGATCCGGTGTATCGCCAGATGGAAAGCGATATGCATAACCTGCAGCCTGCCGTGGGTGAAGTGAACGGCGACCGGGGTAATTTCATGTACAGCCAGTGGAACGGTGGCGAAGGCCAGTACGGCCAGTGCGGTATGAAGGTTGATTTTAAAGAGAAAGTCGCCGAGCCCCCTGCCCGCGCGCGCGGCAGCATTGCCCGCACCTACTTCTATATGCGTGACCGTTACGACCTCAACCTTTCCCGCCAGCAGACGCAGCTGTTCAACGCCTGGGACAAGCAGTACCCGGTGACGGAGTGGGAATGCCAGCGCGACGAACGTATCGCCAGAGTCCAGGGGAATCACAACCCTTACGTCCAGCGGGCTTGCCAGGCGCAAAAGAGCTAACCTACACTACGGCAATTCGCTTATATCGCATGACACATGGAATTTCTGACTATGCGCATTCCCCGCATTTACCATCCTGAACTGATTACCGCAGGCCGCGAAATCGCCCTGTCTGATGACGCTGCCAACCACGTTGGCCGCGTGCTGCGCATGGGCGCAGGTCAGGCAATACAGCTGTTCGACGGCTCGAACCAGGTTTTCGACGCGGAAATCACGCGGTCTGATAAAAAAAGCGTACACGTTAACGTCCTGCGTGGCGAAGTGGACGACCGGGAATCACCGCTGCACATTCATCTGGGCCAGGTGATGTCGCGCGGCGAGAAAATGGAGTTCACCATTCAGAAATCCATTGAACTGGGTGTAAGCCTCATTACGCCACTTTTTTCTGAGCGCTGTGGCGTTAAACTGGATGCGGAACGTCTGAACAAAAAGATCCAGCAGTGGCAGAAAATTGCCATTGCGGCTTGCGAACAGAGTGGCCGCAACCGTATTCCGGAGATCCGCCCGGCGATGGATCTGGAGGAGTGGTGTGCAGAAGAGGACAGTGGGCTGAAGCTCAATCTTCATCCGCGCGCCAGCGCCAGCATCAATACGCTGCCCCTGCCCGTTGAGCGCGTACGCCTGCTGATTGGCCCCGAAGGCGGCCTGTCGGCGGACGAAATTGCGATGACGGCACGTTACCAGTTTACTGATATTCTGTTGGGACCTCGCGTTCTGCGCACTGAGACAACGGCACTCACGGCCATTACCGCGCTACAGGTACGGTTTGGCGATCTGGGTTGAAGCATTAACGGAGAAGAACATGATCAAGCTCGGCATCGTGATGGACCCCATCGCAAACATTAACATCAAGAAAGATTCCAGCTTCGCCATGCTGCTGGAAGCGCAGCGTCGCGGCTATGAACTCCACTATATGGAGATGAACGATCTTTACCTGATCAACGGTGAAGCCCGCGCGCGCACCCGCATCGTTAACGTCGAGCAGAACTACGACAAATGGTACGAATTCGGCACCGAGCAGGACATTTCCCTGGCCGATCTCAACGTCATCCTGATGCGTAAAGATCCGCCGTTCGACACCGAATACATCTACTGCACCTATATTCTCGAACGCGCTGAAGAGAAAGGCACGCTGATCGTCAACAAGCCCCAGAGCCTGCGCGACTGTAACGAGAAGCTCTACACCGCCTGGTTCTCTGACCTGACGCCGGAAACCCTGGTGACCCGCAGCAAAGCGCAGCTGAAAGAATTCTGGCAGAAGCACGGCGATATCATCATGAAGCCGCTGGACGGCATGGGCGGCGCATCGATTTTCCGCGTGAAAGAGAGCGACCCAAACATTGGCGTGATTGCCGAAACGCTGACCGAACTGGGCACGCGCTACTGCATGGCGCAGAACTATATTCCAGCGATCAAAGACGGCGACAAACGCGTTCTGGTGGTGGATGGCGAACCGGTTCCTTACTGCCTGGCACGTATCCCGCAGGGTGGCGAAACCCGCGGTAATCTGGCCGCCGGTGGCCGCGGCGAGCCGCGTCCGCTGACCGAAAGCGACTGGGAAATTGCCCGCCGCGTTGGCCCGACGCTGAAAGCCAAAGGTCTGATCTTCGTCGGACTGGATATCATCGGCGATCGTCTTACCGAAGTGAACGTCACCAGCCCGACCTGCATTCGTGAAATTGAGGCGGAATTCCCTGTCTCAATCACCGGCATGCTGATGGACGCTATCGAAAAGCGTTTACAAAAATAACCTAACAATACTATTAGTGACAGCGCCTGAGTTTGTCCCCATACTGGGCGCTGTCGCTTTTTAAACCAGGAAACAGTACCTCTGACAATGAATTTACAGCATCACTTTCTTATTGCCATGCCTGCTCTCCAGGACCCGATTTTTCGCCGCGCCGTGGTTTATATTTGTGAATACAATGAAGACGGCGCGATGGGCATTATCATTAATAAACCGCTGGAAAATCTTCAGGTTGAAGGGATTCTGGACAAGCTGAAAATCCCGGCTGAAGCGCGACTGCCGGAAATCCGGCTTGATAAGCCCGTGATGCTGGGTGGACCTCTTGCAGAAGATCGCGGTTTTATCCTGCATACGCCGCCGGTATTCTCTTCCAGCATTCGCATCTCCGACAAGACCGTTATCACGACCTCGCGTGACGTACTCGAAACGCTGGGCACCGCAGAGCAGCCTTCTGAAGTGCTGGTGGCGCTGGGCTATTCGTCGTGGGAGAAAGGCCAGCTTGAGCAAGAGATCCTCGATAACGCCTGGCTCACCGCCCCTGCGGACATGAATATCCTGTTTAAAACCCCTATCGCCGATCGCTGGCGTGACGCGGCAAAGCTGATTGGCATTGATATCCTGACCATGCCTGGCGTAGCGGGGCACGCCTGATGAGCGGAACGCTTCTTGCCTTCGATTTTGGTACTAAAAGCATTGGCGTCGCCGTGGGGCAGCGCATCACCGGTACCGCGCGTCCGCTTACGGCCCTGAAGGCCAACGACGGCACGCCGGACTGGAACCTCATTGAGCGCCTGCTCAAAGAGTGGCAGCCGGATGACGTGATTGTTGGGCTGCCGCTCAACATGGACGGTACCGAACAGCCGCTGACCGCCCGGGCGCGTAAGTTTGCCAATAAAATCCATGGCCGCTTTGGCGTCTCCGTGAAGCTGCACGACGAGCGTCTGAGCACCGTCGAAGCGCGCTCGGGTCTGTTTGAGCACGGCGGCTTCCGGGCGCTGAACAAAGGCAGCGTGGACTCCGCTTCTGCCGTCATCATCCTCGAAAGCTATTTCGAGCAGGGCTTTTAAGCACAGGGGCCTACAGCCGCCCCTGCGCCCGTCTCTCCGCCAGGCTCTGGTCAAAGTTCTGCATGCCTGCCTGCTGACCGGTTTGAATAATGCCGGGCAGTTGCCACGTTTTCCCTTCACGAATGAGATTCGCCGCCGCTGCGGTGTTCACCAGCAGTTCATACAGCGCGACGCGCCCGCCCTGTAGATCGGGAAGCAGCTTTTGCGCCAGCACCGCCCGCAGGCTGCCGGCCAGCTGGTTACGCACCGGATCTTTCTCCTGCGCCAGGAACGTATCGACCAGCCGTTCAATCGCCTGCGATGCTCCGCGCGTATGCAGGGTCGCCAGCACCAGATGCCCGGTTTCCGCCGCAGTTAGCGCAAGGCGGATCGTTTCGCTGTCGCGCAACTCTCCAAGCAGAATCACGTCCGGATCCTGGCGTAAGGCACTGCGCAGCGCTTCTGCAAATGACGGGCTGTGCTGACCTATCTCCCGCTGCTGGATCAGACAACGTTCGCTCCGGTAGATAAACTCCACCGGATCTTCGAGCGTGAGGATATGGCCATCAGTATGGCGGTTAAGAAAATCGACCATCGCCGCCAGCGTCGTAGATTTACCGCTGCCGGTTGCTCCTGTCACCAGAATCAGTCCGGCGTCATTGGTTAACAGTTCCGGGATTGCCCGCGGCGCGCCCAGCGAAGCGAGCTGCGGGCAGGTACGCGGCAACAGCCGGAGCGTTACAGAGATACCGCTCATCTGCTTAAAGGCACTGCCGCGCAGACGCTGGCCTCCCGCCACCGTCACGGCAAAATCCACCTGCCCGCTGGCCCACCATATCCCCTGCTGCTCATCATTGAGCCACGCTTTTAACAACGCCCCAACGTCGGGAGGAGGAAACGGTGCCGGCTCAAGGCGGCCTGTTCTGCGCCAGCGGGGTGGCGAATCACTGCACAGGTGTAGATCGGAGACGTTATGCTTTACACTAAGGGCCACAATTTCTTCCACATCCATAGACTACTCCTCGGAAAATGAACGATATTGCGCATAACCTGGCACAGGTCCGGGACAAAATCTCAGCCGCTGCAACGCGTTGCGGCCGTGCTTCAGAAGAAATTACCCTGCTTGCAGTCAGCAAAACCAAGCCTGCGAGCGCTATCGCAGAAGCCATTGACGCAGGCCAGCGGGCGTTTGGTGAAAATTACGTGCAGGAAGGCGTGGATAAAATTCGCTACTTCCAGGAACAGGGGAAGACGGATCTGCAGTGGCACTTTATTGGCCCGCTGCAGTCGAACAAAAGCCGTCTGGTGGCAGAGCACTTCGACTGGTGTCACACCATCGACCGTCTGCGTATTGCGACACGTCTGAACGACCAGCGTCCGGCAGAGATGCCAGCGCTTAACGTGCTGATTCAGGTCAACATCAGCGACGAAAACAGCAAGTCCGGCATTGCGCTGAGCGAGTTGGACGCGCTGGCCGCAGAGGTGGCCGAACTGCCGCGCTTAACCCTGCGCGGGCTGATGGCCATTCCGGCGCCTGAGTCAAGTTATGAAAGGCAGTTTGCCGTGGCACAGCAAATGGCTGTAGCATTTGAGGCGCTTAAAGCGCGCTATAACACGGTAGACACGCTTTCTCTGGGCATGTCGGATGATATGGAAGCCGCCATCGCGGCAGGCAGCACTATGGTGCGCATCGGCACGGCAATTTTCGGTGCGCGCGACTACTCAAAATAATAAGGAAACCTGAGGAACGCCATGAAGACGTTGACTTTCCTGCTCTCAACTGTGCTTGAGCTGTATACGATGGCGCTTTTGCTGCGCGTCTGGATGCAGTGGGCCCGCTGTGATTTTTACAATCCGTTCTCGCAGTTTGTCGTGAAAATCACGCAGCCTGTTGTCGGACCATTGCGCCGTATTATCCCGGCCATGGGCCCCATCGACAGTTCGTCTCTGCTGGTGGCGTTTATTCTGAGCGTTATCAAAGCGATCGTGCTGTTTATGGTCATTACCTTCCAGCCGATTATCTGGATTGCTGCGGTCCTGATTCTGGTCAAAACCGTCGGCCTGCTTATTTTCTGGGTGCTGCTGGTGATGGCCATCATGAGCTGGGTCAGCCAGGGGCGTAGCCCGGTGGAGTATGCTTTGATTCAGCTGGCAGAGCCGCTGCTGCGTCCAATCCGTAACCTGCTTCCGTCTATGGGCGGCATCGATTTTTCCCCGATGATCCTGGTTCTGCTGCTCTATGTGGTCAACATGGGGATCGCTGAGCTGTTACAGTCCACGGGCAATATGCTGCTGCCGGGGCTGTGGATGGCGCTATGAGTGCCGTAAGCACCTGCGCTGACGGGCTGGTCTTGCGGCTGTATATTCAGCCAAAAGCCAGCCGTGACGGTATTGTTGGGCTGCATGGCGACGAGTTAAAAGTCGCCATCACCGCCCCGCCGGTTGACGGCCAGGCGAACGCGCATCTGACCAAATATCTGGCAAAACAGTTTCGCGTCGCCAAAAGCCAGGTCATCATTGAAAAAGGTGAACTTGGGCGACATAAACAGGTAAAAATCCTTAATCCGCAATCTATCCCGACGGAAGTCGCGGCTCTGAAAGAACAGGACTAAACCATGCAGAAAGTTGTTCTCGCGACCGGCAACGCCGGTAAAGTGCGCGAGCTGGCCTCGCTATTAAATGATTTTGGGCTGGACGTGGTCGCCCAAACCGATCTTGGCGTGGATTCCGCCGAAGAGACGGGGCTGACGTTTATCGAAAACGCGATCCTGAAAGCGCGCCACGCCGCGCAGATTACGGGCCTGCCCGCGATTGCCGACGACTCCGGCCTGGCCGTGGATTTTCTCGGCGGCGCGCCGGGGATTTACTCCGCGCGCTACTCCGGCGTTGACGCCACCGACCAGCAGAATCTCGAAAAGCTGCTTGTCGCCCTGAAAGACGTACCGGACGAGCAGCGCACCGCGCAGTTCCACTGCGTACTGGTCTATCTGCGTCACGCGGAAGACCCTACGCCTATCGTCTGCCACGGCAGCTGGCCGGGCGTGATTACCCGTGAAGCGGCTGGTAACGGCGGCTTTGGCTACGACCCGATTTTCTTTGTCCCGACCGAGGGCAAAACCGCTGCGGAACTGACCCGCGAAGAGAAAAGCGCGATTTCCCACCGTGGACGCGCGCTGAAACTGTTACTGGAAGCACTGCGTAATGGCTAATTTGCCGCCTCTGAGTCTTTATATTCACATCCCGTGGTGCGTGCAGAAATGCCCGTACTGCGATTTCAACTCGCACGCGCTGAAGGGCGAAGTGCCGCACGATGATTACGTTGCGCATCTGCTGGCCGACCTGGACGCCGATGTACCTTACGCACAGGGACGTGAAGTTAAGACCATTTTCATTGGTGGCGGTACGCCGAGCCTGCTGTCCGGTCCGGCTATGCAGACCCTGCTGGACGGCGTGCGTGCGCGCCTGAACCTGGCAGCGGATGCTGAAATTACGATGGAAGCCAACCCCGGCACCGTTGAGGCCGACCGTTTTGTCGACTATCAGCGCGCGGGCGTAAACCGCATCTCCATCGGCGTGCAGAGCTTTAGCGAACCGAAGCTAAAACGTCTGGGGCGCATTCACGGCCCGGAAGAGGCGAAGCGCGCGGCAAACCTGGCGACCGGGCTTAATCTTCGCAGCTTCAACCTCGATTTGATGCACGGCCTGCCGGATCAGTCTCTGGACGAGGCGCTGGACGACCTGCGCCAGGCCATTGCGCTGAACCCGCCGCACCTGTCGTGGTACCAGCTCACCATCGAGCCAAACACGCTGTTCGGTTCCCGCCCGCCGGTGCTTCCGGACGACGACGCGCTGTGGGATATCTTCGAGCAGGGTCACCAGTTGTTAACCGCTGCGGGCTATCAGCAGTATGAAACGTCCGCGTACGCGAAGCCGGGCTATCAGTGTCAGCACAACCTGAACTACTGGCGCTTTGGCGACTATCTCGGGATTGGCTGCGGCGCGCACGGCAAGGTGACCTTTCCGGACGGGCGCATTCTGCGCACCGCCAAAACCCGCCACCCGCGCGGGTATATGGAAGGCCGCTACCTGGAGCATCAGCACGACGTCGAGGCGGTGGATAAGCCGTTTGAGTTCTTTATGAACCGCTTCCGCCTGCTGGAGGCCGCGCCGCGCGCGGAATTTACACGTTACACCGGGCTGCCGGAGTCGGTGATTCGCCCGCAGATCGACGAGGCGCTGGCCCAGGGGTATCTCACCGAGTGTGATGAATACTGGCAGATCACCGAGCACGGCAAACTGTTCTTAAACTCCCTTCTTGAGCTGTTCCTCGCCGAAGAATCCTGAAGGCTGATTCAGGATTTTGCATCCCGTTCTGCCGGCTGAGGGAAAGGCTGGCAGAGTGTGGGGATGGAAATTACTCGTTCATATGCAAAACAGCTCAGACGCGAGCTGACAACGGAAGAAAGGCGACTTTGGTATCTACTGCGCAGCCGCCGTTTCGAAAATTATAAATTTCGCCGACAGCATCCGGCAGGAAATTACATACTCGATTTCGCCTGCTGCGAAGCACGTCTGGCAGTTGAGCTGGATGGCGGACAGCATGATGAAAATCAGGAATACGATCGTCAAAGGACGTTGTGGTTAAACCAAAAGGGCTGGCACGTTATACGATTCTGGAACAACGAACTCTGGAATAACGAAGAGGCTGTGCTGGAAAAGATCCTTGAAACATTGCAAATGCTGCAACCCTCACCCCGGCCCTCTCCCTGAAAGGGAGAGGGAGCAAACCATCCCCTCGCCCCTTTGGGGAGAGGGTTAGGGTGAGGGGACCTTACTTCAGCGTCCCCACCAGCGCCTTCCGGCTATCTTCCAGCGACACCACGCGTTTACACACGTCTTTGCCGAACTGCTGGAAATCATCTTCCTGGTTCTTCCACTCGTTCTGAATAGAGGTTTGCAGGCCGCCCAGACTGCCCAGCACGCCCTGCAGCGGGTTACCGCCGCCTTTCAGCACCGCTTTGGCGCCCATCTCGTTGATGCTGTCCTGCAGGATGCCGCCCATCGCCTGGTTCACCAGCTGCTGCCCGTCGGCACGGACCTGATCAATCGCCTTGTAGTGGAAAGTCAGGCCGTCGGAACGCGTCTCGATAATCCGGTTCATCTGTTCTTTAAGCTGCTTATCAAGCTTCGTCAGGCGGGTGCGCATATTGCTGCTCTCCCCCACCTCTTTGGTGATGATCTTATCCAGCGCCACGCGGCTCTTTTCGACGCGCGTCAGGGCACCTTCATTAATCCACGGCAGCGCGGTACGCAAATCGGCCTGATAGTCTTTCGCCTGCTCACGCTGTGCGGCAGTCAGGTTGTACTGCTTGCCGTTAAAGGTGACGTTCCCCTGCGGCGTAATCACCAGATTGCCGTTCTCGCCTTTGACCTGCACGGTTTGCGGGCTTAACACCACGTCATCACGCGGGGTGACGCTACACTGATAATCCGCATGGGCGGTGAATCCAGTTGCCATCAAAGCAACAGCCAGCAACGTTTTGCGCATCTTAAACACTCCCTCAGACAAAATGGGCCAGCTAATGCTGGCCCCTGACTTCTTTATTAGTCCCACCAAACGTCGAAAAGTTCGCTGACGCGGACATCTTCCAGCTTGTGGTCCTCAAGCCATTTACGCACCAGCGCCTGATGTTCTTCGGTGCATTTACCCACTTCCTGGGTGCAGATCAGACCTTCCCATGCCAGGTAGCCGCTACCGTCGAAGGCCAGCTTGTTTGGCTCAATCACGTCGTTGATGAACGCATCCACGTCCTGATCGATCTGTTCTACACTGGTGCCTTCCGGGAAACGCCACGCAACGGAGAAGCCCACTTCCTGGAATTCTTCGATGTGCATCTTTTTACGCAGACGACGGCTACGATTCTTTGCCATTATTTCACCCTCTCGAACATTAAGTCCCATACACCGTGACCAAGACGATGGCCACGCTGTTCAAATTTCGTTACCGGACGCGATTCCGGACGCGGTACATAGTCGTTGCTCGCAGACTGGTTTTTGTAACCGTCCAGCGACGACATCACTTCCAGCATATGTTCCGCATACGGTTCCCAGTCGGTCGCCATATGGAAGACACCGCCCAGCTTCAGCTTGCTTTTCACCAGCTCGGCAAACGGTGCCTGAACGATACGGCGTTTATTATGACGTGCTTTGTGCCACGGGTCAGGGAAAAAGAGCTGAACCATGGTTAAAGAATTGTCAGGAATCATTTTGTGCAGCACTTCCACCGCGTCGTGACACATCACGCGCAGGTTCTCAACGCCCTCTTCATGGGCCGTTGCCAGGCATGCACCCACGCCCGGGGAGTGGACTTCAATACCGAGGAAGTTCTGCTCCGGGCGGGCTTTCGCCATGGTCACCAGCGAGGTGCCCATACCAAAACCGATCTCCAGCGTGACGGGTGCTTCGCGGCCGAACAGTTCAGTAAAGTCCAGAGGCTGCTCGCTGAACTCAACGCCCATCACCGGCCAGTAGTTGTCCAGCGCGTGTTGCTGACCTTTTGTCAGGCGGCCCTGACGACGGACAAAGCTGCGAATACGGCGCAGCGGGCGACCGTTTTCATCAAATTCCGGTGAAATGACGTCGTTTTTCATAAAAGAGTTGTCTGCTTGTGAGAATGTTCGGGAAACGGGCATTATCCAAAGTTAAGGCTTCTATGCAAGCATGGGAAAGATCCGGTTTACAGCAGATTGACGCTGTGCTGCAATCTGCGTCCCTGATTATGCGAATCGATGACCATGCAAGCCTCTCAATTTTCAGCCCAGGTGCTGGACTGGTACGACAAATACGGGCGTAAAACCCTGCCCTGGCAAATTGAAAAAACGCCTTACAAAGTATGGCTCTCCGAGGTGATGTTGCAACAAACGCAGGTCGCCACGGTGATCCCTTACTTCGAGCGTTTTATGGCGCGCTTCCCGACGGTGACCGATCTGGCCAACGCCCCGCTGGACGAGGTCCTGCACCTGTGGACCGGTCTTGGCTATTACGCCCGCGCGCGTAACCTTCACAAGGCCGCACAGCAGGTCGCGACGCGCCACAACGGGAAATTCCCGGAAACCTTCGATGAGGTGGCAGATCTCCCCGGCGTCGGACGCTCAACCGCAGGTGCGATTCTTTCCCTGTCGTTAGGCAAGCATTTTCCGATCCTCGACGGCAACGTAAAGCGCGTGCTGGCACGCTGCTACGCCGTCGAAGGCTGGCCTGGGAAGAAGGACGTTGAAAAACGTCTTTGGGAAATTAGTGAAGAGGTCACCCCGGCCAACGGCGTCGAGCGTTTCAACCAGGCGATGATGGATCTCGGCGCCATGGTCTGCACGCGCTCAAAACCAAAATGCGAACTCTGCCCGGTGAATACTCTCTGCGTGGCGTATGCCAACCATTCCTGGGCGCAGTATCCGGGTAAGAAACCCAAACAGACGCTGCCGGAGCGCACCGGCTATATGCTGCTGATGCAGCACGGCGACGAGGTCTTCCTGGCCCAGCGTCCGCCGAGCGGCCTGTGGGGTGGTCTATACTGCTTCCCACAGTTTGAAGATGAAGACTTGCTGCGTGAATGGCTTAAAAAGCGCGGGATTGCTGCCGATAACCTGACGCAGTTGACCGCGTTTCGCCATACCTTCAGCCATTTCCACCTGGATATTGTACCCATGTGGCTTCCCGTGTCGTCATTTGCCTCGTGCATGGATGAAGGCACCGCTCTCTGGTATAACTTAGCGCAACCGCCATCAGTCGGACTGGCGGCTCCCGTGGAGCGCCTGTTACAGCAATTACGTGCCGGTGCAATGGTTTAGCATCGACAAATAAAAGAGGAATGAGTATGGCCAGAACGATTTTTTGTACTTTCCTGCAGCGTGACGCTGAGGGCCAGGATTTCCAGCTTTATCCGGGCGACCTGGGTAAACGCATCTACAATGAAATCTCCAAAGAAGCCTGGGGACAGTGGCAGAAAAAGCAGACCATGCTGATTAACGAGAAGAAACTCAGCATGATGAACCCGGAACACCGCAAGCTGCTGGAGCAGGAGATGGTGAGCTTCCTGTTCGAAGGTAAAGACGTACACATCGAAGGCTATACGCCACCGGAAAAATAACAGCGTGCGGGGGAAACCCCGCCGTTAAAGCAAACACAACACGCACTCCCGGAATGATGAAAAAACTTTTAGCGCTAGCCCTTGTTGCGCCGTTGCTTGTCTCGTGTTCGTCAAAAAAAGGCGAAGATTACAACGAAGCCTGGATCAAGGACACCAACGGTTTTGACATTTTGATGGGGCAGTTTGCCCACAACATCGAGAACATATGGGGATTTAACGAAGTTCTTATTGCCGGACCCAAGGACTACGTTAAGTACACCGACGCCTATTTGACCCGTAGCCACATCAACTTTGATGAGGGTACGATCACGATTGAGACCATTGCAGGCACTGACCCTGCAGCGCGCTTACGTCAGGCCATTATCAAAACCCTGCTGATGGGTGACGATCCGGGATCTATCGATCTCTACTCCGATGCCGACGATATTACGATCTCGAAAGAGCCGTTCCTGTACGGCCAGGTTGTCGATCAGACCGGCCAGCCGATCCGCTGGGAAGGTCGCGCCACGAAATTTGCCGACTACCTGCTGCAGACGCGCCTGAAAAGCCGCTCTAACGGTCTGAAGATTATCTACAGCGTCACCATCAACCTCGTCCCGAACCACCTCGACAAGCGTGCGCATAAGTACATTGGGATGGTGCGTCAGGCCTCACGTAAGTACGGCGTGGATGAGTCGCTGATCCTGGCGATTATGCAGACCGAATCGTCGTTTAACCCGTATGCGGTAAGCCGTTCCGACGCCCTGGGGCTGATGCAGGTGGTGCAGCACAGCGCCGGGAAAGACGTCTTCCGCGCGCAGGGGAAATCCGGCACGCCGAGCCGCAGCTATCTGTTCGACCCGCAGAGCAACATTGATACCGGCACCGCCTACCTGGCGATGCTGAACAATGTGTACCTGGGTGGAATTGATAACCCAACGTCGCGCCGCTATGCGGTGATCACCGCCTATAACGGCGGTGCGGGCAGCGTGCTGCGCGTCTTCTCAAATGACAAAGTGCAGGCCGCGAACATCATCAACAGCATGGCGCCGGGGGATGTCTACTCCACTCTTACCACCCGCCACCCTTCTGCGGAATCCCGCCGGTACTTGTATAAGGTGAATACGGCGCAGAAAAACTATCGTCGTCGGTGATCGGCACACCTTCTCCTGCAAGGAGAAGGTGTTCTGCTTCCCCCCACCCATACGAAAATGTTATTTGCATCACAATCCAAACTGCAAATTAATGTGGATTGCATTTTTTTGCGGGAGGTAACAAAACATATCGTTGCCAACTGATAGAATTGCATCAAATAACAACCCTGAATGTTCCTATAACAACATATCTCCCGCTCACTTGTGAGGAAAGTAACATGAACCTTAAGCTGCAGCTTAAAATATTGTCGTTTCTGCAGTTCTGCCTGTGGGGTAGCTGGCTGACTACACTCGGCTCCTATATGTTTGTGACGCTCAAGTTCGATGGTGCGTCAATCGGTGCCGTATACAGCTCGCTCGGTATTGCGGCGGTCTTCATGCCAACGCTGCTGGGGATCGTGGCGGATAAATGGCTAAGCGCCAAATGGCTGTACATGCTTTGCCATCTGGTGGGCGCGGGGACGCTGTTTATGGCAGCCCAGGTGACCACGCCGGGGGCAATGTTCATGGTGATCCTGCTTAACTCGCTGGCCTATATGCCAACGCTTGGGCTGATCAACACCATCTCCTACTACCGCCTGAAATCCGCGGATATGGATATCGTGACCGATTTCCCGCCAATCCGTATCTGGGGCACCATCGGCTTTATCATGGCGATGTGGGGCGTGAGCTTCGCGGGCTTCGAACTGAGCCATATGCAGCTCTATATCGGTGCAGCGCTCTCCGTATTGCTGGCGATCTTCACCCTGACGCTGCCAACCATTCCGGTGTCTAACCAGCAGAAAAACCAGAGCTGGAGCACCATGCTCGGCCTGGATGCCTTCGCGCTGTTCAAAAACAAACGCATGGCGATCTTCTTCATCTTCTCCATGCTGCTGGGCGCGGAGCTGCAGATCACCAACATGTTCGGCAACACCTTCCTGCACAGCTTCGATAACAACCCGCTGTTCTCCGGCAGCTTTATCGTTGAACATGCGTCGGTGATGATGTCCATCTCTCAGATCTCTGAGACGCTGTTCATCCTGACCATCCCGTTCTTCCTGAGCCGCTACGGCATCAAGAACGTCATGCTGATCAGTATCGCGGCGTGGATGTTGCGCTTCGGTCTGTTCGCCTACGGCGACCCAAGCCCGTTCGGCACCGTGCTGCTGGTGCTGTCGATGATTGTTTACGGCTGCGCCTTCGACTTCTTCAACATCTCCGGTTCGGTGTTTGTGGAAAAAGAAGTGAAGCCTGAAATCCGCGCCAGCGCGCAGGGTATGTTCCTGATGATGACCAACGGCTTCGGCTGTATTCTGGGCGGCGTGGTGAGCGGTAAAGTGGTTGAGATGTACACCACCAACGGCATCACCAACTGGCAGCCGGTGTGGCTGATCTTCGCGGCGTACTCGCTGGTGCTGTTCTTCGCGTTTATCGCGCTGTTCAAGTATAAGCACGTGCGTGAACCGCACGGTGCGCAGCCGATCGCGCATTGATTGTTGTGCCCGGTGGCGCTAGCGCTTACCGGGCCTACAAAACCAGACCATAGGCCGGGTAAGGCGAAGCCGCCACCCGGCTATTTTATTCCAGACAGCACCCACCCTACCGACAGTAAATCCGCGCTGCCGCCCGGGCTCAAGTTCCGTTCAATCAGTGCGTTATCCATTCTAAGCAACGCCTCGCGGTCCCAGCCGTTAGCCAGCAGTTCCCGCGCGTAGCCCTGGACGTAGCGCAGCCCTTCCATGCCGCCGCGAGATACCAGATTGCTGTCCTGATTGACGGCCATCAGGCGTAACAGCAGGCCGTGAAGTGAATGTCCGTTCCACTGCGCCAGCGCCTTACGCACCGTCGCAAAGCCGCTCTCCGCCTCACCGCGCGCACCGGTTAAGCCGTACTGCTGGAACTGTCGCTCGCCAGCCGTCGTCTGTCCGCTGCGTGCGGCCAGCTCCCGCGACACCAGCCCGCGGCAGATGTTACTCACCTCACAGCAGAGGCTCTCTGCGGAGATATTTTTCACACGACCGGCGGCGAAGCACAGTAAACCCAGGGCAAAAACCCCGCCTTTGTGCGTGTTCACTCCGTTCGTCGCGGCATACATCGCCTGCTCGCAGGCCAGCCCCATCGGGCGGAGAACGCGTAGCTGTTCGCCAGCGGGTTTATCCGCATGCGCGCTGCCCAGCTCGGCAAAGCGCGAAAACCACGGCGTAATCGCCGCGATGCTGCGGACAAACAGCGCGTGGTCCATATCGCGATGGGAACCGTTGTTGAGCCTGTCCACCAGCCCAGGCTTGGGCGTCAGCTCCAGCTCCTGCCACAGCGCCGCTTCGGCAAGCGCGGGCACGTCAGCCGGGCGCGGTTTAGTCGCGAGCAAACCAGTCATCGATCGTCTTCTCCACGCGGGAAACCACCTGCTCAACGGGGTGGTTGCGCGAACGGGAACAGGCGTGGGCGGGCGCGTCGCAGATCAGGCAGCGCCTGAGATTCGCCCCCAGCGACTGACGCCCGACGTGGCCGTGCTGAGGACAGATCACGTCCAGATCCCACAGCCTGCCGAGCGGGTGCGTCTGCTCCAGATCCGCACAGTGCGCTTTGATTTCCACCGCCGGATGGGCCACGCACCAGAGGGCTTCAGGCCCGGTAGGGAGCCACAGTACCTGGCGGTCCAGCACCTGCCAGCGGTTCTCCCACAGCAGCTGGTCGCACATCTGCAGCGCCACGCCCATGGTATTGCGATAGCGCAGGCTGTCCTTGATTTCCCCTGGCGTGACCAGCGTGAGGGAAATCACCGGTTGTTGATAGTGCTCGAGCATATCAGCCTGGCGCGCTGCGCGGCGCTCTTTCGCCGCCAGCAGTTCGTCAAGGCTGACACCCGCCCGCACGGGTGTCGCTAAAGTCATACTTCCTCCTTCACCTGTCGCACGGTGTCGATCACGCTGCCGTCGCGGTAGCGGATCACCCCGACGATTTTGTCGGTAAACTCAATCGGTTTCGGGACGCCGGTCAGGGAGATCGCCCGCTCATACAGCGCGTTGATATCCACAACCTTCAGCCCGGCCTCCAGCAGCCGCTCGCGGATTTCCGGGCGCGCCGGGTTGACCGCGATGCCGTGATCGGTAACCAGCACGTCGATGCTTTCGCCCGGCGTGAGGCGCGTGGTAACCCGCTTCACGACCGTCGGAATGCGGCTACGCAGCAAAGGGGCAACGACGATGGTCAGGTTCGCCGCGGCGGCCACGTCGCAGTGCCCGCCGGACGCGCCGCGCATCACGCCGTCGGATCCGGTGATGACGTTGACGTTGAACTCGACGTCGATTTCCAGGGCGCTGAGGATCACCACGTCGAGCTGGTCGCAGCTTGCCGCCTTGCTGCCTGGGTTAGCGTAAACGTTGGTGGAGATCTCCACGTGGTTCGGGTTACGCGCCAGCGAGGCCGCCGCCTGGCCGTCAAAGCACTGGGTATCGAGCAGCTTTTCGATGAGCCCCTTCTCGTGCAGATCCACCAGGCTGCCGGTGATGCCGCCGAGCGCAAAGCGCGCCTTCACGCCGCTGCGCTCCATCTTCTCTTCCATAAAGCGGGTGCAGGCCGTGGCCGCCGCGCCGGAGCCGGTCTGCATCGAGAAGCCCGGTTTGAAGTAGCCGGAGTGTTCAATGACGTCCGCCGCATAGCGGGCGATCATCAGCTCGCGCGGGTTGCTGGTGACACGGGCCGCGCCGACGCTGATTTTCGCCGGGTCGCCCACGCTTTCAACCTGCACGATGTAGTCCACCTGGTCCTGCACCAGGCTGGCGGGCATATTGGGGAACGGCACCAGCTCTTCAGTCAGCAGCACCACCTTGCGGGCAAAGTGGGCGTCCACCATCGCGTAGCCGAGAGAACCGCAGCACGATTTGCCGTGCGTCCCGTTGGCGTTGCCAAACTCATCGCTGCACGGCACGCCGAGAAATGCCACGTCGATATTCAGCTCGCCGTCCTGGAGCAGCTTCACGCGCCCGCCGTGGGAGTGAATTTGCACCGGCTCGTCCATCAGCCCGTGGGAGATGGCGTCCGCCAGCCTGCCGCGCATGCCGGAGGTGTAAATCCGGGTGATGACGCCGCTTTTGATATGCTCGATCAGCGCGTCGTTGCAGGTCATCAGCGAGCTGGAGGCCAGCGTCAGGTTTTTAAAGCCCATCCGCGCCAGCAGCGCCACGACGGTGTTGATCACCCGGTCGCCTTCGCGAAACGCATGGTGGAAGGAGATGGTCATCCCGTCCTGCAGGCCGCAGCGCTTAACCGCCTCTTCAACAGAGGCGCAGAGCTTGCGGCTGTGCTTCGCATCGCTGTCCGCCAGCCACGGCGTGGTGCTATGGGCGGTATCAAAGGGTTTTAGGTCCCGCAGATGGGGAAAATTCACATGAAGAAGTTCTGTCTGATTCATTGTCTTATCCTTACCGACGCACGCCGGAAGCCGCCGCGCGCTCCAGCACCACCTGCGCGTGGTTAATAATCGGTGCATCCACCATTTTGCCGTTAAGCGACACCACGCCCAGGCCGTTACGCTCGCCCTCTTCTGCCGCCTCAATCACCCTTCTGGCGTGATCCACCTCTTCCTGCGTCGGGGCGTAGGCGTTGTGCAGCAGGTCAATCTGGCGCGGGTTAATCAGCGATTTGCCGTTGAAGCCCATCTTGCGGATCAGATCGACCTCGCGCAGGAACCCGGCCTCGTCGTTAACGTCTGACCACACCACGTCGAAGGCGTCGATACCCGCCGCGCGGGCGGCGTGCAGCACGGCGCAGCGGGCGTAGAACAGCTCGGTGCCGTCGCCGCGCTCGGTCTGCATGTCCATCACGTAGTCAAAGGCGGCCAGCGCAATGCCGATGAGGCGCGGAGAACTGCGGGCAATCGCCACGGCGTTGATGACGCCAATGGCCGACTCAATCGCCGCCATCACGCGGGTGGAGCCGACCTCGCGGCCGCACGCCTGCTCGATACGCTCAAGGTGGCCCTCCAGCTCGTAGATATCGTCCGGCGTGTCGGTTTTTGGCAGGCGGATCACGTCCACGCCGGCCCGCACGGCGGCTTCCAGATCCAGCAGGCCAAACGGCGTGCTGAGCGGGTTAATGCGCACCACGGTTTCGATATCCTGATACATCGGGTGCTGCAGCGCGTGAAACACCAGCATGCGCGCGGTATCCTTCTCGCGCAGGGCAACGGCGTCCTCAAGGTCAAACATGATGGAGTCGGGACGGTAGATAAAGGCGGTGGAGAGCATGGCGGCGTTGGCGCCCGGCAGGAACAGCATGCTGCGGCGGAGTTTGCTCATTTCAGCGCCCCCCAGTTGATGGCCTGTTCATCGGCGGCACGCATCAGCGCGCTTTGCAGACGGGCGCGAATCACACAGTCCAGCGCTCCTTTGTCTTCAATAATGATTAATCCCTGGTGCACGTTCATGGCGCGCAACGTGTCGTTGACCACCTGGCGAATATGCTCGCCAAACTGCTTAATCACTTCGCTGTGGATGACGATCTCCAGCTCGCCGTGAGCGGGAGCGATTTTCACCATCAGGTCGCTGGACTCCTGCGTTCCGGCCAGCGCCTCCCTTACAATTTTCATGATAAATTCCTGGTAGTTAAGCGACTTCCGCACTCGCACGGTAATGCGTTTCGAGATGCGCGAAGGTGGAGTCCGGGACAATCTCCCGGATCCGGGAAAACTGCTGTGTCTTCAGTAAGCGGCGCACTTCCGAGGCAGATATGGCGTTGCCGGTGGCCTTGATGCGCGGCATCTCCACCACCTCGATATGCGAGGCCAGCAGGTCGTGCAGCGTCTGGTTGTACTGGCGGGTGATATCGCAGAACGGCTCCGAGCCGATGAAGCGGTGCGTGATGCCGAGCGCCGGGGCGATAAAGTCCCGGAAGATCAGCACGTCGATCTCGCTCCACGCCTGCTGCACTTTGCCGGTCTCCTTCAGGAAGTAGGCCGGAAACGTGGCGCGAGAGATGATGTACTGAGAGCCTTCATGCACCACCACGTTCGACAGATGCGCCACGCCCGCGCGCACCATCTCGAGCCGCGCGCTGAACGGGAAGAACGACGCGTCTTCGCGCACCACGAACAGGTGCAGGGCGTCACACTGCGCCGCCGCCTGCTCCACCAGATGGCGGTGGCCGAGGGTGAACGGATTGGCGTTCATCACGATGGCGCCAATCTTCTCCCCGCACCTGCGGTTCGCGCGCAGAGAGCGGCAGTAGCGCTCGATCCCCTGCGGGGTGTTCTCCATCAGCACGGCGTTGTTCCCGCTCTGGGTAATCGGCCAGAAGCCGCTGCGGGCAAAGCGCTCCCGGTTGCACGGCCTGGTGCAGAGGAAAAGATGAAAATGGCCGCGCTCCAGCGCCGCATGTTCCACCTCTGCCAGCAGCCGCGCACTGAGGTTCTCACCGCGAAGCTGCTCGTTGACCGCCACGCACTTGATGACGTTGGCGGCAAGCCCTGCGCAACCCACCAGCTGCGGGCCTGACCAGGCTTCGACAAACAGCGTGATGTCGTTGTCCAGGCCAAGGCCGCTGTCTGCCAGCAGGTAGCGGATCTGGCTTAAGCGTTCCGGGTGCTTCGCCACCAGCGTGTGGCGAAAATCGATGGGTTGCGAATGCATGCTGCCGCCTTACCTAATGTGCTGCCGCAAGCCCGACGGCTGGCGCTTCCACGATCACGTTGCTCAGATGACCGATATGCTCGATCTCCACCTCAATGCGATCGCCCTCTTTCATAAACAGCGGCGGATTGCGCTTTTTACCCACGCCGCCCGGGGAGCCGGTGATGATCACGTCGCCCGGGCTTAAGCGGGTAAAGGTGCTGATGTACTCGATCAGCTCCGCAACCTTGTGGATCATGCTACTGGTGTTGTCTTCCTGCACCATGCGTCCGTTCAGCCAGGTGCGGATCGCCAGCTGATGCGGATCCGGGATCTCGTCCGCCGTTGCCATCCACGGGCCGAACGCGCCGGTCTGACGCCAGTTTTTACCGGCGGTAAACCAGGTGTGCTGCCAGTCGCGGGCGGAGCCGTCCATATAGCAGCTGTAGCCCGCCACGTGGCGCAGGGCGTCATCACGGCTGATGTTCTCCCCGCCTTTACCGATGATCACCGCCAGCTCGCCTTCGTAGTCGAATTCGCTGGAGTGGCGCGGCTTCAGCACCGGCTCGTTGTGGCCGGTCTGTGAATCCGGGAAGCGGACAAACAGCGTCGGGGCCGGGTTGTGCTGGTCAAACTCCTTGCGCTTGTCGGCGTAGTTCATGCCCACGCAGAGGATTTTTTCCGGCTGCTCAATCACCGGTAAGAAGGTGATGGCGCTCATCGGCACGTCCACGGCATCGTTCAGGTAGCGGGTGGCCTGTGCCAGCCCGTTGCCCTGCAGCAGCGCTTTGAGGTCACTGTAGCGGTCGCCCAGACGGCGGCCTAAATCAATCACGCCGTCGACCTGGACGATGCCGTAGCTGCGTTTTCCCTGGTATAAAAAGCTTGCGAGTTTCATTGTTCTTTCCTGAAAACTTAAACGAGGAAGTTGCCCAGAATCAGCAGTGAGACAGAGACGTTAATCGCCCCGCCGATACGGGTAGCAATCTGGGCGAACGGCATCAGGCTCATGCGGTTGCCTGCGGTCAGGATCGCCACGTCGCCGGTACCGCCCTGGCCGCTCTGGCAGCAGGAGACGATGGCGACATCAATCGGGTGCATACCAATCTTTTTGCCGACGAAGAAGCCGGTGGCGACCAGTGCAGAAACGGTGCTGACAATCACCAGCAGGTTGCTGACGGTGAACGCCGCCACCAGTTCATGCCATGGGGTGATGGCCACGCCAACGGCGAAGAGGATCGGGTAGGTCACAGAAGTCTGGAAGAATTTGTACACCACCTGAGAACCTTCCAGCAGGCGTGGAGAGGCGCCGTTGCAGAGCTTCACCAGCACCGCCATAAACAGCATGCCGACCGGAGCAGGCAGGCCAATCAGCTTGTGGCCGAGCATGCCCAGCATGTAGAGCAGCACCGCCAGCAGCGCGCCAGAGGCAATAGTGGTCACATCCGCTTTGCCGGAGAACGCAGGCTGAGAGACGGTGGTATCGGCATTGGCGCGGTTAGGCATCAGCTGGCCTTCACCGGTCAGGTGCGGGAAACGTTTACCGAGCTGGTTCAGGCAGCCGGAGATGATGATCGCCGTCAGACCACCGAGCATCACCATCGGCAGCACGCGGCCGAGCGCCACGCCCTGATCCATGTGCAGTAAGGTGGCATAGCCGATGGAAAGCGGGATCGCCCCTTCCCCGACGCCGCCCGCCATAATCGGCAGAATGATAAAGAAGAAGATCTGGAACGGCTCAAGACCCAGCGCCAGGCCGACGCCCATCCCCACCAGCATGCCGACGATTTCGCCGCACAGCATCGGGAAGAAGATGCGCAGGAAGCCCTGAATCAGCACCGTGCGGTTCATGCTCATGATGCTGCCGACAATAATGCAGCAGATATAGAGATAGAGAATGTTGGTGGATTTGTAGAACTTGGTGGTGGACTCGACCACCACGTCCGGCAGCAGGCCATAGTAGACCAGCGCGGAAGGAATAAAGGTGGCGCAAATCGCCGCCGCGCCGAGCTTGCCGACAATCGGCAGGCGTTTGCCAAACTCGCCGCAGGCAAAGCCGAAGAAGGCCAGCGTTGCCACCATCACCACGATATCGCTCGGCAGTTTTCCGCCCAGGCAATCAATCGCGATCAGTGCACCCGCCAGAACGAACAGCGGCAGAGGAATAATCCCAATTTTCCAGGTATCCATAATATGCCACCAGCGCTCTTTGAGCGAAGGTCGCTGAATTTCAATCGGGTCGTGGGTAACAGAGAAAGAATCGTCAGTTGTGCTCATAATAAGCCCCTTGGTTATTTTGTGCGTTCAGCTTAGAGTCACAAAGGCTTGCTTTATGTGAGGAATGGCATATTAAAAGCGAAGTTTTAATGGCAGCTATGGTTTTAATGGTTTCTTTTATTTAATGTGATTTATACCTTATTTATTAGCGTGGTTTTTATGGTTTCTTTTCCGAATCGAACAAACAAATAACATTTGTTCATGCAGCCAGAGGCACGCCAGACTTTAGGATAACGCTTTTACAGCGCCCGCTGTGCAAGGGATCACAAGTTTTCGGCAAAGCGGACGTCCGCGCGAAAAAAGATGATATATTGGCGATCTTTGCTGCTACCTTGCGTGATAGTTATGAAAGTCTCTTTCCAGATCAAGTTGTTTATTTCGCTGGTTGCCTTTTTCTCAGTACTTTTTGCGTTACTGGGCGGATATTATTATGCCGACGTCGGGAAACAGCTATATCAGGAAATGAGTACGCGAGCCAAAATACAGGCTGAAGAGATTGCGCTTATTCCGACATTGCGTAATGAAGTTGAACAAAAAAATATCAGCGCCATCCATGATTTTATGCAGAAGATTTCTGCGCACAGTGACGCCAGCTTTATTGTGATTGGTGATAATAAGGGTCAGCATCTTTTTCACTCCGTCTTTGCCGACAGAGTGGGCACAACCCTGGTTGGCGGAGACAACGAAGCCGTATTGCAGGGTAAAAGCACCACCACCATTCGCAAAGGCGGGTTGGGCATTTCGCTGCGCAGTAAAGCCCCCATCTTCAACGCTGCCGGACAGGTGGTCGGCATTGTTTCGGTCGGCTATCTCACCAGTTACCTGGACACCATTACCGTCAGTAAGGTGGTCAATATCCTGATTGCCGCCGTGCTGCTGCTAATCGCTCTCTTTATTTTTTCCTGGTTCTTTACCCGCAGCATCAAGAAGCAGATCTTCTCTCTTGAGCCGCGAGAAATCGGGCTGCTGGTGCGCCAGCAGAAGGCGCTAATGGAGTCTATTTATGAAGGGGTGATTGCCATTGACGATCGGCGGCGGATTGAGGTGATCAACCAGGCGGCGCGCAAGCTGCTGGGTCTGAGCCAGCCGGCCCGGGAGCTGCGCGGGCAGCTGATAAGCCAGGTTATCGATCCGGTCCCGTTCTTCGACACACAGACGATGCTGGCGAAAGATACCCATGACGAGATTTGCCGTTTTAACGATCTCACGGTAATTGCCAGCCGGGTGCACATCATGCTGGAGGGGTCGCTGCAGGGGTGGGTGATCACCTTCCGCGATCGCAACGAAATCGACTCGCTGAGCGCCCAGCTCAGCCAGGTAAAACGCTATGTCGATAACCTGCGTATTATGCGCCATGAGCAGCTAAACCGAATGACCACGCTCTCCGGCCTGCTGCATATGGGCCGCTATGAGGAAGCCATTGGCTACATTCAGGCGCAGTCGGAGCATGCCCAGGAGCTGCTGGACTTTATCTCTTCGCGCTTCAGCTCCCCGACCCTGTGTGGCCTGCTGCTGGGCAAAGCCGCCCGCGCGCGTGAGAAAGGCGTCGAGCTGTGCTTCGACCCGGCCTGTCGGCTGGACAGACCGTTCCTGCCGTTAGGAGAGCAAGAGCTGATTTCGATTATTGGCAACCTGCTGGATAACGCCATCGAAGCGACACAGCGGTCGCCGCTTCCCCACGCGCCGGTGGAAGTGCTGATAAAGCTCAGCGAACAGGAGCTGATCATTGAAGTGGCCGACCAGGGCGTGGGCATCAAGCCGGAGATCCGTGACCGGATCTTTGAGCGCGGCATCACCACCAAAACACGCGGCGATCATGGGATTGGTCTGTATCTGATCGAAAGCTATGTCACACAGGCTGGCGGCGCGATAGAAGTTGCCGATAATACGCCGCGCGGCGCCATTTTCTCCCTGTTTATCCCGGCCACGGGAACCGCCCGGCAACTGGAAGACACCGACTATGCAACATGAACTTATCGACGTACTGATTGTTGAAGACGAGAACGAACTGGCGCAACTGCACGCGGAGCTGATAGGCAAACATCCGCGTCTGAGGCTGGTGGGTATTGCCTCGTCGCTGGCTGCGGCCCAGGCAGAGCTTGCAAACAAACAGCCGCAGCTGGTGCTGCTGGATAACTATCTGCCGGACGGCAAAGGGATCTCGCTGATCAATAACCCCATGCTGGCCCGCGCCAACTGCTCGGTGATTTTTATCACTGCCGCCAGCGATATGGACACCTGCAGCCAGGCGATTCGCAACGGCGCGTTCGACTACATCCTCAAACCCGTCTCCTGGAAGCGGCTCAGCCAGTCGCTGGAGCGGTTTGTGCAGTTTGCCGAACAGCAGCGGGTCTGGAAGATTGTCGACCAGCAGAACGTGGATTCGCTGTATCAGCTACAGGCGAAAAACTACCGCCAGGACAACGGCAGCAAGGGCATTGAGGAAAATACGCTGGCGCGGGTGCAGTCGCTGTTTAACGACAAGGCAACGCACTGCTTTACCGTGGATGAAGTGGTGAGCGAAACGGGATTAAGCAAAACCACCACCCGGCGCTATCTGGAACACTGCGTGGAGGCAGGTTTTCTGAAGGTGGAGATGCTGTACGGCAAGATTGGGCATCCGAGGAGGATGTACAAGCGTAGTGCGGTTTGATGAAAGGTTCCCTCTCCCTGTGGGAGAGGGTTAGGGTGAGGGCAGCAGCCCGCACTATCTCAACACATACCCATACAGCCGCTTGATCCCGTCAGCATCCTTCTCGCTGTAAACCCCCTGCAGCTCCGGCGAGAAGCCCGGCAGCAGGTTGATCCCCTCCTCCAGCGCCAGGAAGTAACGCTGTACCGCCCCGCCCCAGACTTCACCCGGCACCACGCACAGCACGCCCGGCGGATAGGGCAGCGCCCCTTCGGCAGCAATCCGTCCTTCGGCATCCCGTATGCGAACCAGCTCCACCTCTCCGCGAATATACGCCTGATTGGCATCCTGTGGGTTCATCACCACCTCCGGCAGGCTCTCCTTGCGGAACATCGCCTTCTGCAGATCCTTGACGTCAAAGCTGACGTAGAGATCGTGCATCTCCTGGCACAGCTGGCGAAGGGTGTAATCCCGGTAGCGCACCGGGTATTTCTGGAAGATCGTCGGCAGCACGTCCGCCAGCGGCGTGTCGTCTTCAATATGCTGTTCAAACTGGCCCAGCATCGCCACCAGCTGCGCCAGCTTCTCGCTGCTTTCGGCAGGCGTCAGCAGGAACAGGATCGAGTTGAGGTCGCATTTCTCCGGCACGATGCCGTTTTCGCGCAGGTAGTGCGCCAGAATCGTCGCCGGGATCCCGAAATCAGTGTACTCCCCGGTTTCGGCATCGATGCCCGGCGTGGTCAGCAGCAGCTTGCACGGGTCGACAAAGTACTGCTCGTGAGCATAGCCCTCAAACCCGTGCCATTTGGCCCCCGGCTCAAAGCTGAAGAAGCGCAGCTCGCTGGCAATGGCGTGCGTCGGATGATCCTGCCACGGCCGCCCCACCACCACCGGTGGGATAAACGGTTTGATCATATGACAGTTGGCAATGATTGCCTTGCGCGCCTCAATGCCCAGCTCGACGCACTCGGCCCACAGCCTGCGCCCGCTTTCCCCTTCGTGGATCTTGGCATTCACATCCAGCGCGGCGAACAGCGGATAAAACGGGCTGGTGGAGGCATGCAGCATAAAGGCGTTGTTCAGCCGCTTGTGCGGGCAGAAACGCGCCTGGCCGCGGATGTGGTTATCCTTTTTATGGATCTGCGACGTTTGCGAGAATCCGGCCTGCTGTTTATGCACCGACTGGGTCACAAAAATGCCCGGATCGTTCTCGTTCAGCTCCAGCAACAGCGGGGACGTTGCCGCCATCATCGGAATAAATTGCTCGTAGCCCACCCAGGCGGAGTCAAAGAGGATGTAGTCGCACAAATGGCCGATCTTGTCGATCACCTGACGGGCGTTGTAGATCGTTCCGTCGTAGGTGCCGAGCTGAATGATCGCCAGGCGGAACGGACGCGCCTCGTCGGCTTTCTCCGGCGCCGCCTCGCGGATCAGGTCCCGCAGATACGCGTCGTCAAAGCAGTGCTCGTCAATCCCGCCAATAAAGCCAAACGGGTTACGTGCAGCCTCCAGATAAACCGGCGTGGCGCCCGCCTGGATCAGCGCCCCGTGGTGGTTAGATTTATGGTTGTTGCGGTCGAACAGCACCAGGTCGCCGCGGGTGAGCAGCGCGTTGGTCACTACCTTGTTGGCCGCCGACGTTCCGTTCAGCACGAAGTAGGTTTTATCCGCGTTGAACACTTTCGCCGCGAACTTTTGCGCGTGCTTGGCGGACCCTTCGTGGATCAGCAGATCGCCCAACTTCACGTCGGCATTGCACATGTCGGCGCGGAATACGTTCTCACCGAAGAAATCATAGAACTGCCGCCCCGCCGGGTGTTTTTTGAAAAAGGCGCCGTGCTGGTGTCCCGGGCAGGCGAAAGTGCTGTTGCCCATCTCCACATACTGGCTCAGAGTGTCGAAAAACGGCGGCAGCAAATTCTCTTCATAACGGCTGGCAGCTGTCTCCAGTTCCAGAAACTCCTGAGCTTTGCCCGATATAACCGCGGTGGCGCCGTCAGGTACGTCCGTTGCCTCCTGCGAGAAAATAAACACCGGTAGCTGAAAGCCCGTACGTTTCAGCAGTGCAAGAATGCCGCTGCGACTTTCAGCTGTTGTGATGACGACGGCCGCCACATCGGTAAAATCAGTGCTGTCCAGCATCACCTTTTCGCGGTGCGTAGACACAGTGGAGGCCAGCTCGCGGCTGACGGCAATTTTCATGGTTTTCATAGGCGCAGTTACCCTCACCGAGCGGTGAGACAGGGAGGAGAAAATTCGCGCAATAATGTCACCTTTTATTTTGAGGTGCAAGAAGGAATCAGTATGCACGAAACCACCCAAAGCTAAGGCTCGCGCAGGCCTGACGTGCCATAATAATGCAATATCAATGATTAAATAACAGGAGTTAACTTTGGTTATCGGGCCATTTATCAACGCAGGAGCCGTATTGCTGGGCGGCGTACTCGGCGCCGTGCTGAGCCAGCGGTTGCCGGAGCGGATTCGCACCTCCATGCCCTCGATATTCGGCCTGGCATCGTTAGGGATCGGTATTCTTTTAGTCATCAAATGCGCCAACCTGCCGGTGATGGTGCTGGCCACCCTGCTCGGCGCGCTGATTGGCGAGTTCTGCTATCTGGAAAAAGGCATTAACGGCGCGGTGAGTAAAGCCAAAAACCTGATTGCCCGACCCGGCGGCAAGGCGAAACACGGTACGCATGAGTCGTTTATTCAAAACTATGTCGCCATCATCATTCTGTTTTGCGCCAGCGGCACCGGGATTTTCGGTTCGATGCAGGAAGGGATGACGGGCGACCCGAGCATATTGATTGCGAAGGCGTTTCTTGATTTCTTCACCGCCACCATTTTCGCCACTACTCTTGGCGTCGCCGTGGCGGCGATTTGCGTCCCGATGCTGCTTATCCAGCTGGCACTGGCTACCTGCGCCACGTTGATTCTTCCGCTCACCACGCCAGCGATGATGGCAGACTTTACCGCCGTCGGCGGCCTGCTGCTGCTGGCTACCGGGCTGCGTATCTGTGGGATTAAGATGTTTGCCGTGGTGAACATGCTGCCCGCACTGCTGCTCGCCATGCCGCTCTCCGCACTCTGGACGCACTTTTTCGCTTAAGGATGCGGCGAAATGGTGAGAGATTGCGCAGTCTGTAACGAAAACAACATTTTTCGTTGACGCCACCGGGCAGATCGGGTTTAATGCGCCCCGTTGCCCGGATAGCTCAGTCGGTAGAGCAGGGGATTGAAAATCCCCGTGTCCTTGGTTCGATTCCGAGTCCGGGCACCACTTCTTCAGAAAACCCGCCCTCGTGGCGGGTTTTTGCTTTTGCGCTAGTCCAGCAGCTCATACAGCCAATCACTGACAAAGTATTACGCTTCCAGCGTCAGACTTTCTTTTAATTTTTGATTAAAAAATAACAAGTCATTGTCTTAAAAAACAAAGACAGGCCGTAAACATGATCTGTTTTGAACTTCTATACCAGCTACGCGTATACGCTTGCCCGAATGGTCTGCGAAAGCAGGATGGAGATCCACACGCAAAAAGGAAGGAATATTCGAATGGCTATACCGGCTTATCTATGGCTGAAGGACGATGGTGGCGCGTTGATTAAAGGCGGAGTTGATGTTCAACACAGAGAATGCAGCATTGAAGTGAAAGGTTTTCATCATAACCTTGTTATCCCAACAGATAACGCAACCGGTAAAATAACCGGTACGCGAATGCACTCACCTATGTTGATCATTAAGGAATTCGATTGTTCAAGCCCATACCTCTACAAAGCCGTTGCGACAGGTCAAAACCTGTCATCAGCTGAGATAAAGTGGTATCGAATAAATTACTCTGGCATGGAAGAAGAGTATTTCAACATGTTGCTTGAAGACGTCAGGATAGTGTCGATTTCCCCAGCGATGGCTTCAGGCGATAACCCTAACGAAAACCATATGGAAACCATCGAACTCAGGTACGAGAAAATCACCTGGAAGCATAACGATGGGAACATCATCTTTAGTGATGCATGGAACGAGCGTCAATCGGCGTAAACATCATAAGGGGCTTTCAGCCCCTTAGTCATATAGCCAGCGCCCCGCTTTTGCCGACTCAATAATCATTTCGAGATTTAGCGGCTTGTACTGCCGATCGCGGAATTTTTTTCTGAGCCGAAACTGAAACCAATACAGCTCCGGTTCAAAATAATGGTCCATCACAAAGTTGCTATATTCAATTCCATACCGGGTGAAAAGGTCAAGCAGCATGTCCTCAAGATCTTCTGGTACGAGATTGAAATGCTCCTGGAAGGTCCATTCTTTCCTTGCCGGAGTTTTACGGTCACTATAATTCTCAGTGATGTAATCTAGTAATTCTTGCTCATCAGGAAGCAACATCAGAAGTATGTCCAGGCAATACGATCTTTAGGTCGCGCGATGAGGTTGTACTTGCTTCTCGTTTCTCTGGCAACCGTAATAAAAATAATCACCGCCTGAGTATAGCCAACATACGGAACCGCCCGCCCTACTGCTGCCCCGACCTTGTTTGTTAGACGTGTCTTACCCATACCAATGGTGGTTTCGACCCTTATGCCATCGGGGAAACGTGCTCCCTTTAAAATACGCCGCGCCACTTTCGAGGCAATACTTGTCCGTGATCCGGATGCACCCAGGACCTTTCGCTTAGGCAGAAGGGGTTGCCCAGCCAAAATGGTTGCAGCAGTCTCAACCGTCACCCCTATATGATTTGCAAGACCTTCAGCAAATATGAGCAAAAATAGCTCCTGCGCTGTTACGTTAGCATTACCGTGATAGAAATATGTTCCACCAGACTCTTCAACCGTGTCCATTACAGCGTCCTTTCTCTCGTTTTGAGCCAGAGTAAATCCATATCTGAAACAAGGATGCTGTCACCGTCCATTTTTCTTAAAACTCAGAATAGCGCCCGCAAGACATTTTTATGCTTTTGGTCTCTCCCCAACCCAGGGATCGTTCCTACCTGCGCCCAGCAGTGTGTTTTTGAAGATAAACAAACACGCCTCATTAAAATTCTCCGCCCCCAGCCGTTCCGAGAGCGCCGTCCGTTTACGATAGAGACTTTTCACCGACGTATTCAGCTCGCCTGCAACCTCCTCCATTAACATCCCTGCCCTCAACATGGACTGACCCCGCCAACCACTCAGCGAAATGAGTAAATTACTCAACAGGATAGGGGCTCTCCCCGTCATCCGGCTTTATCGAAAGTGCAAAGATTGCTTTCAGATATGTAGGGCAGCTATTCACTGGAGCAGGAGTGGCACAACACATGTGAGCACCGGCGACAAAGCAGGCCGAGGAGCGAAGCTGCAAAAAGCGACTTCTGCTTCAGACCCCGTAACTACATTGCTACTATATTGTGCATGCGTTGGCACGCGTGGCTGTCAGAGGGAGCCGTTTATCCGTCTAAACAGATGCCGGTAAAGCAATTGAGAGGAATTACAATGGATGCAGCATTGCTTAACATGATGCACTCAGGTGGAAGAAATAAAGCCTGGGCGGAAACGATGGTGAATATGGAAGCCAGAAAACTGGTAAATACAGCCAACACTCTGTCGGCTTTTCATCTCAGCGATGGTCTGACTCGAATGAAGTTTATTCAGGAAATTCGGGACCTCATAGAACAACAGTTTACGTTAGCTCGTCGTGCTAAATCAGATGAAGAATGCATGGAATGCGTTAAAAAACTTAGAGAAGAAAACTATAACCTTCTGGAACAAGCTCGTTTATTACGAACTAAGGCAGCGAAGCTTTACGCTAAAGTCGAGTTCATCCGAGAGAATAACAAAATTGTTGGGTATGTGATCTCGGCAGTTAGTGTTGTCCTGGCCGGTGCTGAAATAGCCGCAGGATTTACCCTTATTGGCACTATGACCCCTCTCGGGGTCCTTGCTGGTGCGGTTCTGGTTACTGACGGGGCAAACAGCATCAGTAAAGAAGTGGCTCGCTACGCAACGAACAACACTACCAGTGAAGGGCTGGTCGCGGATGCCGCGATGTCTACAGCTGAGTTTATGGGCTTTAGTCGTGAGAACGGGTTAGGTGTCTACAAATCAATTTCACTGGCCGCTAACGCTTATACCATTTTTGGCTTGTTGCGGCGACCAGGTACCTGGCGACTGTTTCGTTATATGCCCACAGACTATTACCGAAAGGTGAGCACACTGAGCCGCCCGCAGCTTACAATGAAAATTGCTGGTTATGGGGTCAAAGCTAAGATTATTTTTGATCTGTTGTCCGTCAGCGACCCGTCCCAGAATTAGTCAGCATTTTACGATAACGCCAGGATTTGTAGCCAAGTTTTGCTGGCGTTATATACCAGATAAAAGGGAGTACAATCAATAACGTGAGCGCAAGTGTCAGACTTGTATCCCTGGATGCAAGTAAAAGAGTTAAAGCCAGTATGATAAAGGCAATAATAGTTATCCACTTCATTGCCTTAAAACGATTGGCCAGATCATGAGTTACGCTATCAAACGAACCACCGTAATTCTCGATATTGTTTTTTAGCTTTTGAAGATCTCGTTTACTAAAACCTGATTTTAAAAGTGCTTCTTCGCTCGTCATTCTGCCATCCGTCCCATAACTCACTGAAACCTGTGACGAAGTTTAACTTAATTTGACGGATAAATCGCTCCTTGACGATATTTGTAAAATTTTTATTTAAATCAAATATTTGAAGATATGCTACACAGTAGCGGTGACCAGACTCTTCAATCGTGTCCATGACAACGTCCTTGTGTCGTTTTGCCAGAGTAAATCCAAACCCAAGGCCAGGAAGTTGTCCTCATCCAGCATTCTCAAAGCTCAGAATACCGCCCGCAATTTTGCTTTTAATCTATCCTCACCCTAGGGATCGTTCCCACCTGCGTCCAGCAGTTTGTTTTTAAAAATAAACAAACACGCCTCATTAAAGTTCTCCGCCCCCAGGCGTTCCGAGAGCGCCGTGCGTTTGCGGTAGAGGCTTTTCACCGACGTATTCAGCTCATCGGCAATAGCTTCCATCGACATCCCTGCCCTCAGCAAGCGCAGCATGATCGCTTCGTGCGTGCTAAGCCGTAAATTCAGCAGCCACTTCGTGGTCAGGCGCCTGCCTTTCATATTGAGCACCAGATTAAACAGCGAGGCCATATCCGGCGCAGTGAGCGACGTGTTCATAAACAGCTTCATACTGAGCAGATTCTCCTCGCGGTGACGCATATCAAGCATAACGCAGCAGATTGTTTTTTTCGTTCTGGCCGGATGGCGTATCAGGTAATCATATAAACGGAGCGGACAACGACTATCAATCAATACAGAATATTCATCTGCACCGTTATCAAATATGTTTCTGTCAATCGAGTCGAGCAGGATAATATCCGGAAAAAATATCCGCATTCCTCTGACAAGGTAGCGATCCTGAGTCACTAACACTATTGAAGTTGCCACTAACCATCCCTTTTAGATTAAAGCAAGAACGATCCTTCAGAAAGAAGGCCGCCTTCGTTTTATAGCGCTGTTATATTAACGATAAATGTATTCTGGCTTTGGACATCCCTCAATACAGACATTGATGAGTAAGACTTCCTGTAGACTATCATTCAATGTCTGCCATTAATTATAAATAAAAAACAATCGCAGAAAAGTCACTTCTCTAAACATTAAGAATTTTTGTCATGAAACTTCCCAAACATGCACCAGAAAGTACTTTAATTGAGGCGGATAAACGTCATTAAAAATATATACAAAATTGTCACAATAAAAATAAAATCATTTTATTTCAGTCAGTTACGATTAACCATCCAATTCAAAATAATCATTAAAACCTGCTCATTCCAGAATTATCTCAAAACTACTCAGCCGCTTTTCAGCATATTTATCCGGCAACATATCAGGTGTACATTACCTCCCATCCAGTCTACTGAGATGAGGATCCATAATTACCTTTAAGTAAGTACCCCGTAACATCACTGCATTCAGATTTAATGTTCTCATTTATGGCCTTTTACGCTGAGCTTAAAGGCGGCCGTGTTATGCAATGGATTCATGATAAACAAATGGCAAATAGATATGGAAAGATCACTTAGCTTCAGTACATTATTCTTTTATCGCACCCCAACATTATTGTTTCTGTTATTACTCTTTCCTGTTCTGGTTCAGGCTACGGAATCCGTTTATGAGCAACAGATTCAACAGGCGCGTAACGGTAATTACACGTCGTTTCTCGATTATCTTCAGCGTTATCAGCAGCAGCATGCCCTGACGCCTGAACACGTCGCGGACTGGTTACAGGTGGCGGCCTGGGCAGGTCATGATGACGAGGTTATTCAGGTCTGGCAGCGCTACAGCATTTATATGCCGCTGCCCGCCCGTGGCGTTGCGGCTGTCGCGCAATCCAGGCGAAATCAAAAGGCGTGGCAGCCCGCCCTGGCGCTCTGGGAAAAGGCGCGCAGCCTTGCGCCGGATAACGATGATTATCGTATCGGCTATATCAAAACCCTGGCCGATGCCCGCAAAGATACGCTTGCCCTGCAGGAAGCCCGGCGGCTGGTGGCGGAAAATCCCTCTCAGGCGCATCTTCAGACGCTGGCGTATGTCTGGTTACGCCAGGGAAAAAGCTGGGATCGGCTATTAGCAGACACGCGCGCGCTGAATATCTCACCTGAGAATAAAACGCTCCTCAGGGAGCTGATCGATGCGCTAACGGATAACCGGGTCAATACCCCCGCGCTCCTTCTTTCACAAAAGGTGGCGCTGTCCCCCGCGGAGCGTCGTCGCCTTGAGCTGAATGCCGCAGCCGAAAGCGTTCGCCTTGCCGATGTGCCTGGCCGAACAGAAAAGGAGCGCCTGCAGCTTGCGCAATCTGCGCTGAATCGTTACGGCGCGCTGCTTGCTCACTGGCAACGCGAGCCGCAGGCGGCGGAAGACATCATCCTTGCGCGTATCGACCGGCTCGGCGCGCTGTACGCCCATGGTGATTACCCGCGGGTCATCAGCGAATATCAGGATCTGACGGCAGCCCAGCATCCGGTGCCGGGCTGGGCAATCGGCTGGGTGATCTCCGCGTACCTGCAGGAGAAAAACGCGGCTGCCGCCTTCTCGCTTCTGCAACGCTATCCGCAATACGCTTCCGACCCGCAGGACGAGGAGCACGCGCTTTTCTACGCCTGGCTGGATACGGGAGAGTATCCGTCCGCCCGCCGGTATGCAGAGCGCCAGACCCGCAACGTCCCCTGGACCCGTTACGATTTCGGCTCCCCTACTCCTCAGCCTAACGATCTGTGGCTTACCGGGCAGTCGCTCCGTTTTAACTATTTGCGGGCGACGAATGCCCTGCCGGAAGCCGAAAAGCTGGCGCACCATCTGGCGACAACGGCGCCGGGCAATCAGGGATTACAGATTGACTACGCCACGCTGCTTCAGGCGCGGGGTCTGCCGCGCGCGGCCGAGCAAACGCTGAAAATGGCGGAGGCGCTGGAGCCCTCGAATCTGGAACTTGAGCAGCAGCAGGCTTACGTCGCCATGGATCTGCAGGAGTGGCGGCAGATGGATTTACTGGCCGACGACGTCATCACCCGCACGCCCGTCGATCGCAGCGCAAGGCGTCTGGACAGGCTACGCACCGTCCACCACATGTCCGAACTGCGCCTCAACGCGAGCAAGGGCTTGCACTCCGATAACCCCGTCAGCGGGACGCACGACCTCAACTGGGACGCCACGCTCTATGGCCCGCCCGTAGCGGATAACTGGCGGCTGTTTGCCGGCACCCGCTATGCGCAGAGTAATTTCGAAGAAGGCAAAGGCACCAGCCGTCACCTGTTGGGCGGCGTCGAATGGCGACCACGCGACCTCCAGCTCGAAGCCGAGCTCTCCAGCAACCGCTATCACGGGGCAAACAAGCCGGGCGCTCGCCTCTCAACCTCGTACGTTCTGACGGATAACTGGCAGGTCAGCGGCAGCCTTGAACGCCTGTCGCGCACCACGCCCCTGCGGGCGTTACGCAACGGAATTAGCGCCAACCGGGGTGAAGGCGGGGTGCGCTGGTATCAAAACGAGCGCCGTGAGTACCAGTTCAGCGCCGCCCTCAGCCGCTTCTCAGACCATAACCACCGTCAGGAATACACCCTCATGGGTAAGGAGCGTCTCTGGCAGACCCCGTCCCTGACGCTGGATCTCGAACCAGGGATCGCCGCCAGTAAAAACAGCCTGCACGACACGCTCTATTACAACCCGGCGCGGGACCTGTCCGTGACGGCCGCCCTGTCCATCGACCATGAAATGTATCGCCATTACGACACCCTCTGGACCCAGCAGTTCGTGGCGGGTGGCGGCGGCTACTGGCAGAAAAATCAGTCCGCTGGCGCCATCACCCTGCTGGGTTACGGACAACGCGTTCAGTGGAACAACGTCATGGACACCGGCGTGATGCTGAACTGGGACAAGCGCCCTTACGACGGCAAACGCGAGAGCAACCTCTCCGTCACGTTTGATGCGACTTTACGCTTTTAAGGATGATGATGATGAACACACGTTTTTCCGTGAGCCTGATACTCATCGGCTGGCTCTGCCTCAGCGCGAGCGTTTGCGCGCAGGCATTTACGTTTATTGCGCCCAACGCGCGGCCACAGCTGGAGGCGAGCAAACCCTGGCCGCAGAACCAGTTTCTGGTACTGGCCTACCACGACGTCGAAGACGATGCCGCCGATCAGCGCTACCTCTCCGTACGTACCAGCGCGTTAAACGAGCAGATAAGCTGGCTGCTGCACAACGGCTATCACGTCATCAGCGTGCAGGACATCCTGGATGCCCATGACGGGAAAAAAACGCTGCCGCCCAAAGCCGTTCTGCTCAGCTTTGACGACGGCTACAGCAGCTTTTACACCCGCGTCTGGCCGCTGCTTCAGGCGTGGAACGTTCCTGCGCTGTGGGCGCCGGTGGGCAGCTGGGTGGATACGCCGGAAAATCAAAAAGTTAACTTCGGCGGCCTGATGACGCCCCGCGATCGCTTCGCGACGTGGGACATGGTGCGCGAACTCAGCCAGTCCCCGCTGATTGAGATTGGATCGCATACCTGGGCCTCGCATTACGGCATTCCGGCCAACCCGCAGGGCAGCCGCGAACCGGCGATCGCCAATCGCTTTTATGATAAAGCAACGGGCCGCTATGAAACCGACCAACAGTTCAACCAGCGGATCGGCGATGACGTTCGTAAAGTGACCGAAAAAATCGCGCAGGTGACGGGCAAGGCACCGCGCGCCTGGGTCTGGCCCTACGGCGCTGCTAACGGTACGTCGCTTGCGATCGCCAGACAGCAGGGTTATCAGCTGGCCTTTACCCTTGAAGACGGGCTGGGGAACGTGCAGGAGCTGGGGAACATCCCTCGTCTGCTGATCGCCGGCAATCCCTCCCTCAAGGCGTTTGCCAGTACGGTAAGCCAGGTTCAGGAGCGCGAGCCCGTGCGCGTCATGCACGTCGATCTCGACTACGTTTACGATCCCGATCCGGCCCAGCAGACCCAAAATATCAACAGGCTGATCCAGCGGGTCTACGACATGAAAATCAGCCATGTTTTCCTGCAGGCGTTTGCCGACCCGCAGGGCGACGGCAGGATCAAGGCACTCTATTTTCCCAACCGTCGGCTACCGGTCCGGGCCGATCTCTTTAATTTTGTCTCCTGGCAGCTGCAGACCCGCGCGGGCGTGAAAGTCTTCGCGTGGATGCCGGTGCTCTCGTTCGATCTCGATCCTGCTCTGCCGCGCGTGCAGCGCCGGGATCGCCAGACAGGCCAGCTGAGCGAGGCCACCGAGCCCTATATCCGGCTCTCCCCGTGGGACCCGCAGGTGCGCCAGCAGGTGACGGACATCTATGAAGATCTGTCCCGCTATGCCAGCTTCAATGGGATTTTGTTCCATGACGATGCGGTGCTGACGGACGTGGACGATGCCGGGCAGGACACGACTCGCCAGAAGAGCCAACTGCTTATCGGGTTTACCCACGCTCTGAGCCTGGCGGTGAAGCATATCCGTGGCCCGCAGATAAAAACCGCGCGAAATATGTTCGCCTTACCCATTCTGCAGCCCGAAAGCGAGGCGTGGTTCGCGCAGAATCTTGACGATTTTCTGGCGGAGTATGACTGGACGGTGCCGATGGCCATGCCGTTGATGGAGTCCGTCCCGGTAGACGAAAGCGATACCTGGCTGACGCGTCTGGTTAAAGCGGTCGCCACGCGTCCCGGCGCGCTCGATAAAACCATTTTCGAGCTGCAGGCCAGAGACTGGGATCAGCAACCGCCGCGCGCCGTTTCAGACAGCCAGCTGGCACAGTGGATGCGCGTGCTCCAGCTGAACGGCGTCAAAAACTACGGCTACTACCCCGATGATTTCATCAACAACCAACCTGATATCTCACGTATCAGGCCTGTATTTTCTTCGTACTGGTACCCTGACAATGACTGATCGCATTATCGCATTCTCTATTTTATGTCTGGTATTCGGGTTGCCGTTAGGCGTGGCCGCCCTCTTTACCGGCGAGCTGATTCTGGATTTTGTGTTCTTCTGGCCGCTGTTCATGTCGGTGCTCTGGATAACCGGCGGCCTCTATTTCTGGTTTCAGCTTGAACGCCACTGGTCGTGGGATAAAGAGACGCCCGCCCCGACGCTCGCCGGTGAGCCGCTCATCTCCATTCTGATCCCCTGCTTTAACGAGGGACGAAATGCCCGGGAGACCATCAGCGCCGCGCTGGATCAGCGGTATGAAAATATAGAAGTTATCGCCATCAACGACGGCTCGTCTGACAACACCGCGGAGGTATTGCAGGCTCTGGCGCAGGAACATCCGCGCCTGCGGGTGATTAACCTCGCGGAGAACCAGGGGAAGGCGCTGGCGCTCAAAGCCGGGGCAGCGGCGGCCCGGGGCGATCTGCTGGTCTGCATTGACGGTGACGCCCTGCTCGATCGCGATACGGCAGCGTATCTGGTGGCACCGCTGATTCAGTATCCCCACGTCGGGGCGGTCACCGGCAATCCGCGTATTCGCACACGTTCCACGCTGATTGGTCGCATTCAGGTGGGCGAGTTCTCATCGATTATTGGGCTCATCAAGCGGACGCAGCGGATCTATGGCCGGGTCTTTACCGTCTCGGGCGTTATCGCCGCCTTTCGCCGACAGGCGCTGGCGGACGTCGGGTACTGGAGCCCGGACATGATCACCGAAGACATCGACATCAGCTGGAAGCTCCAGCTGCGCCACTGGGATATCTTTTTCGAGCCGCGGGCGCTGTGCTGGATCCTGATGCCGGAGACGCTCAAGGGCCTGTGGAAACAGCGTCTGCGCTGGGCCCAGGGCGGCGCGGAGGTGTTTCTGGTCAACCTGCGCAGGATTGTGCGCTGGGAGCATCACCGCATGTGGCCCCTGTTTCTTGAGTATGCCCTGTCAACGCTGTGGGCCTTCGCGTACGCGATGACGGTGCTGTTATTTATCCTCAGCCATATCGCCCCTGTTCCTGCCAGGCTGACCGTGGAGAGCCTCTTTCCACCGGAGTTTACCGGGCTGCTGCTGGGCGTGATGTGCCTCCTGCAGTTCCTGGTCAGCCTGTACATCGAGCGGCGCTATGAACGGAAGGTAGCCAGCTCGCTTTTCTGGGTGATCTGGTTCCCGATGGTGTACTGGATGATTGGCCTGTTCACCACCCTCGTCGCATTTCCAAAAGTCATGCTTAAACGCCAGCGCGCCCGCGCGCGCTGGATCAGTCCGGACCGGGGAAAAGGAAGCATTCAATGAACGAAAATACCTTAATTTTGACCGAACATCGGCTATTGCCACGTGTTTTCGATGCCGCGTTAACGCTGGTGGCGTGGGGAGGCTTTCTGTTTTTCCTGTATGCCCGGCTCTGGATGCAGCTCACCGATGAGAGCGACCACCGCTGGGGCGTCATTATTGCGTCCTTTAATACGGTGTTGATCTATTTACTGTTCGCCGCGCTCAACGGCTGGCTGCTGATTTTGTGGTATCAGTACAACCGCCGCCGCGCCCACGTGAGGCGGCGTCAGCCGGGCTATTTTCACCAGGAGGAGCTGGCCCGCAGCTTTAATGTCTCACCGCAGATCATCTCCGAGATGAGCCAGTACAACCTGCTGACGGTCTATCATGACCAGATTGGCCGCATCATCGATCTGAAGATCAACGGACAGGAAGAGGAAGAACAGTAACGAAAAGCCCCCGCAGAATGCCCAGCGGGGGCTTTTGTATCGCGGGAGTCAACTACTTATCTTTCACCACAATCAGCGGCTCGATATCGCTCTCTTTCTTCACCACCAGCGAGTCATCGCCGCGCAGGCAGGTACCCCCGTAGTTCCCGCCCACGGTGAAGGTGCAGACCTGAATGTACTTGCCGTCGACCTTCGGCAGGCACCACAGCTGCTGGTAGATGTTTTTACGGTCGACAAACTTGCCGCTGGATTTATCCAGCAGTTCGTCCTGGGCGCTAATCAGATCGATATTGCTGCCGCAGCGTCCGGCAATCGGCTTGACGGCGTATCCGGTCTGCTTCAGCAGATCGTTGACCTCAAAATCGGTGTCGAGCAGGTAACGGTGGTTCGGGAACAGCTGCCACAGTACCGGGAGAATCGCCTTGTTGCCGGGAATGACGGTCCACAGCGGTTCAAAGACCAGCACCTCCGGGCGCAGCAGGACGTCAATCAGGCGCACCTCGCCTTCAGGATGTCCGGTGCGGATCGGCACGGCGGCGTATTCGGTTTCGCTGACCTCACGGATCTGCTCTATCGCCGTCTCCCACGCCCAGGTTTTCCACACGCAGTTGACGTGGCGACCTTCGTCGTCAATCAGCTGTCCGGCGGCATCCCAGCTCAGCGCCCCCAGCCCGTGCAGGATTTTGGTTTCAAACCCGGCCTGCATCAGCGAACGCTGGATAAAGAGCGCGTGATAGTCCTCTTCGACATCGTTGTCCTGCATGATGTGGACAAACGGCCGCGCGTGACTGTGCTTCCAGGCGCCGGTCAGCTCTTCCAGCAGCCCTTCCGCCGGGTTATGCCCGTTGCCGCGATAGCCGTTTTTCACCCACTCTTCGAGAATCAGCCCGCCCTCGGTATGGCATGAGGCGGAATCCGCGTTGTACTCGTAGACCTTGATGCCGCGCTCATCCATGCAGAAATCCATACGACCGGTGATCATATGGTGACGACGCCACTGCCAGGAGAGGCGCAGGCGCGGCCAGAGGATTTTCGGGATGTCGAAAAGCGCCAGCAGGCTGTCGTCTTTCAGCACCTTGTCCGTCGCGTGCAGGTACATCAGATGCAGTTCGTTGGTGGCCTTGATCAGCTCCTGCTCGGCGCTTTCGGTAATGGTGAAGTACTGGCAGGGATCTTTGTTGATCACATGGCCGTTGGCGCGGATATACGCCTGCTGCAATGCGTCATTTTCGTTGAGCCATTTCCCGTCGAACTGACGCCTGTTTTTCAGCCGCGCGCCGCTGATTTTCAGCAGTTCGCCGTCGATTTCCGGCTGGGGAATGCTGTGTTCCGTGTCGTCGGTCTGGATCATCCAGCCGAGGATCTCCGTGTCGTTGAAAGTGTCATGGATCGTATAACACCCGTTCTCCACGCTCAGACGCAGCTCGCGCGTCCATTGCTGCCCGAGCGGCAGCGGAGAGTGAATCACGTTCTGCTCGGCGATACGCACCTTATCGTCCAGAAGCTGGGTGATCACCGCCACGTGGCCGGTCTCATGGAACTCGCCACCCTTCTGCCAGATCAGCAGCGCCCCGGCCCGCGGCGCGCGTTTTGAGCCATTGGCAAAAGCCTGAAGGGGCAGGATGTTATCGTTCACCACCTGACGCAAAAAGCGCAGAGAGAAGATTTCCCACGCCATGCCGACGTCGGTAAACACGAAGCCATAGTTGAGAAACAGGAAACGGCGGGCAAACTCAACGCACTGCCACTTGTGGCCCATGTATTCGTTGCCAATGTAGCTGCGAAAATCCGCGTCTTGCGGGTAGTTGCGCGGGTCCAGACTGCCGTAATTTGAAGAGTAAATCGCCACGCCACCGGGCGCATAGCCTAACAATGTCCCGAATGGCGCATCACTGCTTAACTTTCCTTTACGCATGTATCCAACCTAAAACAGGCAGGCGGCAATTTTTTTTTAAGGGTTGTCGTCGTCTGCACGTTGTAATTAACCTGACAGAGGGGCATTTATCATACACCTGCGTGGGGCATTAATTACACGTTAAACAACCAGCACGCCGCGAAATGCCCTGGCGCAATCTCCCGCATGGCGGGCTCCTGCGTCTGGCAAACCGGCATGGCGTGCGGGCAGCGGCTGCAGAACTTACAGCCCGGCAGCGCGGACGTGGGGCCTGGAATGTCGCCGCGCAGGGTGGCGTCTTCGAGATTGCGGATGCGCGGATCGGGCCGGGGAACCGCTGCCAGCAGCGCGCGGGTGTAAGGGTGCGCGGGACGCTGATACAGTTCATTCGCCGGGGCCACCTCCACCAGTTTACCGAGATACATCACCCCAATGCGGCTGGAGATATGGCGCACCATGGAGAGATCGTGGGCGATGAACAGATAGGTCAGCCCCAGCTCCTGCTGCAGATCCTGCAAAATATTCACCACCTGCGCCTGCACCGAGACGTCCAGCGCCGAAAGCGGTTCATCGCACAGCACAAATTCAGGATGAACGGACAACGCGCGGGCAATACTGATGCGCTGGCGCTGCCCGCCGCTGAACTCATGCGGGAACCGCTCAAGGTGCTCCTGCTTAAGCCCCACTTTGTAGAGCAGCGTTTCCGTCCGTTCGCGCTGTTCTTCACTACTGTAGCCGTGGATCTGCATCGGTTCGGCTACCAGCTGTCGCACCGTCATACCGGGGTTGAGCGAGGAGTAAGGATCCTGAAAAATCGCCTGCATCCGCTTACGCAGCGGCTTGAGCTCTCTTTCGCGGGCGTGAGCGATCGCCTGCCCGGCAAAGTGGATCTCGCCGGAGGTAATATCGAAAAGGCGCAGGATGGCGCGCCCGAGGGTGGATTTCCCACAGCCGGACTCTCCCACCAGGCCAAACGTCTCGCCGGGCTGAATATCAAAGCTCACGCCATCAACCGCCTTCACGGCCACGCCTTTACGCAGCAAACCACCGTTAAGATGATAATGTTTGCGCAGATCGCGAACGCTCACTAATGGCGCCTGTTGTTCACTCATGCCTGAATCTCCTTATCGGCCCATAGCCAGCAGGCGGCGCGATGACCCTCTCCGGTGGTGTAAAATGCGGGCTGCCGTTCACACTGGGGCATGCGTTTCGGACAGCGTTCGGCGAACGGACAGCCCGGCGGCGGGTTAAGCAGCCCGGGCGGCGCGCCTTCGATGGGCGATAAACGTTGATTAACCTCGTCCGGGCGCGGCAGCGAGGCCAGCAGCCCCTGGGTGTAAGGATGTGCAGGGCGATAAAAAATGTCTTCCACGCTCCCCTCTTCCATTACCAGCCCGCCGTACATCACCACCACGCGGCTGCAGACCTGTGCCACCACGCCGAGATCGTGGGTGATCAGCAGAATCGCGGTTTGGGTCTGCTGTTGCAGGCTTTTCAGCAGACGCAGGATCTGCGCCTGAATGGTCACGTCCAGCGCGGTGGTTGGCTCATCGGCAATAAGAAGCTTCGGGTTGCAGGAGAGCGCAATCGCGATCATCACCCGCTGGCGCATCCCGCCGCTAAACTCGTGGGGATACTGGTCGTATCGGCGTTCAGCCTCGGCAATGCCCACCTGTTCCAGCATGGCGATAGCCGCCGCTTTGGCCGCTTTTTTGGTCAGTCCTTTATTGCGCATCAGGATCTCCGCCATCTGTTTGCCGATGGTCAGCACCGGGTTCAGGGCGGTCATCGGATCCTGGAAAATCATCGCGATCTCGTTGCCGCGAATGGCGCGCATCTGCTCCGGGGTTTTCTGCGCCAGATCGTCATTCTGGAAGCGGATGCTGCCGCCGGTTATCCGTCCGTTGTTCCCCAGTAGCCGAATGATCGACTTACAGGTGACGCTTTTCCCGCAGCCCGACTCGCCGACGATACCGACGAGTTCGCCCGGCTGAACCTGAAAGCTCACGCCGCGCACCGCGTGAACCTCGCCCTCGCGTGTGCGGAAGGTGGTTTGCAGGTTCTCAAGCGCTAATAAGTTACTCATCGCGATTCGCTCCTGGCTCAAAGGCGGTACGGAAGACATCGCCCAGCACGTTAAAGCTGAACACCGTCAGCAGGATCAAAATGCCGGGGAACATCGCCAGCCACGACGCTTCGCCAATATACGACTGGGCGTTGTTGAGCATGCTTCCCCACGATGCCGCAGGCGCCTGCACGCCCAGCCCTAAGAAGCTGAGCGTCGACTCCATCAGAATGGCCGAGGCGATATTGAGCGTGGCGGCCACGATAATGGTCGGCAGCACGCCGGGAATAATGTGGCGCACGATAATGCGCAGCGGGTTTTCCCCCGACGCGCGGGCATAAAGCACATACTCGCGCTCTTTCACCGATAAGGTTTCTGCGCGCACCAGCCGCGACATGTTCATCCACGTCAGCAGGCTGATGATCAGAATGATGTTATCCACGCCCGGCTTGAGGTAAGCATTCACCACCAGCAGCAGGAAGAAGGCCGGAATGGCCATCAGGATATCCACGGCGCGCATCATCACGTTATCCAGCCAGCCGCCAAAATAGCCGCTCACCGTTCCCACCACCGTGCCGATAAGCGTGGAAAAGAGCATGGCGAGAAAACCGACCATCAGGGAGATCTGGCCGCCATACAGCGCGCGGGTGAAGTAGTCGCGGCCATACTCGTCGGTGCCGAACCAGTGCGCGGCATCCGGCGGTAGCGTGCGTGCGCCGAGCGCCATCCGATCCGGATCGTACGGACTTAGGCCCGCACAGAGCGCGGCGACAACGAAAATAAAAAGCACAAACAGGGAGAACTGCGCCGGACGGTTGCGGCGCAGCTGGTGACGAACCTGCTGCCAGCGTCTGCTCATCCGGGTTACCTCAGCGTACGAATGCGGGGATCGGCGAAGCGATAAAGCAGATCGGCGATCAGGTTACCGACGATCAGCATCATCGACGAGAGCATGATGATCGCCATGATCAGCGGGTAGTCCAGCGAGGCGATCGACTGGATCCCGAGCAGCCCCATCCCCGGCCACGAGAAGACGCTTTCCGTCACATAGGCCCCCACAATCAGCTCACCGAACGACAGGCCGAACAGGGTGATCACCGGCAGCAGCACGTTTTTCAGCACGTGGCGGAACAGAATGCTGGAACGCGTGGCGCCGTAAGCCAGCTGGGTCTGCACGTAGTCGGCCGAGAGCTGCGAGATGGTGTTGGAGCGGATGTAGCGCACGTAGCTGGAGAGGTTGTAGAACGTGAGGGCAATACACGGCAGCACGCCGTGACGCAGCACGTCCAGCGCGTTATCTTCCATGCCGATGGTGCGCATCCCCATGCTGGGGAACCAGTTAAGCTGCACGGCAAAAACGGTGATGAGCAAAATGCCGAACCAGAAAATCGGTACCGAGATGCCGATATAGGCGAACAGGTTAAGCACGTGATCCAGCCAGCGGTGCTTAAATGCCCCCGCCAGCAGGCCCAGCGGGATGGCCAGCACGATCGCCATCAGCAGCGACGCGCCCATCAGCCCCAGCGTGGCCGGAATGCGTTCGCCGATCATCTCCAGCACGGGGCGGTGGTAGATAAGCGAATAGCCGAGATCGCCCTGCAGGACGTTTTTCAGCCACAGGACGTACTGCGTGACCAGCGGCTTATCCAGCCCCAGGCTCTGGCGAATACGTTCGATATCTTCCGGGGCCATGCGCGGCGTAATGTACGCCGCCACCGGATCGCCGGGCGCGAGCTTGACCAGCAAAAACGCCACCAGTGAAATAAAGAACAGCATCGGCAGCAGTTGCAGCAGCCGACGCGTGAGGAGTGTGTTCACGACGTGCCCTTACAAAATCCCCGACCTGACGGCCGGGGCAATCACTTATTTCTGATAGATTTTTGACAGATCCTGGAACAGATAGACCGGTTTCGGCTCTGCCTCCTGGGTGCCGCCGAAGCGCTTGTCCACCGCGACGGTCGCATTGGTGTAGGCAATCGGGTAGTACGTCATGTCGTTCGCCACGGTCTGCTGAATTTGCTTGTAGATATCGGCACGTTTCGCGGCGTCGGTTTCCACGGCGCCTTTATCCCACAGAGCATCAAACTGCGGATTTTTGTAGTGCGCGTAGTTATAGGCTTCGTTGCTCATGAACAGCGATTTGTAACCGTCCGGCTCGGAGCCCATGATGTAGCCGCCCAGATTCAGCTCCCACGCGGTGTTGTTCATATCAAGGCTGCGCTGAGACATGGCGTTGGAGTCCAGCGGCATCAGCTCCACGTTCACCCCAATCGCCTTCAGCGCCTGCTGAATATAGAGCGCCATGCTCTCCTGGGTTTTGTTGGTGTTCACATACGCCAGGCGCAGCTTGAGGTTGTCCGGCGCGCCGGAGCTCTTGAGCAGGTCTTGGGCTTTTTGCAGGTCAAACTTGTACTGCTCGACGTCATCCGTCTTGTAAAGCGTATCGGGCGTCAGGAACGACGTCGCCGGTTTCGCGTAGTCCAGCGAGGTAAAGGCGGTCTGGGTTAGCTCGTCTTTGTTGATGGCATACGCGATGGCCTGACGCAGCGCTTTGCTCTTCATCACCGGCACGTTCTGGTTGAACGTCATATAGGCCAGGCGGCCTTCCGGATAGACCACGAAGTCAAACTTACCGGTATTTTTCAGGCGGTTTACATCCTGCGGGTCAACCATCTTGAGGTTGATTTCTCCGTTTTGCAGCGCCAGGTTGGCGGCGTTGCTGTCTTTGGCGAAACGGTAGGTAACCGAATCAAGCTTCGCTTTGCCGTTCCAGTAATCGTCAAAACGGGTCAGGGCGTAGTATTGTCCGGCGCGGTACTCTTTGAATTTGAACGGCCCGGAGCCGACCGGCGCATCGTTTTTGCTGCTCTTTTCCAGGTCACCTTCACCTGCGAACACGTGCTGCGGAATCGGGTAGATTTGAACCAGAGTGCCGGTAAAGGCCGCGCTAACCTGCGGTAAGGTGAACTTAACGGTGCGGTCGTCAACCTTGCTTACCTGTACCGGCTTATCGCCGTAGGTGAACATGCTGCGGAAGAAGCTGTGCTGTTTGGCATCCAGCAGCTTATTGAACGTAAAGACCACGTCGTCCGCCGTCAGCGGCTGTCCGTCCTGCCATTTGAGGTTGGGTTTTAACGTCAGGGTATAGCTCAGGTTGTCGGCGGAGGGCGTCAGGCTTTCCGCCAGGCCCCACTCGATCTTACCGTTGTTGAAGCTATAGAGCGGGGCATAGAGCGCCTGCATGATCGTTAACGTCGTACGGTCACTGGCATAGAGCGGATTAACGGCTAACGGGTCGCCGGAGGTAATACCGATAATCAGCGAACCGCCCTCTTTTGGCGCGTCGCTTTTTGCCGCAGGGGGGGTATTGGTCTCTTTATTTTTCGCATCATCACAGCCCGCCAGGCCTAACGCGAGCGAAACGACCACTGCCGATAACAGAAGCTTGCGCATCTCACTAACTCCTTGCCTTATAAAGTGTTTATTACTGCATCTTTTATTTATGTTGAAGCATCATATGCAGCTTTATCCGTTTACGCATTAATTATGAAAATGCGATTTTCGATTAAGCTTATGCCGGATTTGATATATATAAGCGCCGGAAGGAATAGCGGCAGATCGATTACGCTCAGTTGGTTAAACGCTTCACAAATCTCCTGCTACACTGCCTCAACACATCACTCAAAAGGCAGGCCAACATGTCAGACAACACGTATCAGCCACCAAAAGTGTGGGAATGGAAAAAGAACAACGGCGGCGCGTTCGCCAACATCAACCGCCCCATTTCCGGCGCGACCCATGAGAAAGATCTACCTGTCGGTTCGCACCCGCTGCAGCTCTACTCGCTGGGAACACCGAACGGCCAGAAAGTGACGATCATGCTCGAAGAGCTGCTGGCGCTGGGCGTGACGGGCGCGGAGTACGACGCGTGGTTGATCCGCATCGGCGAGGGCGATCAGTTCTCCAGCGGCTTCGTTGAGGTGAACCCGAACTCGAAAATACCGGCGCTTCGTGACCACTCCACGAACCCGCCAACGCGCGTATTTGAGTCCGGCAATATTCTGCTCTATCTGGCGGAGAAGTTCGGCCACTTCCTGCCGAAGGATCCGGCGGGACGCACCGAAACGCTGAACTGGCTTTTCTGGCTCCAGGGCGCGGCGCCGTTCCTCGGCGGCGGTTTTGGCCACTTCTACAACTATGCTCCGGTGAAAATCGAGTACGCGATTGACCGCTTCACAATGGAAGCCAAACGCCTGTTCGACGTGCTGGATAAACAGCTGGCGCGCGGCCGCTACGTGGCGGGTGAGGAGTACACCATCGCGGATATCGCTATCTGGCCATGGTTCGGCTGCGTAGCGCTGGGCAGCGTGTATAACGCCGCTGAGTTCCTCGACGCAGAAAAGTACACCAACGTGCAGCGCTGGGCGAAAGACGTGGCGAACCGCCATGCCGTTAAGCGCGGACGCATCGTTAACCGCACCAGCGGCGAGCTGAACGAGCAGCTCCACGAACGCCACGCGGCGAGCGACTTCGAGACCAATACAGAAGACAAACGTCAGGCGTGACGACTAGCCGGGCGGTTCGCCGCCCGGCAACAGAGATCCTTGCTCAGGGCATGATTGGCCTAAAGGTTGAGCCGGCATTGCTGGCACTATCTGTGCGTTTTTCTCACCTCAGAGTGAGAAGCAACGTATCAACCGACAGCAGTCACAAAGGATCTGTTATGAAACTTATTAAAACAACGCTGGTTATCAGCGCCCTCATTTTTTCCACCTCGGGAATGGCCATCGACAAAACCGCCGCTGGCGCGGTAGCAGGCGCAGCCATTGGCGCGGCGACGGGTAAAGATCTGAAATCGACGGTTGGCGGCGCCGTCGTTGGCGCAGGCACCGGTGCCATGTTCAAAAACGGCGACAAAGGTAAAGCCGCGCGTAAAGGTGGTGCGGTAGGTGCTGCCGTGGGCGCAGGTGCCGCAGCGGTTACCGGCAAGAGCGTGCTGAAAGGTGCGGCCGTTGGCGCGGGAACGGGCGCGCTGATTGGTGAAGCGACGCACTAATAGATTTCGCCGGGCGTCGCAGCGCGTGCCCGGCCTCATGACTGTTCAGTAATAACTCCCTGCACCCAATCACGACTATTTGCCCTCAACTTATGGCCAGAAATGTCACCCGGAATACATCAGTGGTGATCGTCATACTGATGCTCAATCACCATCCCTTCCGCCACGCTCGCCACATGGCGTGCACGCGGATGATAGACCGGTGCAGGGGCGGCATACGTTGTTTGTGCAGGTGCAGGCGCAACGCTTACCGCCTCAGGAACCGTGGCTGACTGCGGAACAATCACGACCTTATACCCGGCAGGGACATCGACCGTGACGCTCTGGGCCATAGCTGTATTGAACACGGCAAAACCTGCCAGGGCAGCAAATAAAATAATACGGTTTTTCATAAATTGAATTATTTCCGGTATCAAGAAGATAATTCATTATGTCGGCTGAATCTTAAGACAATATTAATTTTCATGTTCTGGAATGTGCAGAAAATGCCAAATATATTGTTACAAGCAAATACTTTAATATTTAAAAAATATTGACTTACGTTTTTTAAAAAGGCGGCAAGAAATACGCTTGCATGCCGCCTCACCTGTTATGTTAATACTTAATATCCCGCGCTTTTTGCCGTCCGGACTGTTTCATCTGGCGCTTGTCCTGGCGGCAGTCGTGATTACTCTGGTTATTGTTTGCCACGCAGGTCTGCTTCACCTGCCGTGACGCATCGCGGGTTTCCTGCCTGACATCACGCGCCACGCGCCGTTCCTGCGCCTGCTGGGTCGCACTGGCAAAAACCGAAAACAGCATCAGAAAAATGAAAGAGAGAACAGGGATGACAGATAACGATCTGTTCATAGCAACACCTCATAGAAGAGAGCCCAGAACGTCAGGGGGGTTAGCAAAAGAATAGCAGTTTCAGCGCGAGCTGGAGGGGAAGACGTTAATAATGCAAGGCCGCACAAGGCGGCCTTGCAGCGCTGCGTTATGCCGTCAGGCGGAACTTCTGCACCGAGCGCTGAAGATCTTCGGTCTGGCGCTCCAGCGCCGCCGCCGCCGCGGAAACCTCTTCAACCAGCGAGGCGTTTTGCTGGGTAACGCCGTCCATCTGGGTAATGGCAACCCCGACCTGCGAAATGCCCTTGCTTTGCTCCTCAGAGGCAGAGGCTATTTGCTTCATGATGGTCGTCACTTCCGTCACGTCACGCAAAATCGCATCCATGGTGGTGCCGGTGTCGCCCACCAGCTTCGCCCCCTGCTCTACGCGGGACACGGAGTCGGTAATCAGCCCCTCAATCTCTTTGGCCGCATTGGCGCTGCGGCTTGCCAGGTTGCGAACTTCACCTGCCACCACCGCGAAACCACGGCCCTGTTCGCCCGCGCGCGCCGCTTCAACCGCCGCATTGAGTGCCAGAATATTGGTCTGGAAGGCAATGCTGTTAATGACGTTGGTGATTTCGGCAATTTTCTTCGAGCTTTCCGAAATCCCGCTCATGGTGGTCACCACCTCTTCCACCAGCGAGCCGCCGCGGCTGGCGGTGGTAGAGGCCACATCGGCCAGCTGGCTTGCCTGACGCGCGCTTTCCGCGTTCAGCTTCACCGTGGCGGTCAGCTGTTCCATGCTGGCTGCCGTCTCTTCCAGCGCGGCCGCCTGCTCTTCGGTACGGGACGAGAGATCGTTGTTACCGCTGGAGATCTCCGTCGCGCCGCGCCAGATATTCTCACTGCCGGAGCGGATCGTGCTGACCGCTTCGCGCAGGCTGTCCTGCATGGCGCTCAGCAGCGGCACCAGCTGGCCCACACAGTTGCGGCCGAACGGCTCAATGGGCTGGCTGAGATCGCCCTGGGCAATCTGGCGGAACTGCTGGCGAATGCGATCCAGCGGTTTGACCAGCATCGCCACCAGGTAGCGGTCGGTGAAGAGCAGGATCAGCAGGCCGATAATCGTGGCGACGATTATCACCGTGCGGGTCATGCTGGTCAGGCTATCCACCACCACGCGGGTGCTGTCGAGCGACTTCGCGGCAGCATTGTTGAACTCTTCAGCCGCCGCGCCGAACGCGCGGCTCAGCGGTGGGGTGACGTTGTTGGCCTGCTGACGATAGCCGTCCAGCGCGCCCAGCTTCGCCTGCTGCATTTGCGGCGTCACGCCCTGTTCAAGCAGCGCCTGCCAGGTGCCGATCACCCGGGAAGAGATCTGCTCATCCATTGGGCCTGGAGAAATGGCTTTCATCTCGGCCAGCTTCTTGCCCATGTTATCCAGCGCCTGCTGGGCAGAGGCCAAATCCGGCGTGCCGCCTGCGGCTTTAACTTCCATTGCGCGGCTCAGACGGGTCACAAAGCGGAAATACTGATCGTTACCCTGGCTGAGTACCGTCATCTGTTTAACCAGCTGGCGATCGACTTCATTGCCATCAGTCACGCGAGACAGGGACCAGGTGCTGTACAGCCCCACACCCGCCCACATTAAACAAAAGATCCCGAGAATCGCCAGCATGACGAAACGGATCGTGAAATTACGGAGCATATTCATAAGTCTTCCTTGCCGTGAGGGTGAGTTCGCCCAGAGGCGAGTACTACTCTCGTTATCGGCAGGAACGAGGGAAATTATAACGTTTTGTGATCATTTTTAATTAGCGTGGCTTCACTGGTCGCACAGCGGCCGTTAACCATTATCTTCGCGCTTAGTGATGTGATAAGTTCAGAATGAAAACGACGTTTCAAAAAATTATCGATAAGAAAAGGAGACATCATGTCCTGGTACCCTGACGCTACCCGCTATGAACATATGCAGTACCGCTACTGTGGAAAGAGCGGTCTGCGCCTTCCTGCGCTGTCGCTGGGACTGTGGCACAGCTTCGGCCACGTCCAGCCTCTTGATGCCCAGCGCGCGCTGCTGCGCAAAGCCTTCGACCTCGGCATCACCCATTTCGATCTGGCCAATAACTACGGACCTCCGGCGGGTAGCGCGGAAGAGAATTTCGGCCGCCTGCTGCGGGAGGACTTTGCCGCGTACCGCGACGAGCTGGTTATCTCCACCAAGGCCGGTTACGACATGTGGCCGGGGCCATATGGTTCGGGCGGTTCACGCAAATATCTGCTCGCCAGCCTCGATCAGAGCCTGAAGCGTCTGGGCGTCGAGTATGTGGATATTTTCTATTCCCACCGCGTGGATGAAAACACGCCGATGGAAGAGACGGCCTCTGCGCTGGCCCACGCCGTGCAGAGTGGAAAAGCGCTGTATGTGGGCATTTCCTCCTACTCAACCGGGCGCACGCAAAAAATGGCCGAGTTGCTGCGCGAGTGGAAGATCCCTCTGCTGATCCACCAGCCGTCCTATAACCTGCTCAACCGCTGGGTCGATAAGACCGGTTTGCTGGATGCGCTGGAAGCAAACGGTACGGGGTGTATCGCCTTTACCCCGCTGGCGCAGGGTTTGCTGACCGGAAAATACCTGAACGGTATTCCTGAAGATTCACGCATGCAGCGTGAAGGCAAGAAAGTCCGTGGTCTGAACGAAAAGATGCTGACCGAAGCCAACCTGAACAGCCTGCGTTTACTGAGTGAAATGGCGCAGGCGCGCGGTCAGACCATGGCGCAGATGGCGCTAAGCTGGCTGCTGAAAGATGCGCGCGTGACGTCCGTGCTGATTGGCGCAAGCCGCCCGGAACAGCTGGAAGAGAATGTTCAGGCGCTGGAAAACCTGCGCTTTACGGAGGACGAACTCAAGCGGATTGACCAGCATGTTGCGGATGGGGAGTTGAATCTGTGGCAGGCGTCGTCGGATAAATAGTGCGGTCTGATGCCCTCACCCCGGCCCTCTCCCTGTGGGAGAGGGTTAGGGTGAGGGGGAATTACTTCTTACTGATCTTATCCAGATACCCCATCACAAACGCAGAGAGCACAAACGTCAGGTGGATAATGACGTACCACATCAGTTTGTTATCCGGCACGTTCTTCGCGTCCATAAACACGCGTAGCAGGTGGATAGAGGAGATCGCCACAATCGACGCGGCCACTTTATTCTTCAGCGATGACGCATCCATTTTGCCCAGCCAGCTGAGCTTCTCTTTACGCTCGTCGATATCAAGCTGGGAGACAAAATTCTCGTAGCCGGAGAACATCACCATCACCAGCAGCCCGCCCACCAGGGTCATATCCACCAGCGACAGCAGAACCAGAATCAAATCCGCTTCGGCAATGGAAAAAATGTTCGGCAGAACATGCAGGATTTCCTGAAAGAACTTAATCGTCAGCGCGACAAGCGCCAGCGAAAGGCCAAAATAGACGGGGGCCAGTATCCAGCGAGAGGCGTACATGGCATTTTCAAAAAAGCGTTCCATAAAGTCCTGTTTGCAAAAGAAACCAGCGCCCAGTATATCTCAACGGCGCTGACTGTTTGCAATAACTCAACAGTACGCCACTCAGACGTTGTCCGGGTTAACCTCGGGACGGGCGTACTCCGGCCAGACAAGCGCCACCAGCTCAGGATAGGCTTCCAGACTGAACTCGCGAAAACACTGCCGCAAATTTAATACGTCCAGATCGGAATAAGAGACCTTCTCGCCGTTAAGGCAGCGTTTTTTGATATTGTCATAATATTTATACACGGCTGAATTCAGGTCGCTACAGCGACGCTGCGCCTCAAACAGTCCGGGCGTATCATTAATTTCCGACATTTTCATGCGCTTAATTGTCGCGTGTAAAAAGTCGATATATTCGTGGTTCACCCGCCAGTACCAGACCGGCGTAACGGAGTTCATCAATACAGAGAAATGGTCTTCACCTTCCTCTTTTGTCATCAGTTCAGGTTGCGGGGGTTCACTGGTGTCTTTCGACACTTTCGTTTTATTGAACTCCTGCATCAATAAAAGAACACCAGCGGTCAGTAATAGTAATGTGATGACCGTAAAAAAGATGCTGTTCATGGGTAGGCTCCATTTTTTTTGATTTTAAATTTGCCTCATGATATTGTCAACGAATCTCACGCCTTTACCAACCCCACCCTGTTGAAATTAAAGGAAATTGAAAATGCTGCCCGACTATCTCGTCCCGGCTAAGTACCACATCACGCCTGTGGAACAGCAACCGACGGAAGCAGAAAAAGAGGCCAGTTTCACTCAGGGGAAAAGAAAGCTCTCTGATTTCGAGCCCGATATATTAATTGGTGTTTCCCGAACTGGCAAATCCCGAAATATGTTGCTGGAAGAGCACGATCGCCATATAAAAGACCGCTTATTTCGCGCCATAAAAATTGAAGCCTTTGTCCACCTGCTGAATGACCTGCAGGCCGAGGGTGAAATAGATGCCCAGAAACTAAGTCAAATATTGGCCGAGAAAACCGAAGAAATTAACAAAGCGGGCAATGAAATTTGGCTTAACTTAATTACGCGCGAAAAAAACAACCCAATTTTTTATAGCCTTGGGGAGGATTAACGTGAAGGAAGTTAAAAACAACGACGTTTATTTGACTTTAGATGATAAGAAAAGTGATGAATTTATCTTAAAGCAAAATCTCGATGCGCTGCGAAACACAAAAAATGACGAGATGACGCGTATTACCCAGGACCTGGTATCGATCCCGGCAACGCTGGTGCGGCTGAAATGGCAGAATCGCCGTGAAATTTATCCGCTACAGGTCAAAGAAGAAATTTACGGTGCCGTGATGAACACCATCATGGAACAGCGGCCAGAGCTGAAAGAGAAGCTTCTGGGTCGCCTCGAGGCCAATTACCAGTATCTGCTTTCCAGAGAAATCGCCACCCTGCGCCTGACGCGCAAGCTGTCAGACGGTGAGTTCCGTACCTCAAACGTCACCTGCGTGGCGCTTGATGAAGACGCGCTGGCGTCTGGTGCCAGCGCCCCCTCCGAACCGCAACGCTAATTAAATCTGAATACGGCAATCGCCTCTTTTAACTGACCCGTCTGCTGGCGCTGCGCTTCAGCCACCTGCACTGTTTGCGCTACGTGACGCACGTTCTCCTGCACGCTGGCATCGATGCTGGCAATGCTGTCGTTCATCTGCGCAATGCTCGCCCGCTGCTGCTCGCTCATCTGCGACAGTTCTTCCAGCAGAGAGCGAAGCCCTTCGATACTCTCAATGATCGACTTCATTGTCATACCCGCCTGCTCAACCTGCTCGACGCCCTGCAGCGTGGTTGCCTGCGATGCGGTCAGAAGCTGGCGGATATCTTTTGCAGCCCCCTCGCTGCGCTGGGCCAACACGCGCACTTCCGAGGCAACCACCGCGAAGCCTTTGCCATGTTCGCCCGCTCTGGCAGCCTCGACCGAGGCGTTGAGCGACAGAATATTGGTCTGGAACGCAATCCCGTCGATCAGCTCCAGAATGGCGTAAATGCGCTGCGACTCCTCGCGAATGTGCTCCATCGCCGCAATCGCCTGCCGTACGTTATGGCCCCCCTGCTCCGCCACGTTACTGGTGCTGAACGCCACCTCCCTGACCTGGCTTGCTTTTTCACTGGTCAGGGTGGCGACAGCCCTTAACTGTTCCATCGCACTGGCCGCCGTCGCCAGCGAACTCGCCTGGTGATCGGTACGTTCCGACAGCGCGCTGTTGCGCTGTCCTAACGCGCGGGATGCCTCCAGCAGTTGCCCAATATTGGCGCTGACCTGCTCAAGCGTGGCGCGCATGGTGCCCAGCGTCAGGCTGAACGTGCGGGCAAAGGAAGACTCTGCGGGGACCGCATCGACGGCCAGCGTGAGGTACCCCGGTTCACGGTTGATCACCCCCGCCAGCCTTGCCACCTCGCTCGCCGAGCGGGCGTCCTGCTCCATTCGTATCGCCAGCAGAACCAGAATTGCGGTCTGAACCACCACAAACAGCCCGTGGAAAACCACCATATGAAAGCCGGTGTGCATGAACACCACGACGCCGTAAAGGTCATTCTCCTGCAGATAGTTAAACACCAGATGATGTAACGCGATGACCGCCGCCCCCATCACCAGCGGGCGCCAGTCTCGCCAGGCAAGGAGCGCGGAGAGCAGGACAAAAACCGAAAAATGGTATTCAGTTTCGCCTTCGCCCAGATGAATCAGCAGCGCGGAAAATGCCATTAGCACAAACGCAGAGCTCAGGCGGAGCAACAGCGCGCCGGGAAACAACAGCGTCAGCAGCGTCGATAAACAGGCCAGAGAGGTGCCAATAATCGCCCCCTGCACGATATTCTCGTTGATATAGCCCACCCCCAGCGAGATGGCCCACAGCGACCAGATGAGCACCAGTATTAGCCTGTCGGCGCGTCGTCGAATGGCAGAAAGCGAAAACAGATCGTTTTGAGGCGCGTGCGGATACAGCCATGTCATCGTAGCCATAGGGAGTCTCTTGCTGTGCAGGTGAAAAGAGCCTTCGAAGAAGGTTTGTTTTTATTATCTTTTTTAAGCGTAGTGGGGATATTCCCCGACGCCATTTCAGCCAACGATATATTTTAATGGCTCAGCCGAATACTGATATTTACTTAACTATCAATGGATTATTAATTATTGCTTTATTGATAAGGAAATATGAAGAATGGGGATATACAGCAGAAAATAATAACGATGTTGCGTGGCAGAAAACAAAAAAGCTGGCTTTCGCCAGCTTTCGTTCTATTTTTTGGCCGCTTTTTCTTCGCCGACCAGCCCAATCTTCAGGTAACCCGCCTGATGCAGCGTGTCCATTACCTTCATCATGGTTTCATAATCAACGGTTTTATCCGCACGGAAGAAGACCGTGGTGTCTTTCTTACCGCCCGTAAGCTGATCCAGGGCCGGGATGACAGAGTCGGCCGTCACCGGGTCATTGCCGAGGAACATGGATTTATCCGCCTTCACCGACAGGTAGATAGGCTTCTCCGGGCGCGGCTGGGGCTGGCTGGATGAGGCAGGCAGATTTACCTTCACATCCACCGTCGCCAGCGGCGCAGCCACCATGAAGATAATCAGCAGAACCAGCATAACGTCGATAAACGGCGTCACGTTGATCTCATGCATTTCACCGTTATCGTCCAGATTTTCGTTTAGACGCATCGCCATACTATCAACCCACGCGCAGTTTGGACGCCGCGTGCACCGGCTTAACCGAGCTGGCATTCAGGTCGAGATCGCGACTTTGCAGCAGCAGAACCTGCGCGGCAACGTCACCCAGCGTGGCTTTGTAGCTGCCAATCATACGCGCGAAGATGTTATAGATAACCACCGCCGGAATCGCCGCGACCAGACCAATCGCCGTCGCCAGCAGCGCTTCTGCGATACCCGGGGCCACAACCGCCAGGTTGGTGGTCTGGGTCTGCGCGATACCGATAAAGCTGTTCATGATGCCCCAGACCGTACCGAAAAGGCCGATAAACGGTGAGATCGCCCCGATGGTCGCCAGATAACCATTGCCGCGCCCCATGTGTCGGCCAACGGCCGCCACGCGACGCTCCAGGCGGAAACCGGTACGTTCTTTGATGCCTTCGTTATCTTCACTGCCCGCGGAGAGTTCCAGCTCGTTCTGCGCTTCATTCACGAGCAGGGTGGTCAGGCTTTTCACGTGGAAGGATGAGGTCATGTCTGAAGCCTGATCCAGAGAGCGGGCTTCAGCCAGCTGCTGCTGTTCCCGCTTGAGACGACGCTTCTGCGAAAGCAGCTCGGCGCTCTTGCTGAAGAAGATAGCCCAGGTGACAACGGACGCCAGAATCAGGCCGATCATCACAATCTTAACCACGATGTCAGCATGCTGATACATGCCCCAAACGGAGAGATCCGCCTGCATCAAATTATTACCCACTCTGTATCTCCAGGACGCAAATCACAAAATCTGAACGTAATAATATCAAAACGTCGTCGAATTGATAGTAGTTCTCATTAGTATTTGCATAGTGCCGCAATTTTCGTTCACTTTCCTTGCGCTTACGCAGTAAAAATTTCTTATGCGTTTTTTTGCTAATATTTTCTGCTTATTCGATAAGCCTGCGGGTGCAGTTTTTTCCAATCGTGGTAGTCTGGACGTCCAGACGTATAAAAACAGGGTTAGCGAACATGACAAAGAAGCATCTTGATACCACGCTGGTACAGGCAGGACGCAGCAAAAAATATACTCAGGGATCGGTCAACAGCGTGATTCAACGCGCCTCCTCGCTGGTGTTTGATACCGTTGAGGAGAAAAAAATCGCCACGCGCAACCGCGCGAAAGGCGGCCTGTTTTATGGCCGTCGCGGCACGCTAACCCATTTTTCTCTGCAGGAGGCGATGTGCGAGCTGGAAGGCGGCGCAGGCTGCGCGCTGTTCCCGTGCGGAGCGGCTGCGGTCGCCAACACCATTCTGGCGTTCGTGGAACAGGGCGATCACATCCTGATGACCAACACCGCCTACGAACCCAGCCAGGACTTCTGTACCAAAATTCTCAGCAAGCTCGGCGTGACCACCGGCTGGTTCGACCCGCTGATTGGTGAAGGTATTGCCGAACTTATTCAGCCAAACACGCGCATTGTGTTCCTGGAATCGCCGGGGTCGCTCACCATGGAAGTTCACGACGTGCCGGCTATCGTGAAGGCCGTGCGCAGCAAAGCGCCAGAGGCGATCGTTATGATCGACAACACCTGGGCGGCAGGCGTGCTGTTCAAAGCGCTGGACTTCGACATTGATATCTCGATTCAGGCGGCGACGAAGTACCTGATTGGCCACTCTGACGGCATGATCGGTACTGCGGTCTCCAACGCGCGCTGCTGGGATCAGCTGCGTGAAAACGCCTACCTGATGGGCCAGATGGTGGATGCCGACACGGCCTACATGACCAGCCGGGGCATCCGCACGCTGGGCGTTCGCCTGCGTCAGCACCATGAAAGCAGCCTGAAGGTGGCCGAATGGCTGGCGCAGCATCCGCAGGTTGAGCGCGTGAATCACCCCGCGCTACCCGGCAGTAAAGGCCATGAGTTCTGGCAGCGTGACTTTACAGGCAGCAGCGGGTTGTTCTCGTTTGTGCTGAAAAAACGGCTGAATAATGACGAGCTGGCAAGCTATCTGGATAATTTTACCCTCTTCAGCATGGCCTACTCGTGGGGCGGTTTTGAATCCCTCATCCTGGCTAACCAGCCGGAACAGATTGCGGCCCTGCGCCCCGGTGGCGACGTGGACTTCAGCGGTACCCTGATTCGACTGCATATCGGTTTAGAAAATGTTGACGATCTGATTGCGGATTTAGCAGCAGGGTTCGAGCGTATCGTGTAGAGTGCTGGCTGAAAATGTACTCCCTGGACGCTTTTGTGGACACCGCAAGCGGAAAAGTCTGCATGAGTTGCGCCCGGGATCAAACCCGACGGGCGAATAAGGGAGTACAATAGCGCTATATCTGCTGTTCCACAGGAAAGTCCATGGCTGTTATTCAAGATATTATCGCGGCGCTCTGGCACCACGATTTTGCCGCGCTGGCGGATCCTCACGTCGTCGGTATCGTCTATTTCGTGATGTTCGCAACTCTGTTTCTGGAAAATGGATTACTGCCAGCCTCGTTTTTACCCGGTGACAGCCTGCTTTTACTTGCCGGGGCGTTAATCGGTAAAGGCGTCATGGACTTCACGCCAACGATGGTTATCCTGACCTCCGCAGCCAGCCTGGGCTGCTGGCTGAGCTATCTGCAGGGCCGCTGGCTGGGGAACACGCGCGTCGTCAAAAGCTGGCTGGCGCAGCTGCCGCATAAATATCATCAGCGTGCGACCTGCATGTTTGACCGGCACGGCCTGCTGGCGCTGCTGGCGGGGCGTTTCCTGGCGTTCGTTCGCACCCTTCTGCCGACGATGGCGGGCATTTCCGGCCTGTCGAACCGCCGCTTCCAGTTCTTCAACTGGCTGAGCGCCCTGCTGTGGGTTGGCGTGGTGACGACGCTCGGCTACGCGCTGAATATGATCCCCTTCGTGAAACACCACGAAGATCAGGTGATGACCTTCCTGATGGTGCTGCCGATGTTCCTGCTGGTGGCGGGTCTGGTGGGGACTATCGCGGTGGTGATTAAGAAGAAGTACTGCAGCGCATAATTCAACAAAGCCGGGTGGCGCTATCGCTTACCCGGCCTACGTTTTTCGTCAGACTCCCTGCATCGTTCTTATACGTGACGCATCCTCTCCCGGCGTAACGCCGAAATAGCGCTTAAACTCCCGACTGAACTGCGACGCACTTTCGTAGCCCACCCGCATCGCCGCCGCGCTGGCCTTCATACCGTCGTGGATCATCAGCATCCGCGCCTTATGCAGCCGGTAGGTTTTGAGGTACTGCAGCGGCGAGGTGCTGGTCACCGATTTAAAATTATGGTGAAACGCCGAGACGCTCATGTTCGCTTCCGCCGCCAGCTGGTCGACGCTAAGGTTTTCCGTGTACTGGCTCTCGATACGCTTGAGCACGCGGCTTATCAGGCTGAAGTGGGTCTGTCGGCTCACCAGGGCCAGTAACGCTCCGCCCCCCGGGCCCAGCAGCACGTGGTAGAGAATTTCGCGGATAATCTGCTTGCCCAGAATGCGCGCGTCCAGCGGCCTCTCCATCACGTCCAGCAGACGCTCAATGGCGCAGAGGATCTCTTCCGACAGCGTCGCCGAGTTAATCCCGCTCGACGCCATCGAAGGCTGGAAGAGTTCATCTTCGCCAATCTCCATCAGCAGTTCCTGCAGCTGCAGAATATCGACGTTGACGCGAATACCCGCCAGCGGAACGGCCTCTGTCGCGAAGGTTTCACATTCAAAGGGTAAAGGTACCGTCAGAAGCAGATATTCGTTGGTGTCGTAGCGGAACACGCGCTCGTTGATATAGCCAATTTTATGGCCAGAGAAGAGAAAAACGATGCCAGGCTGGTACATGACCGGCGTGCGCGTCCCTGGCTGCGTGCCATAAAGCAGGCGAATGTCAGGAAGCAGGCCACTGACGCCATTTTCGTTATCTATCAGTCTTTTAATCTGCGCAGTGAGCTGCTGGCAGATAGCCTCACGGTTCATCTTGCGTTACTCCGGGTGCGGTTTTCGACGTTGACAGTGTGCGTCGTTTTCAGCGCTTTCTCCAGCGCTCTGTAGAAATGGGCAAGACATCGGCAGGAATGTGCATTGAGGGCGTAGCCCCGGGCGGCCACAATGAGCAGCATCAGGTCGCCCTCTGCGCCACCACGGTTTTTCACCCACTAAAGGGAACGAGCAATGAACAACTTTAATCTTCACACCCCAACCCGCATTCTGTTTGGTAAAGACGCTATCGCCGATCTGCGCGCGCAGATCCCTGCTGACGCCCGCGTGCTGATCACCTACGGTGGCGGCAGCGTGAAAAAAACCGGAGTATTGGATCAGGTTTACAGCGCGCTGGACGGTCTGGACGTGCGTGAGTTCGGCGGCATCGAGCCAAACCCGTCTTACGAAACGCTGATGAACGCGGTGAAAATCGCCCGCGAAGAAAACATCACCTTCCTGCTGGCGGTCGGCGGCGGCTCCGTGCTGGACGGTACCAAATTCATCGCGGCGGCAGCGCACTACGCTGACGGCATCGATCCATGGCACATTCTGGAAACCCGCGGCAGCGACATCAAAAGCGCTATCCCGATGGGCTCCGTGCTGACCCTGCCGGCCACCGGTTCTGAATCCAACAAGGGCGCGGTGATCTCCCGTAAAACCACCGGTGACAAGCAGGCCTTCATGAACGAACACGTTCAGCCTGTGTTCGCCATTCTGGACCCGGTTTACACCTACACCCTGCCTGCGCGTCAGGTGGCGAACGGCGTGGTCGACGCATTTGTTCATACCGTTGAGCAGTACGTCACGTATCCGGTGAATGCCAAAATTCAGGATCGCTTCGCGGAAGGCATTCTGCTGACGCTCGTCGAAGAAGGTCCGAAAGCGCTGAAAGAGCCGGAAAACTACGACGTTCGCGCCAACGTAATGTGGGCCGCCACGCAGGCGCTGAACGGCCTGATCGGTGCTGGCGTGCCGCAGGACTGGGCAACCCACATGCTGGGCCACGAGCTGACGGCGATGCACGGTCTGGACCACGCTCAGACGCTGGCCGTTGTGCTGCCTGCCCTGTGGAACGAAAAACGCGACACTAAACGCGCCAAACTGCTGCAGTACGCTGAACGCGTGTGGAACATCACCGAGGGTTCTGACGATGCGCGTATTGATGCCGCCATCGAAGCGACCCGCAGCTTCTTTGAAGGTCTGGGCGTGCCAACGCGTCTGTCTGGCTACGGCCTGGACGGCAGCTCGATCCCTGCCCTGCTGGCGAAACTCGAAGAGCACGGTATGACCCATCTGGGCGAGCACGGCGACATCACGCTGGACGTCAGCCGTCGTATTTACGAGGCGGCACGCTAAGCGTTTTTGTCCCCCCGACTTTCGTTTTTTGACATTTCGTCCAGACTTAATGCACACCCCATCGCCGGAGGAACCCTCCGGCGATGCGCACCTGAAGGAGGAAAAATGGCAAACCAAACCGTAATCAAGCTGCAGGACGGCAACGTGATGCCCCAGCTGGGGCTAGGTGTATGGAAAGCCGGTAACGACGAGGTCGTCTCCGCCATTCATAAAGCCCTGGAAGTCGGCTACCGGTCGATTGACACTGCCGCCGCGTACAAAAACGAGGACGGCGTGGGTACAGCACTGGCCAGCGCCGGTGTCCCTCGCGATGAGTTGTTCATCACCACTAAACTCTGGAACGACGACCAAAAACGTCCCCGCGAAGCCCTGGAAGAGAGCCTGGAAAAACTCCAGCTCGACTTCGTCGATCTCTGGCTGATGCACTGGCCGGTTCCGGCTATCGATCACTACGTTGATGCCTGGAAAGGGATGATTGAACTGCAGAAAGAGGGGCTGGTGAAAAGCATCGGCGTCTGTAATTTCCAGGTTCATCACCTGCAGCGGCTGATTGACGAGACGGGCGTCGCGCCTGTCATTAACCAGATCGAGCTGCACCCGCTGCTGCAGCAGCGTCAGCTTCACGCCTGGAACGCCACGCATAAAATCCAGACCGAGTCCTGGAGCCCGCTGGCGCAGGGTGGCCAGGGCGTGTTCGATCAAAAAATTATCCGCGAACTGGCGGATAAATACGGCAAAAGTCCGGCGCAGATCGTCATTCGCTGGCATCTGGACAACGGCCTGGTGGTGATACCGAAATCAGTCACGCCGTCGCGCATCGCCGAGAACTTCGACGTCTGGGATTTCCGTCTGGACAAAGACGAGCTGGGTGAGATTGCGAAGCTGGATAAGGGTAAGCGGCTTGGGCCGGACCCGGATCAGTTTGGCGGGTAATACCTAAAACGAGCCCGGTCTTCCGCCGGGCTCGTTTTAATCTATAAACCGGACTGACATCTCGCTTCTCCGGGAAAGTCAGGCAATGTGCAAATAACGTTATACGCTTTCCCTTCAAGTTTATGTGGCCCACCGAGACCGCCGCCTGCTTCTGCATCATATTCCTTTCCGTTGACACTTATCTGGAGCGGGGTGTGATAAATCCAGTCCATCGGACCTATTGGCAGAAAAAAGATCCACTCATGCTGGCTCTGAAAAGCAAAACGACCGTTGTCGTCAGAAAGCGTTTGCTCCCTCTCTAATGTTATTTTAGCGCCAGAGACTGGCTTACCTGCGCTGTCGATTAGACGTCCTTCCACTTCTGGCTGTGTCTGGCGATGCATTACACAACCGCATAACGTCAGGCCAATCAGCATCGTTCCTGTTAACTTCCTTATTTTCATTTTGGGCCTCCTACCCTTATGCAGAAAAAAGCCGGGTGGCGGCTGCGCCTTACCCGGCCTACGCGCTGACCTGTAGGCCCGGTAAGCGCAGCGCCACCGGGCATTGTTACAGGTTTAACCGATCTTACGTTTTACGTTCTTCTTCGTTCCCGCCCCACCGTTCGAACGCTGATGCACAATTGGCGTGTGCTTGGTCAGCGCCGGGCGCGTATTGCGGTTCTGGCGACGCGCTTCGCGCATCTCATCCAGCGTCGGGGCCGGTACCAGGCAGTCGCGTCGCGAGCCGATCAGGTGTTTTTTACCCATCTCTTCCAGCGCCAGGCGGATCAGCGGCCAGTTTTTCGGATCGTGGTAACGCAGCAGCGCCTTGTGCAGACGACGCTGTTTATCCCCTTTCGGCACCACCACCTCTTCACTCTTATAGCCAATCTTACTCAGCGGGTTCTTGCCGGTGTAATACATGGTCGTCGAGTTGGCGAGCGGTGACGGATAGAAGTTCTGTACCTGATCCAGACGGAAGCGACGCTGCTTCAGCCACAGCGCCAGGTTGACCATGTCCTCATCGCGCGTGCCCGGGTGGGCGGAGATGAAGTACGGGATCAGATACTGCTCTTTGCCCGCCTGCTTGGAATAGGTGTCGAACAGCTCTTTAAAGCGGTCATAGCTGCCCATGCCCGGCTTCATCATCTTCGACAGCGGGCCTTCTTCGGTATGCTCCGGCGCAATCTTCAGATAGCCGCCGACGTGATGCGTCGCCAGCTCTTTGATGTAGCGCGGATCTTCCACGGCGATGTCGTAACGTACCCCGGAAGCGATCAGGATCTTCTTGATGCCCTTCAGATCGCGCGCGCGGCGGTAGAGGTTAATCGTCGGCTCGTGGTTGGTGTCCATGTGCTCGCAAATGCTCGGATAGACGCAGGAGAGGCGACGACAGGTTTGCTCCGCGCGCGGCGACTTGCAGCGCAGCATATACATGTTGGCGGTTGGGCCACCGAGGTCAGAAATCACGCCGGTAAAGCCCGGCACCGTGTCGCGAATCGCTTCGATCTCATTGATGATCGACTCTTCCGAACGGCTCTGGATAATACGGCCTTCGTGCTCGGTAATGGAGCAGAAGGAGCATCCGCCGAAGCAGCCGCGCATGATGTTGATCGAGAAACGGATCATCTCATACGCCGGGATGCGGGCGTTGCCGTACGCCGGGTGCGGCACGCGCTTGTACGGCAGCGCAAAGACGCTGTCCATCTCTTCGGTGGAGAGCGGGATGGCCGGCGGGTTGATCCAGATAAAACGCTCGCCGTGCTTCTGCATCAGCGCGCGGGCGCAGCCCGGGTTGGTTTCATGGTGCAGAATACGGGACGCGTGCGCGTAGAGCACCTTGTCGGCTTTCACCTTCTCGTAGGACGGCAGCAACACGTAGGTCTTTTCCCACGGTTTCGGGCGCGGCGGCTGCACGACGATAGCCTTCGCTTCCGCTTTTTTCGGCTCAACCGGCTTGTTATCGGCACACGGCAGATCTTCACCGTACGGGTGTGGGATCGGGTCGATTTTGCCCGGCATATCAATGATGCGCGAATCCACACCGCGCCAGCCGGGCAGCGCCTCTTTCACCATGATGGCGGTATTGCGCACGTCACGGATGCTGCTCACCGGCTCGCCCTGCGACAGACGGTGCGCCACTTCCACCAGCGGACGCTCGCCGTTGCCGTAAATCAGCATGTCGGCTTTGGAGTCCACCAGCACCGAGCGGCGAACGGTATCTGACCAGTAGTCGTAGTGCGCGGTGCGGCGCAGGCTCGCCTCGATGCCGCCCAGGATCACCGGGACGTCTTTCCAGGCTTCTTTGCAGCGCTGGGTATAGACGAGGGTCGCGCGGTCCGGACGTTTACCCGCCACGTTATCCGGCGTGTAGGCGTCGTCATGACGCAGCTTACGGTCGGCGGTATAGCGGTTGATCATCGAGTCCATGTTGCCTGCGGTCACGCCGAAGAACAGGTTGGGTTTACCCAGACGCATAAAGTCGTCTTTGCTGTTCCAGTCAGGCTGGGAGATGATCCCCACGCGGAAGCCCTGCGCTTCAAGCATACGGCCACAGATGGCCATGCCGAAGCTCGGGTGGTCAACATAGGCATCGCCCGTGACCAGAATGATGTCGCAGCTGTCCCAGCCCAGTTGGTCCATCTCTTCCCGGGACATCGGCAGGAACGGCGCCGGTCCAAAGCAGGCCGCCCAGTACTGGGGCCAGGAGAAGAGGTCACGATCCGGCTGGATCAGGGAAATTGCGCTCATAATGCTTCCGAAGAAAAAATAGACAAAAGGGCGGGGATTATACGCTGGATCATTGTGGGAAATGAAGGGGTATTATGCGGGCTGTTGCCCTCACCCCAACCCTCTCCCACAGGGAGAGGGAGAAAAACAATTTACGGTGCCGGATTGATCAGCATCTGCCCTACCGACCCCCTGTCCATCATCTCCAGCGTCTGGCTGTGGAACAGGAACGGGAAGTGCGGCCACGAAGGCTGGCCGTAATAAACCAGCAGTTCCACCTGGCCGTCCACCCAGACGGTATCTTTCCAGCCGCGATCTTCCGGGAACGGCATCGCGCCGTTGACGTTGCGGATCAGGAACGACACCCCTTCAATATGGAACGACTGCGGCATATCCGAGCGAACCGTCCAGCGCTCCCAGGTGCCCTGCTGCGCGGTGATGTCGATGCGGTTAACGTCCCACAGCGCGCCGTTGATCCCCGGATCGTCGCCCAGGCTGATATCACGGCTGCGCGCCGGCGAGCCGCTCATGATCTCCTGCGGCAGCAGACGCATTGGCAGGCTATCGGTCACCAGCGGCAGCAGACCGGTTGGACGCAGGGTCAGCACCAGGGTCGAGACAAGTATGCTCGACGGTTCAAAGAACCCGCGAATACGGTCAACAATGCTGGCCGCTTCACCGCAGGTGACAGACACTTCATCCCCATTGGTCATATCAATGAGCACTTCGCGACGTTCACCCGGCGAGAGCGCCAGCTGTTTGACGGAAACCGGCGCCGGTAAAAAGCCCTGATCGCCGGAAATTACGTGCAGCGGACGGCCATCGCTCATTTTCAGCTGATAGCGGCGCGAGTTAGACGCGTTGAGCAGACGCAGGCGCACCCAGCCACGGGACACTTCTACATACGGGCTCTGCGCGCCGTTTACCAGCAGCGTATCGCCAACGAAGCCGCCGCTGCCCGGTTCGCTGTATTCCGGCGTACCGAAATTATCCAGACGTTTGTCCTGGATGATAATGGGGAAGTCATCCACGCCGTAGTGGTTCGGGATCGGCAGGGATTTGCTGACCTCATCTTCCACCAGCCACATTCCGGCCAGGCCGTTATAGACCTGCTGCGCCGTGCGGTTAGGCGTGTTGGCGTGATACCACAGGGTTGCCGCGCTCTGGCGAATCGGCAGAACGGGCGCCCAGTCGGCGCTGGGGGACATCATGCGCGCCGCGCCGCCAATCAGCGGGCCAGGCACCTGCAGGCCGCTGATGGTCATGGCGACATTTTCAGGGGTGCGGTTACTGTAGATGAGCTTTACGTCATCGCCATTCCACACGCGAATGGTCGGCCCAAGGTAACGTCCGTTAATGCCCCAGACGGGTGCACGCGTCCCCTGGGTAAAGGACCAGTGGCTGCGCTGCAGCGTCAGGAAAAGCGGCTGACCTCGACGGGATTCAATGAGTGGCGGAATAGGCAGCGGCTGTTGCTGCCCGGCGGCGCTGGCTGTCAGCGGCATCGCACCCGCACAAAGGGCGATCCCCGAAGCCTGAATAAACTGACGCCGACTGAGTGACATATAAGCTCCATCTGAAACGACTAACAACGCGGGAATTCGTTTTCCCTTCAACGCCGGATTAAATCTTACCGGCGGCTTCTCTCTCTGCGACTTCTTTGTCGAGCAGCGCAATATGCTCAGCCATCAGATCACGGCAGTGCGCGGCCAGCTCGCGCACCTGATCTTTACCGTATTTGCTGGTATCGACGGGTGGCAGCATTTCGACAATCACCAGCCCGTTATTCAGGCGGTTAAGATTAATCTTATTCGAAGTATTGGAAACGCACACAGGAATAATTGGAACACCTGCCGCAATTGCGGCATGAAACGCACCGGTTTTAAACGGCAGCAGGCCGCGGCCGCGGCTGCGCGTCCCTTCCGGGAACATCCAGATTGAAATTTTGCGCTTTTTAAAATGATTCACCACTTCCGCAATGGTGCTATGCGCTTTTGCACGGTTGTTACGGTCGATCAGCAGGTTACCGGTAAGCCAGTACAGCTGACCAAAAAACGGGATCCACAGCAGGCTTTTTTTGCCCACCGTCACGGTCGGTGGAAGCACGATATTAGAGGCCGTCACCATATCGTAGTTGTTCTGATGGTTGGCGATATAGATGGCGTTACCGAAATTCTCCGCCCCTTCCGGCAGACGTTTTTCAACCTTCAGACCGAACAGCGGCGCAAGGCGACCAAACATATGGCCGAAGGTGGCGACATGCTTCGGATTACGCGGGCTGAACAGGCAATAAATAGAGCCGAAAATACAGACCAGAATGCAGTAGATAACGGTAAGAATAAGACGAACAATATATAGCATAGCGACCTCTGAAGCCCCAACAGCTGACAATTATACTTCACCTGTGGCCAGGTAAGGACTTTATTACGAGCGCGTATTGTTAATCGCAACGCACGAATTAACAACGATTTTACGGGAAATTTTATTGAAATTCCCCCTCCGGACAGAGGGGGATATCACGACATTACTCTTCGCTGTCACCCGCGGTGCTGCGTGCAAGAGAGTCAATCTCCACGCGATCGATGCGCTGCAGACCGCGCATCAGCGAGCCGCGGCGACCGCGCTCACCCACCACCTTCTGCAGCTCTTCCGGACGAAGCTTGATTTTGCGCTTGCCGACGTGAATGGTCAGCGTGCTCTGCGGCGGCAGGAGGAAGAGGTGCGCCAGGCCATCTTCGCCTTTAGCGGCCTCCGCCGACGGGATGTTGATGATCTTGTTGCCCTTGCCTTTCGACAGCTCCGGCAGATCGCTGACCGGGAACATCAGCATACGTCCGGCGGTGGTGATCGCCAGCAGCATGTCGCTTTCGTTCTCAATCACCAGCGGTGCCATCACGTGAGCGTTGTCCGGCAGGCTAATCAGCGCCTTACCGGCACGGTTGCGGGAAACCAGATCGTTAAAGGTACAGATAAAGCCGTAGCCCGCATCGGACGCCAGAAGCAGCTTCTGGTCATCGGCTTCCATCAGCATATGGTCAACCGTCGCGCCCGGCGGCAGCGTCAGCTTGCCGGTGAGCGGCTCGCCCTGCCCGCGCGCGGAAGGCAGCGTGATTGGGTCGATGGCGTAGCTGCGGCCGGTGGAATCGATAAACGCCACCGGCTGGTTGCTCTTCCCTTTCACCGCCGCTTTGAAGCTGTCGCCCGCTTTGTAGCTGAGCCCCGGCGCGTCGATATCGTGGCCTTTGGCGCTGCGCACCCAGCCGCTCTGCGACAGGACAATGGTCACCGGCTCGGACGGCTGCATGTCGTGCTCGTTCATCGCCTTCGCTTCTTCGCGCTCGTGCAGCGGAGAACGACGGTCGTCGCCAAACGCGTCGGCATCGGCCTGCAGCTCTTTCTTCAGCAGGGTGTTCATCTTGCGTTCGGACGCGAGGATCGCCTGCAGCTGATCGCGCTCTTTTTCCAGCTCGTTCTGCTCGCCGCGGATCTTCATCTCTTCCAGTTTGGCGAGATGGCGCAGCTTCAGCTCGAGGATCGCTTCGGCCTGGGTTTCGCTGATGCCAAAGCGCGACATCAGGGCGGGCTTCGGCTCGTCCTCGGTACGGATGATTTCAATCACCTCGTCGATATTGAGGAACGCCACCAGCAAACCTTCGAGGATATGCAGGCGCTTAAGCACTTTCTCCAGACGATGGTTCAGACGACGGCGGACCGTATCGCGGCGGAACGTCAGCCATTCGGTGAGGATCTCCAGCAGGTTTTTCACCGCCGGGCGCCCGTCGAGGCCGATCATGTTCAGGTTGATGCGGTAGCTTTTTTCCAGATCGGTGGTGGCAAACAGGTGGTTCATCACCTGCTCCATGTCCACGCGGTTGGAGCGCGGCACAATCACCAGACGGGTCGGGTTCTCGTGGTCAGATTCGTCGCGCAGGTCGTCCACCATCGGCAGCTTTTTATTGCGCATCTGGGAGGCGATCTGCTCCAGCACTTTGGCACCGGAAACCTGATGCGGCAGCGCGGTGATCACCACGGCGCCGTCCTCTTTATTCCACACCGCGCGCATGCGCACGGAGCCGCGACCGTTCTGGTAGATTTTGCGGATTTCCGCGCGCGAGGTGATGATCTCAGCTTCGGTCGGGAAATCCGGACCCTGTACGATATCCAGCAGATCGTCGAGCGAGGCTTTCGGCTGCTCGATCAGGGTGATGGCGGCTTTCGCCACTTCACGCAGGTTGTGCGGCGGAATGTCCGTCGCCATACCGACCGCAATCCCGGTGGTGCCGTTCAGCAGGATGTTCGGCAGACGCGCAGGCAGCATCTTCGGCTCCTGCAGCGTACCGTCGAAGTTCGGTACCCAGTCAACGGTACCCTGCCCCAGCTCGCCCAGCAGCACTTCGGCATATTTAGAGAGGCGGGATTCGGTATAACGCATCGCCGCGAAGGATTTCGGATCGTCCGGCGCCCCCCAGTTCCCCTGGCCATCCACCAGCGGGTAGCGGTAAGAGAACGGCTGGGCCATCAGCACCATCGCTTCATAACAGGCGCTGTCGCCGTGCGGATGGTATTTACCCAGCACGTCACCGACGGTACGGGCGGATTTCTTGAACTTGGCGGTGGCGTTCAGCCCCAGCTCGGACATCGCATAGACGATGCGGCGCTGAACGGGCTTCAGGCCATCCCCGATAAACGGCAACGCCCTGTCCATGATGACGTACATGGAGTAGTTCAGGTAGGCGTTTTCCGTGAATTCATGTAGCGCGAGGCGCTCTGCCATATCGCTCATTACGTGTGATTCCTCAACTCAGAAACCGAAGGGTTTCAGGCAATATTGCCGCAGATACTACCTTATCTGGCGAGTTGAGTCACAAAGAAAAAGGGCCGCTTATGCGGCCCTTTCCGGGTTATTTGTTCAGCTTAATGACCTGCTTCACGTCGATTTCAAAATCGTTCCACTCTTTATCGACCTTGCCCTGGATTTCCACTTTATCCTGAGGAGTGACGGTCACGCCGTTCCAGCGCTTGTGGTCAATTTCTACGTTCACCGTGCCGGTCTCATCGCGGAAGGTGTAACGGTCATCAGACAGGCGCTGGGTGATGTTCCCGCGCAGCTTCACCCAGCTGTCGTCCTTCATCTCTTTCACCTTCACCGCGGTGGTGAGGTTAGCGTCGTTGTCGACAAAACCGCCTGCCTGCGTTTGGGTCTGGGTCTGTGCGGCAGACGGGCCGTTAAATCCGCCCTGCGCGGCAAAAACGGGGGCAGTGGTCATCATCATGATGGCGGCAATAGCAGCGAATTTTTTCATATTAACTCTCCCTTTAATCTGGTTTCGCAGTCCATTAAACAGGGTAATCCTTAACAACTTCTTAAGGGAAAAATTTATTTATTATTGCTGTACAGCAGGCGCTTACAGAGGGTTTACTGACGGCATCAAGGAGGGAACATGCGCATTTTACTGGTAGAAGACGACAGGTTAATCGGTGACGGTATCAAGGCGGGGTTAAGCAAAATGGGCTTTAGCGTGGACTGGTTTACCGACGGTAAAACCGGTCAGGCCGCGCTCGCTTCTGCGCCCTATGATGCCGTGGTGCTGGATCTGACGCTGCCGGAAATCGACGGTCTGGAGATCCTGCGCGCGTGGCGCGAAAGCGGGCGCAGCGAGCCGGTATTGATCCTGACCGCACGAGATGCGCTTAACCAGCGCGTGGAGGGGCTGCGTCTTGGCGCGGATGATTATCTCTGTAAGCCGTTCGCGCTGATTGAAGTCGGCGCCCGCCTTGAGGCGCTGGTCCGCCGCAGCCACGGCCAGACGCATAGCGAGCTACGCCACGGCAAGGTCACGCTCGATCCGACCCGACTCGTCGCCACGCTGGACGGTGAGCCGCTGACGCTGAAGCCGAAAGAGTTCGCGCTGCTGGAGCTGTTAATGCGTAACGCGGGTCGGGTGCTGCCGCGAAAGCTTATCGAGGAAAAACTGTATACCTGGGACGACGACGTCTCCAGCAACGCCATCGAAGTTCACGTTCATCATCTGCGCCGCAAGCTTGGCAGCGAGTTTATCCGCACCGTGCACGGCATCGGCTATATCCTGGGTGACGCATGAAGCTGACGCAACGCCTGAGCCTGAAGCTGCGCCTGACGCTCCTTTTTTTAGCGCTTTCCCTGACGGCATGGTTTGCCGCCAGCCTGGTGGCCTGGCAGCAGACCACCCACAAGCTGGATAAGCTCTTCGACACGCAGCAGATGCTGTTTGCCAAACGGCTGCTGACGATGGATCTTGACGAGATCCGCGCCCCCGAACGCATGCGTGAGATCCCCAAAAAAGTGAAGCATGGTCGTCTGGATGACGACGCGCTGGCTTTCGCCATTTACAGCGTCGAGGGCAAAATGCTGCTGAACGACGGCGAGAACGGGCGCGATATTCCGTACCACTATCGCCGCGACGGGTTTGATAACGGGCAGCTCCAGGACGACAACGACGAATGGCGTTTCCTGTGGCTGACCTCACCCGACGGGAAGTACCGCGTGGTGGTCGGTCAGGAGTGGGAGTACCGCCAGGATATGGCGCTGGACGTGGTCAGCTCACAGCTGACCCCCTGGCTGGTGGCGCTGCCCGTGATGTTGCTGCTGCTGGTTCTCCTCCTCAGTCGGGAGCTGAAGCCACTGAAAAAGCTGGCACAGACCCTGCGCTCCCGCTCGCCGGACGCCACAGATAACCTGCCGACGGAGGGCGTACCAACAGAAGTACGCCCCCTGCTCGACGCGCTGAATCACCTCTTCGCGCGTACCCAGGAAATGATGACCCGCGAGCGCCGCTTTACGTCCGATGCCGCCCACGAGCTGCGCAGCCCGCTGGCGGCCCTGAAGGTACAAACTGACGTGGCGCAGCTCTCTCATGACGATCCGCAGGCGCGGGAAAAGGCGCTGATGCAGCTGCATGCGGGAATCGACCGCGCTTCCCGGCTGGTGGACCAGCTCCTCACGCTGTCGCGTCTGGACTCGCTGGACAACCTGGACGATGTCGAACCGATAACGCTTGCCGATCTACTGCAGTCGGCGGTGCTGGATATCTGGCATCCGGCGCAGCAGGCGGGCATTGATGTTCGCCTGAATATCCATGCACCAGAGGTTACACGTACGGGCCAGCCGCTGCTCCTGAGCCTGCTGGTGCGCAACCTGCTGGATAACGCGATTCGCTACAGCCCGCACGGCAGCGTGGTGGACGTGACGCTTGACGCGCGTAGCTTTAGCGTGCGCGACAACGGTCCCGGGATTTCACCGGACGCGCTGGCGCGCATCGGCGAGCGCTTTTATCGTCCGCCGGGTCAGGATGCCACGGGCAGCGGGTTGGGATTATCCATCGTAAAACGCATCGCCGCGCTGCACGGGATGCGCGTCTCGCTGAGCAATGCCCCTGAAGGTGGTTTTGAAGCGAAGGTCAGCTGGTAAGGAATTATTGCGTTTAACGCAAAAGACTTTGCACATTTTGCTCATTTTTCCGCTCCGTCCTCGCGCGTAGAATACCCGGCATACTCTCATCGTCGAGGACAAAAAATGAGCAACATTCTGATTATCAACGGTGCAAAAGAATTTGCGCACTCTAAAGGCCAGCTGAATGACACCCTGACCGAGGTCGCGGACGGTTTCCTGCGCGACGCCGGGCATGATGTTAAGGTCGTGCGTGCAGACAGCAACTACGATGTGAAAGCAGAAGTGCAGAACTTCCTGTGGGCTGACGTGGTGATCTGGCAGATGCCAGGCTGGTGGATGGGCGCGCCGTGGACCGTGAAAAAATACATGGACGACGTGTTCACCGAAGGTCACGGCTCACTGTATGCCAGCGATGGCCGCACCCGCTCTGACGCGTCCAAAAAATACGGTTCAGGCGGTCTGATTCAGGGCAAAAAATATATGCTGTCACTGACCTGGAACGCGCCGCTGGAAGCCTTCACCGAGAAAGATCAGTTCTTCGAAGGCGTGGGCGTGGACGGTGCGTATCTGCCGTTCCACAAGGCGAATCAGTTCCTGGGCATGGATCCGCTGCCGACCTTTATCGTCAACGACGTGATTAAAATGCCTGATGTCCCGAGCTATATCGCAGAATATCGCAAGCATCTCGCGAAAATTTTTGCTTAACTGGTAGCCTGGAATTAAAGGAGTAGTAAACATGCTTACCGTTATCGCAGAAATCCGTACTCGTCCAGGTCAACATCACCGCCAGGCGGTGCTGGATCAGTTCGCGAAAATTATCCCGACCGTACTGAAAGAAGAAGGCTGCCACGGCTACGCGCCGATGGTGGATGCCGCCACTGATGCCAGCTTCCAGGCGACCGCGCCGGACTCGATCATCATGGTTGAGCAGTGGGAAACCGTCGCACATCTTGAAGCGCATCTGCAGACCGCGCACATGAAAGCGTGGAGCGACGCGGTGAAGGGTGACGTGCTGGAAACCCACATCCGTATTCTTGAGCAAGGGGTTTAAGTTCGTGGAATTTGCCGGGTGGCACTGCGTTTACCCGGCCTACAAAACCTGAACCGTAGGCCCGGTAAGCGCTAGCGCCACCGGGCTTTGTTGTTTTTAGCTGCTTTTCTTCCCCGGTTTTAACCCGCGATGGAGCTCGTTGATGCGCTTCATTGACTTAATGGTGCGCTGCGGCTCGGTGGAGGCGACGGACAAAATGATCATCTCCAGACACAGCAGCACCGTGCCGTGGAGCGGGATTTTGCCCTTTTCGCCGCCGCGCGGAACGTGGATCACCACGCTGGCCTCCTTACTGAAACGCGAATCAAGGGCGTTGGTCAGCAGGATGGTGGGAATGCCCAGACGTTTTGCTTCACGCAGGGTGGTTTGCCCCTCCCGGTGCGCGGATTTCTGCGCCATCATTACCAGCACGTCGCCGCGCTGAAGCGCAATCAGCTGTTCGGCAAGCCCGATCCCGGTACGGTTGAGCGGCGTGGCGGGTAACCCCATACGGCTGAAAAGCCTGGCGGTGTACTCGGCCAGAATGCCGGATGCACCAATGCCAAATATGGCGACCTGCCTTGCCTGCGCCAGCAGAGAGACCGCCTGCGCCATCGCGTAGCGGTTATGGGGCTCGGATAACACCTCACAGGTGTGTTGATGCCCCTCCAGCACGAAATCAATGCTCGCGTTGACGTCGCTGGCGAGCGTGTTCACCGTGGTGGACATCTTTTCGCTGGAGGTGACCACTGGGCCAAACCACTGCTCCAGCGTCTGCTTGAGATCGCGCAGCCCGGCGAAACCCAGCGCCTGAATGGCGCGGACTACCGTGGCATCCGAGGTTTTCAATACGGCGGCAATCTCCATGGCGGTCTGCTCCATCACCGCTTCGCGGTTGTCATGGATATAGCGTGCGACCTGCAGCAGACGCGGCGTCAGCTGATGCGCCCGCGAGCGGAATCGCTCACCGTAAACATCGACTCTTCGGATCATCGTGACGCCTCCGGCAGCGGACGCCCGGCAATCTGCGACTGCACCTGCGCGGCCATCAGCCCTAATGACGCGAACGAATTCGAGATGGCCTCTTCACGCGAGATCAGCACGTAGCGCCCGGTTCGGCAGGCATTCAGGAACTGACACCAGCCCGGCATGACCGCATCCATCGCCGCCAGCTCGTCCTGCGGTTTACCGCCCGTATCCCCGCGCCAGGTGGCGAAGACGAAATCGGCATCCAGCTCCGGCAGGCGCTCGGCGCTGACGTCAATCCGCCCCCCTTCCGGGATGGACTCAATCAGTGGCGGGAATTTGAATCCGGCGTCGCGCAGCACGCGACCCAGCGAGTGGTAGCTGTGCATGGCGTTGATTTTCCCCTGATTAGCCTGAATCACCGACACAGTGATTTTGCGCGTGTCGATGGTCGCCTTCAGCGCCTTGATTTGTTCCTGATAGCGGCGTTCCAGAGTGTTTAGCCTTGCCTGCGTGCCCGTGAGCTGCGCCAGCTTGCGGTAGATTTCCGGCGCGCCGCCGTCGAGATGATCGATGCTCACCGTCGGGGCAATTTTTTCCAGCTGTTCCACCGGGGTGTTGCGCGTCGGCTCGGTGATAATCAGGTCAGGCTTTGCGGCGGCGATGGCCTCTATATCGATATCGGCCGTGCCGATAAATTTGATATCGGAATTATCGAAGTCGACGCCGGTCAACATGCCGCTGGAGCGCAGAAAGTGGCTGCCGTCCGGCCGCGTGCGGCCATGGCTCGCCACCGGCGGCACGCCAAGCTCAATCAGCGGAATGGTGATATCCAGATCGTGTAATGAAACAATCCGCTTCGGATGAACCGGCACAACGACTTTGCGTCCCAAATCGTCGGTAAATACCTGCGTCGGCTCCGCCGCGCTCACCGCGAACCCCACCAGCAACAGCATCGAAAACAGTATGCGCATCATAGTCCCCTAAAATCTGTCCCGACGCTGCCAGAGCAGCAGCAGGAAAAACGGTCCGCCAATCAATGAAATTACAATCCCCGCCGGCAGCTGCAGCGGGAGGAATGCCAGACGTCCGACGTTATCCGCCAGCAGCACCAGCAGCGCGCCCAGCACGGCGCTTCCCGTCAGGAGCGCGGTTTGCCCACCGCGCAGCAGCAGGCGCGCCATGTGCGGAGCAATCAGCCCCACGAAGCCAATACTGCCCACGCAGGAGACGCAGGCCGCCGTCAGCACCACCGGGGCGAGAACCCGCAGCAGCGCCAGCCGGGTTGTGCGCACGCCAAGACCTGCGGCGGCCTGATTGCCGAGCAACGCCACGTCCGCGGCCCGGGCGGTAAACAGCAGCAGCGCAAACGCGGGAGCCGTCCAGAGCGCGGCCAGCCCTACCAGCGTCCAGTTGGCCGCGTGCAGGCTTCCCGCCAGCCACAGCATCGCCGTCTGCACGTCGCGCACGTCGGCGGTGGTGATAAAGACGCCCATTGCCGCGGCAAACGCCCACGACACGCCGATGCCGATCAGGATGAATCGCGGGCGCGAGATATCGCGCGCCAGGGCGATAACCAGCAGCGCGGTGAGCAGCCCACCGGCCATGCCGACCAGCGGACGCCAGGCCAGGCCCAGCGCCGGGAACTGAAAAATCAACAGCAGTACCGCCGCGCTACAGCCCTCCTTTACGCCGATAAGCCCGGGGTCAGCCAGACCGTTGCGGGTGATGGACTGCATTGCCGCCCCTGCCATGCCGAGCATGGCGCCGCACAGTATCGCCATCAGCAGGCGCGGCAGGCGGATGTCCAACACGACGTAGCGCGTCTCGGCCGTCAGACTTTCAGGCGAAAAAAGCGCGCGCCCGATGGCAGAGGCGGGAATGGGTAGAGAACCGTGCGTCAGGCCAAAGCCCAGCAGACTTAGCGCCGCCAGCGCGAAAAGCGACAGGTACGCCAGCGCCTTCGGACGAACCAGCGCCGACAGGTAGCCAACGCGGATCGCGCGGAGTCCGGCCCGGTTCATTTGAACATCCTCGACGCCATAAAGATGAACACGGGCGCGCCGACCAGGGCCGTCATGATGCCGGTTGCCAGCTCCCAGGGAGTAAACAGCGTGCGGGCAGCGATGTCCGCCAGCAGCAGCACCAGCGCGCCGCACAGGGCCGACAGCGGCACCATGACGCGTAAATCGACCGACACCAGACGGCGGATGAGCTGCGGCACCACAAGGCCGATAAAGCCAATCGGCCCGGCGACAGAGACGGCCGCGCCGCAGAGCAGCGCGATGGCCAGCAGGGCGAGCAGGCGGGTTTTCAGCAGCGACACGCCAAGCCCCTGGGCCATCCGGTCTCCCAGCGCCAGCATGTTGAGCGAGGGCGACAGCCCGATAGCGAGAACAAAACCGGCGGATGCCGCCCACAGGGCGCTCTGGAGCATCTGCGCATTGACTCCGGCGATATCACCCGCCAGCCAGGTGCGCATGGCGAGCAGCGTCTGTTCATCGAGGAGTAACACCGCGGCGGTAATCGACGAGGCAAACGCCGACATCGCCACGCCGCACAGCGTGACCTTCATCGGCGTGAGCCCGGTGCGACCGGACGAGGAAAACATCAGCACCAGCAAAAATAGCGCGGCGGCACCGGCGGCGGCAACGAGAGGGCGACCAAACGGCAGCGACAGCCCAAGCGCGCTGGTAATCACTACCGCCAGCGCGGCCCCGGCGTTGAGCCCCAGAATATGCGGCTCGCCGAGCGGGTTGCGGATCACGGACTGTAGCAGCACACCCGCCACGCCGAGCGCGGCGCCAGTCACCATTGCGGCGCAGAGGCGCAGCAGTCGTAGTCTGATGATGATGTTATGGTCGAAATTGCGCGGGTCGAAATGAAAGAATGCCTCCACCACCGTCTGCGGGGCGATAAAACGTGCGCCGATGCCCAGATGCATAATCGCGCCCAGTGCCAGCAGCAATGTAAAAATCAGGAAGGCCAGAGAAGCACGCATCATGGCTGTTCGATGCTCTGGCGAAACGGCATAAAGAACGGCTTGCCGGTCAACGGGTTTAGGGACATATGCACGTCCACATCAAACACCGCTTTGATCAGCTCCGGCGTGCAGGCATCGCCCTCATGCAATACGCCCTCAACTTTTCCCTGGCGTAAAAAGACCAGCGAATCGCCGTAGTTCACGGCGAAGTTGAGATCGTGCAGCACCACCACCACCGTACGCCCGTGCTGGCGGGTCAGGGCGTGCAGCAGCTCCAGGATCTCCACCTGGTAGCGGAGATCGAGATACGTCGTCGGCTCGTCAAGCAGGATATACGGCGTTTGCTGCGCCAGCGCCATGGCGATCCAGCAGCGCTGACGCTGGCCGCCGGACAAGCTTTCCACCGGCATATGGGCAAACTCTGCCGTGCCGGTCAGCCGCAGGGCCTCTTCCACCGCCAGTTCGTCCTCGTCGCTCCACTGACGCATAACGTTTTGCCAGGGAAAACGCCCGCGCGAGACAAGCTCAAAGACGGTCAACCCTTCCGGCAGCAGCGGAGACTGCGGGAGAATGCCAAGCTGACGGGCGACCGCTTTGGTGGGCTGCTCATGAATGGCTTTACCGTCCAGCAGCGCGGTTCCCCCCAGCGGCTGCAGCAGCCGCGCGATAGTGCTCAACAGCGTGGATTTTCCACAGCCGTTCGCCCCTACCAGCACCGTCATTTTCTGCTGAGGGATGGCAAGAGAGATATCATCAACGATGATTTTTTTCTGATAGCCCGCAGAGAGGTTCTCCAGAACCAGACCCGGTTTGTGTGTGTTGTGAGCCACGTGAACGCCAACGTAATGAAAAAACAACAAATAAAAATAAAACTCATTCTCTTTTGAGAGTTTGACGCTGCGCCATGTAGTAGTCAAGCGAAGAAACACCCTGAAAAAATCAGGGGTAAGCCAGAGTAAAGATGAATGCATTAAGGTTTATAAAAATATTAATTTCAATAAGTTAATTAACACCCCTCTGCGCTTATCCGCACGTTTAAACGCTGTAGTCGATTTTTTCTTTTTTCCATTTACTACTACATCCCTGCATGGTTGAATGATTCTCAATTACATGTCCGATGCCACTTCCGGCTAACGGACAGACCGTAAAGGGCAATGACTCACACAGTTTGCCGCGAACGCATTCGCGGTATATTTCGGGATAACAGATGTAATGGCTACGTTCACACCTTCACTCTCTGGGGTAAAAGGGCGCGCGCTCTTTTCACTGCTGTTTATGGCGCCGCTGGCGCAGGCAGCAGACACCACCGCGGCTAAAGACGGCGAAACGCTTACCGTCACCGCCGATCCAAATACTGCGGCGGAAGCCACCAACGGCTATCAGCCGCTGAATACCTCCACCGCGACGCTCACCAACATGCCGATGCTGGATATCCCGCAGGTGGTGAATACCGTCAGCGATAAAGTGCTGGAGGACCAGCACGCCACCACGCTGGATGAGGCGCTCTATAACGTCAGCAACGTGGTGCAGACCAACACCCTGGGCGGTACGCAGGATGCCTTTGTGCGCCGCGGGTTTGGCGCGAACCGCGACGGCTCGATCATGACCAACGGCCTGCGCACCGTCCTGCCGCGCAGCTTCAATGCCGCCACCGAGCGCGTGGAGGTGCTGAAAGGTCCGGCCTCGACCCTGTACGGCATTCTCGATCCGGGCGGCCTGATCAACGTCGTCACCAAAAGCCCGGAGAAAATCTTCGGCGGCTCGATTTCTGCCACCTCTTCCAGCTTTGGCGGCGGCACCGGACAGGTCGATGTTACCGGCCCGATTGACGGCACGCGCCTGGCGTATCGCCTCACGGGCGAATATCAGGACGAGGATTACTGGCGTAATTTCGGCAACGAACGCAGCACCTTTATCGCCCCATCCCTCACCTGGTTCGGCGATGATGCCACCGTGACCGTGCTCTATTCGCATCGTGACTATAAGACGCCGTTCGATCGCGGAACGATCTTCGATCTCAATACCAAGAAAGCCGTCGACGTCGATCGCAAAACCCGCTTCGATGAGCCGTTTAACGTGACCGACGGCCAGTCCGATCTCGCTCAGCTCAACGCGGAGTATCGCCTCAACAGCCAGTGGACCGCGAAGTTTGACTACAGCTACAGCCAGGACAAATACAGCGATAACCAGGCCCGCGTGATGGCCTACGATTCAAAAACCGGCAACCTGACCCGCCGCGTGGATGCGACCCAGGGCTCGACCCAGCGCATGCACAGCACCCGTGCGGATCTGCAGGGGAATGTCGATATTGCGGGCTTTTACAATGAGATCCTGACCGGCGTGTCGTATGAGAATTACGATCTGCTGCGCACGGACATGATGCGCTGTAAAAACGTGAAGGATTTCAATATCTATCACCCGACGTATGGCAATCTCGGCAAATGCACCACCGTGTCGGCGTCCGACAGCGACCAGACGCTCAAGCAGGAAAGCTACTCTGCGTACGCGCAGGATGCCCTGTACCTGACCGATAAGTGGATCGCCGTCGCCGGGATGCGCTATCAGTATTACACCCAGTACGCGGGCAAAGGCCGTCCGTTCAACGTCAACACCGACAGCCGCGACGAACAGTGGACGCCGAAGCTGGGGCTGGTTTACAAGCTCACGCCAGCGGTCTCGCTGTTTGCCAACTACTCGCAGACGTTTATGCCGCAGTCGTCCATTGCGAGCTACATCGGCGACCTGCCGCCGGAAACGTCGAATGCTTACGAAGTGGGCGCAAAGTTCGACCTGTTCGACGGCATTACCGCCAACATCGCGCTGTTTGATATCCACAAGCGCAACGTGCTGTATAACGAAAGCGTGGGGGGTGAAACCATCGCCAAAACGGCGGGCCGCGTGCGCTCCCAGGGCGTGGAGGTGGATCTGGCCGGATCGCTGACCGAGAACACCAATATCATCGCCAGCTATGGCTATACCGACGCTAAGGTGCTGGAAGACCCGGACTATGCGGGCAAACCGCTGCCGAACGTGCCGCGCCATACCGGCTCCCTGTTCCTGACCTACGATATTCACAATGCGTTTGCCGGGAATACCCTGACGCTGGGCGGCGGCGGGCACGGCGTAAGCCGTCGTTCCGCAACCAACGGTGCGGATTACTATCTGCCGGGCTATTTCGTGGCGGATGCGTTTGCGGCGTATAAGATGAAGCTGCAGTATCCGGTGACGCTGCAGGTGAACGTGAAAAACCTGTTTGATAAGACCTACTACACCTCATCTATCGCCACCAACAATCTGGGTAATCAGATTGGCGATCCGCGCGAAGTGCAGCTGACGGTGAAGATGGAGTTTTGACGTAAAAAAGCCCGGTGGCGCTAACGCTTACCGGGCCTACGATCCATTCCCTCTCCCTGTGGGAGAGGGTTAGGGTGAGGGCATCAGGCCTCAATATCCGCCATATCGCCTTTCTCCTGCAGCCAGTTACGACGGTCTTCCGAACGTTTCTTGGCAAGGAGCATATCCATCATGGCGTTTGTCTGCTGTTCGTCTTCGTCGCTGATCGTCAGCTGCACCAGACGGCGCGTGTTCGGATCCAGCGTCGTTTCGCGCAGCTGCATCGGGTTCATCTCGCCCAGCCCTTTAAAGCGCTGCACGTTAGGCTTGCCCTTCTTACGCTTCAGCTGTTCCAGCACGCCCGCTTTCTCTTCTTCCGTCAGCGCGTAGTAAACCTCTTTGCCGAGGTCGATACGGTACAGCGGCGGCAGCGCGACGTGGACGTGACCGTTTTTCACCAGCGTGCGGAAGTGCTTCACAAACAGCGCGCACAGCAGCGTGGCGATGTGCAGACCATCGGAGTCCGCATCCGCGAGGATACAGATCTTGCCGTAGCGCAGCTGGCTCAGATCGTCGCTGTCCGGATCGATGCCGATCGCGACCGAGATATCGTGGACTTCCTGCGAGGCCAGCACTTCATCAGACGAGACTTCCCAGGTGTTCAGGATCTTACCCTTGAGCGGCATGATCGCCTGATATTCACGATCGCGCGCCTGCTTGGCCGACCCGCCCGCCGAGTCCCCTTCCACGAGGAACAGCTCGGTACGGTTGAGATCCTGCGCGGTACAGTCCGCCAGCTTGCCCGGCAGCGCAGGGCCGCTGGTCAGCTTTTTACGCACCACTTTCTTGGCGGCGCGCAGACGACGCTGGGCGCTGGAAATGGCCATTTCAGCCAGCATCTCTGCCGCCTGAACGTTCTGGTTCAGCCACAGGGTAAATGCATCTTTCACCACGCCGGAAACGAACGCCGCGCACTGACGTGACGACAGGCGCTCTTTGGTCTGACCGGCAAACTGCGGATCCTGCATCTTCACGGAGAGCACGTAGGCACAGCGATCCCAGATATCTTCCGCCGACAGCTTCACGCCGCGCGGCAGGATGTTACGGTATTCGCAGAACTCACGCATCGCATCCAGCAGGCCCTGACGCAGGCCGTTGACGTGCGTACCGCCCAGCATGGTTGGGATCAGGTTAACGTAGCTTTCGGTCAGCAGCTCGCCGCCTTCCGGTAGCCACAGCAGCGCCCAGTCCACCGCTTCGGTGTCGCCGGTGAAATTGCCGACGAACGGTTTTTCCGGCAGCGTCGGCAGGCCGTTTACCGCTTCGCACAGATAGTCATTAAGGCCATCTTCGTAGCGCCAGGTCTGCTCGGTGTTGTTGACGTTATCCTTAAAGGTAATTTCCACGCCCGGGCACAGCACCGCTTTGGCTTTCAGCAGGTGCGTCAGGCGGGAAACGGAAAAGCGCGGACTGTCGAAGAAGCTTTCGTCAGGCCAGAAGTGAACGCTGGTGCCGGTGTTGCGTTTGCCGCACGTGCCGACAATCTGCAGATCCTGCACCTTCTCGCCGTTCTCAAACGCGATGTTGTACACCTGACCGTCGCGACGGACGTTCACTTCCACGCGTTTTGACAGGGCGTTGACGACGGAAATCCCCACGCCGTGCAGGCCGCCGGAGAACTGGTAGTTTTTGTTGGAGAACTTGCCGCCCGCATGCAGACGACAGAGGATCAGCTCAACGGCCGGGACGCCCTCTTCCGGGTGGATATCCACCGGCATGCCGCGCCCGTCGTCAATGACTTCCAGCGACTGATCGGCGTGCAGGATGACGTCAACGCGTTTGGCATGGCCCGCCAGCGCTTCGTCCACACTGTTATCAATAACTTCCTGGCCCAGATGGTTTGGGCGCGTCGTATCGGTGTACATCCCCGGGCGGCGGCGAACCGGCTCAAGCCCGGTGAGGACCTCAATGGCATCAGCGTTATAGGTTTGCGTCATGATTTAAACTAGCAATTCGCATTGATTGTCAGTGGCTGTGCAGTCCAAGAAAATCGACAATCTGGGTGAAATGATTCTCAAAGCCCGTGAAAGCATGGTTTCCGCCCTCTTCTATTGTCTGGCGGCAGGAGGCGTAATACGCCACTGCCTGGCGGTAATCCAGCACTTCATCTCCCGTCTGCTGCAGCAGCCAGATGAGATCCGGCGCCTCGAGCGGGTCGACCTGCATAACTTTGAGATCGTAAATATGGCGTGACTCTAGCACATATTGCTGGCCCGTGTAGGGGTTCTCGTTTTCGCCAAGAAAGTCCCGCAGCAGCTCAAATGGCCGAACCGCCGGATTAACCACAACGGCGGGCAGCATAAAGCATTGCGAGAGCCAGGTGGCGTAATACCCGCCCAGGGATGAACCGACCACACCGAAGGTTTCGCCGCCGTGCGCAAGCACAATGGATTCCAGCATCTCCGCGGCTTCTGCCGGGTAAGGCGGCAGCTGAGGGATAATCATCTCAACGTCGGGGTGATGCTCGCTCAGCCACTGGCGAAACTGTGTCGCTTTTGCGGAGCGTGGCGAGCTGTTGAATCCGTGCAGATAAAGGAGCGTAGACATCAATAGCCTTCTGAAGCGGTATCCGGGCGGAATTTTGCACCGGTCAAACGGCAGACTTCCGTGGTCAGCGTGCCGTCGGCATGCAGTTCCAGCCAGCGCCAGCCTGGCGCGATGGTATCCAGCGTAAAGTTGGCGCAGTGCGGCTTAAACTGAACGCAGGTCGACGGCGTCGCCAGCATGCGGCGCCCGTTCCAGTCGAGATCCTGTTCCTGGTGAATATGCCCACACAGCAGATTTTTCACCCGCGGGAACTTCGCCAGCACGCGATCCAGCGCCGCGGAGTTGCGCAGACTGTGCTGATCGAGCCAGCTGCAGCCCGCCGGCAGAGGGTGATGATGAAGCAACAGCAGCGTATGACGTTCAGGTTCAGCAACCAGTTTGGTCTCAAGCCAGTCGAGCTGAAACTCGCTTAGTTCACCGTGCGGGACGCCAAACACCTGACTGTCCAGCAGCAGGATCTGCCACTGTTCACCCGCAAAAACACATTTCGCCGGAGAAATACCCGCATCCTGAAGAGAACTGTACATGGCAGGTTGGAAGTCATGGTTTCCCGGCAGCCAGACGCAAGGCACGCTAAAGCTCGCGATGCCTTCAGCAAAATGCTGGTAGGCCGCGGAAGATTGGTCCTGCGCCAGATCGCCCGTTGCGACAATCAGATCGCATGCACGGTTTTCAGCGTGAATGGCGCTCAGTACCGCCTGATAACTCTCCCAGGTATTCACCCCCAGCAGCGTTTCATGCTTTTCGGCAAAAAGGTGGGTATCGGTGATTTGTAATATCCTGACTGGCGCCCCACCAGCAACAGTCAGGTTCAACAGGCTTTCCAAATGGTGTCCTTAGGTAGGTTTATGACGCTAACAAACCGGAATCGCCATTGCTCCATGTGCTAAACAATATCTTAGCCAGTCGGCTAAAAACTGGTTAATTTGATGCTTTTCGTCGCGTTGATGCAACTTTTTATTCGGGTAATCATACCGCGCCTTGAAGCGAAAGATCTGCTGGCTTGAACACACTTCAGCGACCATCGCGTCGTGATAGAGACGTACCGTCATCGACGGCAGGCTCCAGTAGCTAATGCTGGGTGCCGTTTGCTCAATCTCCACCAGCGTAGTGTAGCGCGTTGATTCTGTTATCGTTAATCGATACTGCGCGTTGCTCACCTGATAGCTTACCGTTTCGCCGGGTGCGTCGTTTTTCGGCAGCAGGCGGCGCAATTGTGCGAAATTGGTTTCGCACAGGCGCATCATTTCTGGGAAGTCAGGCGTATAGCGCTTCATTTTTTCCACTCGTTTCGTAATGTCTGATAATGCAGCTGTAGCCATTGCAGGGCGATGACAGATGCTGCGTTGTCGATTTTCCCCTCTTCTACCCACTGATAAGCCTGCTCCCGGCTTACCACATGAACCCGAATATCTTCGTTTTCATCAGCCAGACCGTGAATGCCTTCTGCGGTCGTGGCGTCCACTTCGCCCACCATTATGGATAAGCGTTCGCTGGTGCCTCCCGGGCTTGCCAGATAGCTCAGCACCGGTTTGGTACGGCCGACCACCAGCCCCGCCTCTTCCAGCGCTTCGCGCCGGGCGACGTCCTCGACCGACTCGCCTTCTTCGATCATCCCGGCCACCATCTCCAGCAGCCACGGGCTCTCACTGACGTCATAAGCGGCGATGCGGATCTGCTCCACCAGCACAACTTCGTCACGCACTGGGTCAAAGGGTAGCAAGACTGCCGCATGCCCGCGCTCAAAAATTTCGCGTCTGATTTCGCCGCTCATTTCCCCGTTAAACAGGCGATGCCTGAAACGGTAAAGATCCATTGAAAAAAAACCGCTATAAAGCGTTTCTCGTGCAATAATTTCTACATCGTTTTTGGCGAAGGTCACGGGCAACTTATCTGGTTTTTGCATGAGTCGAGTCCTGGTAGCAATGGTGATGAAATTGTGAATTTCAAGGCTGTTTGGCTGCCGTTTGTAAGGCTATATGGTAGATTGGTGCAAATTACCGCCAGATGGCACGTAACGCCAACCTTTTGGTATGGAAGATTCTGTTAGAATCGGCAATTATTTTTTAATTAGATCAGCGCTAATACTGCTTCACAACAAGGAATGCAAATGAAGAAATTGCTCCCCATCCTTATCGGCCTGAGCCTGACGGGCTTCAGTGCAATGAGCCAGGCGGAAAACCTGTTACAGGTCTACCAGCAGGCACGTCTGGGCAACCCTGATTTACGTAAATCAGCGGCCGATCGTGATGCTGCGTTTGAAAAGATTAACGAAGCGCGTAGCCCCTTGCTGCCACAGTTAGGGTTAGGTGCAGATTATACCTACAGCAACGGTTTCCGCGACGCTAACGGCGTAAACTCCAATGCTACCAGCGCCTCACTGCAATTAACACAGACGCTGTTTGATATGTCCAAATGGCGTGCCCTGACCCTGCAGGAAAAAAGCGCAGGCATCCAGGATGTGACCTATCAGACCGACCAGCAGACGCTGATCCTGAACACGGCCACGGCGTATTTCAACGTGCTGAGCGCGATTGACGCACTCTCCTACACCGAAGCGCAGAAACAGGCGATTTACCGCCAGTTAGATCAAACTACCCAGCGCTTCAACGTGGGCCTGGTGGCGATCACCGACGTGCAGAACGCCCGTTCACAGTACGACACCGTGCTGGCCAACGAAGTGACCGCGCGTAACAACCTCGATAACGCGCTGGAATCCCTGCGTCAGGTCACCGGGAATTATTATCCTGAGCTGGCGTCTCTGAACGTCGACAGCTTTAAAACGGATAAACCGCAGGCCGTTAACGCCCTGCTGAAAGAGGCGGAAAACCGCAACCTGACGTTGCTGCAGGCGCGTCTGAGCCAGGACCTGGCCCGCGAGCAAATTCGTCAGGCGCAGGACGGTCATCTGCCAACCCTGAGCCTGAGCGCCTCTACCGGTATCTCTGACACCACCTACAGTGGCTCTAAAACGAATGGTGCCAATTCGCAGGGTTATAATGACAGCAATATGGGCCAGAACAAGGTGGGCCTGAGCTTCTCTCTGCCGCTGTACCAGGGCGGTCAGGTCAACTCCCAGGTGAAACAGGCGCAGTACAACTTTGTTGGCGCGAGCGAGCAGCTGGAAAGCGCCCACCGTAACGTGGTGCAGACCGTGCGTTCCTCCTTCAACAACGTGAACGCCTCGATCAGCAGCATCAACGCCTATAAACAGGCCGTTGTGTCTGCACAGAGCTCCCTGGACGCGATGGAAGCGGGTTACTCGGTCGGTACACGTACTATCGTTGACGTGCTCGACGCGACCACCACGCTGTACAACGCGAAGCAGCAGCTCTCCAGCGCGCGTTATCAGTACCTGATTAACCAGCTGAACATTAAGCAGGCTCTGGGTACGCTGAACGAGCAAGACCTGCAGATGCTGAACAGCGCGCTGGGCAAACCGGTCTCCACCTCTCCGGAGAGCGTTGCACCTGAGAATCCTGACCAGGTTGCCGCGGTTGATAACTTCAACGCTAACAGCAACACCCCTGCTGCACAGCCCGCTGCCGCGCGTACCACAGCGCCTGCCAGCAAGGGCAATAATCCGTTCCGTAATTAAGAGTGTCATCAGGCCTGCTGCGGCCTGATGCCCTCACCCCGCCCCTCTCCCACAGGGAGAGGGAGCATCTGAATCACATCCGAACGTAAGCCAACGTAAAGATCCCCCGGATTCCGCCCCTCTTCGCTTCATTTTCAACCACTCATCCTCTATCCTGAGCGTTATTACCACTGGGTCCTGGAAGACAAAGATGAAACGGACAAAATCTATAAATCACGCTTCGTTCCGCAAGAGCTGGAACGCGCGTCACCTCACCCCTGTTGCGCTGGCGGTCACGGCTGTCTTTATGCTGGCAGGCTGTGAGAAAAATGACGAAACGGTTTCGCTGTATCAAAACGCAGACGACTGCTCTGCCGCAACCGGCAAAGCCGCCGAGTGTAAAACGGCTTATACGAGCGCGCTGAAAGAAGCAGAACGTACCGCGCCGAAATATGCCTCACGCGAAGACTGCGTGGCGGAATTCGGTGAAGGTCAGTGTCAGCAGGCACCGGCCCAGGCCAGCACCGCACCTGAAAATCAGGCGCAGGCGCAGTCCAGCGGCAGCTTCTGGATGCCGCTGATGGCAGGCTACATGATGGGTCGCCTGATGGGCGGCGGTGCAGGCTACCAGCAGCAGCCGCTGTTTAGCTCGAAAAACCCGGCCAGCCCGGCTTACGGTCAATATACCGATGCCAGCGGTAAAGGCTACGGCGCAGCGACGCCTGGCCGCACCGTGACGGTACCGAAAACGGCAATGGCGCCGAAGCCTGCGACGACCAGCACCATCACCCGCGGCGGGTTTGGTGAATCGGTGGCGAAGCAGACCAGCATGCAGCGCAGCGCGACAGGCACCTCATCTACTCGCTCAATGGGCGGCTGATCATGGAACGAGTCAGTATCACCGAGCGCCCGGACTGGCGTGAAAAAGCCACCGAGTACGGTTTTAACTTCCACACCATGTACGGCGAGCCGTACTGGTGTGAAGACGCTTACTACAAGCTCACGCTGGCCCAGGTTGAGAAGCTGGAAGAGGTGACGGCCGAGCTGCATCAGATGTGCCTGAAGGTCGTGGAAAAGGTCATCGACAGCGACGAGCTGATGGCAAAGTTCCGCATTCCGAAGCACACCTGGAGCTTTGTCCGCCAGTCGTGGAAAACGAATCAGCCTTCGCTTTACTCTCGCCTGGATCTGGCGTGGGACGGCAAAGGTGAACCGAAGCTTCTGGAAAACAACGCCGATACCCCAACGTCCCTGTACGAAGCGGCGTTTTTCCAGTGGATCTGGCTGGAAGACCAGGCCAATGCCGGAAACCTGCCGGATGGCAGCGACCAGTTCAACAGCCTGCAGGAGAAGCTGATCGAGCGCTTCGCCGAGCTGCGCGAGCAGTTTGGCTTCAACCTGCTGCATCTCGCCTGCTGCCGCGACACGGAAGAAGACCGTGGCACGGTTCAGTATCTGCAGGACTGCGCTGCCGAAGCGGAGGTGGCGACCGAGTTCCTCTATATCGAGGATATCGGCCTGGGTGAAAAAGGTCAGTTTACGGATACGCAGGATCAGGTGATCAGCAACCTGTTCAAGCTCTACCCGTGGGAATACATGCTCCGCGAGATGTTCTCCACCAAGCTGGAAGATGCTGGCGTGCGCTGGCTGGAACCGGCCTGGAAGAGCATTATCTCTAACAAAGCCCTGCTGCCGATGCTGTGGGAGATGTTCCCGAATCACCCGAACCTGCTGCCGGCGTATTTTGCGGAAGATGATTACCCGCAAATGGAGAAATACGTCGTTAAGCCGATCTTCTCCCGCGAAGGCGCGAACGTGTCGATTATCGAAAACGGTAAGACGCTGGAAGCGGTTGAAGGGCCGTACGGCGAAGAAGGGATGATCGTCCAGGAGTTCTATCAACTGCCGAAGTTTGGCGACAGCTATACGCTGATTGGCAGCTGGCTCATCAACGATCTGCCAGCCGGAATTGGCATTCGCGAAGATCGCGCGCTGATCACGCAGGATCTGTCGCGGTTTTATCCGCATATTTTTGTGGAATAAGACTGCGGCCTGATGCCCTCACCCCAGCCCTCTCCCACAGGGAGAGGGTGCACACACTAAAAACGGCAACCTGAAGTTGCCGTTTTGCTTTTATTACCCCACCAGCACCGACAGCATACTCAGGCTTCCCATCTCAATCCCGTCGACCGGGATCGTAACCGGCTCCTGACCATCCCACGCGCCAAGTACGTACAGCAGCGGCAGGAAGTGTTCCGGCGTCGGGTTAGAGAGCGAACCGCCCTCATGATCCAGATAGTTCACCAGCGGATGCTCCTCAGCCGAACCCTGCCAGGTCAGGTTCGCTTTAACGTAGTCGTTAAAAGCGGTCGCCCATGGATATGGCGTGTTTTCACCGTGCCAGCGCGCCGTACGAAGGTTGTGCACCACGTTGCCGCTTGCCACCAGCATGATGCCTTCATCACGAAGCGTTGCCAGCTTGCGGCCCATCTCCAGATGCCAGGCGGCCGGTTTGGTGCTGTCGATGCTCAGCTGCACCATCGGGATATCCGCATCAGGATACATTTTAATCAGCACGCCCCAGGAGCCATGGTCAAAACCCCAGGCTTCTTTATCCAGCGTTACAGGAACAGGCGCCAGCAGATCCACCAGCCTTTGTGCCAGCTCAGGCGAGCCGGGGGCTGGATAATGCGTGTCATACAGCGCCTGCGGGAAGCCGCCAAAATCATGAATGGTTTTTGGCGCTTCCATGGCAGTCACGCCCGTTCCACGGGTGAACCAGTGCGCGGATACCACCACAATCGCTTTTGGACGCGGCAACGTCTCGCCCAGATGACGCCAGGCACGGGTATAGACGTTGTCTTCCAGAACGTTCATTGGGCTGCCGTGGCCTAAAAACAGGGCTGGCATACGGGAAGAAGTCATGATGATATCCTTACAGAAGGTGTCAATTTAATGGTGCTACATTACGCGCAATCCGGCAAAGATGAACGCAGATAAGCGTGAAGATCATCATCAGGAAATTTGAATGTAAGGAATGTGTAAAGCCGGGGTTCGCCCCTCGCTTTGCCAGAAATGAATCATTTATATTAATGAGAATCATTATCACAAGGAGTTATGCATGTCAGTCCCCTTGATCCTGACCATACTCGCGGGCGCTGCGACCTTTATCGGTGCGATCCTCGGCGTACTTGGTCAAAAGCCCTCTAACCGCGTGCTGGCCTTCTCGCTGGGCTTTGCTGCCGGGATCATGCTGCTCATCTCCCTGATGGAGATGCTGCCTGCCGCGCTGGGCACAGAAGGCATGTCTCCGCTGCTGGGTTACGGCATGTTTGTTTTTGGCCTGCTGGGGTACTTTGCCCTCGACCGGATGCTGCCGCACGCGCATCCGCAGGATTTAATGCAGAAAAACGTAACGCCCATGCCGCGGAATATTAAGCGAACGGCGGTTCTGCTGACGCTGGGCATCAGCCTGCATAACTTCCCGGAAGGGGTCGCCACCTACGTGACGGCCAGCAGCAATCTTGAGATGGGCTTTGGCATCGCGCTGGCGGTCGCCTTACACAATATTCCTGAAGGACTCGCGGTGGCCGGTCCGGTCTATGCCGCCACGGGCTCGAAACGCACCGCGGTGTTCTGGGCAGGTATTTCCGGGATGGCCGAAATCCTTGGCGGCGTGCTGGCCTGGCTGATCCTTGGTAGCCTGGTCTCTCCGGTAGTGATGGCGGCGATTATGGCAGCGGTAGCCGGGATCATGGTTGCACTTTCGGTGGATGAACTGATGCCGCTGGCGAAGGAGATAGATCCTAACAACAACCCCAGCTATGGCGTGCTGTGCGGAATGTCGGTGATGGGATTAAGCCTGGTTCTGCTGCAGACCGCAGGAATCGGGTAAAAAAACGCCGGGATATCCCGGCGTTTTTATTATCAGCTGGCTTTGCGCTCGTGCGCCTGGCGATACTCCACCAGATCTTCAATCGTGACCACCGGCATGTTGTGCAGACGCGCAAAGGTAATGCACTCCGGCGCGCGCGCCATGGTGCCGTCATCGTTGGTCAGTTCACACAGCACGCCCGCAGGTTTGAAGCCCGCCAGCGTCACCAGGTCGATGGTCGCTTCGGTGTGACCGCCGCGGGTCAGGACGCCGCCCGCCTGCGCGCGCAGTGGGAAGACGTGGCCTGGACGATGCAGATCGGATGGCTTCGCACCGTCAGCAATCGCGGCACGTACGGTGGTCAGACGGTCAGCCGCAGACACACCGGTGGTCACGCCATGCGCCGCTTCAATAGTCACGGTAAAACCGGTACCAAAGGCGCTGGTGTTGTTTTCGACCATCATCGGCAGCTCGAGCTGCTTACGACGATCTTCGGTAATACACAGGCATACGATGCCGCTGCCGTGACGGATGGTCAGTGCCATCTGTTCAACGGTCATGTTTTCGGCGGCGAAAATCATGTCGCCTTCGTTTTCACGGTTTTCATCGTCAAGCACCATCACACCGCGGCCTTCGCGCAGTGCATCCAGTGCATGTTCAACACGTTGAGTTGAAGTGCCAAAAGAGGAAAGTAGCGTCTGATTCATGGTAAAAAAACCTCATTAACATTATGGTTACCAGAATCAGGGCAGTCTTAGGAGCGCCGTATAAGCGGCAAAAAGATAACGTGAGCGGGCCCATGCCCGACTGGATCGTTACTCTCTCCCATCCGGACTCTAACCGTCGGCCCCGGAATTACACCGGATCTGCTGACCTTTGAGTTTTCACCCAAAGCGCTCGCGGGCTTTCAGCGTCACGCTGATTTACCGCCGGTGGGGAATTTCGCCCCGCCCTGAGAATAAGCGAGATAACTATAACGCTATTGATTATCCTGGGCAATGCATAAGCATCAAACAATTTTGTTTACCCCGGGCATGACGCGCTACAATGGACACTAACACCTTTCCATCAAGGGAAACGACAATGATTGACCCGAAAAAAATTGAGCAGATCGCGCGTCAGGTTCATGAATCCATGCCAAAAGGCATTCGTGAATTTGGTGATGACGTTGAGAAAAAAATCCGCCAGACGCTGCAGGCGCAGTTGGTTCGCCTTGATTTAGTCAGCCGTGAAGAATTTGACGTGCAGACCCAGGTTCTGCTGCGCACCCGCGAGAAGCTGGCGCTGCTGGAACAGCGTCTGACCGAGCTGGAAAACCGCAATGCGCCGGAAGAAGTGAAGCCGGCACCGGCCATTCCACCGGTGGATGACCAGGAGTAAGTGCGGCCTGATGCCCTCACCCCAGCCCTCTCCCACAGGGAGAGGGTGAAAAAATAAACGGGCCAGCTGGCCCGTTTTTTTTACTGACTGTCTTTCTGGATCTTCCTGATGATGTTGGTGGTGGAACACCCGTCCTCAAAGTTGAGCACCATCACCTCGCCGCCGTTGGCCCAGACCTCTTCGCTGCCCGCGATTTGCTCCGGCTTGTAATCCCCGCCTTTCACCAGCAGGTCCGGCAGAATACCGGCAATCAGGCGCTGCGGCGTGTCTTCTTCAAACGACACCACCCAGTCCACCGCTTCCAGCGCGCCGAGCACGATCATCCGCTGCTCAAGCGGGTTCACCGGACGCGTTTCACCCTTCAGGCGTTTCGTCGACGCATCGCTGTTGACCGCCACAATCAGGCGATCGCCCAGCTTGCGCGCATTCGCCAGATAGGAGACGTGGCCCGCGTGCAGGATGTCAAACACGCCGTTGGTCATCACCACTTTCTCACCGCGCTTGCGCGCGGCGGCGACGGCCACTTTAAGCTCGTCTTCGGTCATGACGCCAAAACCGGTGTCCGCACGGCCGCGCACCGCATTTTCCAGCTCGATTGGGGAAACGGTTGAGGTACCGAGCTTACCGACGACTACACCCGCCGCGGCGTTAGCGAAGTAGCACGCCTCTTCCAGGGAGTTTCCTGCGGCCAGCGTCGCCGCCAGCACGCCGATCACCGTATCACCGGCACCGGTCACGTCGTACACTTCCTGCGCCTGGGTTGGCATATGCAGCGGCGCCTTGCCCGGCTGCAGCAGCGTCATCCCCTGCTCGGAGCGGGTCACCAGCAGCGCGGACAGCTCAAAGTCAGCAATGATCTTCATGCCGCGCTCAACCAGCTCTTCCTCGGTTTTGCACTTGCCCGCCACCGCCTCAAACTCGGAGAGGTTTGGCGTCAGCAGCGTCGCGCCGCGATAGCGCTCAAAGTCGGTGCCTTTCGGGTCGATCAGCACCGGCACGCTGGCTTTACGCGCCAGCTGGATCATCGTCTGCACGCTCGCCAGCGCGCCTTTCGCGTAGTCGGACAGCACCAGCGCGCCGATATTGCCCAGCGCCTGGTTAATGCGCTCGTGCAGCGGCTCGGGATCAACGCCTTCGAACCCTTCTTCAAAGTCGAGGCGGATCAGCTGCTGGTTGCGAGACAGCACGCGCAGCTTGGTGATGGTCGGGTGAGTCGGAACAGAAACGAAGTCGCACTTCACGTTCACGTCCGCCAGCGACTTACTCAGCGCGCGCGCCGCATCGTCGATGCCGGTCAAGCCCACCAGACGCGAGTGCGCGCCCAGAGAGGCAATGTTCATCGCCACGTTTGCCGCGCCGCCGGGACGCTCTTCAATGGTGTCGACCTTTACCACCGGTACCGGTGCTTCCGGAGAGATGCGGCTGGTCGGCCCATACCAGTAGCGATCCAGCATCACATCCCCAACAACCATTACCCCAGCACGTTCAAACTCTGGCAGTGTTACTTTCATTCCTGACTCCAGAAAGATTCACAATTTGCGCGCGATAATATCACACTTGATTTGTTACGCACGGTTCCACCAGCCACTTCTGCCAGCTGGCCGTTACCTGAGCGCGTTCAGCAGTGAAACAGTCCAGCGCCACGTGCCCCGGTTCCTCCTGCAGCGCCAGGTGATGAAGCTCGTCGCGCAGCGTCGTGTAGGCGCGGGTTAAGGCCTGCGCCTCCTGTTCGTCCATGATGTCGTTTTGCGCCAGCAGTTCCAGAATGCGCACGTTATCGGACCAGCGGGTCAGCTTCGGCTTGTCGTTGGCGTGGAGCAGCACCAGATACTGGGTAATGAACTCAATATCGGTGATCCCGCCCTCGTCGGCTTTGATATCAAAGCGATCGCGGTGTTTATTGCCGAGATGCGCGCGCATTTTCTCGCGCATCTCGCGCACTTCGGTCTGCAGCGTACTGCCCTCGCGCGGGGTGGTCATGACGTCCTTACGGATGGCATCGAACTGCGTTTTGAGCTGCGGATCGCCATACACCACGCGGGCGCGCACCAGCGCCTGATGCTCCCACGTCCAGGCTTCATTCTTCTGGTAATCGGCGAAGGATTCCGTTGAGGTCACCAGCATGCCCGCCGCGCCGGACGGACGCAGGCGCGCATCGACTTCATACAAAATGCCCGACGAGGTGCGGGTGCTGAACAGGTGCATGATGCGCTGCGCCAGGCGCAGGTAGAACTGACGCCCGTCAATCTCACGCTCGCCGTCGGTCATCACGTCAACCGGGCAGTCGTGCAGGAAGATTAAATCCAGATCGGAGCTGTATCCCAGCTCCCAGCCGCCGAGCTTGCCGTAACCGACCACGGCAAACCCTCGCCCCTCACGGTCAGCAAGGTGCTTCGGCTGGCCGTAGCGGGCCACCATCTGCACCCACGCCTGCTGCACTACCGCGTCGATGATCGCCTCCGCGAGCCAGGTTAAGTGATCGCTCACTTTCATCACCGGCAGCGTTCCGGCGATATCCGCCGCCGCCACGCGCAGCATCTGGGCCTGCTTAAACTGGCGCAGCGCCTCCAGCTGCTGCTCTTCATCTTCTTCCGGCACGCGCAGCAGATACTGACGCAGCTCGTCCCGGTAGGCATCCGTCGCCGTGGGTTGATACAGGGTGTTCGGGTCGAGCAGTTCATCCAGCAGCAGCGGATAGCGCGCCAGCTTGTTGGCCACCATCGGCGAGGCGGCGCAGAGCGTAATCAGATGCTTCAGCGCCCCCGGAAACTCGCTCAAAAGCTCAAGGTACGTAGTACGCGTGATGATCCCGCTCAGCAGCGGCATCATGCGCGACAGCGGCACCGGCGCATCCGCTCGCGAGCAGACCTCGCTCAGCAGGTGCGGCATCAGGTGATCCAGCACCTGACGGCCGCGCGGGCCGATGGCGCGCTTGTTCAGCTCAAGACGGAAATCGGCGATTAGCGCCACCACGCGATGCCGGGCATCGTCACTCAGGTGCGCCAGCACGGGGGTCGTGTCATCTTCCTGGAGCGCATCCTGCCACAGCTCGCGCCAGTGCTCGGAAAGTGCATCGTCCTGCGATTCGCTTTCGTCATCACCGATCAGGTCGTTAAAAATGCGGCGCACGCCTGCCATATGGGCATCGAGCCGTTCGGTCAGCGTTGACCAGTCGTCCACGCGCATCCCCCAGGCCAGACGCGCCCGGTTAAGGTCATCCCCCGGCAGGGTCTGGGTCTGTTCGTCGTTGATACTTTGCAGCAGGTTTTCCAGACGACGCAGGAACAGATAGGCCTCGCGCAGGGTTTGCGCGTCGCCGTCCGGCAGCAGGTGCAGCTGCTCGATGGCGCTCAGCGTCGGTAGCAGTGAACGGGACTGTAACGACGGCTCACGCCCGCCGCGAATCAGCTGGAAGACCTGGACGATAAATTCGATTTCGCGAATGCCGCCCGCGCCAAGCTTTATGTTGTCCTTCAGCCCACGACGGCGAACCTCACGGGCGATCATCCCTTTCATATTGCGCAGGGACTGGATGACGCTGAAGTCGATATAGCGACGGAACACGAACGGGCGCAGCATGGCGCGCAGCTCGTTGGCGTAGGCGTCGTCGCTGTCGCCCATGATCCGCGCTTTAACCATCGCATAACGCTCCCAGTCGCGCCCCTGCTCCTGGTAATAATCTTCCAGCGCGGCAAAGCTCAGCACCAGCGGGCCGCTGTCGCCAAACGGACGCAGGCGCATGTCCACACGGTAAACAAAACCGTCCTGCGTGGGCTGATCCAGCGCCTTAATCAGACGCTGACCGAGACGGGTAAAGAACTGGGCGTTGTCCAGCTCGCGACGGCCGCCGCGCGTGGAGCCGTTCTCAGGCCAGGCAAAAATCAGGTCGATATCGGAGGAGAAGTTCAGCTCGCAGCCGCCCAGCTTGCCCATCCCCAGAATCAACAGCGGCTGAGGAACCCCTTCCTCGCTGCACGGCGTGCCCCACTCTTTACAGCAGGCGGCGTAGAGCCAGTCGCGCGCGGCGACAATCAGCGTTTGCGCCAGCTCGCTTAGCTGCTGCAGCGTACTCTCTTCGCTCACCAGCTCCAGCGCCTGAGCCCAGGCAATGCGCACCATCACCCGACGGCGGAACTGACGCAGGACGTGCATCAGCGTCGTCTCATCCGCTACGTCTTCGAGTGCGGCATGCAGCCAGCCGGCATAGTGCCGCCACTCGTCCGCCTGCGGCGGTGCGTTCTCAAGCTCCATCAGCCAGTCCGGGTAGGCGGTGATGCTTTCCTGCACAAAATCACTGAAGGCGAGCACGCTTTTCGCCTGCTCGCTTAACGATGACGCCGGTAATGACTCAGGCAGACGTTCGCACACGGTCTGCCACTGCTGCTGTAACGGTGAAGAAAGCGGCATTTTAGGGGTTCCTTGCCAGAGTTAACGTTTTCCGCTGTGCAGCCAGAACGGCTCCTGCGAAATGGCCTCGTTACGGAAATGCTCAATCTCAATATGCTGGCGGGTTTCGATGGCATGCTTCAGCCCCTGCCAGTTTTCCAGCCACGCCTGCGCCTGTGGCCCGTCGTAGGCACCGGAAAGGAGCAGCATGCTGTCGATGTTGCGCGACAGACGGGGAAGCTGATCGCCATACTTATCGCCGAGCGGATAGGCAAAGGTGCTCTTCAGTTCAGCGGCATGACGGGAAAGATGAATATCCGCGAAACGCTTAAAGTTTTCCGCGATTTTGGCCTCTGCTTTCGCATCCAGGAAGGCGCGCCAGCCGCGCGTCACCAGAAACTCGGTCAGCGCCAGTTTTGCCGTGGCGGTTTGCGGGCTGTAGATCGCCGTTTGCGCCGAGACATCGGAGAGCATCAGCGTTTCGGTCTGCGTCAGCAGGTCACGTAAGTGAGCGCTCGCTTTGCGAGGAACAATACCGCCGAACAGCGCAAGGGTATGGCGCACCAGAGCAATCGCCGCCAGCATGTGGGATTTGGCGTTTTTCACATTCCGCACCCACAGCTCTTCATGATATTGCCACTGAGAAAGCGCCAGCTCCAGCGCGGCTTCCAGACCCTGTTCAACGCTGGCTTTCGGCGCAACGTGCAAAATGGTCGTCTCTTTCAGCACGCGCGGCGCATTTCCGGCGGCCAGATGGTAACCTCGCGCGGCTTTACTCAGGCTTCCCTGACGTAATCCGGACTGGTTTACCAGCCTGCGCGCCAGCTTCAGCACGTCATTGGCGTCCCCTTCCAGCAGCTCAAGCTCCAGTTCGCAAATCGGTTCCTGGAACTCACCCGCCTTCACGTCCCCCAGATCGAGGGCAATTTCGATGCGGCTTTTACCTTCCGTCACCAGCCATTTTTCGCGCCAGAAATCGGTGCTGAACAGCGGCTGCACCTGTTCCGCCAGCGTGGAAGGCAGCTCGCCTTCCGGCCAGACTTCCGCCGGAAAACGTTCCAGCTCAAGTTCTGGCTTGCTGATGTCGATATTGTATTCCGGGCGCTGATGCAAGCCGCCGACCACGCGGCCGGCAATTTTCATCGTCATCTCGTAGCGCCCGCCCGCGCCCCGGATACGCAGCCCCATATCGTGGCGGCGCAGCCAGTTGTCTGGCGTTTCGTAATAGATATTAAGCAGTTGTACCGGTGCATGGTGTTCGCCGGAAAGCGTATGCAGATGCTGGCGGAGTGCGTCAACGCTGTCTTTTTCGACGATAAACTTTAATTCGATTTCTTGTGCCATAGCCTTGTACTTTTGCGTGCGTCACAGACGCGTCAATGAGGGCGAACTTCCTCGCCATTTGTTTGTCAGTACATAGTATTTTGCGCCAAATTGCCATGCAATGAGCAATTTGTCGGGCGTAAATGTGTAGAGTCGTGACACAGATGATTCTGATTGCTGACGAATGCTTTGCGTAGAGACACTGTTGCCACTACTATCGTTCCACTATTTATGAAAATAACGACTAATGATGCTTAAATTACGCCTGATTGGACTTACTTTACTCGCTTTTAGCGCCGCAACCGCCGTGCACGCTGAAGAAAAGCGTTACGTTTCTGACGAACTGAACACCTGGGTACGCAGTGGCCCCGGAGATAATTATCGCCTCGTGGGCACGGTAAATGCCGGCGAGGAAGTCACCCTGTTACAAACCAATGCGGACACCAACTACGGTCAGGTTCGCGACAGTACCGGGCGTACTTCCTGGATCCCGCTGAAAGAGTTGAGCACCGTGCCAAGCCTGCGCACGCGCGTGCCGGATCTGGAAAACCAGGTGAAGACCCTGACCGACAAGCTGAACAACATCGACGGCACCTGGAACCAGCGCACCGCTGAAATGCAGCAGAAAGTGGCGCAAAGCGACGGTGTGATTAACGGCCTGAAAGAAGAGAACCAGAAACTGAAAAACGAGCTGATTGTCGCGCAGAAGAAAGTGAATGCCGCCAACCTGCAGCTCGACGACAAACAGCGCACCATTATCATGCAGTGGTTTATGTATGGCGGTGGCGTGCTGGGCGTGGGTCTGGTACTGGGTCTGGTCCTGCCGCATCTGATCCCAAGCCGTAAGCGTAAAGACCGCTGGATGAACTAATTCGTCTTCTCTGCCAGACTTACGTATCATTCTGGAAAAGAGAAAACGGGAGAGTTGGGCGTGAAGAGTTATCTGGTCGGTGGTGCGGTACGTGATGCGTTGTTAGGTCTGCCGGTCAAAGATAAAGACTGGGTGGTGGTTGGCGCCACCCCTGAAGAGATGCTCGACGCGGGCTACCAGCAGGTAGGCCGCGATTTTCCCGTGTTCCTGCACCCGAAAAGCCGTGAAGAGTATGCCCTGGCGCGTACCGAGCGGAAATCGGGCTCGGGCTATACGGGCTTCACCTGCTATGCCGCGCCGGACGTGACGCTGGAGCAAGATCTCCTGCGCCGCGATCTCACCATCAACGCGCTGGCGCAGGACGAGCACGGGCAGATCGTTGACGCCTATGGCGGTCAGGACGATCTGCGCAACCGTCTTTTACGTCACGTCTCCCCGGCGTTTTCTGAAGATCCGCTCCGCGTGCTGCGCGTGGCGCGCTTTGCCGCGCGTTACGCCCATCTCAGTTTCCGTATTGCAGATGAGACAATGGCGCTGATGACCGCCATGACCGAGGCGGGCGAGCTGGAACACCTGACGCCAGAGCGCGTCTGGAAAGAGACGGAAAATGCACTCACCACGCGCAACCCGCAGGTCTTTTTCCAGGTCCTGCGCGACTGCGGCGCGCTGAAGGTGCTGTTCCCGGAAATAGACGCGCTGTTTGGCGTACCTGCCCCGGCAAAATGGCACCCGGAAATTGATACCGGCGTACACACGCTGATGACCCTGAGCATGGCGGCCATGCTCAGCCCTGACGTGGACGTGCGCTTTTCCACCCTGTGCCACGATCTCGGCAAAGGCTTAACGCCAAAAGAATTCTGGCCTCGCCACCACGGGCACGGTCCGGCAGGGGTGAAGCTGGTCGAGGGGCTGTGCCAGCGTCTGCGCGTGCCGAACGAGATCCGCGATCTGGCGAAACTGGTTGCCGAATTCCACGATCTGATCCACACCTTCCCGATCCTGAAACCGGCCACCATCGTTAAGCTTTTCGATAATATCGACGCCTGGCGCAAACCCCAGCGCGTAGAGCAAATCGCGCTGACCAGCGAAGCTGACGTGCGCGGGCGTACCGGGTTTGAAGCGTGCGACTACCCGCAGGGACGTTTACTGCGTAAAGCCTGGGAGGTGGCGAAAGCGGTGCCCACGAAGGACGTTGTCGAGGCGGGATTCAAAGGACCGGAAATTCGTGAAGAACTCACGAAACGGCGAATTCAGGCGGTGTCTGACTGGAAAGAAAAGCATTGCCCTCAGCCAAAAGACTGAGGGCCATCGGTCAGAAGAAGACCACGTACACCGCAGCCGCGACGATAAAGCGATAGATCGCGAACGGAATAAACGAGATACGCTTAATCAACTGCAGGAAGGTTTTGATGGCAATCAGCGCCACGATAAACGCGGTGATGAAGCCAACGGCGAACATCGGAATGTCGCCTGCCGTCAGGAAGTGATAGCTCTTATAGACGTCGAGTACGGTGGCGCCCATCATCATCGGCACCGCCAGCAGGAACGAGAACTCTGACGCGGCGTAACGGCTTACGCCCATCAGCATCCCGCCGGAGATGGTAGCGCCTGAACGCGAGAAGCCCGGCCACAGCGCCAGACACTGGAAGCAGCCAATGATAAACGCCTGACGATACGTCATATCGTCCAGACCTTCCGCGCGCGGCGTTTTTGGCTTCAGCACTTCCGCGGCGATCAGCAGGAAGCCCCCCACCACCAGCGCGTACATCACGTTAATTGGGTTAAACAGCGATTTGATGGCGTCGTGGAAAACCAGGCCCAGCACCACCGCAGGGATCATCCCGAGCAGAATATGGATCAGCGACAGGCGACCTTTACTCATCCCTTCGTGCTGCGGCGGACGGCCAAAATGGATGCCGATCAGGCCAAACAGACGGCGCCAGAACATCACCACCACCGCCAGAATCGAACCCAGCTGGATCACCACTTCGAACGTTTTGGCGGTATCGCCTTCAAAGCCCAGCAGATGGCCAACGATAATCATATGGCCCGTACTGGACACCGGCAAAAACTCCGTCAATCCTTCGACCACACCCAGTATTGCCGCCACCAGCAGCGAGTGCATATCGCTCATCTATAAACCCCTAAAAAGATATAAAAAAACGGTGTCCCATACGGACAACCGATAAGATACAGTCCTGAGACCGGTATAACCTAAATTGGTTTAGCAATTATGACGTTAATTCTTGCCTTTCAGATTTGTGCCACGCTCAATGATGACGCCAACGTTGGCGGCGCGCGCCACCGCGCCCGGCTTGCTCAGCTTGATGCGCACCCACGGTGAGTTAAATTTTTTCAGCAGCAATTCTGCGACTTCTTCAGCCACCCGTTCGACCAGCGCAAAACGTTGCCCTTCCACATGGTTGATGACCGTTTCACTGATGTCGGCATAGCTCAGACAGTCGTTCACGTCATCGCTTTTTGCCGATTTGCGGTTATCCCAGCCCATTTCGATATCGAACACCAGTTTCTGCTCGATGGTCTGTTCCCAGTCGTAAACACCAATAGTGGTGATTACCGAAAGTTGCTCTATAAATACAATATCCATCACGACCTGCCTGCTTTTTGGCTAAACCGGATACCACTTCCGGCGAATTATGCGTATTATCCACAGATGCTGAGAATACAGATACATTTTCAAAACGGAACAGCGTTATGAGTGCAATCGCGCCTGGAATGATCCTCCTCGCCTATCTTTGCGGCTCAATCTCCAGCGCCATTCTGGTCTGCCGCATTGCCGGGTTACCTGACCCGCGTGAAAATGGTTCCGGGAATCCGGGGGCGACCAACGTACTACGAATTGGCGGCAAGGGAGCAGCCGTAGCGGTTTTGATTTTTGATGTTCTGAAAGGGATGCTACCCGTCTGGGGCGCGTATGCGCTGGGCGTCACGCCGTTCTGGCTGGGGCTCATTGCTATTGCTGCCTGCGTCGGCCACATCTGGCCCGTATTCTTCGGCTTTAAAGGCGGCAAAGGTGTGGCGACCGCCTTTGGTGCCATTGCCCCCATTGGCTGGGACTTAACCGGCGTCATGGCCGGGACCTGGCTTCTGACCATTCTTCTGAGCGGCTATTCGTCGCTGGGCGCTATCGTCAGCGCGCTGATCGCCCCGTTCTACGTCTGGTGGTTCAAACCCCAGTTCACCTTCCCGGTGTCGATGCTCTCCTGTCTTATCCTGCTGCGTCATCACGACAATATCCAGCGCCTGTGGCGTCGTCAGGAGACCAAAATCTGGACGAAGCTCAAGAGGAAGAAAAAAGACGCTCCGAAGGGTTAGTTATGCCTTATAGCCAAATGTGATTTTGGTCACCTTCTGCCTGTGGTAACTGTTAGGGACACAACACAACCGCATAAGAAGAAAATGGCTGAAATCACAGAATCTACTCCCCTTTCAACGGCAGGTATTCCCCCTGATGGCGACATCCAGTGGGTGCGCAGCGCATCGGATGTATCACGCCTCGTTAATGACGGTTCTCAGGGCCGGGCAAACGCCCGTATCGTAGTCGGTATCGCGCTGGGCGGCATTTTCCTCGATGCCTACGATCTGGGCGCGCTGGCATTCGGCATTAAAGACATCACCCGCGAATTTAACCTGACGCCCGCCGGTACCGGCATGGTGGCCTCGGCGATTACCTTTGGAGCCATTGTCGGGGCGCTTCTCGGCGGTTACCTCACGGATAAAATCGGGCGCTACCGCGTTTTTATGGCTGATATGGTGTTCTTCGTGGTGGCAGCCATCGCCTGTGCGCTGGCCCCGAACGAATATGTGCTCGCGGGCGCCCGCTTTGTCATGGGGCTCGGGGTCGGGATCGATCTTCCCGTAGCGATGGCGTTTTTAAGCGAGTTCGCCAGGCTGAAAGGGCCCGGCAATAAGGCCTCCAGCGTCGCGATGTGGTGCCCCACCTGGTATGCCGCCATCAGTATCTCCTACCTGCTGGTGCTTTTCTTCTACGCCGTGCTGCCGGAAAGCCACAGCGACTGGCTGTGGCGTTTGATTCTCGGCTTTGGTGCCGTGCCGGCGCTGGTGATTATTGCCATCCGCAGCCGCTATATGAGCGAATCGCCGGTCTGGGCGGCGAATCAGGGCAACCTGAAGGAGGCAGCGTCCATTTTACGCCACTCATACAACATCAATGCCCACGTGCCGCAGGATGCGCTGAGCCAGCCAGCCCCCGTCGTGAATAAAGCGAAATGGTCCAACTACCTGAACCTGTTCCGCGGCATCTACTTGCGGCGCACCACGCTCGCCACGCTGCTGTCCGTCGTCTCCTCGTTCGCCTATAACGCGGTGGCGTTTGGTCTGCCAGTGATCATCTCCAGCTTCTTTGTCCAGTCGATGCTGACCACCATCCTGATATCTCTGGCGCTTAACCTGCTGTTTGCCTTCGTTGGCGGACTGCTGGCGGTACGCTACGTGCCGCGCTTCGGCGCATGGCGAATGTCGCTGGCGGGTTACGCCTGCCAGCTGGTCGCGCTGCTGGGACTGGCGCTGATTGGCCGCCCTGAAGGCGCCTCTGAAGGGGTGCTCGCCGTCGCGATGCTGGCGCTATTCCTGTTCGGTCAGGGCTTTGGCCCGGGCGCGCATACCATGACGTTCGCCTCGCTGAGCTACCCGACCTCGCTGCGCGGCGTGGGCGTGGGCCTCAACCAGACGCTGATGCGCAGCAGCTCGACGCTGTCGCTGTTCCTGTTCCCGCTGCTGGTCGCCTCGCTGGATACCGCCGTGTTCTGGGTAATTGCCCTGGCGCCGTTTATCGGCCTGGCCTCGCTGCTGGCGATCCGCTGGGAGCCGTCCGGGTATGATGTGGATGCGGAGGATTACCGCTAGTCCCGCAAACCGGCTCACAAGAGCCGGTTTTTTATCCATAAGCGACTCATATGACAGCCTTCATTTCCGCCAGGGCATACTGAAACGTATCCCGATGGTGTGGAAATGGATGCAGCATGTTAGCAGCTCAGGTCACTGATAATTCGTACAAAGGCTGGCTGGCGTCGCTTGCCCTGCAGTTTTGTCACACCCCTGAGAAAACCCTCCTGCACTCCGCTCATCACGTCGGGCCGCTTACCGTTCAGCGTCCATTTTATCCCGAAGGCGAGACCTGCCACCTCTATCTTCTGCACCCGCCGGGCGGGGTTGTGGGCGGGGATACGCTGGATATCACCGTGCGTCTGGACGCCAAAAGCCATGCGCTTATCACCATGCCCGGCGCCAGCAAGTTCTATCGCAGCAGCGGCCCGCAGGCTCGCCTGCATCAGCACTTTTATCTCGATGAGGGATCCACGCTGGAGTGGCTGCCGCAGGACACCATTATCTTCCCCGGTGCGAATGCCGCGCTGCGCTCCGTCTTCCACCTGAAGGCCTCCAGCACGCTGCTGGCGTGGGAGCTGTACTGCCTGGGACGACCGGTAATCAATGAGACCTTCAGCCACGGCACGCTGGAGAGCCGCCTTGAAGTCTGGGTTGAGGACGAGCCACGCCTGATTGAACGTCAGCACCTTGCCGACGGCGATCTCACGCCCGTCGCCGGGCATCCGTGGATTGGCACGCTGCTGTTCTACCCGGCCAGAGAAGCACATCTCGACGCGGCGCGTGCACTGCTCGCCCCGCTGGATACGTTTGCGGGCGCCACGCTCGCAGACGATCTCATGTCGATGCGCTTTCTCTCCCACGATAACCTGATTTGTCAGCGGGTGATGCGCGACGTCTGGCAGTCGCTTCGCCCGCTTCTCACCACCAAAACCGCCTGTTCGCCGCGTATCTGGCAGACATAAGAGAAACGTTATGGAACTGACCCCCAGAGAAAAAGACAAGCTGTTGCTGTTCACCGCTGCGCTGGTTGCCGAACGCCGCCTTGCGCGCGGGGTAAAGCTCAATTACCCGGAATCGGTCGCGTTGATCAGCGCCTTCATCATGGAAGGCGCGCGCGATGGTGAAACCGTCGCCTCGCTGATGGAGGCAGGCCGCCACGTCCTGAGCCGCGACCAGGTGATGGAGGGCGTGCCGGAGATGATCCCGGATATTCAGGTCGAAGCCACCTTCCCGGACGGATCGAAGCTCGTCACCGTCCACAACCCGATCGTCTAAGGAGCGCATGATGATCCCTGGCGAATATCAGATCCAGCCCGGCGCGATTGCGATCAACGTGGGGCGCGAAACCCAAGCCGTGATTGTCGAAAACCACGGCGACAGGCCGATCCAGGTCGGATCGCACTACCACTTTTACGAGGTCAACCCGGCGCTGAAGTTCGATCGGGAAGCCACCAAAGGCTACCGGCTGAACATCCCGGCGGGTACCGCCGTGCGCTTCGAGCCAGGCCAGAAGCGGGAAGTCACGCTGGTTCAGGTCGCCGGCGCGCAGCGCATTGTCGGCTTTCGCGGCGAGGTGATGGGCGAGGTGAAACATGGCTGAGATTTCGCGCCAGGCCTATGCCGATATGTTCGGCCCCACCACCGGGGATAAAGTGCGGCTGGCCGACAGCGAGCTGTGGATCGAAGTGGAAGACGATCTCACGGTCTACGGTGAAGAGGTCAAGTTCGGCGGCGGGAAGGTGATCCGCGACGGCATGGGTCAGGGGCAGATGACCGCAGACGGCTGCGTGGATCTGGTTCTCACCAATGCACTGATCGTCGATCACTGGGGGATCGTGAAAGCCGATATCGGCGTGAAGAACGGGCGGATCTTCGCCGTCGGTAAAGCCGGAAACCCGGACATTCAGCCCGGTGTGACGATCCCGATTGGTGCCGCAACCGAAGTGATTGCCGCCGAAGGAAAGATCGTCACCGCAGGCGGGATCGACACCCACATCCACTGGATCTGCCCGCAGCAGGCGGAAGAGGCGCTGATCTCCGGCGTCACCACCATGATCGGCGGCGGCACCGGACCGGCGGCGGGCACCAACGCCACTACCTGCACGCCGGGGCCGTGGTATATCGCCCGCATGCTGCAGGCTGCCGATACGCTGCCGGTGAATATCGGCCTGCTCGGCAAAGGTAACGGCTCCAGTCCGGACGCCCTGCGCGAGCAGATTGCCGCCGGCGCCATCGGGCTTAAAATCCACGAAGACTGGGGCGCGACGCCTGCGGCGATCAACTGCTCGCTGGAGGTGGCCGAAGAGATGGACATTCAGGTGGCGCTGCACAGCGACACGCTGAACGAGTCCGGGTTTGTCGAAGATACGCTGGCCGCCATTGGCGGGCGCACAATCCACACCTTCCACACCGAAGGGGCGGGCGGTGGCCACGCGCCGGATATCATCACCGCCTGTGCGCACCCGAATATTCTGCCCTCCTCCACCAACCCGACCCTGCCCTACACGGTGAATACCATCGACGAGCATCTCGACATGCTGATGGTTTGCCATCACCTCGATCCGGATATCGCCGAGGACGTGGCGTTTGCCGAATCCCGCATTCGCCGGGAGACCATCGCCGCCGAAGACGTGCTGCACGACATCGGCGCGTTCTCGCTCACCTCGTCAGACTCTCAGGCCATGGGCCGCGTCGGGGAAGTGATTATCCGCACCTGGCAGGTCGCGCACCGCATGAAGGTCCAGCGCGGCGCGCTGCCGGAAGAGACCGGCGAGAACGATAACTTCCGCGTGAAGCGCTATGTCGCCAAATACACCATCAACCCGGCGTTGACCCACGGTATCGCCCATGAGGTCGGTTCGATTGAGGCGGGCAAGCTGGCGGATCTGGTCGTCTGGTCTCCGGCGTTCTTCGGCGTCAAACCCGCCACCATCGTCAAGGGCGGGATGATCGCCTGCGCGCCGATGGGGGATATCAACGCCTCAATCCCCACGCCGCAGCCGGTGCATTACCGCCCGATGTTTGGCGCGCTGGGCGCCGCGCGCCACGCCACCCGACTGACGTTTGTCTCGCAGGCGGCCAGTGCGAACGGTATCCCGCAGCAGCTCAACCTGCAAAGCGCCACCGCGGTGGTAAAAGGCTGCCGGACGGTGAAAAAGGCGGACATGATCCACAACGGGCTGCAGCCGAATATCACCGTCGACTCGCAAACCTACGAGGTGCGCGTCGACGGCGAACTGATTACCAGCGAACCGGCTGACGTTCTGCCGATGGCGCAACGCTATTTCCTGTTTTGAGGAGTGATGATGATCTATTTAACCCAACGCCTGGACCATGCGCATCAGACTACCGCCAGCGTCACGCTGCCGATTGACGTGCGGGTGAAAAGCCGCGCCCGCGTGGCGCTGAACGACGGCCGCGAAGCCGGGCTGATGCTGCCGCGCGGCCTGCTGCTGCGCGGGGGCGACCTGCTGACTACCGACGACGGCAGCGAAGTGATCGAAGTGATCGCCGCCCCGGAGTCGGTTTCCGTGGTGCGCTGCGCCGATCCGTTCCTGCTCGCCCGCGCCTGCTACCACCTGGGCAACCGCCACGTGCCGCTGCAGATCATGCCCGGCGAGCTGCGCTATCACCACGACCACGTTCTCGACGACATGCTGCGCCAGTTCGGGCTGGACGTGGGCTACGCCAGCCTGCCGTTTGAACCGGAAGCGGGCGCTTATACCAGCGGTGCCCACAGCCACGGCCATTCTCACGCTCATTCACATTAAGGATCCATCATGCGCAAGTATTTACCGCTGTTACTGCTGGCTTTTTCCGTTCCCGCGCTCGCGCATCCCGGCCACGGCGCCGACAGCTTTCAGGCCGGTTTTCTCCACCCGCTGACCGGGCTCGATCATCTCCTGATGCTGACCGGTGCAGGCGTGCTCTCGGCGCTGAGCGGTCGCAAACTCCTGCTGCCGTTTGCCACCCTCGGGATGATGCTTGTCGGCGCCATTGCGGGCAGCCTGCTCGGCGGCTTCAGCGGCATGGAGATGCTGATTATCGCCTCGCTGGCGGTCAGCGGCGTGATGATGTTTAAAACGGAAAACCGTCTGCTGCTGGCGGTGCCTGCCCTGGCGATGTTCCACGGCTGGGCGCACGGCGTGGAGATGTCCGGCCATAACTTCTGGCTCTTCACCAGCGGGTTTATGTTCGCCAGCGCCACGGTGCTGTGCGCCAGTTTCGCCGCAGGATTGCTGCTGCGCCGTCACGACGGCCTGCGTAAAACCTTCGGCGGCGGGCTGATTGTCTCCGCCCTGCTGGCGCTGATGAGCTGATGGAGCACGCTCGCCAGAGGCTGCGCCTGATGCAGCTCTCCAGCAGCAGCCTGCCGGTCGGGTCGTTTACCTGGTCCCAGGGGCTGGAGTGGGCCGTTGAGGCGGGCTGGGTCACGGACGCCGGGGCCTTTAAACGCTGGCAAATACAGCAGATGGAGCAGAGCTTTTTCTGCGTCGATCTGCCGCTGTTTATCCGTCTTTATCAGGCCTGTGAGCAATCCTCTCTTACAAATGCAAAACGCTGGACGGCATACCTTCTCGCCTGCCGTGAAACGCGCGAGCTGCGCGAAGAGGAGCGCAACCGTGGGGCGGCCTTTACGCGACTGATTAAGAGCTGGGAACCTGACTGTCCGCCCGAATGGCTGCCGCTGTTTATGCAAAGCCAGCTCTGCGGCATGGCCTGGCTCGGCGTACGCTGGGGCATTAGCGTGCGCGAGCTGGCGCTGAGCCTTGGCTACAGCTGGATTGAGAGCGCGGTGATGGCAGGCGTCAAGCTGGTGCCGTTTGGGCAGCAGGCCGCACAGCAGCTGATTATCGAACTGAGCGACCACTACGCCGCTGGTTTTGAACAGGCATTTTTACGTCGCGACGACGCGCTGGGGGCAGCAACGCCGCTGTCCGCCATCGCCTCCGCGCGCCACGAAACCCAATATTCTCGACTATTCCGTTCCTGAGGAGTCAATATGGCTGATTACAAACATCCCCTGCGCGTGGGCGTAGGCGGCCCGGTAGGGTCGGGCAAAACCGCGCTGCTGGAAGCGCTCTGCAAGGCGATGCGCGATACCTATCATCTTGCGGTGGTGACCAACGATATCTACACCAAAGAGGATCAGCGCATTCTGACCGAGGCGGGCGCGCTGGCGCCGGAGCGCATCGTGGGCGTGGAGACGGGCGGCTGTCCGCATACCGCTATCCGCGAAGACGCCTCAATGAACCTGGCGGCGGTGGAAGCGCTCAGCGAGAAGTTCGGCAACCTGGATCTGATCTTCGTTGAAAGCGGCGGGGATAACCTGAGCGCGACGTTCAGCCCGGAGCTGGCGGATTTGACTATTTACGTGATCGACGTGGCCGAAGGGGAAAAAATCCCGCGCAAGGGCGGGCCGGGGATCACCAAATCCGATTTTCTGGTGATCAACAAAACCGATCTCGCGCCGTACGTCGGTGCGTCGCTGGAGGTGATGGAGCGCGATACCAACCGCATGCGCGGCGAGCGTCCATGGACCTTTACCAACCTGAAGGCGGGGGACGGTTTAGCGACGATTATTGCGTTTCTGGAAGAGAAAGGGATGCTGCGGGTGTAGTGCGGTTTGTTGCCGGGTGGCGGCTTCGCCTGACCCGGCCTACAAAACCGTAGGCCCGGTAAGCGCAGCGCCACCGGACAAAAAAACTCACGCCTCAGGCAGTTCCGCCAGCGGCCAGCGCGGACGCACGGACACGCTCAGGTCGGACGTTGCGCCAGCGTTCAGGCGCACCATACCCGCGTAGGCGATCATTGCCCCGTTATCGGTACAGAATTCCGGACGGGCATAGAACACTTCCCCGCGACGCTTTTGCATCATCTCGGCGAGCTTCGCGCGCAGCGTACGGTTGGCACTCACGCCGCCCGCCATCACCAGACGCTTGAAGCCGGTCTGATCCAGCGCGCGCTTGCACTTGATCATCAGCGTATCCACCACTGCGTCTTCAAACGCGCGGGCGATATCGGCGCGGGTCTGCTCGCTGTCATCGTTATTGCGGATCGTGTTGGCCGCGAAGGTTTTCAGCCCGGAGAAGCTGAAGTCCAGCCCCGGACGGTCTGTCATCGGGCGCGGGAAGACAAAGCGCCCTTCCGTTCCCTGTGACGCCATTTTCGACAGCATCGGGCCGCCTGGGTAATCGAGTCCCAGCAGCTTGGCGGTTTTGTCGAAGGCTTCGCCGGCGGCGTCGTCGATCGACTCGCCCAGCAGCTCGTATTTGCCAATGCCCGTTACGCTAATCAGCTGCGTGTGACCGCCGGAGACCAGCAGCGCCACAAACGGAAATTCAGGCGGATTCTCTTCCAGCATCGGCGCCAGAAGGTGCCCTTCCATATGGTGAACCGGGATCGCCGGCACATCCCACGCGAAGGCCAGCGAACGGCCAACCGTTGCGCCAACCAGCAGCGCACCGACCAGGCCCGGGCCTGCGGTATACGCCACTGCATCAATCTCTTTTGCCGTTAATCCTGCTTCTTTCAGCGCCGCCTGAATCAGGGGAACCGTTTTACGCACGTGGTCACGAGAGGCCAGTTCAGGCACGACGCCGCCGTAGTCAGCGTGCAATTTCACCTGACTATACAGCTGGTTGGCCAGAAGCCCTTTTTCGTCGTCGTAAATGGCGATGCCGGTTTCATCGCAGGATGTTTCAATACCCAGTACACGCATGACTTGTTTTACCTCGTTTCAATACCGCGCAGTGTAGAGCCTGGGCGGGTTGATGTAAAACTTTGTTCGCCCCAGGAAGAAGGCTCGTGTATACTCCTCACCCTTATTAAAGTCCCTTTCAAAATCGCATCGGTGCTTTACAAAGCAGCAGCATTTGCAGTAAAATTCCGCACCATTTTGAAATAAGCTGGCGTTGATGCCAGCGGCAAACCGAATTTATTAAAGGTGAGAGTTACATGCCGGTAATTAAAGTACGTGAAAACGAGCCGTTCGACGTAGCACTGCGTCGCTTCAAACGTTCATGCGAGAAAGCAGGTGTTCTGGCTGAAGTTCGTCGTCGTGAGTTTTATGAAAAACCAACGACCGAACGTAAGCGCGCTAAAGCTTCCGCTGTGAAACGTCACGCGAAGAAACTGGCTCGCGAAAACGCACGCCGTACTCGTCTGTACTAATTGGTTGAGGGCCTCAGCCCTCAATTGACAGACAGAGTAATAGTCGTAAGGCCGTGCTTCCGGAAGGAATGCGCGGCTTGTTTTCGTTTATAAGTCGCTTAAAATTTTGGGGCATATGGCCGGAAGAATCCCACGCGTTTTCATCAATGACCTGCTTGCCAGAACCGACATCGTCGATCTCATCGACGCGCGGGTAAAGCTGAAAAAGCAGGGCAAGAACTACCATGCGTGCTGTCCGTTCCATAACGAAAAAACCCCCTCCTTCACCGTAAACGGTGAAAAGCAGTTCTACCATTGCTTCGGCTGTGGCGCACACGGTAATGCCGTCGATTTTTTGATGAACTACGACAAGCTCGAGTTCGTTGAAACCGTCGAAGAGCTGGCGGCGATGCATAACCTTGAAGTGCCGTATGAAGCAGGCAGTGGGCCAAGTCAGATCGAGCGCCATCAACGGCAAACGCTGTATCAACTGATGGATGGCCTGAATTCGTTTTACCAACAGTCTCTTAAGCACTCTGCGGCTGAGCCTGCGCGTCAGTATCTGAACAAGCGCGGACTGAGCGACGATGTCATTGCGCGTTTCGCTATTGGCTACGCCCCGCCCGGCTGGGACAACGTGTTAAAGCGTTTTGGCGGCAATAGCGAAGATCGTAAGTCTCTTATCGATGCAGGCATGCTGGTCACCAATGACCAGGGACGAAGCTACGACCGCTTCCGCGAACGGGTGATGTTCCCAATCCGCGACAAGCGAGGCCGGGTAATTGGTTTTGGTGGTCGCGTGCTGGGTGATGCCCTGCCGAAGTACCTCAACTCCCCGGAAACCGATATTTTCCATAAAGGCCGCCAGCTTTACGGTCTTTATGAGGCGCAGCAGGATAACGCGGAACCTCCGCGTCTTCTGGTCGTCGAAGGGTATATGGACGTCGTTGCGCTGGCGCAGTACGACATCAACTACGCGGTTGCGTCGTTAGGAACGTCAACGACAGCGGATCACATTCAACTGCTGTTCCGCGTGACCAACAACGTGATTTGCTGTTACGACGGTGACCGCGCAGGACGCGATGCCGCCTGGCGCGCGCTGGAAACCGCGCTACCCTATATGACCGACGGGCGTCAGCTACGCTTTATGTTTCTGCCCGACGGTGAAGACCCGGATACGCTGGTGCGTAAAGAGGGCAAAGCGGCGTTTGAAGCGCGGATGGAGCAGGCTCAGCCGCTCTCCACGTTTTTGTTTAACAGCCTGATGCCGCAGGTCGATTTGAGTACCCCTGACGGGCGCGCGCAGCTCAGTACGCTGGCGCTGCCGTTAATCAGCCAGGTGCCCGGCGAAACGCTGCGCATTTACCTGCGTCAGGAGTTAGGCAACAAGCTCGGTATTCTGGATGATAGCCAGCTTGAACGTTTAATGCCTAAACAGGCTGAAAACGGCGCGGTTCGCCCCGCGCCTCAGCTAAAACGCACAACCATGCGTATACTGATAGGGTTACTGGTGCAAAACCCCGAACTGGCGCCACAGGTGCCGTCGCTGGCGGGTTTGAACCACGAAAAATTGCCCGGGCTTGGCTTATTTTCAGAACTGGTCAACACCTGTTTGTCTCAGCCAGGTCTGACCACCGGACAACTTTTAGAGCATTATCGCGGCACAAAAGAGGCCGCAACCCTTGAAAAATTGTCGATGTGGGACGATATAGCAGATAAGGACATTGCAGAAAAAACGTTCACCGACTCACTCAACCATATGTTTGATTCGATGCTTGAGCTGCGCCAGGAAGAGTTGATAGCTCGCGAGCGCACACACGGTTTAAGCAGCGAAGAACGCCGGGAGCTCTGGATGATTAACCAGGAACTGGCGAAGAAATAAAGAAATTTAACGGCTTAAGTGCCGAATATCGATCGGGAAGCCCCCGGCAGCCGCACTGAGAGGCAGCGGCAAAAATATAAGTACGCCCTCGCTTTAAAGGTTGGCAGCCCCATCGCCGACACCAATCAAACGAATTAAGTGTGGATACCGTCTTATGGAGCAAAACCCGCAGTCACAGCTGAAACTTCTTGTCCAACGTGGTAAGGAGCAAGGCTATCTGACCTATGCCGAGGTCAATGACCATCTGCCGGAAGATATCGTCGATTCAGATCAAATCGAAGATATCATCCAAATGATCAATGACATGGGCATTCAGGTGATGGAAGAAGCACCGGATGCCGATGATCTGTTGCTGGCTGAAACCTCCAACAACACTGACGAAGATGCGGAAGAAGCTGCTGCACAGGTACTGTCCAGCGTGGAATCTGAAATCGGGCGTACCACTGACCCGGTCCGCATGTACATGCGCGAAATGGGTACCGTTGAACTGTTGACCCGCGAAGGCGAAATTGACATCGCAAAACGCATCGAAGACGGGATCAACCAGGTTCAGTGCTCTGTTGCCGAGTACCCTGAAGCGATTACCTATCTGCTGGAGCAGTACGATCGCGTTGAAGCGGAAGAAGCGCGCCTGTCTGACCTGATCACCGGTTTTGTCGACCCGAACGCTGAAGAAGATATGGCGCCTACCGCCACTCACGTCGGTTCTGAACTGTCTCAGGAAGAGATGGATGATGACGAAGACGAAGATGAGGAAGAGAGCGACGACGACACCGCGGATGATGACAACAGCATCGACCCGGAGCTGGCGCGTGAGAAGTTTGCCGAGCTGCGTACCCAGTACGAAGTGACGCGTGACACCATCAAAGCGAAAGGCCGCAGCCATGCTGCCGCACAGGAAGAGATCCTGAAACTGTCTGAAGTATTCAAACAGTTCCGCCTGGTGCCAAAACAGTTCGACTACCTGGTAAACAGCATGCGCGTGATGATGGATCGCGTACGTACCCAGGAACGCATCATCATGAAGCTGTGCGTTGAGCAGTGCAAAATGCCGAAGAAGAACTTCATCACCCTCTTCACCGGCAACGAAACCAGCGAAACCTGGTTCAACGCGGCTATCGCGATGAACAAGCCATGGTCTGAAAAACTGCACGACGTGAAGGACGATGTGCATCGCGGCCTGCAGAAACTGCATCAGATTGAAGAAGAGACCGGCCTGACCATCGAGCAGGTTAAAGATATCAACCGTCGTATGTCCATCGGTGAAGCGAAAGCCCGCCGTGCGAAGAAAGAGATGGTTGAAGCGAACTTGCGTCTGGTTATCTCTATCGCCAAGAAATACACCAACCGCGGTCTGCAGTTCCTGGATCTGATTCAGGAAGGCAACATCGGTCTGATGAAAGCGGTAGATAAGTTTGAATACCGTCGTGGTTACAAGTTCTCCACCTACGCAACCTGGTGGATCCGTCAGGCGATCACTCGCTCTATCGCGGATCAGGCGCGCACCATCCGTATTCCGGTGCATATGATTGAGACCATCAACAAGCTCAACCGTATTTCCCGCCAGATGCTGCAGGAGATGGGCCGCGAGCCGACGCCGGAAGAGCTGGCCGAGCGCATGCTGATGCCGGAAGACAAGATCCGTAAAGTGCTGAAGATCGCCAAAGAGCCAATCTCCATGGAAACACCAATCGGTGATGATGAAGATTCACATCTGGGTGATTTCATCGAGGATACCACCCTCGAGCTGCCGCTGGACTCTGCCACCACCGAGAGCCTGCGTGCCGCAACGCACGACGTGCTGGCTGGCCTGACCGCCCGTGAAGCGAAAGTACTGCGTATGCGTTTCGGTATTGATATGAACACCGACCACACGCTTGAAGAAGTGGGTAAACAGTTCGACGTTACCCGCGAACGTATCCGTCAGATCGAAGCGAAGGCGCTGCGTAAGCTGCGTCACCCAAGCCGCTCTGAAGTGCTGCGTAGCTTCCTGGACGACTAACCTGTCCTGACCGTGAAAAAGCTCCCAATCGGGAGCTTTTTTTTGTTTATTCCTTCTCCCTGTGGGCTGTGGGATCCCCTCAAAATAATGGCTGCACGGACGACCCCCTCTCCCTTGAGGGAGAGGGATGGGGTGAGGGGGAACCTACGGCTGTGGTGGTCATTCCGTTCACTTTATGTTCCTTGCTACTCTGTAACGACATGACCAGTGAACGTGCCAGGGTGGCTCAGTCGCCACCACCCTGGCGACCCGGGCTCCCGGCGGTAAATCGCCGCTTCGCGGTACCCTCAGCTTATTCCTTCAGGCTATCGGGTCGGGCATGAGCCTGCATCCCTGCAGGCCACGCCCTCTCGGCGCATCCCTGCGCCTCGCCCCGGCCTTACGGAAACGCTTCGGCGATTTACAGCCGGACCAGGGCGTCGCTGTAAGTTATTAATTTTGCTGAAGCAACGTTCATCGCTTCAGGGAAAATTACTGGGGAACCCTCAGCCCTGTGGGAGAGGATTAGGGTGAAGGCATCAGCCCGCAGAGGCCCCTAAAGCCCCCGCACCATCAGGGCCTCATCCAGCTCCCGATACGCCTCTACCAGCTTATCCAGCGTTGCTCTGTTGAGCCCGCTCGGGTTCGGCAAGACCCACACCTGCGTCACGCCAATCATGATGCTCTGCTTACCCCATTGCGTTCCGCGCTGGCTAAACGCCTGCTCGTAGGCCTGCTTGCCGAGGATCGCCAGCGCGGCCGGCTGATAATCCTCTATCTTCTTGATCAGCTCCCGCCCGCCGCTGCGCAGCTCATGCAGGTTGACCTCACTCGCCTGCACCGTCGGCCGCTCGACCAGCATGGTGATCCCGCAGCGCGTGTCCAGCAGATGCTGCTCCTCTTCGGGCTTGAGTAGCCTGTCGGTAAACCCGGCCTGGTAGATCACCTTCCAGAAGCGATTCCCCGGATGGGCGAAGTGAAAACCGGTGTGCGCCGAGGACTTGCCCGGGTTGATTCCGCAGAACACCACCCGCAGGCCTGGGGCCAGAATATCGTTGATCATCTTTACTCCTGCTCGATACATCGTCAGGGAAGTATAAAGGATTGATTATGCGTTGTTTATAAAAACAGCAGGCAGGTGTGAATGGCTGGATTGCTGCGGGGAGTTACTTTATAATTCACCGCCACGGCCCCTTAGCTCAGTGGTTAGAGCAGGCGACTCATAATCGCTTGGTCGCTGGTTCAAGTCCAGCAGGGGCCACCAGACACCGCAATGGCTGGCGGGGAGTCACCTACCAGCCTGATTTTTCCGGGGCTATACCGGGGATTTCCAAAAAATTAACCATAGTGATTCATGGTTAATTTATGACAGTTCATACACTCCTGGAATTAACCAGCTTCATGCAGTAACCACTACTGCAAGGGGTATGAATGAAACGGATCTTCATCACTGCTTCGGTTCTGTTTGCCACTCTCAATAATGCTCATACTGGCTGTTACTATGCCTGTAGAAACCTAACGAATGAAAAAGCGCTGCTGATTTTCGGCCTTCTACTTTTGCTTTTCGCTGGGCTGGGAGTTTGGGGCAGCATTGATAGCCTCAAAAAATAAACTGCCCTCCTTACTTTTCTGTGTTTTGCTGGCCGTAGTGAATTTTTCTGGACTGATCTCCATGTACTTCATCGGCGGTTATGGTTTTCTTGGCGCGGTCGTCGGCACAGGCTTACTGATGTTCCTCAGTCCGAAAGGTGTTTAAAACACCATCCCACCAGCACGTCAGATGCCTGCATTGTTCGTTACCCTAATTTTTTATTTTCGCGGGTGTAAAAATTCGATGAAGCGGGCCGTTCCGCAAAATGAAAGGCTCTGGGATTGATCCTCCCCCTCCTATCCATGGGTATGCAGCAAGATAAACCGATACAGAAAAGCTAAATATACACCTGTATATTTTGGTTATCTGTTACGAGTCTGATGCTGGTGGTAGCCCAGTAGCGAGGTTTCAGATAGTCAGTATGGGAACGTGTCAGGAATGGTTATAAAGCGTAAATGCCCTGTCTAGCCACAGAACGTAAAACGTAGCATCGCGCTTGTAACCTACCATGGGTGCCTTGCTACAGAAGCGGAATGCAATAAGCTCCACGTCTTCGGTAACATGAGCGGGGATGGCCGCCTTGATTGAGTTACGGGAGATTTTTTCGTATCCGAATTTATGCCGGTGCTGCTGGCGGATATCCGCCCATGAAAGTTGACTCAACCGGAAAAGCTTATCAGTTAATGCTGCCTTTTCTTTTTGCTCGCAGCAATCAACGCAAAAACCCTTTTGAAGGTATGCCCCAAAAACCTTATCATTTTTTAACAGCTAACAGGGTAAGGCATATCCGCGAATTATCAGGCCTTCCCCTGCCAAAAAACCCGCTAGACATACCGCCGACATGTGTTTTGAGACGATCGAAGCATCATGATGATTCCCGAAATCATTAAACCAAAAGTTGCGAATTCGCAGATCGTATGTGGGGGATTCTGGCTGTAATTTTTGCAGGGAAGTTCTTCCCTGGTAACATCAACCGGATCTCACCCACGCCCCAACCATTGACCTGCAGGGGCAATAACCCAATTTGTGCCCGGCGGGCAATCACAATGTACTTTTGATCCATGAACCGCTACGGGTACGCCGTGAAAACTTACACGCGGCTAATCGGGTCATTGACCCGACTGCAATGGATTTTTACTATCGACTAAATTTCCCCTTGTCCCAGCCCTCGCCACGGGCCGTTAAGTCGATTGACGGCGCGGCCGCTATTCCCTCTGCATCATAAAAAAATGCGGACGTTGTAAAGCTGTACACGGTGCCATAAACAGTAAATGAGATATTGTTGCCTATACCGTCAACTTTCACACGGGCGGTGTTCGCTGTAAGCGTTGGGGCGATATGTTGTTTTTCGAGAGCCACCAGCGGATCGCCGTCAATCTTGCTTGCTAAAAAATAACGATATACTTCCCCTGTGGTCATGTCCGAGCCGTCATATTCAGTTATATATAACCACGTACGGGGCGTGAGCTGGCGAACCTCATAAAGTTTGTCACTCACCGTTAAGTGCTGGATATGCTGAAAATAACAGTACCCCGCAATCACGATAGCCATAGCGAATGTAGCCACCCAATGCAACGCCTTAAACGCCTTAATAGTGGTGCTGCTTAACATAGTCTATGCCTTGCTTTATCCAAAATTGGTCCATCGGATCATCACCAAACGGCGGGGCCCCCGTGAAATTCCCCCACTCTGGTCTTGATGTGCCGGCTTTCCACTGCGCCGCGCCGGCGGCAATAAGCAAAATCTTTGCAGGTATGCACGCTGCATAACCCACTGCGCCGTAATGAAAATTCCCGAAGTCAGCGTAAGCCCGTTTTTGTTGTTTGTAATCCCACACCCCGCCGTTTCTTACTCGCTCATAAAACCACGTATACGTAAGCGGGGTAGCCATATCCTGGACTCCGTGACGCGCCCGCGCGAGCCTAATGTGTTCGCGCAAAATTTCCAGCCCGCGGGGCGGGTAAATCGGTATACATGCCATCGTTATTCCCTTTTGCCTGGCAAAACCAGCAACATAAGAGCAACGGCGCTGCACGGTACTGTTTGAGATCAATCAATCATTTTTATTATTAATATCAATAATTAACGCGTTTTAATCACTCATACCGATAACACAATTTGTATCACCTGCGATCCGGTTTTAGCCGTTTAATGAGGGTTTACCCTCATAAAATGGAGTTTTAAAAATGGCTATTCCAGCTTACATGTGGCTTAAAGACGATGGCGGCAACCTGATCAGGGGGTCTGTAGATGTTCAGGATCGTGAAAGTAGCGTAGAAATTCTCTCTTTTAGTCACGGCTTGCTTGTTCCAACCGATAGCAACACGGGCAAAATCACGGGTACACGCTTACATGCGCCGCTTATGATCGAGAAAGAATTTGATAGCTCCAGCCCGTATCTCTATAAAGCGGTAGCAACCGGCCAGACGCTTAAAAGCGTTGAAATTAAGTGGTACAGAATCAACGACGCGGGGCAAGAGGTCGAGTATTTCAACATGCTGCTTGAGAATGTGCGGGTAGTCAGCATTAACCCAGTTATGCATAACTGCAAAGAGCCAGGTTTACAGATGCATAATCATAATGAGGGCGTACAGCTGCGCTATGAGCGGATCACCTGGAAGTATTGCGATGGGAACGTCCAATATTCAGACGCATGGAACGAGCGTGTAACAGCGTAAAAAAAAGGGGGCGGTTAATCCGCCCTATATTGTTTTTAGTGCCAATTCTCTCGCACCCTGGGTCTGCCAGCACGTAGCCTCCCTCGATAGCAATACCCCGCTCGATCACCCGGTGCCGGCTCTCCGCACTTCTTATACGTTTGGGGTATTTTAATCATGCTTTATGCTGTTAAGCATTCTCTGGCAGTTATTGCGGCGTACCGCTGCCGCTGCGCGCGTTTTATCGGTCTGGTCTGGCAAATACATCACCTCAAGCCAGCGCGTTGCTGCGCGCCTCCATAGCTCCAAATTTTCGAGTTTCTCGGCTACGCTCACTTTGCACCTGACCACCTGAATGAAGCGACATTGCTCAACCCACTAACACTTTTTTAAGGCATTGTTTTTAGAAGATAAGCTATGGAATGGGATACATTATTAGTATTGATCTGTGTACTTCTTTGCGGATTGTGGATGATTTTTCATTCAGCAAAAGCTCTTAGAAGTGGGGTCTTCGTCGGCTGGTATAAAGGCACATATGAAAATTACTACATCTACCGATCCGAAACACCTATCTACTTCTACTGGTATAACACTGTGTTTTCGCTGTTCGGCTCCTTTATGATTGGTTTAGCCCTCTACCTCTTGAATGGCGATTATCTTTTTTTATAGGCATCATTGGCAGCAAAATGGCAGCAGACCTATTCACTATGCTTTCATATTTGAAATTATTCGATGCAACAACCCATTTAAAAAGTAAGGTATTGTTTTATAAGACTTTAAATTGGGACTCATAATCGCCAGGTTGCTGGTTCAAGTCCAGCAGGGCCACCAAATTTTAGTTTTAGAATCATATGATTAAGCCACTCGATTGAGTGGCTTTTTTATTGGCTTTTTTGAGCCGGTGACGCAGCCACTAACCCTGGTTCAGCGAAGCCGTCTGGACACGTTCAGAGGCACCGGGAGTCGCAATCAGGCGCTCCACGGACTCCATAGTCACGAACGTACAGCTGCAGTCCACATTGGTGCACTGGTGATAGCGCTCTTTGGTATTTTCACTTAGATAGCGACTGGTACGCGCATGCGCAGAGTGCTTGCACTTAGGACAATGAAACATGTACCCCTCCACTTGATTCACATTTTGTGAATTAATAATACCCAAAATAAAACCAATAGCAACTACATTACTCACTATCAACAATAAATTTTTCGTCAGTGGCATTCAGTTCAAGCTTAAGCTGCGTGGTAAATCCGCTATCGTTGAGGGTATGCACCACCTCGCTGATGATCCACGCCTGCTCGTCAATGACGCGTTTAAAACCGTTTACCAATACCGGCGTTTCGGGGTACAGATCGGCTCGCCCCAGCGCCAGTTGGATAGAAAAATTCACGGTACCCCGCTGCAGCGCGCGCCACTTCGCCTCTGCGGCCCTGAGAGCCTGCTCTTCAGAGGCATACACCGTGGTGAGCTCAAATACGTTTTCCGCCGATCCTACCAGCCTCTCTTGCGGCTTCTGCTCCTTGCCTCCTGGTTCTGCAATCGGCACGGCGGCTTCCGGGTGCTGCAGCCCCTCTGTCGCTTGCCCCTCAGGCAGACGATTAATACTCAATTGAGTATTTTGCTGTTTTGGGTCGCGCGTTTGCAGCCATTTGGCCGTCACGCCGGAATAGTTTTCACGATCGGCAACGTAAAAAAGGTGCTTATCGCCGTCCCCACGCTCAATCATCATTAAGGGGATCGGCGTGCCGCTGGCCGTCACGGCGTGCCCCGCTTTCATAAAAATAACCTTGCCGGCTTTGATTGAAACAAAGGCACCATTACGTTCGGCCAGGCGGGTGAGAAACGCAGCATCGGTCTCCTGAGACTGATCGATATGAGAAATAGCAATCGATGAAAGTCCCGCCGCAACGCTGGCAGTTAACTGGTTACGCTGAGCGATAGTATTGACTATCGCGCCGATCGTCGTGTCATGCCACGACTGTTCGCGCCGCACGTTTAGCTTTCCACGAAAATCAGCGCTGCATCCCCGAATGGTCAGCGTGTCCGGCGCGCCCCGAAATTCAATTGTATCGATCGTAAAGTTCCCTTTCGGCTGGAGCGGGGTTCCCTCCCATCCCAGCCATAAGGAGAGCTTTGCCCCCCGGGCCGGCAAGTCTAACAGCCCGTCGGAATCATCCAGTTGAATATCCAGCTGATCGGCTTCCAGTCCACGTTTGTCGATCATGCTCAGACTGATAAGACGATGGCTGAAATTTTGTGTGATATCGCGATCGTCAAGCTTAAGCATAAAATCAGGGGCGATTTTCCCACCCGCCCGGATATTCATTTCCGTAATCATCCCACCAGCCCTCCAATGCTATTACGTGCGCTCGTCACCAGCTCTTCGACCTGGGTTCTCAGATCGCCAAACATCGTCATCAGCGATTCGTCCACGCGTTTCAGTTCCAGCGTAAAATTAATTTTTCGGGCGGTACCGTCACTGTAAAAATCCGAATGCGTATGCGTGACTTTTTCAATGATAAACATGCCGTGAATGATGCCGGTACCGTCTATCAACGGCCATGCCCGCCCCTCATTCGCCATCAGCTCAACCGCCTTGAGGGAAAGCCGCCCTCCCGTGAGCTCAGGGTAAAGCAGTCCGGAGAGGGTAAAAGATGTCTCGCCTTCGCCAAGGTACTGCCAGGCTTTAGGTTTCCCGATCCGATTGTTGGACACCCAGCGATAATCCTTTGTAAACTGCATTGTCTGATAGGGTAAGGTTCGTCGTTCAAAGACAAACAGACCCAGCACCATTAACATTTTCTCTCTCCTCAACCTTACATAAAGCTGGCTTGCTGCCGTCTCGCTTTATCCTGTTCAATGCTATCTATTGTCTCCCGGATTTGACGCGTCAGATCCGTTCCTGAAGCCGTGCCCCCCTGCAGCGTGATGTTGTATTCGCTTTTACTCTGATCGACGTAAGAGCGTCCTCCCGGCACGAGGGTTGGCTGATACCCCAGGCCGACGCCAGAGATCCCCGCCACCGGAATGGACGAACTGCCCGCAGAAGAGGATGTCGCGCCTGCTTTTTCCGCCGCGGCATCGAGATTACCCGACTCGTTTTTGATAAGACCGAGTTTCTCCAGCAGCCAGCTGGCCTTGCCGCTCAGGCTGTTAAAGAGATTAAGCGGTGCCATTAACGCATCACCCAGCGCCTGTCCAAAAATCACGCCAGCGTTTTTACAGCCATCCAGCGTTTCCTGCGTCGCCTTGATCGGCGTGATTAAGTCGGTGAACCATTGCCAGATACCGCCCAGCTTCTCCGAGATAGCGTCAAATACCGCCATCACCGGTGAGAACAGCGCACCCAGCGGTGCGAAAGCCGTTGAAAGCCCTTCCATCACTCCGCCAAAGAAGGCGCTGATGGGCTCCCAGTATTTGAAAATCAGTAAGGCGCCGGCGGCAATCGCCGCGCCAAGGGCAATCACCGGCCAGCTAAGGGCACCCAGCACCGTCATGATGGCGCCGCCCACCACGCTGAATACCGTTCCTAACATCCCGGCCGCGGTGATAACCATATTGACGCCCGTTAGAACCGGGCCGAGAACCGTGCCTACGCCACCCAGTACGCCAGCAAACGCCTGCGCGCCGACAACTACGCTGGCGAGGGTCTGCGTCAGCTCAGGGTTGGCATTCACCCAAAGGGAGGCCGTGCCAAGCCAGCCGGTTGCGGTTGTTATCAGGTTACGCAGAGCGCCATCCGCTTTATCAAATACATCAATCTTCAACCCGTTCCACGCGGCCTGGAGTCGGTTGATATCGCCGTCAAGATTATCGGTCTGCACGGAAGCCGCGAGCGCGGTACTGCCCTTCGCCCCTTGCAACTGCTGGCGTTTTTCATCAAGCGATCCATCACCCGCGGCGGAAGCCAGCGCCCCCGAGGCTTTTATAGAATCCGGAGTCTGAACATGGCGCAACATCGCGCTAAGCGCGTCCCCGGCGGCGGCGCCTTTCATCCCTTTTTCCGCCAGAACGCCCAGCAGCGCGGTGGTCTCTTCAAGCCCCATACCGGCGGCATCCGCAGCGGGCGCTGCAGAGGTGACGGCCGCCACCATCTCAGCGAGGCTGGTATTCGAAGAGGTAAAACCGCGGGTAAGCACATCTGCGATGCGTCCCGCATCCGCATCGGCCAGGCTATACGCGGCCTGCGTGCTGGCGATCATATCGGCCGCTTTAGCCGCGTCGACATTCCCCGCCAGGCTGAGGTTGACCGTTGGCGCGGTGGCCGCAAGCAGCCCATCGGCGTCATAGCCTGAACGAGTCAGTTCGGTTTGTGCCCGAAGGACCGTATCTGCAGGTACTCCGGTCCTGGCACTGACCTCCCGCGCCTGCTGGCGAATCGCCTCAAGCCGGGAATCCCCCTTCGCCAGGCCAAGGTTTGCCTGAATGGCCGACATCTGCTTTTCAACGCTGATGCCTGGCGCCATAAACCGGGACGTCTGGTCAAAGCCCGCTTTGGCCATGCCCACACCCGCATTCGCAAGCTGGCGCACCCGCGCGGTAACGCGTTTGCCTGACTCATAGCGATTCTGAACGGTACTCAGCCGCTCCTGCTGCTGGTTGACGCGGGCCAGCGCATCCCGCTGTCGGTTAAGCTGCTGCGTTTTTTCGCTGATGTGAGTTCGTAAACGACGCTCATCAGACGAGAGCGTACGCGTGTTGACTCCCGCCAGGGCGAGTTCAGTGCGCTGGCGCTGTACCGAATAGCGTAAGCTGTTGTACTCAAGCTTAAGGTCGGCCGCCGATTTTCGGGCTGCGGACAGCGCATCAGCCTGTGCCTGGGTAGGGTTTTGCGTGTTTTTAAGCTGCACCGCCAGCGCCGCTGCCTGCTGTTTCGCCTGAGCAAGCGACTGCTCCGTCACGGAGAGCTGGGCGTTTGCTTTCCTGAAGCCGTTAATACGCCCCGCCTGCTCATCAAGCGCCCCCAACGCCGTCTGCGAATCGTGGATATCGCTTGCGAGAGTGACGCTGGCGTTCTGGAGAGCGTTAAGCGGTCGGGTTGCCCGGTCGACTGCCTTAAGCAGCTCCTGAAGACTGACATTATTACTCATGGTGGTTTCCGCTTCGCTGCAGCGCTTTTTCGCGCCATAAGAGGAGTTCGGTCACGCTAAGGGAGTACAGTTCTGACGGCGGCCAGTGAAAGATCACCGCGATATCCGCCATCAGATCGTCGACCGACAGATTTTCGGGAAATTTCAGCGAGCCGAAGCCGGTGACAAAAAACCGATCACCTTACCTGCAAAAGAGAGCAGATCGCAGGCATCCAGGCGCGCAACCTCATGCTCGGTCAGGGCCGGAGAGGTCATTCGCGGCAGCACCTTAATCAGCGCATCGACGTCAGATTGCGCCAGCGACGCCAGCGATACCCCGCGCAGGGTTCCCGCATTGGGTTTAGAAACCGTCACCTGTTCAATTTTCTGCTCACCGCGCTGAACGGGGCTATCAAGCGTGACGATATGTGGGTTTTCACTTTCGTGCATGGCGGTCTCGTTGATATTTTCCATTTCTTTACTCTTCAGAAAGTTAACTCACCGGCCGGTAATCCCGGCCGGTTAAAGGGTTACAGGCCGATGGCCTTACGGTGTTCTGCCAGACGATCGACGCCGTCGACTTTCAGCACCATGTTGATGATGTCGATCTCGATGATCTCTTTGCCATCAATGGTCAGTTGGTAGTACGCGCACTCGGTGGACATCTTGGTAGTGCCGCTCTCGCCCTGCTTGTTTTCACCGCCATCGAACTCTTTATGACGGCCGCGCATGACGATTTCGACGGCAGAGATTTCGCCGGTATCATCGCGCTGATAAGAGCCGGTAAAGCGCAGCGGCACGCTGTCCGCGCCCGGAGAGGCATACTGCGCCCACAGCGCGGCGTCCGGCAGACCGCCAACGGTCCACTCCAGCGCCAGGGCATCATCGTCCAGACCGAGGTCGACAGAGACCGAGCCCGGCATACCGCCGCCGCGATACTTCTCCAGCTTGCGGGTAAGCTTAGGTAAGGTGACAGACTCAACAACGCCCATATAGCTCAGGCCATCGTTGAACATATTCAGGTATTTAAGTTTGCGTGGTAACGCCATGCTGCAGCTCCTTAGCTATTAACCGAATCTGACAGGTCTGCCAGATAGGTATCGGTGATGCGCTGGCGCAGGGTCAGATTTTCCAGCGGCGGGACAGGGGTGTAGTCGTAATCGATATACAGTTTCCCCGCTTTCAGGGTTGATGCATCGTTAGACTCAGGGTCATACCAGCAGGAGCCGTCGACGATATAGCCGTTGGTTTTCAGCTCGCGGAACTTGGCATTAATACCGGAAACGATGTCGCGGATAAGCGTTGGCGTGATGGGTTTATCCATCGCCCACGCGTGCGCTTCCGCCATGGTATCGGCCAGCACCTGCGCGGTACGGGTGTAGTTTTCAAAGACGAATAACGGGTCGTCAGAGCAGGTACGGTTACCCCAGAATTTGAAGCCGTCGTTGCGAATCAGCGTGGTGACGCCCGCCTGATTAAGCAGGTTCGCATCGGTAGCCTGTTCCTGCAGATCCCAGGAGACAGAGGCGCTTACGCCCGTAACGCCGTTGACGCCAACGTTTGACAGGGTTTTATGCCAGCCGATGGTCTGGTCGATTTTGGCGCGCAGGCCAAGCGCACGGGCGGTCGCCCAGGCCGTCGTCGTTGCGTTCGTGGTGGTATCCCATGCCAGAAAATCAGGATGGATAACCATCAGCTCGCGCTGGCTGAAGTTTTTGCGGTAGTTGATCGCGTCAGAGATGGTTTTACAGCCCCACGCGCTGACATAGCCGAACGCGCGCAGGCTCTGGCACATCGCGGCCAGTGCGGTCGCCACTTCCTGAGAATCGAGCCCCGGGACGCCGAGAATACGTGGCTTAACGCCGGTCACTGTTTTCGCGGTCAGAAGTGCCTTCAGGCCGGTATATTTACCGTTTTCATCGGTGGTACCGATGATGTTGGAAACGGTCTGTTTGCGCGCCTCTTCCGGGGTTTCTGCGGTGCCTTCAGCCACGCGAACAACAACGACAACCGGTTTACACTGGTCAGCGATCGCCTGCAGAGAAGCGGACAGCGTCCCCGCCTTACCGGCTTTCGCAATCGCAGCTTGCACGTTGGTAATGAGCACGGGCTCGTTTAAAGGAAATGTCTTGTCGTCAGCATCGCTGGCCGTACAGACCATACCGATGATTGCCGTCGAGACGGTGGAAATGGTGCGGGTGCCATCGTTGATTTCGATAACTTCCACGCCGTGGTGATAGTCGCCCATCCGGTTAACTCCTTCGTTTAGTGGTGAGGCTATTGTCTGTGGAGTGCGTGATTGATGCGACGTATTGGGGTTGGGGAAAGGATTACACAACAAACGAAAACCCTCCGGATGGAGGGTTTGGGTTTAGTCAGGCAATGGCACGATCTTGCTGACTCATATCTCTGTATCTGGTAATGGAGGCCAGTCCGGTTTACTCACGTCAACGCGGTTCAATAACACACGGAATTGTTTCCACTTCTGCAATTTCGCAGCTTCTTCCTCGGTCGCCATATCCAGCTCAATCGCATCCTGAAGCATGGCAATCGCATTATTTGCCTGTTTTAACAATTCCAGTTTTTTGCGTTGTGCTTCTGCCCGATGCTCCACTGGAGCAAGGGTTATCTTCCCATCATCAAAAATAAACGCGCCACCTAGCGCATTATTTCCAGCATTAGTAAATTCATCAGGCACATTGTCTGGTTCAACTTCCACGACAATCTGATTAATAGGAAAAATAGCGCTAGCATCGTAAGAGAAGTGAATAATTTCTTTTGATTCTGGATTAAAAGATATCTTAAGCGTTTCTTTTGAAAGTCTCTTTAGCCACTGATACCAGTCATTGCCATTCTCATCTTTCAGAAAAATAACATTCATAACTGGAGATTTCGCAATATAATATAGCTCAAGTTCCTCCTGTGAAAGTTTAGCCACTTTCGCAGCAGTATACTCTCCCCATTTGTCTAACGGATTATATTTTTCGAATACACCTGATTGCATTGTCATTAAGCCACCCACGCTGTGTACCAGTTTCCACCGATGTTATATTGAAGGGAGCGATATTGTACCGCTGTGTAATTCGTTTTTTGCTGCACAGCAGTGACCACCGTCCCGTTAGGTGCATATGCAAACTCATTATCATTATTCCCGTTTGTAGCGACTCCCGCCGATGCAAGCCGGAGCCCTCCTTGCAGGAAATTTGCTATAGTCCATGCTGTAGTTGCATAAGGACTCAAATCCTGCTTTGGCGGTTGGTTATTAGGTGAATACACTCGCACACCGGGAGTATCGTATAATCCCCCACCGGCCTCTATTAACCCCTTACTGCTGATATTGCGTTCAGAACGCAAATCTCCGGATGTTTGTACGTAATTTGCATAAATACTACCATTAGAAACTAAGTTACCTGCAAGACCTGCATTCCCGGTAGGATCAATATTGAAAAGGTTCTTACTGCCCAACCACATAGCGAACCCCAGCGTGTTAGTGCTGTCACCTCTCACAAGGCCGAGAACCATCGCATTATCGTACCATTCGAAAGCAACTCCAGAGATAATACTGCCAGCACCTCCTTGGGCACTGACAAGCGACGCAGTATTTCTTTCAGTAGGCACAGTTCCGACGCTACCAAACCTGAATATTGAATTATAATTCCCTCCATTCGACGATACTGCGCCAATATCCTGAGAGGTAATATTGATATCATTCGTCAGAGCCCGCCCGTTAATCTTCCTTGCTGACGGCACGCGGCCATTCGCATTGTCATTCGCCGCCTTGACTGCTTTCGGCGTCGCTGCCAGTGTCTCAGACGCGCTGTCAGTGGTGCTACTGAGCTGAACAATCCCTTTCTGTCCTGTGGTCGCATCCTGAGCCGTATACTTCCCACTGGCAAGGTCATAGGCGGCCTTAACCGATTTCGGTGTTGCGGCAAGCGTCTCAGACAGACTATCGGTCGCGCTACTGAGCTGAGTAAATCCTTTTACCGTTAGCGTTGCATCAGGATGCCTGCGGGACTGCTCATGCTCTTCGATCTTTTCGTCTACATACTCCTGGGTCGCTATTACCGTGGATGTATCTATCGAAAGTTCGACCGAGACGATATCACTAACCATGATCACCATTCTCACGGTCTGCGCACGCCCAGATCCCTCATCCAACAACGGCTTATAACTTTCTGCCATGTTCCCGACAGCGATCAGTGTACCCGTGTCATCATAAAGCCCCATTTCGCGCATCCAGAAACCGCCGGTTTCAGGTGGGATGAGCAGCTCAGCGATCACATAATTTTGATTCTTGTTGTCCTGGCTGATTTTATTTAGCCCATGGCGCCAGACTTCATTCACCAGCTTCGTCTGTCCGGCGTCGGGCGTCGGCAGTGCACCGCCACCGTCGCCGACCGCCATCGCCGTAAAATTGACTTTCTTCCCGTTCGGGACGGTCGCGGCAGCCAGTTTTTCGGCACCGGCTTTGGTGATAACCGTTTTATATTTCACTGTCATAGTGCTCTCACTTATCCGGGATAAACCGTGATGATGTCGCCGTCATAGCTCAGGGCACCGGTATAGAGATAACCGGGAATGTCCTGGATGATATTCAGGCCAATAAGGTGGCGGCTGGCAGGCTTTGCATCGGCAATAAGCCTCTCCATTTCGTAATACATTTCCTCAGTGATGCCCGTGTCCAGTACGCCGATATCAAGGCGGAAGGTGCCGGGCGGATCGTTGGTTTGCCACCACTCGGTAACGTTAATCAGATAGCCAAGCGGCTCCACCACGCGACGTACAGCGCCTATCGTTCCCTTGTGGGCATGAATAAACCACGCGGCGCGGATCACCTCCCGTTTGGTGGCCTCCGGCCAGTTCTCATCCCAGCGGTCAACGGAAAACGCCCACGCCAGCCAGGGAAGCAAATTCGCCGGACAGGTATCCGCACTCCAGAGATGGCGCAGCGGAACCGGCGTATTTTCGATGTCCGCGCAGGCGCGCGCCGCAGCGACCTCAAGCGCCGATGAGCCAACCGGTAACAGGCGTGTATTACTCATCGTTTCCCCCCACGATTACGCTGTAGTGGCTGCACCATGAGGCCTGCGTTTCATCAAGCACGATGTCAGCCGCGGGTGCGGTCAGTTCCACCCGCTGCACCCCTTCCACATGAAGGGCCGCGTAAATGGCGGACTTGCGGATATCGCGTCCCAGCCGATGCTGAGCCGTGATGTAGGCCTGTAACCGGGCTCTTGCCGCATTGAGTACCGGTTCACTTTCGGGGCCGGGAAAAAGGAAAAGCGATGCTTCAATGCTGTAGTCGACAATATTGGCCGACTGGACGGTCACCCGGTCGGCGACGGGCCTGACATCCTCATCGTTCAGCGCATTGCGAACAATGGCGAGCAGTTCCTCAGACGCTATGCCGTTATTCTCCCGGGAGAGTACGGAGACCGTGACGTTTGCCGGCTGTGGGCTAATGACGGAAATGTCTGCCACCCGGCCATCTGCACTGCGGCCATGGAACTGATACGCGCCCGTCGAACCGGCCACGCTCAGCCCTTCCGGCGCCTGCTGGATGCGCAGACGAAAGTCGGTATCGGACTCCATCACAGCCGGAGTGGGCGGTAACGTGGTGTCGTCGGCAGGGGTAATAGTCAGACGCGCAAGGTTCGCGTTTGCCCCAATCTGGTCCAGATCGCTGCCCGCCGCGTAGGCCAACATGACCGCCCGTGCAGCCTCGTTAACCCGCTGGCGCCAGATGACTTCCCGGTAGGCGTTCTCCTGCAGCAGCTTCACAATCGGCTCTGACTCCAGGGTCAGCGTCCGTGCAATCGCCTCTCGCTCCTCTTCCGGATAGAGGGAGACAAAGGTGGCCTTTCGTTCTGCCAACAGCGTTTCATAATCCACCTCCTCCACGACATCAGGCGCGGCGAGCTGGCTCAGATCAAAAATAGCCATAGCGTTTAACTCAGTGAAATGGTGATAGAAAAGGATTGTCCGGAGATCGGGCGCGTGCCGGTGATATCGACATACAACGTCCCGTCGTTCTCCGAACGCTCGAAAGTGATGGCCGTCAGGCTTATCCGCGGCTCCCATTTCTGGATGGCGGAATAGCATGCGGCCATGATCTGCAGGCGCAGCGCCGGGCTCTGCGGCCTGTCAATCATCTCCGCCAGCAGCGAGCCGTAATCCCGCCGCATGACCCGCGAACCAATCGGCGTGACCAGGATGTCGCGCACGCTTTGCCGAATGTGTTCAGCCTCTGAAATGCTCAGCCCGGTCTGCCTGTTCATCCCCCTGTAACGCACCGTCATTGTGTCCCCTTAGTCCAGCTTCCGCCGCTTTGCACACTGCCGTGCGCGTGGTTGTCCACCTGCACCCCGTTGGAGGTGAATTTACCGCCGGAATGCTCAATATTTCCGGCCATCACACCGCCTTTCTGCACTTCCAGCGAGGCGGTAATTAACCTGTTGGTACACACCACTTCAGGCGTATCCAACGTGATGCGGGACGTTGATGTCACCCTCACCTCTGGCACTGTGGCGGTCAGCGATTCAGAGGCGGTAATATCGGCCGTTTTAATGCCTGCAACCGTCAACGCCCCGCGCCCGGGTTCGTACTCGATCACCGCGCCGTCCGGAAACGAGACGTGGAACGCGTCAGGTGACCCGGACGGTGCCGGATGGTCGTCCGAGAAAATGCCGGGCAGAACAAAGGCGGTATCCAGCTCACCGCCGATGGCCAGCAGCAGCACCTGCTCTCCCTCGGAAGGGGCCCACCACACGCGCGAACGTCCCGCACGACAGGTTAGCCAGTTCAGCCAGGTGGTTTTCATCCCGCCGGTCTGGACACGACAAAGCCCTCTGTTGAGGTCAACGTCGGTCACAACACCGATACGAATCAGGTTGCGGATCGCGCGAGCGATACCGTTCATGGAAGTTAATGTATTCATGAGAAGAGAATGCCGTTCAGGACGAACGGCAGCAACGAGACGGGGTTTTCTGCGGGATGATACAACAAGCGGTCCAGACAGCAGGCGGCTGGCGGCCTTCAGCGCGGGGAGCTTAGTCCTCCCACTGGCTGACCAGCTCACCATTGATGTACAACGCCTTCGGACGCGTGACGGGCTCCGGCAGCGGCGGCTCCGGGGAATAGGTCGCGTGCAGAGCGCCATGATCCTGGGAAACAAGAATGCGCTCGGTCAATTGCACGCTGATGGTGATATCCATCGTATCGTCATCGTTTAAGACGATCGTGAAGGTGTATCCGTTTTTGCGTCCGTCATCGAGAGTAAAAATGTCCGGCTGGTTTTCCCGCAGCCAGGCCAGCACCGGGACAAAAAATCCCTCGCTGTCGCCGGTGAAACCGCTGACCTTCGCGTTCAGCGCATACCGCTTTTCAAAGGAGAGCGAGGAGGCCAGTCGGGCGTCTATATTGCCGCTGCCGACCGACATCTGCAGGCGCTCCGGGTTGGCATTCAGCTGGGGGATCGCGTCAATTAATGCCTGACGCAGGCTCTTGAGTTTGTGCATCGAGTTTATCCTGACAGTCTTTTATGGTTTCAACCTGCAGCGCGCAGGCGATAAGGGCGTATTCCAGCCTGCGAATATCCGCGCTGAGATCGCCGTTAGTGGCGGGTTCGCTTCCCGGCATCGGGCAGCGGCTCACCTTCGGGCAGGCGTTGTAAACAATGGGCTGCGGAGGCACAGGCGGTGCGGGTGTGCAACCTGCGGACAGCATCAGGCAACTGAGCGGTATACCAGCGGCGTAACGCTTCATTTTCATTGAGTAATCTCCCGATAGTCGCTTCCCGTCTTGCCCTCTCCTCGCCCGCAGTAACAAGCTCCTCACGGAGCCTGACCTGGGCGTTTTCATTTGCTCTGGCCAACCGTTGCGACAGGGACAGCTGATGGTTAAGCGTGGCGAGGGCCGTTTTTTGCTCGCTGGCGACCCGGTTGGCCGTGGCTAAAGAACGGGACAGGGTCTGGTTGTCATGACGAAGCCACAGCGTGATGGCCAGCAGTCCGGCCAGCATCAGCATGAGGACTCTCATGGCAGCCCCTTCATGCACCAGGCCTTCTCGCGGACACGACGATTTTCCAGCCCGGTATTTTTGACGCCGTTGACGTACACCCAGCGGGTAAGCTGCCCGCACGCCTGTGACCACTGTTTACGTTTGATAAAGGAGACCAGAGTCGAACGGCAGGCGGCGCCTGCGCCGACGTTAAAGGAAAAACTCACCAGCGCGTCGTAGACCCGCGGCGGCATCTCCACCGGCGCGCACGCCGCCAGACGACGCTCAACGTTGAGCACATCAGCGACCAGATTTACCGCGGCCTCACGCTCGGTAATGTCCCGCGTCGGCACGACGTTTGCCGTGTGCCCAATGCCTGACGTCCATACGCCAGCGCTGCACCGGTAGGGCGAGAGGCGACATCCTTCGAGATCGGCAATCAGCGCCAGCCCCTCCGGGGAGGTTTTCAGTAATCGAAAGTCAGGCATCAGCACCGCCAGGGCCAGCACGCCGGCGACGCTGCAACGCTTAATGATTGAGTTCACGAATGCTCTTCTTATCGAGGCCCAAAGACTGGAGGTAGCGCCAGGTTTTGCGCTTAAACCAGTAATTCGTCAGCGCGGTAAAAATGGCGCAAAGGCTCCCCACGTACAGCGCAACCTTTTCAGGAGACACCGCCCCGAACCAGGCCAGCACCACGGCCAGCCAGTAAGCGATAACCGTGGTGATTTTCTCCAGGCTCAGTCCCATAGGTTTACGGATTCTTTGGTGGGGGCGCTATTCACCTCCGGCATCTCTACCGGCGTGCCGTGAGGCAAAATAACGCCTGACTCCGCGAGGCCAGGATTGGCCTTCAGAACGGTTTCTACGACGCCAGCCGTGCGCCCATAATAGCGGGCGCAAACGGCATCAAGCGTGTCCCCCTGCATTGCATAGATCTTCATCAGACGCTCCCAACATCCGGTTACCAGGTACTGTAGAGTTTCCCGGGCCGGCGGTCTTTTCGCTATCGCTGACGGATGGACAATCTCGGACACAACAGACCGTCCACAAGCAGCGAAGCGTGGGTCGACGAAAGCGCAAAATCTGAATGAGGGTGTACGTTCGGGCTATGACGCTGGGCTAACGCCAGCTCTCGTCTTCCCAGACTTCCCGGAGAATATTATCCAGCATTTCGCGATCGGCCTCTCCTTCAAGCCCCTGGAGCTCGACTCCCGTCACCGATCCTATTTTCACGCTCACCCGCGATGACGGAAACAGGGATCGTATTCTGCGGGTCAGTTCGCACTGAAAGGCTTCAACGACGGCATGGCCAATCTGCTGATCTTTATCGAGCGTAATGTTCACCCGAACGTTGCCCTCTTTTTTGATTCGTTCCGGAACAGGCGATGCTGAGAAAACAACGGTAAATGCGTTGTTCTTGATTAAATTTCCCCGCGCAATCTCAGCAATCAAATTCAGGGCAATCTCACGATCTCTTTCCTGACATGTTCCTTCTGTCGTCAGTCGCGCAATCATCTCGACGCGTTCAATCATGACCTGCTCGTTCAACTCTCTGTCCACACAACCTCCACCACGAGATACTGTATAAACATACAGTAGCACGTATTCATAAAAAGAGTGAAGCGAAAAATCAGAACCCTTCACGGTATGTACATGATATGGATGGAGATTAGCGGGCTCTCTGAGCAAAGAGATCCGTTAAATAGCCAATACGTTCAAGGATTTTCCGCGCCTTGTGCTGATAAGAACGCGCTGCCGGAAAGAGCGATCCGTCAGCTGCGCCTCTGCACCATTTGTCGTTAAAGCGGCTAACGCCGCCAGCCATAAGATGCAGGGCCTCTCCACGGCTGATGGCGATTCCGGTGGCGAGCCGTATCTCATCGATCACCTTCTCCGGAACCCCGTTCTGCGGGTCGCTCGCGAAGACGATGGGCGACGACGCGCCTGGGCGGATGAATTTGATGCGTTCGGTTAACGCCCGCCTCGCACGCCTGCTGAGGGGTTGAGAAAGATCGGTCTGCGTACAGTTATTGACAGAACTCCGAGAGGATACAGGTGCGTCCTTAAGTTCCGCGGCCCGCTTCGGCACAATTTTCCACTGCGTGAGCCGGGTTAAAACCGGGCTGCCCGCGCCGACGGCGGAATCGTACACGCCGCGGATGCGGACCGTTTCCTCGCCGTACTGGTTAAACCCGGCGCCCGGCTCATACAGGGTGCGCACCTGTAAATCATCGCGACGCACAAACGGGCCGCCCTGTGCAGTAACGTATCCCGCCCAGTCGCCGGCGTCGGCAGCCTCATGAACGGCAGCAAACTCGACGCTCAGACCGCGCGCGGCCTCGGGATCCGCCAGACGTCGCAGCTCGCGGTAGACCGTTACCGGCGCGCCGCCGATAAACTGAAACTGGCGAATGTGCCAGCGCCCCGCCCAGGCCGACACGGCGGACGCCGTCTCCTTCAGCAGCCCGCCGCTTTCGCTATCGGTCTCGCCATCGAGCGCATAGCCGTCGATATTCTTTGAGATGTATTTGGCAATATAGCCGGTAGCACTGCCTTTCTGCGGATCGATCGCGTCCGCGTGAAAGCGCGCCTGTCTGGCGCTTTCGCTCTGCAGCTCAGCGGCATCCTCCTGCCGCGCGTAGTCCCCGATAATCCGACGAACGCATTCGACATCTTCCGGCAGCATAAACATCAGCATGTGCCAGTGGGGTGTACCGTCGTGATGGGGTTCCGCAACGCGGATACCGAAAATACGGATCCCATCACGGTGGAGCTTTGCGCGGATGCGCGCCCACAGCCGGGTGAGGTAGCTTTGCGTATCCGCCGGACTGGCCCCGCTCCACTTCGCGTTGGGGTAGCCTGATTTCAGCGTCGCGTGATACTGCGCGGGTGCGGTTAAGGTATAGAACTCGCCCACATAGCCCAGCGCCTCACAGATATTTTCAAATCCGCGGATACGGGTCATCAGTTCACAGCGTCGTATCGCCGGGTTGGCCACCGAGCTATCGAATTTTTCAATCAGGCTAATGCGGTTGCCCTCTTCATCTTCCAGCTCCATGCCCTTGAGAAATTCGCGGGTGCGGCGCTTCTGCTCGCGCCACTCGGTCACGCAGCGTTTGCTCGCATACGCCGTTCTCCGTTTGCTGACGTTGCCGAGGGCAATCTGCAAATGCTCGCGCCAGGCCGCCGCGACCCGACGCAGACGCCCGCGCCACCACGCCTCGGAAAACATGCGTATCACCGCCGCGGCAACGTCATCTTTGTCGAAACATGTCTTCGACACCCGTTCCCAGTGCGGAGGCGACACGTTGAACTGGCGGGCGATCAGTCCGGCGCGCTGATACCAGACGTACAGCGTCTGGTATTCGCCCATCTCAGCATCGTTAATATTCGCCAGCTCGCCGCGAATAAAGCTGGCGATATCGGCGGCCAGCAGGTCGATGTCCGCGCGGGACATATCCGGCAGACGGTTATAGCGGGCAACCAGTTCGACCATTCGCGAGGCAAGGTACTGCAGAAGCAGGGTATCGAAATGGCCGTCAAACACGGTTCGGGAGACTGCTTCATGCAAACCTGCGCAGGCATAGCGTTCAGAGACCCGCCGCAGGCGAGGTAACATTCTTTTGCAGAAGCGGATCAAAAAGGCGTTAGCCTGCGGGCTGCCACGATGCTGTTCGAGGGCGTCAAACGCGCGCCAGACCTCAAAACGCACGCAGTCAGGCTGCTGTGAAAGAGCCATTCTTGCCTGCTTCAGCGCCGCGAAGAAGCGATCGCGGCGCTGCTGTTGGGCATGGGTGAGATAAGGGCTGGCAATGGCCGACCGTGGGGCATTCCACGGATAAGCAAATGACGTCGCCAACTCATCCTCCCCGGACGTGTTTATTTTTCATCTCTGCGATCTCCTGGCAGGTTACGCACAGGGCCACACCGGGCACCGCCATACGGCGCGCCTGCGGTATTGGAGCCTCACACTCCTCGCAGAAGAAACGCGAAGGCGATGCGGGTCGTCTGCGGGCGCTATTAATGTGGCGCTCTCTGTCTTCCTGTTCGCGCGCCTGGGCAAGATCGATAAAATCGGCCATCAGTGCAGCTCCTGGGATTCACGCTCGTAGCGAGCCGCTTCGTGGCACAGCAGTTCGGCAACGTCCTCTCCGCTCATACCGGTTTTGTAGATATGGCTCGCCAGCGCCTCCAGGCGCAGGGAGACCGCGAGGGCTCGCGCGCATCGTTCCTCCGTTTTTGCCTCTGCCAGCAGGCGTTTCAGTTCTTCACTTCCGATCGGATAAGGGCGGTTTTCACTGTTTCGCATCACGCGTTCTCCTTAAATTCAGGCAAAAGGATGCCCGGCGGGTTTACGCCATTAGTTTTTGGGTTGGGTTATATCGGCATGGTCAGCCGTTCAGGAAATAAACTCACAACAGCACGAAAATGGTTCATGGCGTTAATCAGCGCCCGTTTCTCTTCGGTCGTCAGCTCGCTGATATCGCACTCATGCCGGGCGACGGGCAATCTCGCCAGGAAAAAGAGGGCGGCCAGCGCCCTGCAGTTCTCCTCAAAACAGGGATCGCGCTTATCGCGCAGCTCGGCCATAAACCGCGCCAGCTCTTTTCCGCTATCGCTCCCGTATCGGGCGCGCAGTTCAGCGACGTGGTTAAGCCCGTTAAGACGCGCTCCCACGCTAAGTGGAACCCTTGCACGGGCAGCTTCTATCGCCATATCTCCCCTCGCATAAATTCACGCACGCTAATGTGCTGAAAACGGGTACAGCACGGTTTTTTCCACCGTTTGATGATTGCGATTTCAGAAGCCATGCTGCATGATTCCCATTTTGATACTGTCTGCAATCATTAGCCTCTGTTTGCCAACGTCTGCCGCTGATTGCCCGAATTTGCAATGATATTAATACCCAATTGAGTATTAGTAAACACCCAAAGGAATATATTTTGATCTTAGATTCTCAAGTGAATAATGAAGAGTTACTCGATAGAATCTGTCAGGTATATGGTTTCACGCAGAAAATCCAGCTGGCCCGGCACTTTAATATCGCCGCCAGCTCGCTTCAGAACCGCTACGCGCGCGGTACCGTCTCTTACGACTTTGCGGTTCAGTGCGCGCTGGACACCGGCGCGAGCCTTCGCTGGCTGATGACCGGCCAAGGGGCGCAGTTTGAAGGTCATCCCGTGCCGGGCGATCCCGTTTCAGTTTCGACATTCACACTCAGTGACGGGAGACTGGAAGAAAATTCCATTTTGAGTATAGACTCTGCTTTCTTTAGCAAACCGCTGGCGCGCGGCATCGCCGTCCGGGCGGATGGGAAGCTGCACTTTATCGAAAAAGACGCGTCGTTAACCGACGGCCTGTGGCTGGTTGAGATTGAAGGCACCGCCAGCATCCGCGACCTAACTCTGCTGCCGGGTAAAAAACTCCACGTGGCGGGCGGCAAGGTTCCGTTTGAGTGCGGTATCGACGAGATTAAAACGGTAGGGCGTGTGGTGGGGATCTATAGCGAAGTAAGCTGAGGATGTTTCATCCCCCCCTCGTGGCTGTGGATCTGCCGCAAGATAAACCGATACAGAGAAGCGAATTATATGTCCGTATAATTCGCTTCTCTGTTCTTGTTTAATCAGGCTTATAACACTCATAAAAAAATATATGTTTTTAAATTATATTTTTTATTACTTCATTCAACCAATGAATGCATGTAACTGTAGTGACACGAAATATTACAAACAGAAAAATCATGAAGGAGTAAGGTCAGAGAAATTAATTAAATAAATGGAGTTAACCAGAATGGCTATACCAGTTTATCTCTGGATTTACAGCGAAGAAGGGAAACAGTTAAAAGGTAGCGTTGATGTACATAGACGCGAAGGTAGCATTGAAATAACCGGACTGTCACACGGCGTAGAGATACCTACAGATGATTACTCCGGAAAAATAACAGCCACACGCCAACATTCTCCCTTTGTTTTTACAAAAGCGCAAGACGTCTCAAGTCCTTACCTTTATCAGATCGTTAGTACGGGGAGCGTTCTTAAATCTGCTGAGCTAAAATTTTATCGAATCAACCACGCAGGGCAGGAAGAAGAATATTTTAATATTTTTATGGAAAATGCACGTATTACCTGCATTGTGCCTTATATGGAAGATGTGAAGGATCCCGACTTCACACATTATGATCATATGGAAGCCATAGAAATGACATATGAAAAAATAACATGGAAATATCTGGACGGTAACATTGTCCATTCCGATAGCTGGAAAGAACGCAGCGCGGCATAAGGGGAATAGCTCATGGCATGGACCTACTACCAAAGTACCGGTGAACTGTGGCATAAAGGTAAACTTATTGGCACAGGTTATTCCGGAAACCTGACAAACAAAAATAATCCAGACCGTCAGCACGTTAAGGGGATGGGACCATTACCACGCGGAACGTATCGCATAGGAGGCCATACATCCTCAAGGGGGCCAATGACAATTAACCTCAAACAAACCTCTGGTGAGAGCTATGGGCGATCGCTGTTTCGCATCCATGGTGAGAAAAAGGCACCAGCCATTCCTGGTTTTGCATCAGAGGGCTGCATTATCATGGGACCTCACATTCGCTCTAAAATAATTCTTTCGTCAGATCGTACGCTTGAGGTAGTTCGTTGAAAAAGTACGTGTTTTCTCTAATTACCTGCATTCTTACGGCTTCCTGTATAGCGTCAGAGAGTGACTGGATAACCTATATTAAGCTGGTGTCCAGCGCTGACATGGCAGCTATTCAGGCATTACCAGCGAAGATTAAAAGCACTGGTGATAATCTGGATGACGAGCATGCTGAACAGTTGGCGACCGCCATCAGCATGGCGCTTATCCGCGCCCCAGAATTAGTGCTGAATGTCACCAATCAATTTGAGTTGAACCCAGACCCTTTACAGCAACGGTTTGGAACCACTTTGATATGTAGCATACCGATGATGATACACAGCACTAATGCGGAGGTTGAAACCTATTTAGCAAAGGCTAAACCAGCATTGGAGAAAGCGGGCTCCCCAGCAAGAGAATGCTTAAGCAATATGCTCGATGTAATCAATGAGGTTAAGCAAGAAAAGGTTAAGGACTCAAAACGTTAGCATCATATTATAACAAGCGCTCTTCTGAGCGCTTAATCTTTGAACCATTAAATAATAAACTACATATCACTCCAGTTTATCCAAAAATAAAAGAGCACATGGCTAAATCCTCCCTTTCAACCATCACCGTATCAAATAACAGCGGCTGCTCGGCTATGAGTGCGACGCAGAAATTTGAAAATATCTATATCCCACCGGGAATGAACTTGATATGAAAACGATGCAGCTGTTTTTGATTATGTTAGTGATATCGCACGTGGCTTATGCAAATGACTGTACTTCTGTTGAAGAAATGGATAAGGCAGATAACGCAGCCTCTGCCATTCAGGACTGGCAAGGCATCCATTCTTTTTACAAAAATTACAGACAGTGTGATGAGGGATATATCGCAGAAGGGATATCAGCGACTATTGTCGGGCTGTTAGCCAACAACTGGAAGACCTCCCATCAACTCATGCAGCTATCTGTAAACGATCGCGCTTTTGAGTCATGGATGATTAATCACATCGATACGACCACGAACGATCGCGAGCTCGATAAAGTCGTGAGAAACGCCACGGATAGCTGCCCCGAAGGCGGTAAAGCGTTCTGCAATCAGATTGAGAATGCCGCACAAGGCGCGTTGAAGGAATTGCAAAGCCCATAGCCAAGAATGGTTTCACAGGTAGAGCAGGAAACGGAGTTATCCTCACCCTCCACCTTACAGGCTCCTGCTCACTTCCCCACCTCACAAACTGCAAAACTAAAGAAATCCCCCATCGCGCCGATCATCATCCGTGTGTATTATTTCCTGTAGCTTTTACAACAACTAACCTTAACTCAAATACTTAAGCGCCAAAGCGAAAGGCATCATGAGCACACCGATCAAACGGCTAGAAATCATTAAAAATGCCATTGAACTGGAAGATGACGACATCATCCAGAGCCAGCTGACACGCCTGAAAAATGAAGCGTTTGACGATGAGCTACAGGCAATCGTCGTGGCGCTTGAGGAGAAGAACTACACCGTGGCCATGGCGGCCATTACCGCCTGGCTGCAGGGCCAGCGCGCCGTCACCCCGTGGCGCGACCCGCAGGTGGCCGCCAGCAAGCTGGAGCTGAAGGCGCTGGAAGAGCGTCTGCGCGATCTGATTGACCGCCGCAACGCCCGCGTGCAGCAGCTTGATGAGTTTAACGATCTCTATTTTTCCCGCCTTGGGCCGCTGATGCAGCAGATCCTCGCCCTGCGTAAAACCCTGGCGGAGCTAAACCTGCGTCGTCAGCAGGCGGAAGCGCGTCGTCGCGAGGAAGATTACCGTCGCTGCCAGCACTATATGGCGCAGGCGGTAGAGGTGCTGGCGACGCTCACCCAGCGCTGGCGCGATCTCCCGGCCGATTCCGTACAGGCCGCTGAGGCGCGTAAGCATCTGGAGCAGCAAAGCAATCTGATTGCCAACCTGCTGGCCGAAGCGCTGGAGCTGGAGAGCGGCTTAACACGCGAAGAGGAGCCTGCGCGTCAGGCGCGCGACGAGGCGAACGAAGAGTACGAGAAGTATCGCGAGCAGCATCATGATGCCGAAGTGCGGCTGCGCAAAGGTAAGCATCTTTCGGAAGAAGACCAGAACGAACTCAAGCGTCTCTGGCGGCAGGCGAGCAAGCTCTGTCACCCGGATCTGGTGGCGGACGATCTGAAAGAAGAAGCCAACAGCATGATGGTGCAGCTTAACCAGGCGAAGCAGCGCGGCGATGTGAAAGCCATTCGCTCGCTGGTGGCCCGTCTGCAACAGGGCTTCGAGCCATTGATGGCCAGCGACAGGCTGAACGATCTGGAACGTATCCGCAAAAAAATGGCGCAGGTCCGCGAGCAAATCGACATTTTAGTGAACGAGCTGGCGGAACTGGAGAAAGAGGAGTCCTGGCTGCTGGTCTCGTCGCTCAACAATATGGAAGCGTACTTCGCTCAGCAGGAGAAAGCGCTGCACGAGGTCCGCGCCTCGCTCGAACATCAGGTGAACGAAGCGCAGCTGGATTCCGCCGCCTGATTATTTGGCGTGCCAGTATGCGCTGGCACGCACCAGCTGCGGATCAATCGCGTCGGTTTCAAACTGACGGCTCAGCGTTTTCACCACCTTCCCTTCCCCGGTCAGCCAGATGAAGTAGTCTTCCCCCGGAACGGTCAGCGCCGTCAGATGGTCTGCGACCGCCTGCTCGCTATGGCCCACCACCCAGGTGATATTGAACCCGCTCAGGTGCGCCAGATAGTCTTTATAAGATTCGTCCCCGACCGTCACGACCGCATGAACCTCCGGGCGAACCGGCAGTTTAGCAATGCTTTCTAAACGTCGACGCAGCGCGGGCATGCCGGATTCATCGCACACGTATAGCTGCCAGGCGTAATCCTCCGGCACCACCAGCGAACCGCGCGGGCCGCCGATGGTCAGCCTGTCGCCCGCTTTCGCCTCGACCGCCCAGCTGCTGGCAATGCCGCCGTCATGAATGAAGAAATCGAGAACCAGCTCATGATTTGCCTCATCGTAGAGCGGCGTATAGTCGCGCGCCTGCGGACGCACGCCGTCGCCCCAGTCGATGCCTTCATCGGTGACCATTGGCGGCGTAAACGTCGTCCCGGGCGCCGGAAAAAAGACTTTGGTATGGTCGTCGAAACCGCGGGAGCTAAAGCCCTCCAGCGCCTCACCGCCTAAAACAATGCGCTGGAAACCCACGCTGGCGCGCTCAACGCGGAGCACCGTCAGCTCGCGAAAACGCAGGTCATTACGAACACGCTGTGGATAACGAGTAGATGCCATTTTTAGACCCTTTTCTGGTAAATACGATATATCTAAATCAATTTTCAAATGATAATGATTACTAATAATGAAAAATGCAAGATCTTTTAGATTGCATCTGAATATATCTTAGATATAGTTTAGATATATCAATTAAAGGACCTGTTATGCGACACGAACACGACAGCGGCGGGCGCCGACCGCGCTTTTTCGGCCACGGCGATCTGCGGCTGGTGATTCTGGATATCCTGACCCGTAGCGCGAGCCACGGCTACGAACTGATCAAAGAGATTGAAAACCTGACCCAGGGGAATTACACCCCGAGCCCAGGCGTCATCTACCCAACCCTGGATTATCTTCAGGATCAGACATTTATCACCATTACGGAAGAAGAGAGCGGGCGTAAGCGCATTGCGATTACCGCTGAAGGACAGCGCTGGCTGGATGAAAACCGGGAACAGCTGGAACAGATCCAGGTGCGTATCAAAGCGCGCAGCGTCGGTTTTCAGCTGCGCAAAAACCCGCAGATGAAGCGGGCGCTGGATAACTTTAAAGCGGTGTTAGACCTGAAGGTGAATCAGGGAGAGCTCAACGACGCGCAGCTTAAGCAGATTATCGGCGTGATTGACCGCGCGGCGCTGGAGATCTCCCAGCTGGATTAAGCCGGCGCGTGCTCGCTCACGCGGAAGACGCGTACCAGCTCTTTCAGGTGCATCGCCTGTTCGTTAAGCGATGCCGCCGCAGCCACAGACTCCTCCACCAGCGCGGAGTTCTGCTGGGTGGTGGCATCAATCAGGCCAATCGCGCTGTTAATCTGCGAGATACCTTCCGTCTGCTCGTGGCTGGCCTGGCGAATTTCCCGCAGAATCACGTCCATCTCCTCCACGTTGCCCACCATCCCGTTGATCAGCCCACTCGCTTTTTCGACAAGGTTCATCCCGTCCTGGGTCTGGCTGGTGGAGCTCTCAATCAGCTCCCGGATTTCGCTGGCAGACGACGCGCTCTTCTGGGCAAGCTGGCGAACCTCACCGGCCACCACCGCAAAGCCGCGTCCGTGCTCGCCGGCGCGCGCCGCTTCCACCGCCGCGTTGAGCGCCAGAATGTTGGTCTGGAACGCAATGGCGTCGATCAGGTCGATAATGTCGGACATCCGGTTCGATGTTTCGTTAATCAGGCGCATTTTGCTGGTCACCTGCTTCATCATCTCACCGTTGTTTTTGACCACCGTGGCGGCATCGGCAGAAAGGTTGGTCGCTTCCCCGGTATGCGAGGCGGTATTTTTCACCGTCGCGGTGATCTGCTCCATCGAGGCAGCGGTCTGTTCGACAGAACTTGCCTGCTCTTCCGTGCGCGCGGCCAAATCCTGGTTCCCGGCGACAATCTGCGCGGCTGCGCTGGAGATATTCTCCGAGCCGGTTTGCACCTGCTGCACAATGTCCAGCAGTCGCGTCTTCATCTCCATCAGCGCATGCAGCAGCAGACCCGTTTCGTCTTTGCCGTGCGGCGTGATGCTTCCCGTCAGATCGCCCTCTGAAATGGCTTTTGCAAAATGCACCGCCTCGCCGAGCGGACGTGTGATAGCGCGCACGATAAACCAGCCAATCAGGCTGCCTGCCACGACGCTAAAGAGCGTGATCAGGATCAGCAGCAGGCGGTTAGACCTGAAATCTCCTTCCACCTGCGCCCCTGCACTCTGCATCTCGCTGTTTTGAATAGTAATCAGCTCCTTCACCTTCGCTTTATAAGCCTGCTGCACGGCGAGGGTGGTGGTCATCATCTCCTGAATAGCGCCCGCACGATTGTTGTTCTGCACCGCCTGCAAAATGCGGTAGCGCGAGTCCAGATACTGCTGGCGCACGCTGCGGATATCCGCCAGCACCTGCTGAGACTTTTGATCCTGCAGCGCGTTGTTCAGCTCGCCCAGGATCACCGTGATGTGCTCGCTGATCTCTTTCAGGCGCTGCTGCGATTGCCCCGTGTAGGTACCCTGCTCATCCAGCAGCATCAGCTGTTGCGTGCTAATAAATTCCTGGAAGTTATCGATTAACTGGTTCGCTTTTACCGTGGTCGGATAATCACTGGTAATAATGGATTGCATCCCGTTATTAGCCCGGTTCAGACTCAGCAGAGACAGGCTCGCGCTGATCGCCATCAGGACAATAAAGAATCCAAACGCCAGAAATAATTTCGTGCCGATCTTTACGTCATGTAAGAGCATATTTTCTCCATCGATGTGATTATTTCTCAGACGATCGCTGTTATCGGTAACGAATTTGCTAACTTTATGACTTTGATCGTTTTTTTATTTCATAACCATCACAATGGATAGGTAGAGGCTATTAATATTGCTCCATCGATCGTTACCAGACCACCAGATGGGTATTTTTCAAAATAGCGTTCTGAATAATTGACTTAGGCAGGAATAAATAACTGAGGCACTTTCTTTAGTTATTTAATATTAACTTAACAATAAAATACATTAATAGTCACAACCAGAAAATAAAACGCCGCTTATTCCTTACGGAATAAACGGCTTTTCCGGAACATTATTGACTCAATGGAGCACAGTCACCGCATCCTTAAGGCGTCCGGCGCGATGCTTCACCATCGCAGAAATGTGCGCGCTCTCCTCGACCAGGTCGGCGTTTTTCTGCGTGATGCTGTCGAGTTCAGCCACCGCGCGGGTCAACTCTGAAAGTCCGGTTGCCTGCTCGGAGGTCGCGTGGCTGATCTGGGCGATAAGCTGCGTCACGTTTTTCACCTGCACAACGATATCATCCATCGTACGGCCTGCGGCGTGTACCTGCTCAGAGCCGGACTGCACCTTGCTGGCGCTGGCATCAATCAGTTTACGAATATCATTCGCGGCACTGGCGCTGCGGCTGGCAAGATGGCGGACTTCGCCCGCGACCACGGCAAAACCTTTGCCCTGCTCCCCTGCCCTTGCCGCTTCAACCGCCGCGTTCAGCGCCAGAATATTGGTCTGGAAAGCGATATCGTTAATCAGGGAGGTAATCGAGCCAATTCGCTGCGTGCTGTCGGCAATGTCATCCATGGTTTTAACGACAGTCTGCATCGCGTTGCCCCCTTTCGTTGCCGCGCTGCTCGCGGCCACGGAGAGTTTGTCCACCTCGGCGGCGGTTTCGGAATTGCTCTGAACGGACGCGGCCATCTGGTTCATTGTCGCGACGGTCTGCTGCACGTTCGCCACGGTCTGACGCGTCCGATCGTTCAGATCTTCATTTCCCTGCGCCAGCCTGTCGCTACCGTCACGGACGCTCACCACCTGGCTCGACACGTCATTGATCAACCAGCGGCACATCAGGCCAAGCTGTCCTACCGCACGCAGCGTCAGCCCCAGCTCGTCGCTGCGGTTAAGGTGCTGCACGCTGTTGCGCTCGCCGGTGGCGACCTTCAGCGCCTGTCGCGCCACATTCTCTATCGGGCGGACAATCTGTTGCTCAAACAGCAGTGTCCCCAGCAGCATCACCAGCGCGGCTGCGGCGAGCGACATCCACCCGGCGGAGGTCGCGACCAGCGTGGCGGCGAGTACGGCAAAAAGCACCGCCATCACGCTACGCACGCGCCAGCGCAGCGGCATTGCCGGCAGTTTGCCCAGCCAGCCCTTTCCGACCACCAGCCCTTTATGAATACGTTTTTTACAGCGCCCGTCGTTCAGCGCCCGGTAGAGCGGCTCCACTGTGGCAATCTCTTCCGCTGTGGCTTTGGTGCGAATGGACATATAGCCCGTCACCTGCCCGCGGCGCACCATCGGTACCGCATTCGCACGCACCCAGTAGTGGTCGCCGTTTTTGCGCCGGTTTTTAACAATCCCGCTCCACGGCTCGCCCTGCTGCAGCGTGTACCACATATCGGCAAACGCGGCTTTTGGCATATCGGGATGGCGTACCATATTGTGCGGCTGGCCCGTCAGCTCATCGAGCTGGTAGCCGCTCACCTGCACAAAGGTGTCGTTGGCGTGTGTGATATAGCTGTGGACGTCTGTGGTAGACATTAAGGTGGTGTCATCGTCCAGAGGATATTCATTCTGGGTGACATAGGTTGGAGAGGACATCGTGGGCATCCCTTGCAGGTTATTTGAATGTTAATTTTGTGGGTCAATGTTTTTTCGGCGGTAAACAATTTATCTTTAGTTGTTAAACTTGATGGAGATCGCAGATTTGACTTAAACCATACTTTTTGTGCGATTTTTTAATCCATTGATTTCAAATACTTTCGCAGAGAAATTACCCACAAAGCATGACCCGTTAATGCCCACTTAAGTTGCAGCGTATGCACTTCTTTAGTGCAGCGGCGCTCTTCCCCCTTCTTTTATACTCTCTGCCCCGTACCGCTAAATCCCGTTTGGCTTCTATCGGCATGATTAAATATTGTGCAACATTATTTTAACCTGGCGTTTATCCCGATTTTCGTTAAGTCATCTGAAGTGGCGTAATCCCTGCAATACTTAACTCAGTATCATGTGATACGCGATCCCCGGGAGCACATTTTGAACAGGTTACCTTCCAGCGCCTCGGCTCTTGCCTGTACCGCGCACGCACTGAATCTCATTGAGAAGCGAACGCTCGATCATGAGGAGATGAAACAACTTAACCGAGAGGTCATCGATTACTTTAAAGAGCACGTCAATCCAGGGTTTCTGGAGTATCGCAAATCTGTTACCGCCGGCGGGGATTACGGAGCCGTAGAGTGGCAAGCGGGAAGTCTGAACACGCTTGTCGACACCCAGGGACAGGAGTTTATCGATTGCCTGGGAGGTTTTGGAATTTTCAACGTGGGGCACCGTAATCCAGTTGTGGTTTCCGCCGTACAGAATCAACTTGCGAAACAACCTCTCCATAGCCAGGAACTGCTCGACCCGCTTCGCGCCATGCTCGCGAAAACGCTGGCGGCCTTAACGCCCGGCAAACTGAAGTACAGCTTCTTTAGCAACAGCGGCACGGAATCGGTCGAAGCGGCGATTAAACTCGCCAAAGCGTACCAGTCGCCGCGCGGGAAATTCACCTTTATCGCCACCAGCGGCGCGTTCCACGGTAAATCCCTGGGCGCACTGTCTGCTACCGCCAAATCCACCTTCCGCAAACCGTTTATGCCGCTGCTGCCGGGCTTCCGCCACGTGCCGTTTGGCGACATCAACGCCATGCGCACCGCGCTGAGCGAATGCCGCAAGACCGGCGATGACGTGGCGGCGGTGATCCTGGAGCCGATTCAGGGCGAAGGCGGCGTGATCCTCCCTCCGCAGGGCTATCTGCCCGCCGTGCGTCAGCTGTGCGATGAGTTTGGCGCCCTGCTGATCCTCGACGAAGTCCAGACCGGGATGGGCCGCACGGGCAAGATGTTTGCCTGCGAGCACGAGAACGTGCAGCCGGACATCCTGTGCCTGGCGAAGGCGCTCGGCGGCGGCGTGATGCCGATTGGCGCGACGGTGGCCACCGAGGAGGTCTTCTCGGTGCTGTTCGACAATCCGTTCCTGCATACCACCACCTTTGGCGGTAACCCGCTGGCCTGTGCGGCCGCTCTGGCGACCATTAACGTGCTGCTGGAGCAAAACCTGCCCGCGCAGGCGGAGCAGAAAGGCGACATGCTGCTGGACGGCTTCCGTCAGCTAGGCCGGGAGTATCCGGACCTGGTGCAGGACGCGCGTGGGAAAGGGATGCTGATGGCGATTGAGTTTGTTGATAACGAAACCGGCTACAGCTTCGCGAGCGAGATGTTCCGCCAGCGGGTGCTGGTGGCCGGAACGCTCAACAACTCGAAAACCATCCGCATTGAACCGCCGCTGACGCTGACGATTGAGCAGTGTGAGCAGGTGCTGAAAGCGGCGCGTAAAGCGCTGGCAGCGCTGCGGGTGAGCGTGGAAGAGGCGTAATCAACGCCGGGTGGCGTTACGCTACCCGGCAGTTTTTTATCGGTGAAACTCCGCCACCGTCATGGTGAAGCGAAGCACGGTATCGCTTTCATTGGCGTAGCCGTGCGACGCTTCCGTTTTCGCCACCGCCGACGCACCAGCGTTAACCTGGGTCACCGTCTCATCCACCGTCAGCGTTAACACGCCCTCGTTTACGTGCAGCAGCTCAAAGGTTCCCGCCGGGTGCCCCGGAGAGGTAAAACGTTCTCCCGGCTGCATCTCCCACTGCCATAACTCAATCATGTCAGGTCCCGCGGTACCCGCCAGCAGTCTGGCGCGTCCACCCAGCGCGCCCTGCCACAGCACCGGAATCGCCTCTTCTTCGATAACATGTACCAGCGGCTCGCTGGAGACGTTGACGATATCCGCCACGGAGATGCCGAGCGCGGCGGCAAGCTTGCACAAAATGGCGATGCTGGGATTGGCTGCGCCCTTTTCGATCTCCACCAGCATCCCTTTGCTGACGCTGGCGCGGCGGGACAGCTCGTCCAGCGACAGCTTTTTCTCTTTACGCCAGTTGCGGATGCGGTTCGCCACGGCCAGGCTTACCTGGGCAACATCGGCACCCGAATCAGTCATTATATTGACTTTATCAGTCATTGGTCACTACCATGGTATAAAACAGTCAATACAGGATTATTTATGTCTCTCGTTACGCCGTCAATAGATTCGCGTCTTGCCGGGATTGCCCCAGGCTTTCGGGCGCTGAGCATTCTGGTTGAAGCTGCGCCGATTACTCACCCGGAGGTAGCGCCCGCCGCGCTGGCGCAGGCCTGCCAGCAGATGTTGAATGATGATGTGCCGTGGGCTGATGCACACCTTTCAGACTGGGATGAGGTGTTTAAAGCCTTCGGTGCGAAACCGAAACGCACGCCCTGCTCGGCGACCGCCCTGCGTAAGCGGGTGCTGAAAGACGGTTCGCTGCCGTCGCTGGATCCGGTGGTGGATATCTATAACGCAGTGAGCATTCGCTATGCCATTCCGGTGGGTGGGGAAAATCTCGCGGCGTACTCGGGTGCGCCGCGTCTGACGCTGGCCGACGGCAGCGAGCCGTTTGATACTTTAAAAGAGGGACAACCAGTGGTGGAACATCCGGAACCAGGCGAAGTTATCTGGCGCGACAATCTCGGCGTCACCTGCCGCCGCTGGAACTGGCGACAGGGGGTGCGTACCCGTCTGGACAGCCAGGCGCAATCTATGTGGTTTATTCTTGAAAGCCTGCCGTCGATGCCGCTTGCGGCACTGGAAGAGGCGGGAGAAGAGCTGGTCAACAACCTGCAGCGGCTGATGCCGGGGGCCACGGCTCAGGTTAAGATGCTGACGCTGTAAGAGGACAACACGATGTTTCACGGATTAAGCGCTTTTCCGTTAACCCCCCTGAAAGAGGGGACGTTTGACGAGCAGTCCTTCATTAATCTTCTGCGCCCCATGGTCGACGCTGGCGTGGATTCTCTGGGCATTCTCGGCTCAACGGGAAGCTATGCCTATCTTACCGTAGAAGAGCGCGGTCGGGTCGCACGCTGCGCGGTGGCGCATGCTGATGACATTCCGGTCATCGTCAGCATTGGCGCATTACGGCTGGACGATATTCTGCGTCTGGCTGACGACGCGCAATCGGCAGGTGTCTCCGGCTTGCTGCTGGCGCCCGTGTCGTACCAGCGATTAACGGAAGACGAAGTGTTTAATCTCTATGAAACGGTGACCCGCCAGATCTCCGTACCGCTGTGCATTTACGATAATCCCGCCACGACCGGTTTTTCGTTTAGCGATGCATTGTTATTTGCCGTCGCGGCCCTGCCGAATATAGGCTCCATAAAGCTTGGCCGCGTGCCGGAGGACCTGTCGCAGGTACGGGCTCGTCTTCCTGATACCGTCACGCTGGGTATCGCCGGCGACTGGCGAGCGGCCTCCGCCCTGCATGCCGGGTTTGACGTCTGGTACTCGGTGCTCGGCGGATTGTTCCCGCAAACAGCGCTGGCGATTGCGCGTTCGAAAGAGACGGCACACTCCGAGCGGCTGGAGCCGCTGTGGGAATTGTTCCGTCGATACGGCAGCTTGCGGGTGGTAGCGGCAGCGGCAGAAATGCTGGGGAAAGTGGAAACACCCGCGCTCCCCTTCCCGCTTCAGGCTATTCAGGGTGAGCCGCGCGAAGCGCTTGCTGCGATACTTGCGGATCTGGTGCTGGCCTGAACAATGCCGGGTGGCGCTAACGCTTACCCGGCCTACAAAATCAACACAACCTCTTACCCGTACCGTTACTCCGGCAACAACCCCACAAAACTGCGTTTCTTACGTGGCTCCGACATCAATTCCTCAAGCTTATCCACGCACGCCAGATAGTGCGGCGTTTGCTTATGCGCCAGCACCGCCTCTTCGTCTTTGTAGGCTTCGTAGATAAAGAACCGGGTTTTCACCCTCGGGTCCTGCAATACGTCAAAGCGCAGGTTTCCCGGCTCCTTGATTGCCCCCTCGTGGTTGGCGCGGAATACCTCCAGAAACTCGTCCACCCGCTCGGGCTTAATGTTGATTTCAACCAGCGTCACGTTCATTTTGCTTCTCCCTGTTTCTCTTCCTGCCAGAACTGGAACGCATCGCGGGCGTTCCAGTTCTCGTGAACCACTTTTTTCACCGCCTTCAGCATGGCGAGCGGCGCGCTGGACTGGAAGATGTTGCGCCCCATGTCCACGCCGGATGCCCCCTGATCTATCGCACGCCAGCACATCTCCAGCGCCTCGTGCTCCGGCAGCTTTTTGCCCCCGGCGATCACAATCGGCACCGGGCAGCTGGCGGTCACTTTTTCAAAGCCTTCGTCCACGTAGTAGGTTTTGACGAACTGCGCCCCCATTTCAGCGGCGATGCGGCTGGCGAGCGAGAAATAGCGCGCGTCACGCGACATCTCTTTACCGACCCCCGTCACCGCCAGCGTCGGCATGCCGTAGCGCGCGCCCGCATCGACAAGCTTGATGATGTTGTTGATCGACTGATGCTCAAACTCACTGCCGATGTACACCTGCGCCGCCACCGCGCAGACGTTCAGGCGCAGCGCGTCCTCCATCGCCACCGCCACGCACTCGTTCGACAGCTCGCCAAGAATCGAATTACCGCCGGAGGCGCGCAGCACCACCGGTTTGTTCGTCGCGGCGGGCACCTGGCTCCTGAGGATGCCGCGGGTGCACATCAGCACGTCGGTTTCACCAAACAGCGGCGCGATGGAGAGATCGATACGCTCAAGGCCGGTGGTCGGCCCCTGAAAGTAGCCGTGGTCAAAGGCAAGCATCACCGTACGGTTGCTCTTAGGGTTGAAGATGCGTGCCAGGCGGGACTGCATGCCCCAGTCCAGCGAGCCGCAGCCCTTCAGCGTGAACGGCACGTTGACCTGCGGCGTGCCGATGCCAAAATCCTTACCGTCTTTGATATCGTCTAAATCAGCCATTTGCTCCCCCGTCAGAAATCGTATTTGCTGATGTTCTCTTTGGTGAACACCACCCGCTCCGGCAGCAGCACGATGCCGTTGCCCTTCGCCTCATACTGGTAGCCCTGCACGCTGTTCGGCTCGACCTTCAGCGCCCCGATATTTTTTACGTCCACGCTGTCGCCGACGTTAAGATCGCCTTTTTTCAGCAAACGATCGGCGACATTGACCGCAATTTTGCCCTGTTGTACGACATCCCACAGGCCGAAGGCTTTTACCGTGCCGCGCTCAACGTACGGGCGCATCACGTTCGGCGTACTGAACCCGACAATCGCCACCCCTTCGCGCTTCAGGTTTTCCGCCGCCTGCGCCGCGGCCGGCAGCGCGTTGGCGTCCGGGGCGATGATCGCATCCAGATCCGGATACGCTTTTAAGATCCCTTCGGCGGTTTGCAAAGATTTGGTGGCGTCGTTATAGCCAAACTGGGTGGTGACGACCTGCCACTGGGGATGATCTTTCTCGATTTTGGCCTTCGCCTCTTTCACCCACTGGTTCTGGTCGGTGACGGTGGGGCTGGAGTAGAAGAACGCCACTTTGGCATTCGGTTTGGTGACCTGCTTGCCCGCCATCTCCACCAGCAGGCCGCCCAGCTGTTCCGGCGTTCCCTGGTTGATATAGATGCTGCGGCACTCCGGTTTGGTGTCGGAGTCCCAGGTCAGGACCTTGACGCCGCGCTGCATCGCGCGCTTGAGCGCCGGGCAGAGGCCGTCCGGCGACACGGCGGAGACGATGATGGCGTTATAGCCCTGGTTGACGAAGTTATTGATCAGCTGCACCTGGCCGGAGACGCTCGGCTCGGTCGGGCCGTCGTAGGTGACGTCCACCCCAAGATCTTTCCCCGCCTCTTTCGCGCCGTTGCCGCCGCTGGTGAAGAAGCCCACGCCCACCAGCTTCGGGATAAAGGCAATGCGATCCGCCGCCTGCGCCGAAGCGAAGCCGAGGGCCATTGCCAGGACGAACAGTTTTGTTTTCATCTTACGCTCCGGATAGTTTTCTAAAGAGAGATCGCACCCATTCACGGTGCAGACTCAGCGAACGTCCCATCACCACCACAACCAGCAGCGCCCCTGACAGCGCGCTCGACACCTGGTTAGGTATGCCGACCATCTGTAAACCCTGCTGCAGGTAGCCCACCAGCAGCGCCGCCAGCGCCGTACCGACAACCGAACCTGACCCGCCGTAGATATTGGCCCCGCCGAGTACGGCGGCGGTGAGCGCTGGCATCAGCAAATCGCGCCCCAGATCCGACCGCGCGGAGCCGAAATAGGAGACCATCACCAGCGCGGCAACCGCCGAGGCCACGCCCACCAGGCCGTACAGCGCATAGGGCATGCCGTTCACCGACAGCGCCGCATAGCGCGCCGCGCGAGGATTCTGGCCGATTAAAAACAGGTGACGACCAAAGCGCCCGCGGTGGGTAATCAGCCAGAAAAAAAACGTAATCACCGCGAACAGCACCAGCGGGATCGGCAAGCCCAACACCGTGAGGTTAGCAAACGCCGTGAAGCTGTCCGGGAAGCCGCCGATGCCCTCGTAGCCCGTGGCTCCCGCCATGCCGGAGAGCAGCAGCGCCCCGCCGCCGTAGAGGTAGAGCGTGCCAAGGGTAATCACCAGCGGGCTGATGCCGGTGTAGTGGATCAGCGCCGCGTTTACCAGCCCGCACAGCAGTCCCAGCAGCAGCGTCAGCGGAATCGCGACCGCCATCGGCCACCCGGCCTGCATCATCACCCCCAGCGCAATGGCGCAAAGGCCAATGGTTGAGCCCAGCGAAATGTCGATCCCGCCGCTGATGATCACCAGCGTCAGCGGCAGCGCCACAATGCCGATGCAGATGAAGTCGCTGGTGCTGAACAGCAGCATGTTGATGTCGAGCATGCGCGGGTTGATGGCGCCGAAGAGCAGGATCTCCAGCACCAGCAAAATGAGCAGCGCGCTTTCCCAGTTAAGCCTCATTTACGCCACCTCTTTTTTGCTTTTGGGAAACGGGGTGACGTGCTTTCCCCCTCTGTTACCCGGCTGGAAGCGACCGTACTTCAGCGCCCGCTGATGGCGCGCCAGCGCCTGACGCAGACGCCCGTCGAGCACCAGGACGCCCAGCAGCACCAGCCCGGCGATAAAGTCGTTCCACCAGGCCGGGAGCCTGAACAGCACCAGCACGGTGTCGATTTGCGTCAGGAAAAACGCGCCGAGCAGCGCGCCGAGCAGCGTGCCCGTGCCGCCCAGCAGCGAAATACCGCCGAGCACGCAGGCGGCGATGGCCTTCATCTCCAGCCCGCTGCCGGTCTGGTTGGGCACAAAACCAATCTGCGCGGCAAAGACGATCCCGGCGCAGGCCGCCAGCACGCCGTTGAGGGTAAAGGCGATCATGCGGGTGCGGTTCACCGCCACGCCCAGCTGCCGCGCGGCGGCGAGGTTATCGCCCACGGCGTAAAAATCACGCCCGAACGCGGTGCGCGACAGCGTCCACGCGCCGGTGACCACGATAATCAACACCACCATGCCAAGGGGCGACACGCCGATGGCCGCAGGCTCAGAGAGGGATTTCAACCCCGGCGGCAGCCCTTCAATCCACTTTCCGCCCGTCCAGAGCAGCATCGCTCCACGGTACAGCCCCAGCGTGCCGAGGGTGGCGACAATCGCCGGGATGCGCAGCCCCACCACCAGAAACCCGTTGAATACCCCGGCCAGCGCGCCAACCGTGAGCGCGAAGAGGATGGAAACCGGCAGGCTGTAGCCGCTGTTGAGCGCCACGCCGACGGCGATGGCGGACAGCCCGACGATGGAGCCGACGGAAACGTCGATATTGCGGGTCAGCATCACCAGCGCCGCGCCGATGGCCAGCAGGATCAGGATCTGCGAGCTGGCGAAGATCATCCCCAGCGTCTGCAAACTCAGGTAGGACGGATTGAGCGCCACCAGCACGGCGAACAGAGCCAGAATGGCGAGAAACGCGCTCAGCTCGCGGTTTTTCAGTAAGGTCTTCATGCTTGCCCTCCGAACGCCAGCGCCATCATTCTGTCGAGGCTGACGGCATGGCGCGGCAGCTCGCCGCTGAGCACGCCCTGGTGCATCACCAGCACGCGGTCCGCGAGGCCCGGAAACTCATCGAGATCGCTTGAGATCATCAGCACCGCCACGTTCTGCGCCGCCACGCTTTTGATCAGCTGGTAGATGTCGGCGCGCGCCGAGACGTCCACGCCGCGCGTCGGTTCATCGACGATCAGCAGCAAAGGGTTGGCCTCCAGGCAGCGCGCCAGCAGCACCTTCTGCTGGTTACCGCCGGAGAGCGTGCGCACGGTTTGATCCGCATGGTTGAGCTTGATCCCCAGCGCCCGGTGATAGCGTTCCACCACCGCCGACTCCCGCTTGCGCTGCTGCCAGAGCGACGGCTCGTTCAGCGCCACGGTGTTCCAGCGGATCGGCGCGTCGAGGAACAGGCCGGACACCTGCCGGTCTTCCGGCAGGTAGACCAGCCCTTTTTCCAGGCGTGAACTTACCGGATCGCCGGTGATCTCCTGGTTCTCCAGCCAGACGCGGCCCCCGCGCACGGGCCGCAGGCCGTAGAGCGTTTCCGCAAACTCGGTGCGTCCGGATCCCACCAGCCCTGCCAGGCCAACGATCTCCCCGGCATAGATCTCAAGACTGAGATCGATAAAGCCTTCCCCGGTAAGATCGTCAACGCGCAGCACCGGGAAATCCTGCGGCTGGGTACGGCGATTGCCCGGGAGCGCCAGCCACAGCTTTTGCGTATCGCTGAGGGATTTCTCCCGGCTTACTGGCGTCATGGCGGCGATCAGGGCGCTATCGTCAAACTGCGCGGTTTCGCCGCTCAGCACCACCGCGCCGTCGCGCATCACCGAGACATGGCTTGAAAGCATGCGAATTTCCGGCAGCTTATGGGAGATAAAAACAATCCCGACGCCGAGTGTCTGCAGGGCGCGGATCTGGCGGAACAGCCGTTCGGTTTCGCCCGGCGTGAGGGAGGCCGTAGGTTCGTCGAGGATCAGGATCCGGGCGTTGCGCATTAATCCGCGCAGGATCTCCAACATCTGCTGATCCGCCACTTCCAGAGTGCTGGCGGCGGCGTCGAGGTTAAGCTGGCACTGCAGCTGCTGGAGTTTCTCCGCCAGGCACTTTTCAAGATCGCGCTCGCGCGGCAGACGGAACAGGATGTTTTCCCGCACCGTCAGGTTGGGGAACAGCAGCGGCTCCTGCGGCACGAGATAAATGCCAAGCCTGTGCGCCTGAACGGGCGTCAGCCGCGCATATGACTGCCCCTCGACAGAAAGTTCACCGCTGTCAGGCGTTTCGACCCCGGCGATGATTTTCATCAGCGTCGATTTTCCCGCGCCGTTTCCGCCCATCAGGGCGTGCACCTGGCCCGCAAGCAGCGTGAAATCAATGCCTTTAAGAACCGGCACGCCTGAGAACTGCTTGCTGATATTCCGCGCGTCGAGAAGTGAGGTCATCATCGCTCCGCTATTGAACAAATGATTTTTAGATTTAATAATGTTCAAAAGCGTAGACGGTGAACTATATTTACAACCGTGCAGGGATCACAGTTTTATCGATTGAGATTCAGATAAACCAGAAACGATCGAAATGATCCGTTTTGTCGCGTGGCTCACACTTTCCCTTCGCGCCATCACGAACATATGATCTAAATTTTTATAAGAGTTCAACTATGAGCGATAAACGCACTGCGGAAGAAGGACGGTTTGCCGGGCTGGCACTGGCGGAAGAGGAGCTGGTGGCGCGCGTGGCCTGGTGCTACTACCACGATGGGCTGACCCAGAACGATATCGGCGAGCGGCTCGGGCTGCCGCGATTAAAAATCTCCCGCCTGCTGGAGAAGGGCCGTCAGTCCGGGGTGATCCGCGTGCAGATCAACTCCCGCTACGAGGGCTGCCTGGCGCTGGAAACCGAGCTACAGCAGCGCTTTGACCTGAAGCTGGTGCGCGTGATGCCCGCCCTGAATACGCCGCCGATGAACGTGCGGCTGGGCATTGGCGCGGCGCAGTCGCTGATGGGCGTACTGGAGCCCGGCCAGCTGCTGGCGGTGGGGTTTGGTGAAACCACCATGAGCAGCCTGCAGCACCTGAGCGGCTTTATCAGCTCGCAGCAGATCCGCCTGGTGACGCTCTCCGGCGGCGTCGGGCCGTATATGACCGGTATCGGCCAGCTGGACGCGGCATGCAGTGTCAGCATGATCCCCGCCCCGCTTCGCGTGTCATCCGCCGAGGTGGCCGGGATCTTAAAACGTGAAACCAGCGTGCGGGACGTAATCCTCGCCGCCACCGCTGCCGACGTGGCGGTGGTCGGCATTGGGTCGGTGAACCAGCGCCGTGACGCCACGATACTGCGATCCGGCTATATCAGCGAAGGTGAACAGCTGATGTACGCCCGCAAAGGCGCGGTCGGCGACATTCTCGGCTATTTCCTCAATGCCGAAGGGGAGTGCGTCGAGGAACTGGAGATCCATAAAGAATTACTCGGCGTCTCGCTTGATGAGCTGGCGCAGCTGCCCACCATCGTTGGCGTGGCCGGAGGGGAAGAGAAAGCCGATGCGATTTATGCCGCACTGAAGGGTCGCCGTATCAATGGCCTGGTGACGGAGGAGACGACAGCCCGCGCGGTGCTGGCTCTGGCCAAGTGAGAGCCCGCCCTGCGCTAACAGCGAGGCAAGCTCATGAGTTACCTTTTAGCGTTAGATGCAGGGACCGGCAGCGTTCGCGCCGTGATTTTCGATTTGCAGGGCAACCAGATTGCCGTCGGCCAGGCCGAGTGGAAGCACCTGAACGTAGAGAACGTGCCGGGGTCGATGGAGTTCGACCTCGACACCAACTGGCGGCTGGCCTGCCAGTGCATTCATCAGGCGCTGTCGCGCGCGAATCTGGGCGCGGCGGATATTCAGTCCGTTGCATGCTGCTCCATGCGCGAAGGGATAGTGCTGTATGACCGCAACGGCGAGGCCATCTGGGCCTGCGCCAACGTTGACGCCCGCGCCAGCCGCGAGGTGGCCGAACTCAAAGAGATCCACGACTACCGTTTTGAATCCGAAGTGTATGACGTTTCCGGGCAGACGCTGGCGCTGAGCGCCATGCCGCGCCTGCTGTGGCTGGCACACCATCGCCCGGATATTTACCGCAAGGCCGCGACCATCACCATGATCAGCGACTGGCTGGCGGCGAAGCTCTCCGGCGAGCTGGCGGTCGACCCGTCTAACGCGGGCACCACCGGCATGCTGGATCTCTTCTCCCGCGACTGGCGTCCGGCGCTGCTCGACATGGCCGGGCTGCGCGCCGATATTCTCTCCCCGGTGAAAGAGACCGGCACCGTGCTGGGCGCTATCACCAAAGAGGCCGCGCAGCAAAGCGGCCTGCGCGAAGGCACGCCGGTCGTCATGGGCGGCGGCGACGTACAGCTGGGCTGTCTGGGGCTGGGCGTAGTTCGCGCCGGGCAGACGGCGGTGCTGGGCGGCACCTTCTGGCAGCAGGTGGTGAACCTGCCGCAGGTGCGCACCGACCCCGAGATGAACATCCGCGTCAACCCGCACGTTATCCCCGGCATGGCGCAGGCGGAGTCGATCAGCTTTTTTACCGGGCTGACCATGCGCTGGTTCCGCGACGCCTTCTGCGCGGAGGAAAAGCTGATTGCCGAGCGGATGGGGATGGACACCTACTCCCTGCTGGAAGAGATGGCCAGCCGCGTGCCGGCGGGTTCACACGGGGTGATGCCGATCTTCTCCGACGCCATGCATTTTAAGCAGTGGTACCACGCCGCGCCGTCGTTTATTAACCTCTCCATCGACCCGGAAAAGTGCAACAAAGCGACGCTGTTCCGCGCGCTGGAAGAGAACGCGGCGATCGTCTCGGCCTGCAACCTGGCGCAGATTTCGCGCTTCTCCGGCGTGACGTTTGAGAGCCTGGTGTTTGCCGGTGGCGGTTCGAAAGGCGCGCTGTGGAGCCAGATCCTCAGCGACGTCACCGGCCTGCCGGTGCGCGTGCCGGAAGTAAAGGAGGCGACGGCGCTCGGCTGCGCCATTGCGGCAGGCGTTGGCGCGGGGCTGTTTGCCGATATGGCCTCGACGGGCGAGCGGCTGGTGAAATGGAGCCGCGAGTTCACGCCAAACCCGGTACATCGCGAGCTGTACGACGGCATGATGAAGAAATGGCAGGCGGTGTACGCCGACCAGCTTGGGCTGGTGGACAGCGGGCTGACGACGTCGATGTGGCAGGCACCGGGGCTGGTGCGGGCAGCGGCGCCGTAAATAACGCCGGATGGCGCTACGCTTATCTGTCCTGGGGTTTTGTAGCCCCGGTAAGCGCAGCGCCACCGGGGAAGTTCTTTGAGATCTATCACAATCATTCGATCCCGCTTTTACCTTTCCGCTGCCGCTGGCTAAATTAGTAACTCATCCGACCACATAACAATAATTTTACACTGGAAGAGACTATGAGCCGCTACCCGTCGTTATTCGCCCCTCTCGATCTGGGGTTCACCACACTCAAAAACCGCGTGTTGATGGGGTCGATGCACACCGGGCTGGAGGAGCACCCGGACGGGGCCGAGCGTCTGGCGGCTTTCTATGCCGAGCGCGCACGCCACGGGGTGGCGCTGATCGTCACCGGCGGCGTGGCCCCTGCCCCTTCCGGCGTGGGCATGGAGGGCGGCGCGGTCCTGAACGATGCGTCACAGCTGCCGCACCACCGCATTGTGACCGACGCGGTACACCGCGAGGGCGGCAAAATCGCCCTGCAAATTCTGCACACCGGACGCTACAGCTATCAGCCGAATCTGGTCGCGCCATCGGCTCTTCAGGCACCGATTAACCGTTTTAAACCTCACGCCCTCACCCACGACGAGATCCTGGCGTTGATTGACGACTTCGCCCGCTGCGCGGCGCTGGCGCGCGAGGCGGGCTACGACGGCGTTGAGGTGATGGGCTCAGAAGGCTACCTGATCAACGAGTTTCTCGCCGCCCGCACCAACCACCGTGAAGACGAATGGGGCGGCGACTATGCCCGCCGGATGCGCTTTGCCGTAGAGGTGGTGCGCGCGGTGCGCGAACGTGCAGGGGCTGATTTTATTATCGTCTTCCGCCTGTCGATGCTCGACCTGGTGGAAGGCGGCGGAACGTTCGATGAAACCGTGCAGCTGGCGCAGGCGATTGAAGCCGCAGGTGCCACCATTATCAACACCGGCATCGGCTGGCACGAGGCGCGCATCCCGACCATCGCCACGCCGGTGCCGCGCGCGGCGTTCAGCTGGGTGACGCGCAGGCTGAAAGGGAAAGTGTCTGTTCCGCTGGTCACCACCAACCGCATTAACGATCCGCAGGTGGCGGACGATGTGATTTCACGCGGCGACGCCGACATGGTCTCAATGGCGCGGCCGTTCCTTGCCGATGCCGAGCTGCTGTCCAAAGCGCAAAGCGGCCGTGCGGATGAAATCAACACCTGCATCGGCTGTAACCAGGCCTGCCTGGATCAGATCTTCGTCGGCAAGGTCACCTCATGCCTGGTTAACCCGCGCGCCTGCCACGAAACCAAAATGCCGGTGATCCCGGCGATAGCGAAAAAACGCCTGGCGGTTGTCGGCGCAGGGCCTGCGGGCCTGTCGTTTGCGGTCAATGCCGCCTCGCGCGGGCACAGCGTGACGCTGTTTGATGCGCTCGGGGAGATTGGCGGACAGTTTAATATCGCCAAACAGATCCCCGGCAAAGAGGAATTCTACGAAACGCTGCGCTACTACCGCCGGATGATCGAGCTGACGGGCGTCGAGCTGCGGCTTAACCAGTTTGTCCGCGCGGCGGATCTGACTGATTTCGATGAGGTGATCCTGGCGAGCGGGATCGTACCGCGCACACCTGCGATCGAGGGTATCGATCATCCGAAGGTGTTGAGCTATCTGGATGTATTGCGAGACAAAACGCCGGTTGGCGAGAAGGTGGCGATTATCGGCTGCGGCGGGATCGGCTTTGATACCGCCATGTATTTAAGCCAGCCGGGCGAGGCCACCAGCCAGAATATCGCCGAGTTTTGCGTCGAATGGGGCATTGATACCAGCCTCAGCCAGTCCGGCGGCCTGCGCCCCGAAGGGCCGCAGCTGCCGAAAAGTCCGCGCCAGATCATGATGCTGCAGCGTAAAGCCAGCAAGCCGGGCGAAGGGCTGGGTAAAACCACGGGCTGGATCCACCGCGCCACCCTGCTCTCGCGCGGGGTGAAGATGATCCCGGCAGTGAGCTATGAGAAGATCGACGACGAGGGTCTGCACGTCACGATCGGCGGCGAACCGCAGCTGCTGCGCGTGGATCATGTCGTTTTATGTGCCGGGCAGGAGCCAAAGCGCGATCTGGCGGATCCGCTGCGCGAAGCCGGTAAAACGGTGCATCTGATTGGCGGGTGCGACGTGGCGATGGAGCTGGACGCGCGGCGCGCGATTGCGCAGGGGACGAAATTAGCTCTGATGATCTAGAACATTGCCGGGCAGCGGGGTAAAAGCAAAACGGCAACCCAGTTGCCGTTTTTAATGTTTGCTCCCTCTCCCTGTGGGAGAGGGTCGGGGTGAGGGCATCAGGCCGCACATACCCAATCTTAACGACGACGTCCCAGCTTCACCGACTTCAGCACCACAAACTTATTGTTGGTCGCAATGGTGACGCAGTTGCCGAAAATCTTCTTCAGCTTGTGGAAGTAGTCCAGGTGGCGGTTCGCCACGATGTACAGCTCGCCGTTGATTTTCAGGCAGCGGCGCGCGTGGTGGAACATTTCCCACGCAACGTTATCCGTCAGGGCGTGCTTCTGGTGGAACGGCGGGTTACAGAACACCGCGTTGAAGCGGAACGGCTCTACGCCAGACAGCGCGTTGTTGATCATAAACTCGCAGCGGTCCAGCGCTTCCGGCATGTTGGTTTCCACGTTCAGACGGCTGGAGGCCACCGCCATCGGCGACTCGTCGCTGAACACCACGCTGGCTTCCGGGTTCTTCGCCAGCAGCGTCAGGCCAATCACGCCATTACCGCAGCCCAGGTCGACAATCTCACCTTCCAGATTTTCCGGCAGATGTTCCATAAAGAAGCGCGCGCCGATATCCAGACCGGTGCGGGAGAAGACGTTCGCGTGGTTATGGATGGTCCAGTCAGTCCCTTCCAGCTTCCAGCTCAGCGTTTCTGGCGCGTCGGCCAGCTCCGGTGCGCTGAAGGTGCAGTTGATCAGGCGCGCTTTTTTCCAGGCCAGCGTGGTGGTGGTCGGGCCGAGGACTTTCTCGAACAGCTCCAGCGTCGAAGTATGAATATCGCGCGCTTTGGCACCCGCGATGATGCGCGTATCCGGCGTCACGACCTTACGCAGCGCGCGCAGCTGCTGCTCCAGCAGCGCCATGGTTTTTGGCACTTTGATCAGCACCACGCCGGGCGCCTGCGGGTAGTCCGAGGTGCTGTCGAGAAACTTCACGCTGGACTCTTCGATGTCGTTATGGCGCAGGTTTTCACGCGTCGCCAGCTCGCTCAGGTAGGAATCGCCGATGCTGTATGGCGTGTGCTCCGCCAGGGCGCATCCCAGCGCGCCAAACGCGTCATTCAGGATCAAAACCGGGCCGCGGATTTCAGTGTCATCCAACTGCTGCAGCAGATATTCATCCGCTGCTTCCCACGCCTGAAGCGGGTTAACGTCGTCCGTTTCCGGGAAACGTTTAAGGTTGAGTGAACGGAAACCGTTGTCTAAGTGGCTCATCGGCCCTCCTGAATGGTAAAATTTGGCGTATCCCTGAAAAGGGTGCGTGAGTATATACCCAAAATCATTCAAGTTGTATCAAGGCGGCAAGTCTGAGAATCCCCAGGAGCTTACACAAGTAAGTGACTGGGGTGAGCAGACGCAGCCAACGCAGAGACAACGTGAAGGATGAAGGGTATACCCTTTTTCGCATTAATTTGGGCTCTTGATGAACCAACTTACTTATCTCCAGGGCTACCCGGAGCATTTACTGACTCAGGTTCGCAGCCTGATTGCCGAGCAGAAGCTGGGCGCGGTGCTGGAAAAACGCTACCCCGGCACCCACGATTTCGCGACCGATAAGGCCCTCTGGCAGTATACGCAGGATCTGAAAAACCGGTATCTGAAGAGCGCCCCGCCGATCAACAAGGTGATGTACGACAACAAGATCCACGTGCTGAAAAACGCGCTCGGCCTGCACACCGCCGTTTCCCGCGTGCAGGGCGGCAAGCTGAAGGCGAAGGCCGAAATCCGCGTCGCGACGGTTTTCCGCAATGCGCCGGAAGCCTTTCTGCGGATGATCGTCGTCCATGAGCTGGCACACCTGAAAGAGAAAGAGCACGACAAAGCGTTCTATTCCCTGTGCTGCCACATGGAGCCGCAGTACCACCAGCTGGAGTTTGATACCCGTCTGTGGCTTACGCATTTATCGTTAAAAGGTAATGCGGAATAGCGCACGCGAATTGTCATGATGACGTGCTACAGTGGCTAAAGGTTCCCCGCTACGGAGTACGTAAACGTTTATGATACGTTTCGCAGTCATTGGAACGAACTGGATCACGCGCCAGTTCGTCGACGCCGCCCACGAAACCGGCAAACTGAAACTTACCGCAGTCTATTCCCGCAGCCTTGAGCAGGCGCAGAGTTTTGCCAACGACTACCTCGTCGAGCATCTCTTCACCTCGCTTGATGAGATGGCGCAAAGCGACGCCATTGACGCGGTCTATATTGCCAGCCCGAACTCCCTGCACTTCCCGCAAACGAAGCTGTTCCTCAGCCATAAAAAGCATGTGATTTGCGAGAAGCCGCTGGCGTCGAACATCGATGAAGTCGAAGCCGCCATTGCGCTTGCCCGCGAAAACCAGGTGGTGCTGTTCGAAGCCTTCAAAACCGCCAGCCTGCCGAACTTCCTGCTGCTGCAGCAGTCCCTGCCGAAGGTGGGCAAAGTGCGCAAAGCGTTTATCAACTACTGCCAGTACTCGTCGCGCTACCAGCGCTATCTCGACGGCGAGAACCCGAACACCTTTAATCCGGCCTTCTCTAACGGCTCGATTATGGATATCGGTTTCTATTGCCTGGCCTCTGCCGTGGCCCTGTGGGGCGAGCCACACGGCGTCACGGCCACCGCCAGCCTGCTGGAGAGCGGCGTGGATGCGCACGGTGTCGCGGTGCTGGATTACGGTGATTTCAGCGTCACGCTGCAGCACTCCAAGGTGAGCGATTCAGTCCTGCCGAGCGAAATTCAGGGCGAAGCGGGCTCGCTGGTCATCGAGAAGATCTCCGAGTGCCAGAAGGTGAGCTTCGTGCCGCGCGGCGGCAAAGCCCAGGAGCTGACGCAGCCTCAGCATATAAACACTATGCTCTATGAGGCAGAGGTCTTCGCCCGTCTGGTGGAAGACAACGAAGTGAATCACCCAGGCCTTGCGGTGAGCCGCACCACGGCGAAGCTGCAAACGGAGATCCGCCGTCAGACCGGCGTGGTATTCCCGGCAGACGGCGTGAGCGCGGAAGCGATCGCGTAAAGCTGTGTAATGAAACGGCGCAGACCATTGACGAAACCAATGGTCTGACATATTTTGTTACCTGCAAAGGGGAGTAACTTCTTCGTCGGTGGATCGTCATTACGATGCGTGCAATACCGCATCCGGTCGCCGGGCAACCCTCGTGGTTGTAAGTGAGACCTTGCCGGAAGGCGAGGTCTATGCATAAAAAGCTAACGGCTATCGTCTTCTGACCATGGCCGTTTTTGTTTTTTTATGTGTAAGGAAAATAGTATGCATTCTGTCGGCACTCCCATGTTGTGGGGCGGATTCGCGGTTGTCGTGCTCATCATGCTGGCGATCGACCTCTTTTTACAGGGGCGTCGCGGCGCGCACGGCATGACCATGAAACAGGCTGCGGCCTGGTCGCTGGTGTGGGTCACCCTCTCCCTGCTCTTCTGTGCCGCCTTCTGGTGGTATCTGGCTTCGACCGAAGGCCGCGCGGTGGCCGCTCCTCAGGCCCTCGCCTTCCTCACCGGCTATCTGATTGAAAAAGCCCTGGCGGTCGATAACGTCTTTGTCTGGCTGATGCTGTTCAGCTACTTCGCCGTGCCTGCGGCCCTGCAGCGCCGCGTGCTGGTCTACGGCGTGCTGGGCGCGATTATCCTGCGTACCATCATGATCTTCGCCGGCAGCTGGCTGATTACCCAGTTCGAATGGCTGCTGTACGTCTTCGGCGCGTTCCTGCTGTTCACCGGAGTCAAAATGGCGCTGGCGAAAGAGGACGGCTCTGCGATTGGCGATCGCCCGCTGGTGAAGTGGATCCGTGGACACCTGCGCATGACCGACAAGATTGAGAGCGAGCACTTCTTCGTGCGCAAGAACGGCCTGCTGTTTGCCACCCCGCTGCTGCTGGTGCTGATTCTGGTTGAGCTAAGCGACGTGATTTTCGCCGTGGACAGCATTCCGGCCATTTTTGCGGTCACCACCGACCCGTTCATCGTCCTGACCTCAAACCTGTTCGCCATCCTCGGCCTGCGTGCGATGTACTTCCTGCTGGCAGGCGCGGCGGAGCGCTTCTCGATGCTGAAGTACGGTCTGTCGGTGATCCTGGTGTTTATCGGTATCAAAATGCTGATCGTCGATTTCTACCATATCCCGATCGCCATTTCGCTCGGCGTGGTGTTTGGCATTCTGATCGTGACGCTGATTATCAATACCTGGGTTAACCGCCAGCACGATAAGAAGCAGCAGGTGGAGTAAAACGTTCGGTGCGGGGTGATGCCCTCACCCCGGCCCTTTCCCACAGGGAGAGGGTGAACACACATTTGTAACGCAGTAGTTAAAAAACATGACGCACCACGTAAAATCCAGCATTTTACGCTTCCTTCCCAAGACACTTTCCCTATACTCGACCAGGCAAACATTTACTTACATCCGGACATAAATGTGACTAAGAGCACATCCGGGATGGAACGCAATTTCACTTAAGGAACACCTATGACTACATCCTCGTCTGGTCTGTTTGCGCGCCTCTCGCGCGGCAGCCTCGTTAAGCAAATACTGGTTGGCCTTGTGCTCGGCATCGCACTAGCACTGATCTCGAAACCTGCCGCCGAGGCCACCGGCCTGCTCGGCACGCTGTTCGTCGGCGCGCTGAAAGCGGTCGCGCCGATTCTGGTTTTGACCCTGGTGATGGCCTCAATCGCCAATCACCAGCAGGGACAAAAAACCAATATTCGCCCGATTCTGTGGATGTACCTGCTGGGGACTTTCTCTGCGGCCCTGACGGCCGTGGTGGTGAGCTTTATCTTCCCGTCCACGCTGCAGCTGACCACCGGCGCTACCGACATTACCCCACCTGCGGGCATTGTTGAGGTGATGCACGGCCTGCTGATGAGCATTGTCGCCAACCCGATCCATGCGCTGATTAACGCAAACTACATCGGGATCCTGGTATGGGCCGTCGGTCTGGGCTTCGCTCTGCGCCACAGCAACGACACGACCAAAAATCTGGTTAACGACCTTTCTCACGCCGTAACCTTTATCGTGACGGTGGTCATCCGCTTCGCACCGATTGGTATTTTTGGCCTCGTGGCATCCACGCTGGCAACCACCGGTTTCGGCGCGCTGTGGGGCTATGCGCAGCTGCTGTTGGTGCTGATTGGCTGTATGGCCGTCGTGGCACTGGTGATTAACCCACTGCTGGTGTTTCTGCAGACCCGCCGTAACCCGTACCCGCTGGTGCTGATGTGCCTGCGCGAAAGCGGCGTGACCGCCTTCTTCACCCGCAGCTCGGCGGCAAACATTCCGGTCAACATGTCGCTGTGTGAGAAGCTGAATCTGGACCGTGATACCTACTCCGTATCCATTCCGCTGGGTGCGACCGTCAATATGGCGGGAGCGGCCATCACCATCACGGTGCTAACGCTGGCCGCGGTGCATACGCTGGGTATTCCGGTGGATCTGCCAACCGCGCTGCTGCTAAGCGTCGTTGCTGCGCTCTGTGCCTGCGGCGCATCCGGCGTGGCGGGCGGTTCCCTGCTGCTGATCCCGCTGGCATGTAATATGTTCGGCATCCCGAATGAGATCGCCATGCAGGTGGTTGCGGTAGGCTTTATCATCGGCGTGCTGCAGGACTCCTGCGAGACGGCGATTAACTCCTCCACCGACGTGATGTTCACCGCCGCCGTGTGCCAGGCGGAAGACGCGCGTTTAGCGAAGAACGCCCTGCGAGGTTAACAGCAAAACGGCAACCCTGAGGTTGCCGTTTTTAGTGTTTGTACCCTCTCCCCGTGGGAGAGGGCCAGGGTGAGGGCATCAGGCCGCACCGATTAAAGCGTCACACCACTCTTAAAGATCGCCAGCTCGCGGAACTCATTCTTCTCGTTGCAGGTCTGCCTGCCGTTGGCAAATTCCACAATCGCGTCCACGAATTCCGTCAGCAGCTGCGGCATCGCCTTGCCGTGGATAAGCTGCCCCGCATCAAAGTCGATCCAGTGCTTTTTCTTCGCCGCCAGCTCGCTGTTGGTGGCGATTTTCACCGTCGGCACAAAACCACCGTACGGCGTGCCGCGCCCGGTGCTAAACAGCACCATATGGCAGCCGGCACCCGCCAGCGCGCTGGTGGCGACCGCATCGTTACCCGGGGCGCTCAGCAGGTTCAGACCGTGCGTTTTCAGGCGCTCGCCGTAGCGCAGAACGTCAACCACCTGGCTCACGCCCGCTTTCTGGGTGCAGCCGAGGGATTTCTCTTCCAGCGTGGTGATCCCGCCCGCTTTGTTACCCGGAGACGGGTTTTCATAAATCGGCTGATTGTGAGCAATGAAGTACTGTTTGAAGTCGTTCACCATGGTGACGGTTTTCTCAAACGTCTCTTCGTCGCGGCAGTGGCTCATCAGAATACGTTCCGCGCCGAACATTTCCGGCACTTCGGTCAGCACCGTCGTGCCGCCGTTAGCAATCATATAGTCCGAGAAGCGGCCCAGCATCGGGTTGGCGGTGATACCGGACAGGCCGTCAGACCCGCCGCACTCCAGACCAAACTTCAGCTCGCTCAGCTTGCCCGGCTCGCGCTTGTCGTGGCGCATCACGTTATACAGCTGGTGCAGCTGTTCAACGCCCACTTCCACTTCGTCGTCCTGGTGCTGACACACCATAAAATGCACGCGCTCAGGGTCGAATTCGCCCAGCGTATCGCGGAAGGCGTCCACCTGGTTGTTCTCGCAGCCCAGGCCAATCACCAGCACCGCGCCCGCGTTCGGGTGACGCACCATGTTTTGCAGCATGGTGCGGGTGTTAATGTGGTCATCCCCCAGCTGGGAGCAGCCGTAGGTGTGACTGAACAGATGCACCCCGTCAGTGCCTTCGGCATCGTGGGTCTCTTTCAGGAAGCGCGTCTGGATCTGACGCGCAATCCCGTTCACGCAGCCGACGGTCGGGAGGATCCACAGCTCGTTGCGGATCCCCACGTCGCCATTGGCGCGGCGGTAGATCTGCACGTCACGATCCGCCGCCTGCTCTTGTGCCGCAGGTAAATCAGGTTGATAGCTGTACTTGTCCAGATCGCTCAGATTGGTGCGGGTATTATGGGAATGAATATGTTCACCCGGCACGATATCCGCCAGCGCATGCCCAATCGGAAGACCGTACTTAATGACGTTGTCCCCTTTAGCGAGAGGCTTCACGGCAAACTTGTGTCCGCGAGCAATCGCCTGACGCAGGGTGACGCTCTGGTTATCAACGGTCACCACGTCGCCTTCAGCGAGATCCGTCAGCGCGACGGCCACGTTATCCAGCGAATGGATTTTGATGTATTGCATATCAACCTCAAACGGCCTTAGTTCAGTTCAATGGCGAAGTAGTCACGCGCATTGTTAAAGCAGATGTTTCTCACCATGTCGCCCAGCAGCTGGATATCCGCCGGCGCTTCGCCCGCGTGCACCCAGCGGCCAATCATCTGGCACAGAATGCGGCGGAAGTATTCGTGGCGAGTGTAAGAGAGGAAGCTGCGGCTATCGGTTAGCATGCCGACAAAGCGGCTCAGCAGGCCAAGCTGCGCCAGCTGCGTCATCTGACGCTCCATGCCGTCTTTCTGGTCGTTGAACCACCAGCCGGAACCAAACTGCATCTTGCCCGGCATCCCTTCGCCCTGGAAGTTGCCGACCATGGTGCCCAGCACTTCGTTATCGCGCGGGTTCAGGCAGTACAGGATGGTTTTTGGCAGCAGGTTTTGTTCGTTCTGTTTGCTCAGCAGTTTGGACAGCTCTTCCGCCAGCGGACGGTCGTTGATGGAGTCAAAGCCCACGTCCGCGCCGATCAGTTTGAACTGGCGCTGGTTATTATTGCGCAGCGCGCCGATGTGGTACTGCTGTACCCAGCCGCGACGCGCGTATTCCGCGCCGAGGAACACCAGCACCGCCGTTTTGAACTGCGCCACTTCGTGCTCGCTAAGCGATTCACCGGACAGGCGACGCGCCAGAATGCTGTCCAGCTCGGCCTCGTTTGATTCCGCGAACAGCACGACGTCCAGCGCGTGGTCAGAGACTTTACAGCCGTGCGCCGCGAAGTGATCCAGACGTTTGGTCAGCGCGGTTTGCAGGTCAGCGAAACGGCGAATGTCGGTATCGGACACTTCCGCCAGCTTCGCCATGTAGTCGTTAAACGTGGCCTGCTCTATGTTGAAGGCTTTGTCCGGGCGCCAGCTTGGGAGCACTTTGATATCAAAAGAGGTGTCTTTGGCGACGACGGCATGATGTTTCAGGGAATCAATCGGATCGTCGGTGGTACCCACCATCTTCACGTTCATCTGCTTCATGATGCCGCGCGCGGAGAAGTTATCCTCCGCCAGCAGCGCATTGCACCGATCCCAGATTTCATCGGCGGTCGCTGGGGAGAGCAGTTTGCCGGTGATGCCAAACGGACGACGCAGCTCGAGGTGCGTCCAGTGATAAAGCGGGTTGCCGATGGTGTGCGGAACGGTCGCCGCCCAGGCGTCAAACTTCTCGCGGTCGGTCGCATCGCCGGTGCACAGGCGTTCAGCGACGCCGTTGGTGCGCATGGCACGCCATTTGTAGTGGTCACCCTTCAGCCAGATGTCATACAGGTTTTTGAAACGGTAATTTTCGGCAACCTGCTGCGGCGGTAAATGGCAGTGGTAGTCGAAAATCGGCTGGTCTTTTGCGTAGTCGTGATACAGGCGGCGAGCAAATTCGGTATCCAACAGAAAATCTTCGGTCATAAACGGCGTCATTATCGTCTTCCTCATTACGGGAGCGTCAGAAAGCGTATGTTCATATGCTGCAAAGTTATCACACCAATTTCCACCCACCGAAGCTTTTTTCGTGAGTGAGATCAATAAACACCAACAAATAAATTACCCTCAATGGCGTAAACCCTTCTACAGGCCGCGCCATTACTGGCTTTGTGCGCAGCGATTAATGTCCCTACAAAGAATCATACATTTGTGATGTCACTCACCTTTTAAAGTTGTATGACAAGTTATCTTTTCGCCGTCGCAAACGCTAAGCCGACGGAATGCATTACCGGTGTGAGAGGCATCGGGTTTAACGGTACGGATACCGACTTATGCACGCTTACTTATGGCAAGGTTCGGGCCGTTCCGGGACATGCTCCCGCTACGCCCCTCCCGTTACACAACTGCTCCCGGAAACGGTTGAGAGGTTGCCGTGCTCTGGCGCGGACATAACATAACGATGAGGTTTTAGATGCGTAAAATTAAAGGGTTACGTTGGTATATGATCGCACTGGTGACGTTAGGCACCGTGCTGGGCTACCTGACGCGTAACACCGTGGCAGCTGCAGCGCCAACGTTGATGGAAGAGCTGCATATCTCCACGCAGCAATACTCCTACATCATTGCCGCCTATTCCGCGGCGTATACCATCATGCAGCCTGTTGCTGGCTATGTGCTGGACATTCTCGGTACCAAAATCGGTTATGCCTTCTTCGCCATCGCCTGGGCGGTGTTCTGCGGTGCCACCGCGCTGGCAGGCAGCTGGGGTGGACTGGCGCTGGCGCGTGGTGCGGTCGGTGCGGCAGAAGCCGCAATGATCCCGGCAGGCCTGAAGGCCAGCTCCGAGTGGTTCCCGGCGAAAGAGCGCTCCATTGCGGTCGGCTACTTCAACGTGGGCTCGTCCATCGGGGCAATGATTGCACCGCCGCTGGTGGTGTGGGCCATTGTGATGCACAGCTGGCAGATGGCGTTCATCATCTCTGGCGTGCTGAGCTTTGCCTGGGCAATGGCGTGGCTGATTTTCTATAAACACCCGCGCGATCAGAAAAAGCTCTCCGAAGAAGAACGCGAATACATCATTGGTGGTCAGGAAGCGCAGCATCAGACCAACAACGGCAAAAAAATGACCGTCTGGCAGATCCTGGGCACCCGTCAGTTCTGGGGTATCGCCCTGCCGCGTTTCCTGGCTGAACCGGCCTGGGGCACCTTTAACGCGTGGATCCCCCTGTTCATGTTTAAAGTCTACGGCTTTAACCTGAAAGAGATCGCGATGTTCGCCTGGATGCCAATGCTGTTCGCTGACCTGGGCTGTATCGTGGGCGGCTACCTGCCACCGCTGTTCCAGCGCTGGTTTGGGGTGAACCTGATTGTTTCCCGTAAGATGGTCGTCACCATGGGCGCGCTGCTGATGATTGGCCCCGGTATGATCGGCCTGTTCACCAGCCCGTACGTCGCCATTGCCCTGCTGTGCATCGGTGGCTTTGCGCACCAGTCCCTGTCCGGCGCGCTGATTACGCTCTCGTCTGACGTCTTCGGCCGCAACGAAGTGGCCACCGCCAACGGCCTGACCGGGATGGCCGCCTGGACCGCGAGTACGATGTTTGCGCTGGTGGTCGGCGCGCTGGCGGATACCATCGGCTTCAGCCCGCTGTTCGCCGTGCTGGCTATTTTCGACCTGCTGGGGGCGGTAGTGATCTGGACGGTGTTGAAAAGCAAATCGGCAGAAGAGCTGGCGAAAGAGTCCCTCGGGAAACCGGCGACGCAGAGTTAGCGAAAATGCGTTTCACCGAAGCCGCCTCCGGGCGGCTTTTTTAATGGCAAAATCTGGAGAGTGGCACGCAAAAGTGGTATAACAAATCATCTGCCGTACCCTGCCTGGAGCGCATATGGAAATCACCGAACCACGTCGTTTATATCAACAACTTGCTGCCGAGCTGAAAGATCGCATCGAGCAAGGGGTCTATCTTGTCGGTGATAAACCTCCCGCCGAGCGCTTTATCGCGGATGAAAAAAGTGTGAGCCGCACCGTGGTGCGTGAAGCGATTATCATGCTCGAAGTGGAAGGCTACGTTGAGGTACGCAAAGGCTCCGGCATTCACGTGATTTCTAATCTGCCGAAACACTCTCCCGTCGCGGACGAAAGTCTGGAATTCGCCAGCTATGGCCCGTTTGAGCTGCTCCAGGCTCGCCAGCTGATCGAAAGCAATATTGCCGAGTTTGCGGCGACGCAGGTGACCAAGCAGGACATCATGAAGTTGATGGAGATCCAGGAGAATGCCCGTAAGGAAAAATGTTTCCGCGATTCAGAGTGGGATCTGCAGTTCCACGTTCAGGTCGCCCTGGCAACCCAAAATACGGCGCTGGCGGCAATCGTAGAAAAAATGTGGACTCAGCGCGTTCACAACCCGTACTGGAAAAAACTGCACGACCATATCGATTCCCGTACCGTCGACAACTGGTGTGACGATCACGATCAAATCCTTAAGGCTCTGATTCGTAAAGACCCGCATGCCGCTAAGCTGGCGATGTGGCAGCACCTGGAAAACACCAAGCAGATGCTGTTCAACGAAACCAGCGATGACTTCGAATTTAACGCTGACCGCTATCTTTTCGCCGACAATCCCGTTGTTCATCTCGATACGGCATCCAGTGCCGCAAAATAGATGACCTTTCTGCTGGCAGGCGCTACGTTGCGCCTTCCGGCTTACATGGGTAAGCAAAACATATATAGTGTCAGCCTTTGTAAATCCCCTCGCTCACTTCCTGGGCTTACGCCAAAATCAACTCACCCCCTGCAAATTCTGTGACGCAGAACGTTGGGCTTTGTTACAATTGGATTCAATTCCTTATTTTGTAAGTTAGTGCTTGCTAACCAGCCAATTAACAGGGAACAGTGTTGGCCACACCGCAATGTGTCCGCGAGCGACCATAATGAAATCACAACAATGTCGCCGTGCTGTTTGTCCCGGATAACAGGCGTGACGTTAACCGATTTCCAGGAACACTGAATGGAACTTTTGACCCAACTACTGCATGCCCTCTGGGCGCAGGATTTTGAAACGCTGGCCAACCCTTCCATGATTGGCATGCTCTATTTCGTCTTGTTTATGATCCTGTTCCTTGAGAACGGTTTGCTGCCTGCTGCCTTCCTGCCCGGTGATAGTTTGCTGGTGCTCGTCGGCGTGCTGTGTGCCAAAGGGGCGATGGCGTTTCCACACACCATTTTATTACTGACCGTCGCGGCCAGCCTCGGCTGCTGGGTGAGCTATATCCAGGGAAGATGGCTGGGCAATACCCGAATCGTCCAGAACTGGCTCTCGCACCTGCCTGCACATTATCATCAGCGTGCGCACCACCTTTTCCATAAGCACGGGCTTTCCGCGCTGCTGATTGGCCGCTTTATTGCCTTTGTTCGCACCCTGTTGCCCACCATTGCCGGGCTGTCTGGGTTGAGCAGCACGCGCTTCCAGTTCTTCAACTGGATGAGTGGTCTGCTATGGGTGCTTATTCTGACGACGCTGGGTTATGCATTGGGTAAAACGCCGGTCTTTATGAAATATGAAGACCAGCTGATGTCCTGCCTGATGCTGCTGCCTGTGGTTCTGCTGGTCTTCGGCCTGATCGGCTCCCTGGTCGTCCTGTGGAAAAAGAAATACGGAGCCAGAGGCTGACGATGGTTATCTCACCGCTCGCTCTGCGCCGTTTTGCCTTTGCCATGATTACGCTGGTGCTGCTCAGCGCCCTGCTGCTGGCCTGGAGCGCGCTTTCGCATCAGGAATCGACGCTGGCCATCCGCCCGGTAAACCAGGGTGCCAGCGTACCTGACGGTTTTTCTGTCTGGCATCATCTGGATGCGAACGGGATCCGCTTTAAGAGCATCACCCCGCAGGACGATGTTTTACTGATCAAGTTTGATTCCCGTGCGCAAAGTGCCGCCGCGAAAGTGGTTCTCGACCGTACGCTGCCGCGCGGGTATATCATTGCTCAGCAGGAAGATGACAGCCAGCCTGCTGCCTGGCTGTCGCTGATTCGCGATACGTCGCATCGGTTTGGATAACTTCCAGGATTCCGAATCTTTTCACTCACTTTGGTGAATCCCCCGTTTACTTACTATGCTTAAGTACGCGGAGCACCCCTCGATGTACTCCGCATAACTTTGGATAGCGGCTCAAGCCGCAACACAATGGAAGGTTTCGATAATGAAATTCCGCATGACTCTGGCTCTGGCCCTTTTTTCTTTAAGCACAGCATCCTTCGCAAACTCTCTCTGTCAGGAGAAAGAACAGGATATTCAGCGTGAGATCGGTTATGCCGAAAAGCATAACAATCAGCACCGTGTTGATGGACTTAAAAAAGCGCTGAGCGAAGTGAAAGCGAACTGTTCAGACAGCAAGCTTCGTGCCGACCACCAGAAGAAAATCGCTGAACAGAAGGACGAGATAGCCGAGCGCCGTCGCGACCTGCAGGAAGCGAAAGAGAAAGGGGATGCGGAAAAAATTGCTAAGCGCGAGAAGAAGTTGAAAGAAGCGCAGGACGACCTGAAAGCGCTGGAAGCTCGCGATTATTGAGTTAACGGAAATCTCAACAGGAGAGAGAATCATGTCAAAAGATACGACGTCTGAACATCTGCGCGCTGAACTGAAATCCCTGGCCGATACCCTTGAAGAGGTGCTGAACTCCTCTGCTGACAAGTCAAAAGAAGAGGTCAGCAAGCTGCGCAGCAAGGCGGAGCAAGCGCTGAAAGAGAGCCGTTATCGCCTGGGTGAAACCGGTGATGCACTGGCGAAACAGACCCGTGAAGCGGCTGCCCGCGCGGACGAATATGTGCGTGATAATCCATGGACGGGTGTAGGGATTGGTGCCGCAGTGGGTGTGGTGCTGGGTGTCCTGCTGACGCGTCGTTGATATGGAAGATCCTCGTCACGCACAAGGGCCTGCTAACAACGTCCTCGGCATCGGCCAGCGTATTTTAACGACGCTGGTCGGGATTGCCGAAACGCGCGTCCGGCTGGCAGTGGTCGAGCTGGAAGAGGAGAAAGCCAACCTCTTCCAGATGCTGCTGATGCTCGGGCTGACCATGCTCTTCGCCGCGTTTGGCCTGATGAGCCTGATGGTGTTAATCATCTGGGCCATTGACCCGCAGTATCGTCTTAACGCGATGATTGCCACCACCGTCGTTCTGCTGGTCGCCGCGTTGATAGGCGGTATCTGGACGCTGCGTAAAGCGCGCAAGTCTACTTTCCTGCGCCATACGCGTCAGGAGCTGGCGAACGATCGCGCCCTGCTGGAGGATGACTAGCCGTGAGCGGTAAAGCCGAACGTCAAAAGCGAAAAGCGTACCTGCTAAGCCAGATCCAGCAGCAACGGCTGGACCTGTCTGCCAGCCGTCGCGACTGGATTGACGTGACGCGACGGTTTGACCGGGGCTGGAATACCGTCCTGAGCCTGCGTTCATGGGCGCTGGTCGGCAGCAGCGTCATGGCTATCTGGTCCGTTCGTCATCCGAACATGCTGATCCGCTGGGCGCGTCGTGGATTTGGTGCCTGGAGCGCCTGGCGTCTGGTGAAAGCAACGTTGCGGCAGCAGCAACTGCGGTGATAAAAGCAAAACGGTAACCCAGGTTACCGTTTTTTGTTTTTGCACCCTCTCCCTGTGGGAGAGGGTTGGGGTGAGGGCACCAGCGCGCACTTTCCCTTACTCAATATCTTTGAAAAAGATTGACAGTTTTCCTTGCTAACAATTGCCACCCGCCCCGTTTATTATCCTCTCCATCGACAGCAACGACGCGGTATCTACGCGGAATTGCAGACAAATAACGTTCAGCCGCTGATGTGGTTTCCTGGAGAGTAAAATGAAAAAATTAGAAGATGTTGGTGTACTGGTAGCGCGTATTCTGATGCCAATTCTGTTCATCGTGGCAGGTTGGGGAAAAATCACCGGTTATGCGGGTACCCAGCAGTATATGGAAGCCATGGGCGTTCCGGGGTTCCTGTTGCCACTGACCATTCTTCTTGAGTTCGGCGGCGGCCTGGCAGTCCTGTTCGGCTTCCTGACCCGCACCACCGCGCTGTTTACTGCAGGCTTCACCGTGCTGACGGCGTTCATCTTCCACAGCAACTTTGCGGAAGGCGTGAACTCTCTGATGTTCATGAAAAACCTGACCATCGCGGGTGGCTTCCTGCTGCTGGCCGTCACTGGCCCGGGCGCATACAGCATCGACCGCGTTCTGAATAAGAAATGGTAAGCACGCTATACTGAATGAACACAAAGCGAGGAGACATCTCCTCGCTTTTGCTATCTGACGGAGGAGAAAAAATGGGACAACTCGTAGACGGCGTCTGGCAGGATGTCTGGTATGACACCAAATCCACCGGAGGTCGCTTTAAACGCTCTGTTTCGGCCTTCCGTAACTGGCTGACCGCCGATGGTGCGCCAGGCCCTAGCGGTGAAGGCGGCTTCGCGGCTGAGAAAGACCGTTATCATCTTTATGTTTCCCTTGCCTGTCCGTGGGCCCACCGCACGCTGATCGTGCGCAAGCTTAAAGGTCTTGAATCCTTCATTCCGGTTTCCGTCGTCAACCCGTTGATGCTGGAAAACGGCTGGACGTTTGACAGTGATTTCCCTGCGGCGACCGGCGACGAACTGTATCACCACGATTTCCTGTACCAGCTCTATCTGCGCGCCGATCCACATTACACCGGTCGCGTGACCGTGCCGGTGCTGTGGGACAAGAAAAACCAGACGATTGTCAGCAATGAGTCTGCGGAAATCATCCGCATGTTCAATACCGCATTTGATGCCCACGGCGCCCGCGCCGGGGATTACTACCCGGTTGAATTGCGCGATAAGATTGATGAGCTGAACAGCTGGATTTACGACAACGTCAACAACGGTGTCTATAAGGCCGGTTTCGCCACCAGCCAGGAAGCGTATGACGAAGCGGTTGGAAAAGTGTTTGAATCGCTTGAACGCCTGGAACAGCTCCTGGGCAAGCATCGCTACCTGACGGGCGATCGCCTGACGGAAGCGGACATTCGCCTGTGGACCACGCTGGTTCGCTTTGATCCGGTCTATGTCACCCACTTTAAGTGCGACAAGCACCGCATCAGCGATTACCTGAACCTGTATGGTTTCCTGCGCGACATCTACCAGATGCCGGGCATCGCGGAGACGGTCAACTTCGACCATATTCGCACCCACTATTTCCGCAGCCACAAGACCATCAACCCGACGGGCATTATCTCCATTGGGCCGTGGCAGGATCTGGATGAACCTCACGGGCGCGACGTCCGTTTTGGATAAATATTAAGGACACCAATCAATACCCTAAATAATTCAAGTTGCGTGAAGGCGGCGACGCAGCGAATCCCCAGGAGCGTACATTAGTACGTGACTGGGGTGAGCGAGGAAAGCCAACGCCCAGGCAACTTGAAGTATGACGGGTAAATGCCCTTTTTTAATTCACAATCTCCATCTATCCTTACCTCGATCGCTTAGAAAACAAGTGATTGACTGACTAATGAGGCAAGGAAAATGGACTGGTATTTAAAAGTACTGCGCAACTACATTGGATTCGGTGGCCGCGCCCGCCGCAAAGAGTACTGGATGTTCGTTCTGGTAAACTTCATCCTCGTCATGGTGCTGGGCATTGTGGATAAAATTCTCGGCTGGGAGCGGGCTGGCGGTGAAGGCGTGCTGACCACCATTTATGGCCTGTTGGTCCTGCTGCCATCATGGGCGGTGCTGTTCCGTCGACTGCACGACACCGATCGTTCAGCGTGGTGGCTATTGCTGCTGTTGATCCCGATTGTGGGCTGGATCGTGATTTTGATTTTCAACTGCCAGAGCGGGACGCCGGGCGAAAACCGCTTTGGCCCCGATCCTAAGGTCGGCGCGTAAAATAACGCCCGGTGGCGCTTACGCTTACCGGGCCTACTCGTTCATTTATTGTGGTGGGCGAAAAGTTTGGGTATTTCGCGCAGGCACCATGATTTGGCTTCGCCCATGCTGTCGCGACGCCACGCCATAATGATATCCACTTCGCTGGTATACTCCGGGCTCACGACCCGCAGTCGCCCTTCTGCAATATCTTTTTCCACAAACGGGTACGGCATCGTCGCCACGCCCAGACCTGCCAGCAGCGCCTGCCGTTTGTCTTCCAGCGAGGTCACCGTCAGACGAGGCTGTTTATCCAGAAGTTGCACCGTCAGCACCGGACGCTCGCGCGCGGTATCCGCGACCGCCACGCCGCGATACTTCACGCGCGTGACTTCAGAGAGCGGCTCCGGCTCCTGGTGAATCGGGTGGTTGGGGGCGGCAACGTAGACGTTCATCACGCTGTAGAGCTTGCGCGAGTTGATTTCTGACGATGAGCGGAAGTGCATGTCCGGCGCAATGACGATATCCGCCCTGCCCGTCTCCAGACGCTCCCACGCCCCTGCCAGCACCTCGGTGATGATCGACAGCTGCGTATTGGCCTTCGCTGCCAGGCGGTCCACCAGCGGGAACAGCGCTTCTGACGGCACCAGCGCTTCGGTAACTAACGTCAGATGGGTTTCCCAGCCGCGCGCCAGCGCTTCGGCGTCCGTCGTGAGCTTGTCCGCCGCCTCCAGCAGCACGCGGCCACGCTCCAGCAGCATCCGCCCGACGTTGGTGAATTTAGTTCGATGGCCGGAGCGGTCAAACAGCACCACGTCCAGCTCTTCTTCCAGCTTCTGCATGGTGTAGCTCAGCGCAGACGGAACGCGCCCCAGTTCATCTGCCGCCGCCGCAAAACTGCCGCGCCGATCAATCGCGTCCATGACGCGAAGCGCCTCAAGCGTCAATGCTCTCTCTTTAGCCATCTCGTTCTCATTCAGGAAATTTGAACATACCAGGCAGAATATCTGGCTAACAATGCAGCGTCCATACCTTTACCATTGTTTTAGTGTAAAGAGAGGTCAAGTTTATGATTACGACAAGAACAGCTAAACAGTGCGGACAAGCCGATTTCGGTTGGCTGCAGGCCCGCTACACCTTTTCCTTTGGACACTACTTTGACCCTAAACTCCTCGGTTACGCTTCACTGCGCGTATTGAACCAGGAAGTGCTCGCCCCGGGCGCCTCCTTCCAGCCGCGTACGTACCCGAAAGTCGATATCCTGAACCTGATCCTGGAAGGCGAGGCAGAATACCGCGATAGCGAGGGCAATCATGTCCAGGCAAAGGCTGGCGAAGCATTGTTAATTTCCACGCAGCCGGGCATCAGCTACAGCGAGCATAACCTCAGCAAAGACAAAACGCTGACCCGCATGCAGCTGTGGCTGGACGCCTGCCCTGAGCGGGAAAATCCGCTGGTACAGAAGTTAGATTTAACGGGCGATAAGCAACAGCTGATTGCATCGCCGGATGGCAGTAAAGGTAGCCTGCAGCTGCGTCAGCAGGTGTGGCTGCACCATATCGAACTGAAGAAAGGTGAACAGGCGAGCTTCCAGCTTCATGGCCCGCGCGCCTATTTGCAGTCTATTCACGGTACGGTGCATGCGGTGACGCATACGGAAGAGAAAGAAGCGCTAACCTGCGGCGACGGGGCGTTTATTCGTGATGAAGCGAATATCACCCTGGTGGCGGATACGCCGCTGCGCGCGCTGCTGATTGATTTGCCGGTTTAAAGAATGCCACTTGCCCCTCATCCCAACCCCTCTCCCCAAAGGGGCAAGGGGCTCGATCGTTCCCTCTCCCCTTTGGGGAGAGGGCCAGGGTGAGGGGTAACGGGTTGGATTAAATCACGACACCTTACTCGCCATAATCTGAATAATCTGCCGGTCCGTGGCCTGCATCGAGCGGCACGCCAGCGCGCACAGGTTTGCGATTGACTGCTCCACATCGTGCGCCACAATCCCCTCGTTTCCCGTTACGCCCGACTCATCCAGCGCCATCATCACCGCTTTCCAGGCGCTACTGACGCTGGTTGAGACCTTCATGGCGCAGCTGTTTGACGCCCCGTCGCAGATCATCCCGCTGACGTCACCGATCATGCTTCCAATCGCCATCGCAATGGTCTGGTAAGTGCCCCCCATCAGCCACGCCATACCCGCCGCAGCGCCCATCGCCGCCGTTGTCGCCGCACACAGTGCGGACAGGCGCGGAAGCTGATAATGAATATAGATCGCCGAAAGATGCGACAGCATCAGCGCCCGCGCCAGCCTTTCGTCGTCAGCCTGAACGTGTTCAGCCACGACCACAACCGGCATAGTGGCGGTGATCCCCTGATTGCCGGAGCCCGAATTGCTCATCGCGGGCAGCGTCGCGCCGCCCATGCGGGCATCCGAGGCTGCGCTGGTACGAATTACAATATCTGACCCCAGATCCTGCGCCATCCATCCGCGCGCGCGCTGCTTATCAAGCGTTGCGCCAATATGCAGCCCCCACTTCCCGCTGAGCCCTTCGCGGGAGAGCGCATCGTTCAGCCGCCCTGCCTGCAGGATAAAGCGGATCGCCTCAAACGGCACCTGCTCGACAAATTCCAGGATCTGCGACAGTGTAGTAGTTGAAAGCACCGCCAGCGGATCGTCATTCGTCTGGCACCGTTGATCGTCAAGCGTAAAGCGCGTTTCCCCCTGGCAAACCACTTCCACCACCCGCGTATGCCCGCCCGCGATGGTCACCATCGCCGAGAGATCCCCGGCATGAACGCAGGCGCGGGAATAGAGGATCTCATCACAGGGCTCCTGCAGTTTTACCTGCACTTGCCCTGCCTCAAGCAGGGCTTTGGCGCGGACAAGTGCATCGGCGGTGGCATCTTTCAACACCTCCAGTCCGGCGTGCGCGTTACCGCCAATCGCGCCCAGCGCCGCCGCAATCGGTAACCCGACCATACCGGTACCCGGCACCGTCACGCCCAGCCCGTTTTTCATCAGGTTCGGCGAGACCCACGCCTCAATCCGTGTGACCTCCCCCGGCAGAAGGTCTGCGGCCATCGCACAGGCCAGTGCCAGAGAGACGGGTTCGGTACACCCAAGGGCAGGCTTCACTTCTTCCTGCACCGCGCGAATAAATTGATTCCATAAAGGATGAGTTTGCTCAGACATCGTTACGACCTTAATTACCCTCAGGAGAATGCGAGGAAAGGAGAAACACAAAGCAGCAGTCCGGTGATGACGATAATCACCAGCGATACGCCTTTATATTTATGCAGGGCTGGCACCTTGTAGACCAGCCATGCAGGTATCAGGCAGCCCACCATGCCGAAGATGGGGCTGCAAATGGAGGTGAAGCTCAGCACCGGCGCGTTCAGGACTATCGCGCTCCAGGCCAGCAGGATGGCGAACAGCATAATCCCGCGCTGGACGGCGTTTTCATTGATTTTCTCAGCCGGCATTCTGCGGCGCAGGATGTTCATGACGATACCCTGCGTCGCCTCGCGAAAGCCGAGATAGACGCCGAAGAACGCGGTCATCACGGCGAAGATATTGAGGATCACGCTGACGATTTTGACCCAGCCCGCGCCGTCACCGCTGATAAACTGCGCCGCAATCGCCAGAGCCGAAATGTTCTGCTCGTAGGCTTTAACCGCCTCATCGTGCCCCATCGCCAGCGTGAAGGAGACGGCGTAGAAAAAGACCGTCACAAACAGGATGCCAAAGGCAATATTCATCGCCCGCAGCGCTTTGTGGCGCGCCACCTCCACCGATTTTTCCCGTGAACGGTATGAGATCACCATCGGACTCAGGGTCTGAATAAACAGAATGGAGGTTAAGGTAAAGGGCAGCGTAATGATGGCGTTTTTAATCAACAGTCCCAGCGGCGGCAACATGCCCACGTTGGCCAACTGCCAGAGGCCAATCATTGACAGCCCCAGTGCCGCAACGACAAACAGCTTGGTAAGCACCATCAGGCTGGAGACTTTAAACAGCAGCTTTTCTCCGCGTGAAGAAATCGCAACCAGAATGCAAATCAGGAATAGACCGTAGAACGGATTTTCAGATAACAAGCCGTCGGTCACGCCGAAGGTGTGCAAATACGAGGCGCTGTCGTTGGTAATGGCCGTAGAATAGACAAACATCCAGATCACCAGCATCACGAAATAGAGTGCGCCTAATAAAATGCCCCAGTTCTTACCCAAATAACCGCTAATTACGCTCGGGTAATCTTTGCACTCCGGTGATTCCGCCAGCGTATTAATAAACAGACGCTGGAATAAATACATGGCCGGATAGCCGATTATTGATGAGAGCAAAAATACCCACAGCCCCATTAATCCGACCTGCACGGGGAGAAAAACTATCCCCGCGCCGATAGCCATCCCAATACTCATGATGACCCAGCCCGTGTCGGTGCTGTCGAATTTAATCGCCTCTCGCCACTCGCTTTCACTCATTCCCGCCCGCCTTGCCGCAGGGGAATCACTCACAATCACACTGCTGTTTGTTGCCGTATCCATTGGGCACTCGCTTATTTTGTAGGGTAAACAGTTGTTTTTATTAGTTTCCGATCGCCAGCGATTACGATTCAGATGGTTGCAGGTGAGTGTTATTGGTGTGGGAAGATCATATCCGGAGAGCGGGAGAAAAATGTCACAACATTAATAAGGATATTCTGCTTCTGGAGGAAATTTTGCTTCTGAAGTGGGATATTAAAAGCTAATTTTCTAAAAGTGACGCCGATCAAGAAATAAAAACCCGCGCCATGCGCGGGCAGGAAATCAGTTAGCCAGCGCGTTAGCCATATCCGTTCTAATTTGTTTACGCTGTTCCGGCGTCAAAACCTGGCTGACGTCGAAGTAATATTTCACGCGGTAATAACGGGTCTGCTCTTCAATTTTGCTAAAGGCAGCAAGCTGGCTTTTCACCGTGCTTTCGTCCCACTTGCCCGCCTGGAACATGTCGATCAGCGCGCCGTCCTTCACGCCCGTCATCGGGATCTTGCTGACATTTTGTTCCAGCTGCTTATGCAGACCTTCAATCTCCTTAACCTGCTCATTGCTGAGCTTCAGGTGCTGCACCAGCGGATCCTGCGATGGAGACGGAGCAGCCTCAACGTTCGCGGCCTGTGCCGTAAAACTACACACTGCCAGCGAGGCGGCGACCAGCGCAATACGGGTCATTTTCATCATCTTACTGTCCTTACATGCTGTTATAGGGAAAAGCAGGGGTATTGTTTTTCAAGAGCGGATGAATATGTGTGAGTAATTATATAAACAATTTTGTATGTTTAGCGGACAAAAAAAGGCCCCCTGCATTGAGGGGGCATGAGAGCTCACGTTTAGATAGAGTGGGTAAAGGTTCGCGAAATCACATCCTGCTGCTGCTCGCGCGTCAGCGCATTAAACCGCACCGCATAACCTGAAACGCGGATGGTCAGGTTCGGGTAATTCTCCGGGTGCGCGATGGCATCGAGGAGCATTTCCCGGTTCATGACGTTGACGTTCAGATGCTGCCCTCCCTCAATAGAGGCTTCGTGATGGAAATACCCGTCCAGTAGCCCCACCAGGTTGGTTTTGCGCACCAGCTCGTCCTTGCCCAGCGCCTGCGGCACGATGGAGAAGGTGTAGGAAATCCCGTCTTTCGCATAGGTGAACGGCAGTTTGGCAACCGACGTTAGCGAGGCCACCGCCCCTTTTCTGTCGCGCCCGTGCATTGGGTTCGCGCCTGGGGCAAACGGCGTGCCGCCGCGTCGTCCGTCCGGCGTGTTCCCGGTCTTCTGACCATAAACCACGTTGGAGGTGATGGTCAGGATCGACTGAGTTGGCACCGCGTTGCGGTAGGTCCGCAGCGCCTGAATTTTCTTCATAAAGCGCTCTACCAGATCGCAGGCAATGCTGTCCACGCGGTCGTCGTTGTTGCCGTACTGCGGATAATCCCCTTCAATCACGAAATCGACTGCCAGTCCGGTATGGTCGCGCACCGGCTTCACCGTGGCATATTTAATGGCCGACAGGGAATCCGCGGCTACCGACAGCCCGGCAATGCCGCAGGCCATGGTGCGATAGACGTCCCGGTCGTGCAGCGCCATCAGCGAGGCTTCGTAGCTGTACTTATCATGCATGTAGTGAATGAGATTCAGGGCGCTAATGTACTGCACCGCCAGCCAGTCCATAAAGTGATCGAGGCTCGCCATCACGGTGTCGTAATCCAGCACGTCGTCCAGCAGCGGCTCGGTTTTAGGACCGACCTGGATCTTCAGCTTCTCGTCCACCCCGCCGTTGATCGCGTACAGCAGCGTTTTGGCGAGGTTGGCGCGCGCGCCAAAGAACTGCATCTGCTTGCCGATCACCATCGGGCTGACGCAGCAGGCAATGGCGTAGTCGTCGCTGTTGAAGTCCGCACGCATCAGATCGTCGTTCTCATACTGCAGCGAAGAGGTGACGATCGACACCTGCGCGGCGTATTTCTTGAACGCGATCGGCAGTTGTTCAGACCAGAGGATCGTCAGGTTCGGCTCAGGTGCTGGCCCCATGGTGTGCAGCGTGTGCAGATAGCGGAAGCTGTTCTTGGTCACCAGCGTGCGCCCGTCCAGCCCCATGCCGCCGATCACTTCCGTCGCCCAGATCGGATCGCCGGAGAAGAGCGTGTCGAACTCCGGCGTGCGCAGGAAGCGCACCATGCGGATCTTCATGATGAAGTGGTCGATCAGCTCCTGCGCCTGGACTTCATTCAGCCTTCCTGCCTGCATGTCACGTTCAATGTAGATATCGAGGAACGAGGCCGTGCGCCCCAGCGACATCGCCCCGCCGTTCTGGGATTTCACCGCGGCAAGGTAGGCAAAATAGAGCCACTGCACCGCTTCCTGGGCGTTCATCGCCGGGCGTGCGATATCGAAGCCATAGTTCGCCGCCATCTGCTGGATCTGCAGCAGCGCGCGCTTATGCTCCGCCAGCTCTTCACGCAGGCGGATCGTCGCCTCCAGATCCTCACCGCGCTCCAGCCTGCCCTGCAGATCCGTAAACTGGAGTTCACGCTCGCGCACCAGATAAGCAATCCCGTACAGCGCCACGCGGCGATAGTCGCCAATGATACGTCCGCGCCCGTAGCCGTCTGGCAAGCCGGTCAGCACGCCGGACTTACGGCAGCGCATCATCTCTGGCGAATAGACGTCAAACACGCCCTGGTTGTGGGTTTTGCGCAGGTCGGTAAAGAGATATTCAAACTGCGGATCCATCTCCCGGCCATAGGCTTCGAACGAGCTGCGGATCATGTTGATCCCGCCGTACGGATGGAGCGCACGCTTGAGAGGCTTATCGGTTTGCAGGCCGACGATCGTCTCCAGATCCTGGTCGATATAGCCCGGCCCGTGGGCCGTAATGGTGGTGGCAATGTTGGTGTCAAAATCCACCGGAGCGTGGGTGGCATTCTCCTGGCGAATGCCGACCATCACCTTCTGCCACAGCGCCGTCGTTGCTGGCGTCGCCTGCGCGAGGAAAGCTTCATCGCCTTCATAAGGGGTGTAGTTATGCTGAATAAAATCGCGGACGTTGACGGCGTTTTTCCATTCTTCACCGCGAAACCCGGCCCATGCGTCGCTGTAGGGCGCGACGCCCGTATCGATTGTTACTTTCATGTGTTTCTCGCTTTATCAGGCGTAAGCCGCAGCCGGGGTAACCTTCCCAAGACGGAGGGCGTCCAGCGCGATCATTTTTTCTTCGTTGGTAGGGATCACCGCGCAGGCCACGCGGGACGACTCGGTGGAGATCACGCGCTCACCCGCGCTGCCCGGCAGGGCATTTTTGGCGTCGTCGAGGCGGATGCCGAACACGTTCAGATGTTCCGCCACCAGCGCGCGGACAAGCGTCGAGTTTTCGCCAATACCGCCGGTAAAGACCACCCCATCGAGGCGGTGCAGTGACGCAGCGTGCCCGGCAATGTGTCGCGCTATACGGTGAACGAAGGTCTGGATAGCCAGCTGCGCCCGCTCGTTGCCAGCGTGCCAGGCTTTCTCCAGCGTGCGTAAATCGGAGGAGATGCCGGAAATCCCAAGCAACCCGGACTCTTTGTTGACCACGCGCTCCAGATCCTCGAACGACTGCCCGGTCTGCTGGGCAATCCACGCCATCGCGCCGAAGTCCACATCGCCGCAGCGCGTACCCATTACCAGCCCTTCCAGCGGCGTCATCCCCATGGAAGTATCCACGCTTTCGCCGTTGCGCACCGCGCAGATGGACGCTCCGTTGCCGAGGTGGGCAATCACCAGGCCGCTGTCATCGGGGGACAGCCCGAGAAGCGTATGCGCCTGCGCGGCCACGTAGCGGTGAGAGGTGCCGTGGAAGCCGTAGCGGCGCACGCCCAGCTCTTCAAAATAGCGGTACGGCAATCCGTACAGATACGCCTGCGGCGGCAGCGTCTGGTGGAAGCTGGTATCAAATACCGCGACCTGCTGCACGCCCGGGAACAAGCGCTCTGCGGCTTCCACGCCGCTCAGGTTAGCGTAGTTATGCAGCGGCGCCAGCGGAGAGACCTGGCGGATCTGCTCAATCACCGCTTCCGTAATCAGGGTCGACTCGCTGAAGAGGTCGCCGCCGTGCGCAATGCGGTGGCCAATTAAGGCCACGCTGCTCATCAGGTCACGCTTCTCCAGCTCCAGGGCGATGGCAGCCAGCGCCCCTTCGTAGTCCTGGTGAGCCAGTCTGGCTGGCTCACCCCCGTTCACGGAAATAAAGGCCTTCTCGGTGTTGATGCCGTCTGCAATGCCCGTCATCAGGGCGTCGCAGCTGCTGGCGTCGAGCACCGAAAACTTAACAGAGGACGAACCGCAGTTAATTACCAGTACAACCGGAAACTCAATCATCATGTGACTCCGCTCTTCCTGAGCAATGGGTTAGAACAGTTTGTAAACAATATTCAGAATGGTCAGCAGGCCGACCGCGGTAACGAAGATGTTCTCGGTACGCCCTTTGTATTTCGCCAGAGCTGGGGCTTTGCGGATGGCGTACATCGGCAGCAGGCACAGCAGAGAGGCGATGATTGGTGCGCCCATGGCTTCAATAAGGTCGAGAATGTTCGGGTTGGCGTAGGCCACAACCCAGGTGGAGCCCATGATGAACACCATGCTGATGGTGTTCAGTTTGCCAACAGAAACTTTCTTCTTATCGCCCTTGTAGCCGAACTTAAGGATCAGGCCATTCAGACCTTCCAGCGTGCCCAGGTAGTGCCCGAAGAAGGATTTGAAGATAGCAACCAGCGCGATGATAGACGCGCCGTATTCCAGTACCGTCGCGAACGTCGATTTGGTTCCGGACATTGACGCAAAGTGGTTCGCCAGGTAAGAGAGCACCGGAATATTCTGCGCCTTGGCGTCCGCCATGTTCTGCGGAGAGAGCGTAAACAGACAGCTAAAGGCGAAGAACATCACCACAGCCACCATCAGCAGGCTGGCGCGACCGATGATTTTGGAACATTTCTGCTCGGTGAACTCTTTACCGAACGTTGGCTCGTACTCTTCGCGCTTGGAGACCACAAACGAGGAGACGATAGGCGAGAAGTTGAAGGAGAAGACCATGATGGAGATACCCAGCCACACGGTGACCAGAATGCCGTCATGACCGGTGAAGGCGATATCGCTCAGGTTGACCTGGTCGATCACCGCCGAGTTCCAGTAAGGGATCAGCGACAGGGAAATCAGCACCAGGCTGGCGATAAACGGGAACACCAGGAAGCTCATGACCTTCACCATCAGGTCTTTACCAAACCAGATAACAAAGGCCATCAGCAGCAGCAGGAACAGCGCCACCACGCCGCGGTTCAGCGCGGGCAGCTGGAGCTGGTTTTCCCAGAAGGTCATAAAGGTGTTGGTAATGGTGACGCCATAAATCCACAGCAGCGGGCAAATGGCGAAGAAGTAGAGGAACGTGATCACCACCCCGCCGGTTTTACCGAAATGCTCTTCCACCGTTTCGGTGATGTTGCCGGAGACGTTGCTGCCGGACAAACACAAACGCGCCAGCGCGCGGTGGCAGTAAAACGCAATCGGGAATGCGAGAACCAGCATCAGCAGGATAGGGATTAATCCGCCAAAGCCTGCGCGAATGGGGAAGAACAGCACGCCTGCGCCAATGGCGGTACCAAACAGGCCAAGCGTCCAGGTGGTATCAGACTTACGCCAGGAGGACGTTTTTGTCTGGCCAACGATAATGCTTTCTGTGTTGCTCATAGGTCACCTTTATGCGTCAACGAAGCCGGTAATTTGGGAAACACGGGAGAGGTCGATATTGCCGCCGGAAATAATGCAGACGGTTTTGCGGCCCTGAATATAGTGGTCAAGTTTGCCGCTTAATAACGCAGCACAAGCCAGTGCGCCAGCGCCTTCCGTCACCACTTTATTTCGCTGAATAAGGGCAATCATGCTGTTGCGAATATCGTCTTCGCTCACCAGCACAATGTCATCGACCAGTTCACGAACGATTTCGAAGGTTAATTTCCCCGGACGAGAGACGTCGCAGCCGTCGGCTAACGTGCCGGTAACGCGATGGTTGGTTATTTCTCCTGCCTGCCAGGAGGCTGCCATTCCGTGCACGTTTTCAGACTGTACGCCGATAATATTAATGGTCGGGTTGATGGATTTAATCGCCGTCGCAATCCCGGCAATTAATCCGCCGCCGCCGATAGGTACAATGACGTTATCCACGTCGTATAAATCTTCGAGAATTTCCAGGCCGATGGTGCCCTGCCCGGCAATCACTTTTGGGTCATCGTAAGGCGGAATAAAAATACGCCCTTCCATCTCGACGATTTCGCTGACTTTGGCGATGGTGTCGTTAAAGTTCTCACCGTGCAGCACCACTTCCGCTGAGTAGTCGCGCGTCGCGGCGACCTTGGATTTTGGTGCGCCCATTGGCATCACCACTTTGCCATCGATGCCGAGCATGGCGCAGGAAAGGGAAACCCCCTGCGCGTGGTTTCCCGCTGAGCAGGCGACCACGCCTTTGCGTTTTTCAGCGTCGGTCAGCGAGCTTAACTTGTTAAACGCGCCGCGGATCTTAAACGAGCCGGTACGCTGCATATTCTCAAATTTCAGGAATATTTCGCCCTTACAACGTTCGCTGAGATAATTCGAACGTGGCATACCGGTTTTATATATTTTTCCTGCCAGTCGTTTTCTGGCGTCCTGAATATCTTCAATCGTTACCGGGAGATCGTAGGTAATATGCATAATATCCTCGTTATAATAATTCATTCTTTTCAGGCAAAGTCAGGGTATCAGCGCGTTAACACGTTAACGCTCTGGGTGTTCTTTAAAATGGGTACTAATTATTCATCGTCGTCTTTCGATATTCATCGACGAATATTGTTTTGCCAGCTCAACTAATACTGACGCCGATTTTTTAATCCTGTAATTTTTTGACCACACGGCGGCATAACGCGCCACGGGTAATTCATCTTCCACTGGCAGCACAATAAACTGGTCAGAACCGAACGGTGCAATCATGTCGCGGGGAATAACCGTCAGATAATCGGCATTCAGCACAAGGTTATAAATGGTGACGACGGAATCGGTCTGGACGATGTTTTCGATGCTGATGTGATTGTCTTGCAGGGTGGTCAGAAGTTCTTTGTAGTAGCCCATATCGGTTTGCGGCATCACCCACTGCTCGTGCGTGAGCGATGCCAGTGTCGTCGGGCCGGTGCACGTTCGCGTTTTGCTGGCGACCAGCACAAACTCGGACTCAAACAGCGGTTCGACGTGCAGATCCTGCAGCAGCATTTCATCACTCAGCGTGCCGATAGCGAAATCCAGACGACCGTCGCGAATGGCCGGCAGGAAAGAGGAGAGCTGGGCTTCATACATCGAGACGCGTGCTTTCGGGAACACTTCCTTAAATTTTTTGATCATTTCGGACAGGAAGGTGAAACCGATCAGCGACGGGTAACCAAAGGAGACGTCCATAACGGTGCTGAAACTCAGGCTGTTAATCTCACTCACCATGTTTTTCATTTCGCGGGTGATGGACTCTGAGTACGAGAGCAGAACCTGGCCCGCAGCAGTGAGTTTTACGCCGGTGTTTTTACGCACCATCACTTCCACACCGAAGTAGGACTCAATATCGCTGATGATTTTGCTGACGGCGGGTTGCGTCAGACCCAGCTGTCTTGCTGCAGAACCTATGGAGCCACTTTTAATGACTTCCTGAAATACCACGAGGTGCTGTGTTTTCGGTAGAATAATAGTGTTCATAATATTCTGCACTTATTTCCCTATGACGGGGTGAATTCTACTCAATAATGTTTGAAGGGGTATGTGCTGTTACTCACAATTTGCTTTCCAGGCCCTTTATCACGCACAGCGAAAAACCATAAAAACGCTTACTTATCAAAGGAATAAATAGAGACAAATATGCTACTACGCTGATATTGATCAACAAAAATAGCGGTAATAAATTTATTTTATGGCGATAACCCGGATAAATTTTACCATCCGGAAAAAATCAATAAAGGCGATATTTCAGGCAATTAAAGACCAATAAATAACCGCTATTTGTTTGAAACATTCTTTCAATTTATCAAATTTTTCCGACGCGAATTTTCAGGCTGGCGGAAAAGAGTGGAATACGTCACATATTCACAGGAGAAATGTATTTGATTTCAATGTATGCATATCAAACGAGAAAAGTTTCGCGATCATTAAGATAACAATCATAACAAATTATCAATACTGAAAATCGCGAGTTTTTTAGCGTGAAATTTTGTGATGACGATCGTCCGCAGACACAGGAGCGATACGGAAGGGGTAAAAACAGTGAAATGTGCTTAATGTCGCAAATATGAGAATTGATGTCGTTTGTCTGGTGCCGGGTGGCGCTGCGCTTACCCAGTCTACACCCCCTGAAAGCAAAAACCCCGCCGAAGCGGGGTTCTCTAAAAAGTTGAAGCTGACCGATAAGCCGGGTTCTGTCGTTGGACAGTCATTCATCTAGGCCAGCAATCGCTCACTGGCTCAAGCAGCCTACCCGGGTTCAGTACGGGCCGTACCATGTGAACCCCTATTTGGCCTTGCTCCGGGTGGAGTTTACCGTGCCACGGACTGTTACCAGCCGCGCGGTGCGCTCTTACCGCACCCTTTCACCCTTACCTGATCCCGCTTGCGCGGGCCATCGGCGGTTTGCTCTCTGTTGCACTGGTCGTGGGTTTCCCCCCCAGGCGTTACCTGGCACCCTGCCCTATGGAGCCCGGACTTTCCTCCCCTCCGCCCGTCTCCCCCGAAAGGGACGACGACGAAGCGGCGACTGTCTGGTCAGCTTCGGCGCGCAGTATAGAGGGTTTGCGCGCCGCTGTCACCCTCAGGTATGGGCAAGGCGTGATTAACGCGCCACTTCCACCTTCGCCAGTTTTTCGTAGTAGCATGCAATCGCGCTGTGATCGGCCGTGCCCAGGCCATCGGCACGCAGCGCCTGCATCATCTCCATGACCGCTGCGGTCAACGGCAGCTGCGCGCCCACGCCGTGTGACGTATCCAGCGCGTTGGCCAGATCTTTGATATGCAGGTCGATGCGGAAACCGGGTTTGAAATTACGATCCATGACCATCGGCGCTTTGGCCTCCAGCACGGTACTGCCCGCCAGGCCACCGCGAATGGCCTGATAGACCAGGTCCGGGTTGACGCCCGCTTTGGTTGCCAGCGTCAGCGCTTCGGACATGGCGGCAATGTTCAGCGCCACAATCACCTGGTTTGCCAGCTTGGTCACGTTACCCGCCCCGATATCCCCGGTATGCACCACGGAGCCCGCCATCGCTTTCATCAGGTCGTAATATCTATCGAAAACGGCTTTATCACCGCCGACCATCACCGACAGCGTACCGTCTATCGCTTTCGGCTCACCGCCGCTGACCGGCGCGTCCAGCATATCGACGCCCTTTGCTTTTAGCGCCTCGCTGATTTCACGACTTGCGAGCGGCGCAATAGAGCTCATATCAATCAGCACCAGGCCCGGCTTCGCGCCATCGATAATGCCGTTTTCACCCAGCGCGACCTCTTTAACATGCGGTGAGTTTGGCAGCATGGTGATGATGACGTCGCACTGCTCGGCAATCGCTTTGGCTGTGGTGGCCGTTTCTGCGCCCGCCGCCATCACTTCCGCCACGGCCTGTGGATTATGATCGGATACCACCAGCGAGTAACCCGCTTTGATGAGGTTCTTACTCATTGGTTTACCCATGATCCCCAGGCCAATAAAACCCACTTTCAGCGTCATAATCTGTATCCTCAATGATGGTTATTTTTTAAAAGCGTCCGCTAATTTCTGCGTGGCCGAGCGGAATACGCCGAGGTCGCTGCCGACGGCAACAAACGTGGCTCCCCACTCCAGATAGCGACGGGCGTCCGCCTCAACCGGCGCCAGAATGCCGCACGGTTTGCCGTGTGCTTTGGCGCGGGCAAAGATGTGCTGGATCGCGCGCTGCACGTCGGGGTGGCTGGCGTTGCCCAGATGGCCAAAGGCGGCAGCCAGATCGCTTGGGCCGACGAAGATACCGTCCACACCGTTTGTGGCGGCAATTGCGTCGACGTTATCAACGCCCTGCTGGCTCTCGATCTGAACCAGAATGGTGATGTTGCTGTTGGACTGCGCGAAATAGTCCGGCACGGTGCCAAACATATTGGCGCGGTGCGAAACGGAGACGCCGCGGATCCCTTCCGGGGGGTAGCGCGTTGACGCAACGGCCAGCGCCGCTTGTTCTTCCGTCTCCACAAACGGGATCAGAAAGTTGTAGAAGCCGATATCCAGCAGACGCTTGATAATCACCGGTTCGTTGGTGGGGACACGCACCACCGGAGCACTGTGGCTGCCTTTAAGCGCCATCAACTGCGGAATAAAGGTGCTGATATCGTTCGGTGCATGCTCGCCGTCCAGCACTAGCCAGTCGAAACCGGCCAGGCCCAGCACTTCGGTGCTGATTGGGTTTGCCAGCGCGGACCAACAGCCAATCTGAATCTGGTGCGCCGCGAGGGCCGCTTTAAATTTATTCGGGAAGATATCGTTACTCATCGTATTTACCTTTTTTATTCCGCAGCCTTTTCCAGTATCATTTTATTTATTCATTCAGACACCGTGCCAGCATGATATTTATTATTCTGCCGTATTCTGGCGTGATAAAAACGTCATTCAGTATAAGACGCTATCCGCGACCGCACATTGTTTTAATGCTCAGGTATTACGGCATATTTTGATAAAAATTTTTGCATATGCACAAAGCACTGGGCGCTAATGCACAGAATCAAGGATTACGGGTTCGGGAGCGATCGCGATCACATTTTAATATCCCCTATGCTGACATGCTTTATTTCTGAAAGCCGCGTATTAATTTCTACCATTAGAAAATTGGCTGAATTTATTATCAGATACTTTGCTGGAGAATAGTGAACAATGGCCGACATTGAAATTCGACAGGCATCGCCGACGGCGTTTTATATAAAAGTACACGACATCGATAATGTGGCGATTATTGTCAACGACAATGGCTTAAAAGCGGGCACTCGATTCCCGGACGGGCTGGAACTGATTGAGCATATTCCACAGGGACATAAAGTCGCCCTGGTGAATATCCCTGCTAATAGCGAAATCGTACGTTACGGTGAAGTCATCGGCTATGCCGTTCGCGCTATACCACAGGGTAGCTGGGTTGAGGAGTCGCTGGTGGCACTTCCAGAAGCGCCGCCGCTGAACACGCTTCCGCTGGCAACCCGCGTGCCGGAACCGCTTCCTCCGCTGGAGGGCTATACCTTCGAAGGCTACCGCAATGCGGACGGCAGCGTCGGCACCAAAAATCTGCTCGGTATTACCACCAGCGTGCACTGCGTGGCGGGCGTAGTGGATTACGTGGTGAAAATCATCGAACGCGATCTGCTGCCAAAATACCCGAACGTCGACGGCGTGGTGGGCCTGAACCACCTCTACGGCTGCGGCGTGGCGATTAACGCGCCCGCTGCCGTGGTGCCTATCCGGACCATCCACAATATCGCCCTCAACCCGAACTTTGGCGGCGAGGTGATGGTCATCGGCCTCGGCTGTGAAAAATTGCAGCCAGAACGCCTGCTGCAGGGTACCGAGGATGTCAAAGCCATCCCGGCAGACGAGGCCAGCATCGTGCGCCTGCAGGACGAACGCCACGTTGGTTTCCGCTCAATGGTCGATGACATTCTGCAGGTGGCAGAGCGACATCTGGACAAACTCAACCGCCGCCAGCGCGAAACGTGTCCGGCCTCTGAGCTGGTTGTGGGCACCCAGTGCGGCGGCAGCGATGCCTTCTCCGGCGTGACGGCCAACCCGGCGGTAGGCTATGCGTCCGATCTGCTTGTTCGCTGCGGCGCCACGGTGATGTTCTCCGAGGTGACCGAAGTGCGTGACGCCATCCATCTGCTTACGCCACGCGCCGTTAATGAAGAGGTCGGCAAGCGCCTGCTTGAGGAGATGGCCTGGTACGATAGCTATCTCGATATGGGCAAAACCGACCGCAGCGCCAACCCGTCTCCGGGGAACAAAAAAGGCGGTCTGGCGAACGTGGTGGAAAAAGCCCTTGGCTCCATTGCCAAATCCGGTCAGAGCGCCATTGCAGAAGTGCTCTCCCCGGGCCAGCGCCCGACGAAACGCGGCCTGATTTACGCGGCAACGCCGGCCAGCGATTTTGTCTGCGGCACGCAGCAGGTGGCATCCGGCATTACGGTACAGGTCTTTACCACCGGGCGCGGCACGCCGTACGGCCTGATGGCGGTGCCGGTGATTAAGATGGCGACCCGCACCGAGCTGGCAAACCGCTGGTATGACTTAATGGATATCAACGCGGGCACTATCGCCACCGGAGAAGAGAGTATTGAGGACGTGGGCTGGAAACTGTTCCACTTCATTCTGGATGTCGCCAGCGGACGGAAGAAAACCTTTTCGGATCAGTGGGGATTGCATAATCAGCTGGCGGTGTTTAACCCGGCACCGGTGACGTGACTTCCCGTCACCCAGCCCTCTCCCCCCAGGGGAGAGGGTAAAAAACCTTAAACCAACACCACCTCAATCCCGCTTTTTCGCAGCCCTTCCAGGCTCTCCGCCGGAATGCCTTCATCGACAATAATCATATCAATCCGTTGTGTATCAATGATTTTATGCAGGCTCGAGCGGTTAAATTTGCTGGAGTCCGTCACCACAATAATGCGTTCTGCCACCTCGCACATTTTGCGATTCAGACGGGCTTCGTCTTCGTTGTGCGTGCTCACGCCGCGGTCGAGATCGATGGCGTCAACGCCCAGGAACAGCAGGTCAAAATGGTAATTCTGTAGCGACTGTTCTGCCTGGTCACCGTAGAAAGATTGCGACTGACGGCGCAAATGTCCGCCGGTCATCAGCAGTTCCACCCCTTCCGCTTCCAGCAACGCATTCGCCACGTTCATCCCGTTGGTCATCGCGATGACGTCCGTGTGCTGACGCAGCATACGGGCGATTTCAAACGTCGTGGTGCCGGAGTCCAGAATAATACGGTGCCCGGGTTTGACCAGCGCGGCAGCAGCCTGCGCGATACTGCGCTTCACCGCCGTATTCAGCGAGCTTTTATCCTCCACGGAAGGCTCAGCGCCCGGCATGTTGCCTTCGCAAATCAATGCCCCACCGTAAGCGCGAACGGCAATGCCCTGCTTCTCCAGGAACGCCAGGTCGTTGCGGATTGTTACCGTCGATACGCCGTACAGATGAGACAGATCGTTAACCTGTACGCTTCCCTGCGCCCGCAACCGCTGAATGATCTGCTCCCGCCTTTCACTGGTGCTGGTGATGCGCTTTTCCGCGGATGAATCGGTGCTGCTCATACGAGCTCCTTAATCAATATTCTTTCGTTTCATTTCGTTTTGCCTATTAAGGCCTTTCCTTTACGGGAATGCAAGCCCTGCATAGTGACGATACGCAAGCTGGCACCGCGCTGAAACCTTTCATTATGTTTCTTTTGTGAAACAGATCGGAAAACTATTATCTTTCGTTTTATTTTTAGATCACCATGATGCAGGATTAAATGAAACAAAACGAAAGATAAATATCATTACCATCCGAAATGGAGAGGAAAGTGAAACATCTGACAGAAATGGTGGAACACCATAAACGGGGGAATTCAAACGGGATTTACGCCGTCTGCTCCGCACATCCGCTGGTACTGGAAGCTGCAATTCGTTACGCGCATTCACATCGATCCCCGCTGTTGATCGAGGCCACCTCCAACCAGGTGGATCAGTTTGGTGGCTATGCCGGCATGACGCCCGCTGATTTTCACGGGTTTGTCTGCCAGCTGGCCGAGTCGCTCGGTTTCCCGACGTCACAGCTGATCCTCGGCGGCGATCACCTGGGCCCTAACCGCTGGCAAAACCTGCCTGCGCAACAGGCGATGGCAAATGCCGACGATCTGATCAAAAGCTATGTTTCTGCCGGATTCAAAAAGATCCACCTCGACTGCAGCATGTCCTGCGCGGACGACCCGGTTCCCCTGACCGATGCGATCGTTGCCGGACGCGCCGCACGCCTGGCGAAGATTGCCGAAGCGACCTGTCGCGAGCAGTTTGGTGAATCCGATCTGGTCTATGTTATCGGCACGGAAGTGCCGGTTCCCGGTGGCGCGCACGAGACGCTCACCGAACTTGCCGTCACCACGCCAGACGCGGCCCGCGCCACGCTTGAAGCGCACCGCCACGCGTTCGAAAAGGAAGGCTTAAGCGACATCTGGCCGCGCATTATTGGCCTGGTGGTCCAGCCTGGCGTGGAGTTCGACCATGCGCACGTCTGCGACTATCAGCCGCAGAAAGCCGTTGCCCTGAGCAAAATGGTTGAAGCCTACGACACGCTGGTGTTTGAAGCACACTCCACCGACTACCAGACGCCGCAGGCGCTGCGAAAGCTGGTCAACGATCACTTTGCGATTCTGAAAGTTGGTCCTGCCCTGACCTTCGCCCTGCGCGAAGCGCTGTTCTCGCTGGCCGCTATAGAAGAGGAGCTGCTGCCGGCAAAAGCCAGCTCCGGCCTGCGTCACGTACTGGAAAACGTCATGCTCGACCGCCCGGAATACTGGCAAAGCCATTACCACGGTGACGGCAACGCGCGTCGCCTGGCGCGCGGCTACAGCTACTCTGACCGCGTGCGCTACTACTGGCCGGACGGTCAGATTGACGACGCCTTTGAACGCCTGGTGCGTAACCTGGCAGACGAGCCCATTCCGCTGCCGCTGATCAGCCAGTACCTGCCGTTGCAGTACAGCAAAGTTCGCGAGGGCGCTCTCAAGTCAACGCCACGGGAACTCATCATTGACCACATTCAGGACATACTCCAGCAGTACCACGCCGCCTGCGAAGGCGTAACAACGCAAAACGCATAATAAAAAGAGGAAAGCGCTATGCCAAACATTGTCTTATGCCGCATTGATGAACGCCTGATCCACGGTCAGGTGGGCGTGCAGTGGGTGGGGTTTGCGGGGGCAAACCTGGTACTCGTCGCCAACGATGAGGTGGCTGAAGATCCGGTTCAACAGAACCTGATGGAGATGGTGCTCGCGGAAGGGATCGCCGTGCGCTTCTGGTCGCTGCAAAAAGTGATCGACAACATTCACCGCGCCGCTGACCGCCAGAAAATCCTGCTGGTCTGCAAATCACCCGCTGATTTTCTGAAGCTGGTTGAGGGCGGCGTGCCCATCACCCGTATCAACGTCGGAAACATGCACTACGCCAGTGGCAAACAACAAATTGCCAAAACGGTCTCTGTCGACGCGAACGATATCGCCGCGTTCAACGGCCTGAAAGCGGCCGGTGTGGAATGCTTCGTTCAGGGTGTTCCAACAGAAACTGCTTTGGACCTCTTTAAACTGCTCTGAGGGATTCACAATGGAAATCAGTCTGTTGCAGGCGCTGGGGTTGGGCATACTCGCCTTTATCGCCGGTCTGGATATGTTTAACGGGTTAACGCACATGCACCGCCCGGTGGTGCTCGGGCCGCTGGTCGGCCTGATTCTGGGCGACCTGCATACCGGTATTTTGACCGGCGGTACGTTAGAGCTGGTCTGGATGGGGCTGGCCCCGCTCGCCGGTGCCCAGCCGCCGAACGTCATTATCGGCACCATCGTGGGTACCGCATTTGCCATCAGCACCGGCGTGAAGCCAGAAGTCGCGGTTGGCGTCGCCGTCCCGTTTGCCGTTGCGGTTCAAATGGGGATTACGTTCCTCTTCTCGGTGATGTCCGGCGTGATGTCACGCTGCGATCGCATGGCGGCCAATGCTGATACTCACGGTATTGAACGGGTTAACTATCTTGCGCTGCTGGCGCTCGGCATCTTCTATTTTCTTTGCGCGTTCCTGCCGATCTACTTCGGTGCGGAACATGCGAAAACCGCCATTGATGTTCTGCCGGCACGGTTGATTGACGGCCTCGGCGTCGCGGGCGGCATCATGCCAGCCATCGGCTTCGCCGTGCTGCTGAAGATCATGATGAAAAACGTCTACATCCCTTACTTCATTATCGGTTTTGTCGCCGCCGCCTGGCTCAAGCTTCCGGTGCTGGCGATTGCGGCGGCCGCGCTGGCGATGGCGCTGATCGACCTGATGCGTAAATCACCTGAGCCGACGGCTCCAGTAGCCCAGAAAGAGGAATTCGAAGATGGCATCTAACCAAACCACCCTGCCGGACGTGTCTGAACGCGAAGAGACGCTGCTGACCGGCGTGAATGAAAACGTCTACGAAGACCAGAGCATCGGTGCCGAGTTAACTAAAAAGGATATTAACCGCGTGGCCTGGCGTTCCATGCTGCTGCAGGCCTCGTTTAACTATGAACGTATGCAGGCCTCCGGCTGGCTGTACGGGTTGCTGCCCGCGTTGAAAAAGATCCACACCAACAAGCGGGACCTGGCGCGGGCAATGAAAGGCCATATGGGCTTCTTTAACACCCACCCGTTCCTGGTGACCTTTGTAATCGGCATCATTCTGGCGATGGAGCGCTCCAAGCAGGATGTGAACAGTATCCAGAGCACCAAAATTGCCGTCGGCGCGCCGCTCGGCGGTATTGGCGACGCCATGTTCTGGCTAACCCTGCTGCCCATCTGCGGTGGTATCGGCGCCAGCCTGGCGCTGCAAGGGTCGATTCTGGGGGCCGTGGTCTTTATCGTGCTGTTTAACGTGGTGCACCTCGGCCTGCGTTTTGGCCTGGCGCACTACGCTTACCGGATGGGCGTGGCGGCCATCCCGCTGATTAAAGCCAACACCAAAAAGGTCGGCCACGCGGCGTCTATCGTCGGGATGACGGTGATCGGCGCGCTGGTGGCAACCTACGTCCGCCTCAATACGACGCTTGAAATCAAGGCAGGTGATGCCGTTGTCAAACTGCAGGCCGACGTTATCGACAAGCTGATGCCCGCGTTCCTGCCGCTGGTCTACACCCTGACCATGTTCTGGCTGGTGCGTCGCGGCTGGAGCCCGCTGCGGCTGATTGGTATCACCGTGCTGCTGGGCGTTGTCGGTAAATTCTGTCACTTCCTGTAAAAGCAAAGAGGTTGCGATGTTAGGCATTATTTTGACGGGTCACGGCGGGTTTGCCAGCGGGCTTGAGCAGGCGATGAAGCAGATCCTCGGCGAACAGCCGCAGTTTATCGCCATCGATTTTCCTGAAACGTCCACCACCGCGCGGCTGACCGCTCAGCTTGAGCAGGCGGTGAGCGAACTCGATGCAGAGCACGATATTGTGTTTCTCACCGATTTGCTCGGCGGCACGCCGTTTCGCGTGGCATCGACGCTCGCCATGCAACGGCCGGGCAGTGAAGTGATCACCGGCACCAACCTGCAGCTGCTGCTGGAGATGGTGCTGGAGCGCGACGGATTAAGCAGTGAAGCATTTCGTCTGCAGGCACTGGAGTGCGGGCACCGCGGCCTGACGAGCCTCGTAGACGAGCTGGGACGCTGTCGCGAGGAAGCCCCTGCCGAGGAAGGGATATGAGCCAGCTGCTGCGCGCGAGGCGGGTGCTTACCGAACAGGGCTGGCTGGATGACCACCAGCTACGCATTGAAAACGGCGTGATTGCGGCTATTGAGCCTGTCCCGGCAGGCGTGACGTCGCGCGATGCAGAGCTGCTCTGCCCGGCGTATATCGATACGCACGTCCACGGCGGCGCGGGCGTGGACGTGATGGATGATGCGCCTGACGTGCTGGATATTCTCGCGATGCATAAAGCGCGCGAAGGCGTGGGTGCCTTTTTACCCACCACCGTTACCGCGCCGCTGGAGACTATCAACGGCGCGCTCGCGCGAATCGCCCGGCGCGCTCAGTCGGGCGGCCCCGGGGCGCAGATCCTGGGCAGCTACCTGGAAGGACCGTACTTTACGCCGCAGAACAAAGGGGCGCACCCGCCCGAGTTATTCCGGGAACTGAATATCACGGAGCTGGATGCACTGATCGACGTCTCGCATAACACGTTGCGGGTAGTGGCGCTCGCGCCAGAAAAACCCGGCGCGCTGCAGGCGATCCACCATCTTAAACAGCGCGGTTTACGCGTGATGCTGGGCCACAGCGCTGCCACGTACCGGCAAACACTCGCCGCGTTTGATGCGGGTGCCGACGGGCTGGTTCACTGCTACAACGGCATGACGGGGCTGCACCACAGAGAGCCCGGCATGGTCGGTGCAGGGCTGACGGACAAACGGGCGTGCCTGGAGCTAATTGCCGACGGCCACCACGTACATCCTGGGGCGATGCGCTTATGCTGTTGCTGTGCGAAGGATCGCGTGGTGCTGATTACCGATGCCATGCAGGCGGCAGGTATGCCGGACGGACGGTACACGCTCTGTGGTGAAGAGGTCTCAATGCAAAACGGCGTGGTTCGAACCGGCTCCGGCGGGCTGGCAGGTAGCACGCTGTCGCTGGATGCCGCGGTCAGGAATATGGTGGAGTATGCGGGCGTAACCGCCGAAGACGCTATCCATATGGCCTCGCTACACCCTGCCCGGCTGCTTGGCGTTGACGGTCAGCTCGGATCCTTAGCCCCGGGTAAACGCGCCAATATCATTGCGCTGGACGGGGGTTTGCACCTCCAGCAGATCTGGATTCAGGGCCAGGCTCTCCCCCTTTAGCCCTTTCATTGTGTCTCCTGTTGGCCTTACGGCACCCGATCGTAAGGCCTTTCTTTTCCTTTCCTTAAATTTTCCCTTTCCTTTCACGATCACACTTTTCGTTTTATTTCTTTTCTTCCATTGAAGTTTCGGTTTCTTTTCTATAGATTTTATTTAACTGCTAAAGTGAACAAGTGAAACGAAACGAAAGATAGCGACACGATTGCCAGCGTCTGATGTGGAATTCACACGACTAAGGACTGAGTTATGCCACAAACTACCACCGCCGCAACCGGCACCTGGACCGAGGAAGAGATCCGCCAGCAGCCTGCCAGCTGGATCCGCTCGCTCAACAATATCGATAGCCTGCGTGCTTCGATCGACAGCTTCCTGACGCCGCTACTGCGTAAGGACGATCTGCGGATCGTCCTTACCGGCGCGGGCACGTCCGCCTTTATCGGCGATATCGTTTCTCCCTGGCTCGCGAGCTACACCGGGAAAAACTTCACTGCCGTCCCGACAACCGATCTGGTCACGAACCCGATGGACTACTTCAGCCCTGCGCATCCGCTGCTGCTGGTTTCGTTTGCCCGCTCCGGCAACAGCCCGGAAAGCGTCGCAGCCGTCGAGCTGGCAAACCAGTTCGTGCCGGAGTGCTACCACCTGTCGATTACCTGCAACGAGGCGGGGAGCCTGTACCAGAACGCCGTCGACAGCGATAACGCCTGTGCCCTGCTGATGCCTGCCGAAACGCACGATCGCGGGTTCGCAATGACCAGCAGCATCACCACCATGATGGCGAGCTGTCTGGCCGTATTCGCCCCTGAGACGATCAACAGTAAAACCTTCCGCGACGTCGCCGATCGCTGTCAGGCGATCCTCACCTCGCTCGGCGATTTCAGCCACGGCGTCTTTGGCAATGAAGCGTGGAAACGCGTCGTCTATCTGGGAAGCGGCGGCCTGCAGGGCGCGGCGCGCGAATCGGCTCTGAAGGTGCTGGAGCTGACGGCGGGCAAGCTGGCGGCGTTTTACGATTCTCCGACGGGCTTCCGTCACGGACCGAAGTCTCTGGTCGACAACGAAACGCTGGTGGTGGTGTTCATCTCCAGCCATCCGTATACGCGCCAGTACGATCTGGATCTGCTGGCCGAGCTGCGCCGCGATCGCCAGGCTATGCGCGTCGTCGCCATCGCCGCTGAAAACGATCCGGTCATTGAAGCGGGTCCGCACATTCTGCTGCCGCCTTCACGTCCGTTTATCGATATGGAACAGGCGTTCTGCTTCCTGATCTATGCCCAGGTCTTTGCACTCACCCAGTCGCTCAGCGTAGGCAATACGCCCGATACGCCATCCGCCAGCGGAACGGTCAACCGCGTGGTGCAGGGCGTTGTTATTCATCCGTGGCAGGCTTAAGAGGATCTGATTATGAGTATTATCTCGACGAAATATCTTCTGCTGGACGCGCAGGCAAAAGGCTACGCCGTTCCGGCGTTCAACATCCACAACGCGGAGACGATCCAGGCGATCCTCGAAGTGTGCAGCGAAATGCGATCGCCGGTGATCCTCGCGGGCACGCCGGGCACCTTTAAGCATATTGCGCTGGAAGAGATCTACGCCCTGTGCAGCGCGTACTCCCACACCTACGACATGCCGCTGGCGCTGCACCTCGATCACCACGAATCGCTGGACGATATTCGCCGCAAGGTCAACGCGGGCGTGCGCAGCGCGATGATCGACGGCAGCCACTATCCGTTTGAACAGAACGTGAAGCTAGTGAAGTCGGTGGTCGATTTCTGCCACCTCAACGACTGCAGCGTCGAAGCCGAGCTGGGCCGCCTGGGCGGCGTGGAAGATGACATGAGCGTTGATGCGGAAAGCGCGTTCCTCACCGATCCGCAGGAGGCGAAACGCTTCGTCGAACTGACCGGCGTCGACAGCCTTGCCGTCGCCATCGGCACCGCGCACGGCCTGTATACCAAGCGCCCAAAAATCGACTTCCAGCGGCTGGCAGAAATTCGCGAAGTGGTCACGGTGCCGCTGGTGCTGCACGGCGCGAGCGATGTGCCGGATGAGGATGTGCGTCGCACCATCGAACTGGGCGTGTGCAAAGTCAACGTGGCCACCGAACTGAAAATTGCCTTCTCTGACGCGGTTAAAGCCTGGTTTGCCGAAAACCCGCAGGGTAACGATCCGCGCTTCTATATGCGGGTCGGCATGGACGCCATGAAAGAGGTGGTCAGGAGCAAGATCGCCGTTTGCGGCTCGGCAAACCGATTGCTGCTTCCGGCTGAAGCCTGATTAAAAAGGAGCTTACGCTGATGAAAAAAATCTTCGCACTCTCAGTGCTGGCCCTGTGCGTTTCCCATAGCGCGGCGGCGGCGAACTACGCGCTCAATAACGACAATATTGCCCTCTCGTTTGATGACGCAAACTCAACGGTAGTGGTTAAGGATAATAAGGCTAACCATCCGCTCACGCCGCAGGAGCTGTTCTTTCTGACGCTGCCGGATGAGACAAAAATCCACACTGCTGATTTCACCATCAAGCACGTCGAAAAGCAGGACAACGCAATTGTCATCGACTTTACCCATCCGGACTTTAACGTGACGGTGAAGCTAAACCTGGTGAAGGGAAAATACGCCAGCATCGACTACACCATTGCCGCAGTCGGCCAGCCGCGAGACGTGGCGAAAATTACCTTCTTCCCGACCAAAAAACAGTCTCAGGCCCCCTATGTCGACGGAGCAATTAACAGCTCGCCGATCGTTGCTGATTCATTCTTTATTTTGCCGGACAAGCCCATCGTTAACACTTACGCCTATGAAGCGACCACTAATCTCAACGTAGAACTGAAAACGCCGATCCAGCCAGAGTCGCCGGTCAGCTTTACCACCTGGTTCGGCACTTTCCCGGAAATCAGCCAGCTGCGCCGCAGCGTAAACCAGTTTATTGATGCCGTTCGTCCGCGACCGTACAAGCCTTATCTGCACTACAACAGCTGGATGGATATCGGCTTTTTCAATCCCTACACTGAGCAGGATGTGCTGGAGCGGATGGACGAGTGGAATAAGGAGTTTATTACCGGACGCGGCGTGGCGCTGGACGCCTTCCTGCTGGACGACGGATGGGACGACCTTACCGGGCGCTGGCTATTTGGCCCGGCATTCAGCAACGGTTTTGGCAAGGTTCGGGAAAAAGCCGACAGCCTGCACAGCTCGGTTGGACTGTGGCTCTCACCGTGGGGAGGCTACAACAAGCCGCGCGACGTTCGCGTCTCGCATGCAAAAGAGTATGGGTTCGAAACCGTCGACGGGAAGCTGGCGCTGTCAGGGCCGAACTACTTTAAGAACTTCAATGAGCAGATCGTTAAGCTAATCAAAAACGAACACATTACCTCATTCAAGCTGGACGGGATGGGTAATGCCAACGCGCATATCCAGGGCAGCCCGTATGCCTCGGATTTTGACGCCTCCATCGCCCTGCTGCACAACATGCGCAGCGCCAACCCGAATCTGTTTATCAACCTGACGACAGGTACCAACGCCAGCCCGTCCTGGCTGTTCTATGCCGATTCTATCTGGCGCCAGGGCGATGACATCAACCTGTACGGCCCCGGCACGCCGGTGCAGCAGTGGATGACCTACCGCGATGCGGAAACGTACCGCTCCATTGTGCGCAAAGGCCCGCTGTTCCCGCTGAACTCGCTGATGTACCACGGGATCGTCAGCGCGGAAAACGCCTATTACGGGCTGGAGAAAGTGCAAACGGACAGCGATTTTGCCGACCAGGTCTGGAGCTACTTCGCCACCGGCACGCAGTTGCAGGAGCTGTATATCACCCCGTCAATGCTGAACAAGGCGAAGTGGGATACCCTGGCACAGGCGGCGAAGTGGTCGCGGGATAACGCCAGCGTGCTGGTGGATACGCACTGGATTGGTGGTGATCCAACCGCACTGCAGGTTTACGGCTGGGCATCCTGGAGCAAGGACAAAGCGATTCTCGGCTTGCGTAACCCGTCGGATAAGCCGCAAAGCTACTTCCTGGATTTGGCGAAAGATTTCGAAGTCCCGACAGGAAACGCGGCGCAGTTTAGTCTGAAGGCGGTGTATGGCCGTAATTCAACCGTACCGGAGGCGTACAAAAATGCGGTGGTGATTACACTGCAGCCGCTGGAAACGCTGGTGTTTGAGGCGATGCCAGTTAACTAAAAGGTGTATCAAGCTCTGTAGGCCGGGTAAGGCGCAGCCGCCACCCGGCAAAACAGGCGTCAGGGACTTACTCCCCCTGCTGCTCCAGCGCATACTTATACAGCGCATTTTTCTTAACGCTGTGAATTTCTGCCGCCAGCGCAGCGGCTTTCTTCAGCGGCAGTTCCGCCTGCAGCAGCGCCAGCGTACGCAGCGCGTCGGCAGGAAGCGCGTCTTCTTCCGCCTTGTGCCCTTCGACAATCAGCACCATTTCGCCCTTGCGGCGGTTTTCGTCTTCCTTCACCCACGCCAGTAGTTCACCCACCGGCGCGCCGTGGATAGTCTCCCAGGTTTTGGTCAGCTCGCGCGCCAGCACCACGTAGCGGGCTTCCCCCCAGACGGTCACCATATCTTCCAGGCTCTCCAGCAGGCGGTGCGTGGATTCGTAGAAAATCAGGGTACGCGGTTCCGCTTCCAGGTCTTTTAAGACGTCGCGGCGGCCTTTGGATTTGGCAGGCAGAAAGCCTTCATAGCAGAAACGGTCAGACGGCAGACCTGCGGCGCTCAGCGCAGCAATGGCAGCGCATGGACCCGGCAGGGGCACAACGCGAATACCGGCTTCGCGACAGGTACGCACCAGGTGATAGCCCGGATCGTTGATCAGCGGCGTACCGGCGTCGGAGACCAGGGCGATGTTCTGCCCCTCTTTCAGCTTCGCCACCAGCGTTTCGGCTTTTTGTTGCTCATTGTGATCGTGCAGAGCGAACAAACGGGCGTTAATCGCGAAATGTTGCAGCAGCAGGCCAGTGTGGCGGGTATCTTCAGCAGCAATTAAATCAACAGCTTGCAGTACGGTGAGCGCACGTTGGGTAATATCAGACAAATTCCCGATAGGAGTAGGTACAATATAAAGCTGGCCTTGAGAATTATCTGCCGTTTCGTGTTGTTTCATTGTTTCGTCCGTATTGCCGATTTAATATTGAGCATTGCGTAAAAAAAATCACTGGATACAGTATGGTACCGTTAACGTTTCTTCGAAAAAAAGCCACGCGCAGCGTGCCGCTTCTGCTGGCAGCCCTGATCTTTGCAGGCTGTGGCACCCAGGCACCTGACCAGAGCACCGCCCATCTCCAGGGTTCTGCTCAGGCTGATTCTGGCTTTTATCTGCAACAAATGTCGCAGAGTTCAAATGATACCAAGACCAACTGGCAATTACTCGCCATTCGTGCACTGCTGAAAGAGGGTAAAACCCAGCGGGCAGCCGAGCTGTTTAACCAGTTGCCAAAAGATCTTAACGACGCCCAGCGTCGTGAGCAGAGCCTGCTCTCTGCCGAGCTGAAAGTCGCGCTGAAAGATTACGCCGCCGCGAAGAAGATCCTCGGGGATATTGACGTGAGCGCGCTGGATAAAAATCAGCAGGCGCGCTTCTGGCAGGCGGGTATTACCGCTGAGCAGGGACGCCCTTCGCTGACCTTGCTCCGCGCGCTCGTCGCGCAAGAGCCACTGCTTGGCGGTGCCGATAAGCAGAAAAATATCGATGCCACCTGGCAAGCGCTGGCGTCGATGACGCAGGAACAGGCGCAGGCGCTGGTCATCAACGCCGATGAAAACGTCCTGCAGGGCTGGCTGGATTTGCAGCAGATGTGGTTTAACAACCGCAGCGATCCAAAGATGCTGAAAGCCGGTATTACGGACTGGCAGACGCGCTACCCGCAAAACCCGGGCGCGAAAATGCTGCCAACCCAGCTGGTGAACGTGCAGAACTTTAAGCCTGCCTCGACCAGCAAAATCGCACTCCTTCTGCCACTCAACGGCCAGGCGGCGGTGTTTGGACGCACCATTCAGCAGGGCTTTGAAGCGGCGAAAAACGGCACGACGTCGGTAACCGGCAGCGCGGTTCCCGCGCAGGCGGCTCAGGCGGCTAACGTGAATGATGTTGTCAGCCCATCTGCCGCAGAGACCAGCGACCTGACCTCGGCGCAAGCGCCGGCGCAGGGCACGATGCAAAACCCGGTGACGGCTCCGACGACACCGCCAGCTACAGCGGCACCGGCTACTACAGTACCTGCGACCCAGGCTCCGGCCGAGACGCAAGCGGCACCTGCACCTGTCACAACAGCAGAGCAACCTCAACAGCAGCCTGCGCAACCCGCGGCCCAACCTGCCGCGCAGCCGCAGGCCGTGGCAACCACCAGCGCCAACCCGGGCGCTGAATTGAAAATCTACGACACCAGTTCGCAGCCGCTTGATCAGGTGCTGGCGCAGGTTCAACAGGACGGGGCGAGCATTGTTGTCGGCCCGCTGCTGAAAAACAACGTGGAAGAGCTGATGAAGAGCAATACCACGCTGAACGTGCTGGCGCTCAACCAGCCGGAGCAGGTTCAGAACCGGGCCAATATTTGCTACTTCGCGCTCTCTCCTGAAGATGAAGCCCGCGATGCGGCGCGTCATATTCACGAGCAGGGTAAGCAGGCTCCGCTGCTGCTCATCCCGCGCAGCGCGCTGGGCGATCGCGTGGCCAATGCCTTTGCCGATGAGTGGCAGAAGCTGGGCGGCGGCGTGGTGCTGCAGCAGAAATTCGGTTCCGTCTCTGAACTGCGCGCTGGCGTAAACGGCGGGGCGGGCATCGCGCTTAACGGCAGTCCTGTCACCGCGAGCCTGCCGCAGCAGCAGGGCGTGACGATTGGCGGCCTGACGATCCCTGCCCCACCTACCGACGCGCAGATCAGCGGTGGCGGTAAAGTGGATGCGGCCTATATCGTTGCCACGCCGCAGGAGATCGCCTTTATCAAACCGATGATTGCGATGCGTAACGGCAGCCAGAGCGGCGCAACGCTCTACGCCAGCTCCCGCAGCGCGCAGGGCACCGCAGGCCCGGATTTCCGTCTGGAAATGGACGGTCTGCAGTACAGCGAAATCCCGATGCTGGCAGGCAGCAACCCGGCGCTGATGCAGCAGGCGCTGAGTACCGTACGTAACGATTATTCGCTGGCCCGTCTGTATGCGATGGGTGTCGATGCATGGGCGCTGGCGAACCACTTTACCCAGATGCGTCAGGTACCGGGCTTCGAGCTTAACGGCAACACCGGCGATCTGACCGCCACTCAGGACTGCGTGATCAACAGGAAGTTATCATGGCTCAAATACCAGCAGGGGCAGATCGTCCCGGCCAGTTAAGCCGCAAACAGACCGGCGATGCGTGGGAGTTAAAGGCGCGTCGCTGGCTTGAAGGCAAAGGACTGCATTTCATCGCCGCCAACGTCCGCGGGCGTGGCGGCGAAATCGACCTGATCATGAAAGACGGTCAGGTCATCGTGTTTGTAGAAGTGCGCTTTCGACAGTCCTCCCGTTTTGGCGGTGCTGCCGCCAGCGTGACGCTCGCCAAACAACATAAATTATTACAGACTGCCCACTTGTGGCTTGCCCGCCATAATGGGAGCTTTGATACTGTGGATTGCCGGTTCGATGTGATAGCCTTCACCGGAAATGAGATCGAATGGCTTAAAAACGCTTTTGGCGAAGACGCATAATTAAGATTTAAAAGGGATAACGTGCTCGAAAGAATTAAAGTGTGCTTCACAGAAAGCATCCAGACTCAGATTGCCGCGGCGGAAGCCCTTCCGGATGCTATCTCGCGTGCCGCAATGACGCTGGTGCAATCCCTGCTTAATGGCAACAAAATCCTCTGTTGTGGCAACGGCACGTCAGCCGCCAACGCACAGCATTTTGCTGCCAGCATGATCAATCGCTTTGAAACAGAACGCCCGAGTTTACCCGCCATTGCACTTAATACCGATAATGTGGTCTTAACGGCGATTGCTAACGATCGTCTGCATGACGAAATTTACGCAAAGCAGGTGCGAGCCCTGGGTCATGCCGGAGATGTGCTGCTGGCCATCTCTACGCGCGGCAATAGCCGGGATATTGTCAAAGCCGTTGAAGCCGCCGTCACCCGCGACATGACCATCGTGGCCTTAACCGGCTATGACGGGGGTGAGCTGGCGGGTCTGCTTGGGCCGCAGGATGTGGAAATCCGCATTCCGTCTCACCGGAGCGCGCGTATTCAGGAAATGCATATGCTCACGGTGAACTGCTTATGTGACTTGATCGATAACACGCTTTTCCCTCACCAGGATGATTAAGGAGTTCTTATGAAGGCTTTATCGACCCTCGCAGTCCTTATGTCTGCATTACTGCTTCAGGGATGTATCGCTGCGGCCGTTGTGGGTACCGCCGCAGTAGGCACCAAAGCGGCAACCGATCCGCGCTCTGTGGGGACACAGGTGGATGACGGTACGCTGGAGCTGCGCGTCAACAGTGCGCTGTCGAAAGACGAACAGATCAAGAAAGAGGCGCGTATCAACGTGACGGCTTACCAGGGCAAAGTTCTGCTGGCAGGCCAGGCGCCGAATATGGAACTCGCCTCTCGTGCGAAACAAATCGCGATGGGTGTTGAAGGAACCACAGAGGTGTTTAACGAAGTGCGTCAGGGCAAGCCAATTGGCCTGGGTGATGCCTCTTCCGATACCTGGATCACCACCAAAGTGCGTTCCCAGCTTCTCGGCTCGGACCAGGTGAAATCCTCCAACGTGAAAGTGACGACTGAAAACGGCGAAGTGTTCCTGCTGGGTCTGGTGACCGACCGTGAAGGGAAAGCGGCGGCCGATATCGCCAGCCGGGTGAGCGGCGTGAAGCACGTCACCACCGCGTTTACTTACATTAAATAAAAAAAAATCCCCTCACTTGAGGGGATTTTTTATAGGCCCGGTAAGCGTAGCGCCACCGGGCGTTTTTCACAGAAGCGCAATACTTCCCACCATCACCCCGCTCAACGCCACCAGCCCCGCGGTCAGCCAGAGCGCTTTCGCCGGGAATGACTTACGCAGCATAATCAGCGACGGCAGGCTGATCGCCGGCAGCGTAATCAGCAGCGCCAGCGCCGGCGCGGTGCCCATGCCGGCCAGCATCATGGTCTGAACAATCGGGATCTCCGCCGCCGTTGGGATCACAAACAGGCAGCCTGCAACGGCCATCGCAATGACCCACATCAGCGTGTTGTCGATAGCACCATCCGCATGCGGGAAGAGCCAGACGCGCGCCGCCCCCAGAACCAGTACCGCCAGGATATAGACCGGGATGGTGCTCCAGAAAAGTTGCCATAGCGCCCTGCCCCAGCGCGCAAAGAACCCGCCCTGCGGCTCGCTGACGTCCAGCTCAACGGCTGCGGGTTCTTCAGCAGTATCCTTCACCAGTTTTTGCACCAGCGTCGCCACCACCAGCACGGTCAGCAGCCCGGCGACCAGACGGATGAACGCGAAATGCCAGCCCAGCACAAAGCCCATAAACACCAGCGTCGCCGGATTGAGCAGCGGGTTGCCCATCCAGAACGCCAGCGCGCCGCCCATCGACACGCGCTGGCGGCGCATCCCTGCCGCCACAGGCGCGGCACAGCAGGAGCACATCATGCCTGGCAGGGAGAAAATCGTCCCCAGAAGCGTGCCCTGAAAGCGCGGCTGACCGAGGGTTTTCACCAGCCAGTTACGCGGGATCAGCACCTGAATCAGCGACCCCAGAATGACGCCTAAAACGGCGGCTTTCCAGACGGCAAGGAAGTAGACCATGGCATAGTCCCACGCCGCCTGCAGCGGGCTGGACTCAGCCTGAGCGAGAATAGATTTACCGATGCTGTGCGTTTCGGCGGCGGTGAAGGCTTTGCCGTAGTACGGCTGCCATTTCACGTACCAGAGGCCAATAATGACCACGAGAAAGAAGAGTGCGGGCTTCCACCATTGAACAGGTGTTGCCGCCTGAGATGAAGACTGACCAGTCATAGCATTCCCCGGAGAGTATTAGGTTATTAGCCGGGGGAGTTTACGCCTCGCCCTGCGCGATTTCACGTAGTTTTGCCGAGGGGATAATGTTTACGCCCGCTTTCGACGGGGCCAGTCCCTCTTTTAACATCGCCCGCGCGACGTCCCGCGCCTCGATGGCCTTCCAGTTGCCGGGAAGGATGCGAAACAGCGGGGCCAGTATCGACTCGTTAAAGCGGCGTTCGTCCCGGTGGCCGATCAGCATCGAAGGGCGCACAATCGTCAGCTGCTCCCATTTCTGCGCAATCAGCGCATCCTCCATCTTGCCCTTCACCTTGTTGTAGAAGAAAGGCGATCCGGCACTGGCGCCCAGCGCGCTGACCACCAGAAAATGTCTGGCCCCCAGTTTTTTCGCCGTAAGCGCGGTGTCCACCACCAGCGTATAGTCGGCGTGGATAAATGCCTCTTTGCTGCCCGCCTCCCGTCGCGTGGTGCCCAGACAGCAAAACGCGATATCAATAGGATCCTGGACCTGCGCCAGCGCGTCCGTCAGCTGAGAATCGTGCGGATTAAAGACGCCAGATAAATCTGCCAGCGGTCGACGCGTCGGGGCGGCGATATAGTTCACGCGGCGATCCTGAATCAGCAGCCGCAGCAGATGATCGCCCACTAACCCGGTAGCCCCGGTAATCAATACCTGACTCATCGTATCCCCTTTACAGAATTGTCCGTTTGCGAACTCAGCGTCGTCGACCACACTTAGAAGTCTGTTACAGGTAAGTATTTACCACAAGCGGAGAAAAATCAGTCTGAAGCCAAAACAACGGAGGAAGCATGGGCAAGAAAATCGCAGTCTTGATTACCGACGAGTTTGAAGATTCAGAATTCACCTCGCCTGCAGAGGCGTTCCGCAAGGCAGGACATGAGGTCATCACCATTGAGAAAGAGGCGGGCAAAACGGTGACAGGTCATAAGGGCGAGGCGACCGTAACCATTGATGAGACTATCGATAACGTTAGCCCCTCAGATTTCGACGCCCTGCTGTTACCCGGTGGCCATTCCCCGGATTCCCTGCGCGGGGACGAACGCTTCGTGACCTTTACCCGGAACTTTGTCTCTACCGGCAAACCGGTCTTTGCCATCTGTCACGGTCCGCAGCTCCTTATCAGCGCGGAGGTTGTACGCGGGCGTAAGCTCACGGCGGTGAAACCGATCGTTATCGATCTGAAAAATGCGGGCGCCGAGTTTTACGATCAGGAAGTGGTCAACGACAAAGATCAGCTGATCACCAGCCGTACCCCGGACGATCTCCCGGCGTTTAACCGTGAAGCGCTACGCCTGCTCGGCGCGTAACCAGTGCAGCTTCTTGCCAAAGCCCAGGGTGTTGTCGGTAAATTTCAGCTCATCGAGGCGGATTTCCCACACCGGGGCTTTTAGCGCAGCGGCAACGGGAAAGCGGCGCGTGTAGAGCTTACGGCGCGCGTCGCTCTCTTCGCCATCCAGACGACGGATCTCCCCTTTGAACTGCACGCCGCGGATCAGCGCGACCGTTTTCGGCTGGCCATTCACCGTGCCCGCGACCTTCGCCTGCAGGCCAGTCATCTGCGCATGACGCGTTTTGTCTTCGCTCATGACATAAAACGCGACGCGCTCCGGATCGTAGTAGTAAAACGCGTTAGCGCACCACATCTCCCCCTCGTCATAGACGCACCAGGTGACAACATGCTGCTTCGCCAGCCAGCGGTTAATGGCGGCCAGTGTTTCCATTTTCGTTCTCTCTCATGCTATGGTGCGTTCACCTTAACATACTGAATCTGTTTACCGTGTGCTGGTTTCTCTATCTTGTCCGAACCGCTGATAACGCACTCTACACCGGGATCACCACCGATGTGGCGCGGCGTTTTTTACAACATCAAACGGGGAAAGGGGCAAAAGCACTGCGAGGGAAAGGGGAATTACAGCTCGCCTTTTCGGCGCCCGTCGGTGACCGATCGCTGGCGCTCAGGCTGGAATACCGCATCAAGCAGCTGACGAAGCGCCAGAAAGAGCGCCTCGTGACCGGAGACGGCTCCTTTGAGGCGCTACGCGAGAGCCTGATTAAAAGCGATTGAAATGGTCGTGGTACTCGACCAGGCCATTGACGCCGTTGAGCGCGTCATCCGCCAGACGGTGCACCTGGAAAGCGGATTCCGTACCCGGCCAGCGGCAGCGCAGATCGTAATGCGCGGCCTGCTCAAAGCCTAAACGGCCATAGAACGCCGGATCGCCCAGCGTGACAACGGCCGCATAACCGAACTCATTGAGCGAATCCAGGCCTTCATAGACCAGCTGACGTGCCAGCCCCTGCCCGCGATAGCTTTCATCTACCGCCAGCGGTGCCATGCCTACCCACTGCAGCTCTTCGCCCTGAACGATGACCGGACTGAAGGCAACATAGCCCACCACCTGACCTTCGTCATCGGTGGCAACCAGCCCCAGCGTAATCAGGCCGTCTTCGCGAAGGTCGTGGACCAGTTGGGCTTCGGCATCGCTCGCAAAGGCGCGGCGTAACAACGCATCGATCCCCGGCGCATCAATCCCAATTTCGACTCGAATCAGCATGGCTCACCTACTGAAGTGTGTTTACCGTCCGGCGGGGTTTTCAGCCCGGCCTCAACGAAATCTGCCATTTGCATTAACATCACGCGCAGCGCTTTCGGCATCTGCTCCAGCTCAATGGCATCCATTAAATTCTTCACGTACAGACCGAGCTCCGTGTCGCCTTCAATCACCAGACGGCGCTGGAAGAAGAGCGTATCCGGATCCTGCTTACGCGCGGCGATCATCAGCAGATCACTGGCGTTGGCGCTAAAGCTCACATCCGCCTCGGCGGTTTCGCGGACGATTAGCTGGTCATTCTCAACGGAAGTAAACCAGCGCAGCCCGATATCACGCACCTCAATGCTCAACCAGCGCCCTTCCAGGAATTCCAGCTCGCCATCCTGCAGCGCCTGGCGGAACTGCCAGCTCAGGACCTGCTCCAGCACCTGACGTTTAAGCGCGAACGGCGCCAGCTTTACCGGCACGCTCAGCATTGGTGGACCAAATTGTACGAGACGTGAACGCAGTTTATCCAGCACGAGCTTTACTCCCTGATATCTATAGTCCTGCTATTTTGCCATATCCGAAGCGCAACATAGCGGCGTAAATCAACAAACCGTCGTCCGCCGTACCTCATTATTGGTGTCATCAATACGCCATTAGCTGCCTTAAATCAAAAATTGTCGCCTATGGGTTAATTAAAATCCCAGCTCGTTAACAATTTTGCGATCGACTACATCAGGATAAATTATGGAGCTGCTCTGCCCTGCCGGAAATCTTCCGGCGCTTAAGGCGGCCATCGAAAATGGGGCCGATGCGGTCTATATCGGGCTAAAAGATGACACCAACGCCCGCCATTTTGCTGGCCTCAACTTTACGGAGAAAAAGCTTCAGGAAGCCGTTAACTTCGTTCACCAGCACCGCCGCAAACTGCATATCGCCATCAATACCTTTGCTCATCCTGACGGCTACGCCCGCTGGCAGCGCGCGGTGGATATGGCGGCACAGCTGGGTGCCGATGCGCTGATCCTGGCCGACCTCGCCATGCTTGAGTATGCGGCAGAACGCTATCCCCATATTGAGCGCCACGTCTCTGTTCAGGCATCTGCCACCAACGAAGAGGCCGTGCGTTTTTACCATCAACACTTTGACGTGGCTCGCGTGGTGCTGCCGCGCGTGCTCTCTATTCATCAGGTTAAGCAACTCGCACGCGTCACGCCAGTGCCGCTGGAAGTTTTTGCCTTTGGCAGCCTGTGCATCATGGCCGAAGGCCGTTGCTATCTTTCCTCTTATTTAACCGGTGAATCGCCGAATACTGTCGGGGCCTGCTCCCCTGCCCGCTTTGTCCGCTGGCAGCAAACGCCGCAGGGGCTGGAATCTCGCCTGAATGAGGTGCTGATCGACCGCTATCAGGACGGTGAAAACGCCGGTTATCCCACCCTGTGTAAAGGCCGCTATCTGGTCGACGGCGAGCGTTACCACGCCCTGGAAGAGCCCACCAGCCTCAACACGCTGGAGCTGCTGCCGGAACTGCTGGCGGCCAATATTGCCTCGGTGAAAATCGAAGGTCGCCAGCGTAGCCCGGCCTACGTGAGCCAGGTGGCGAAAGTGTGGCGTCAGGCCATCGACCGCTGCATGGCGGCCCCGCAGAACTACGCTCCGCAGCAGGCCTGGATGGAGACGCTCGGATCGATGTCCGAAGGCACGCAAACCACGCTGGGCGCGTATCACCGTAAATGGCAGTGAGAAAATCATGAAATATTCATTAGGACCGGTGCTTTACTACTGGCCAAAAGAGACGCTGGAAGATTTTTACCAACAGGCCGCCACCAGCAGCGCCGATGTGATTTACCTCGGTGAAGCGGTGTGCAGCAAGCGCCGCGCCACCAAAGTGGGCGACTGGCTGGAGATGGCGCAAAGCCTGGCCGGAAGCGGCAAGCAGGTCGTGCTCTCCACGCTTGCGCTGGTGCAGGCGTCTTCCGAACTGGGCGAGCTGAAGCGCTATGTCGAAAACGGCGAGTTCCTGCTGGAAGCGAGCGATCTCGGCGTGGTGAATATGTGCGCCGAACGCAAGCTACCGTTTGTCGCGGGCCATGCCCTGAACTGCTACAACGCCGTGACCCTGCGCCTGCTTCTCAAACAGGGCATGACGCGCTGGTGCATGCCGGTGGAACTCTCCCGCGACTGGCTGGCTAACCTGCTTAACCAGTGCGACGAGCTGGGCATTCGCAATCAGTTTGAAGTGGAAGTGCTGAGCTATGGGCATCTGCCGCTGGCCTATTCTGCCCGCTGCTTTACCGCGCGCTCGGAAGACCGTCCGAAAGACGAGTGCGAAACCTGCTGCATTAAGTATCCGAACGGGCGCAGCATGCTGTCGCAGGAGAATCAGCAGGTGTTTGTCCTCAACGGCATTCAGACCATGAGCGGCTATGTCTATAACCTCGGCAACGAGCTGGCGTCGATGGACGGGCTGGTGGATATGGTGCGCCTGTCGCCGCTGGATACCGGCGTGTTTGCGATGCTGGATGCCTTCCGCGCCAACGAAAACGGCGCCGCTCCGCTGCCGCTGACGGCAAACAGCGACTGCAACGGCTACTGGAAGCGTCTGGCCGGGCTGGAACTGCAGGCCTAAAAAAGGCTCACTTTGTTAACAACGGTTATCATTTTTTAATGCAGTATTAAAGATTGACCGTCGACAAAGTGAGCTGTTATGACTGACAAAACTATTCCGTTTTCGGTGCTGGATCTGGCGCCGATCCCACAAGGCTCCTCGGCAAGAGAAGCCTTTTCGCACTCTCTGGATCTGGCTCAGCTGGCCGAAAAGCGTGGCTATCACCGCTACTGGCTGGCCGAGCACCACAACATGGTGGGCATTGCCAGCGCCGCCACCTCGGTACTGATTGGTTATCTGGCGGCAAATACCACCACTCTGCACCTGGGCTCCGGCGGCGTGATGCTGCCGAACCACGCCCCGCTGGTGATCGCCGAGCAGTTCGGCACGCTGAATACCCTCTATCCGGGCCGTATTGATTTGGGGCTTGGCCGTGCGCCCGGCAGCGACCAGCCGACCATGCGCACCCTGCGCCGCCATATGAGCGGCGATATCGATAACTTCCCGCGCGACGTGGCAGAGCTGGTGGACTGGTTCGACGCGCGCGATCCGAACCCGCACGTGCGCCCGGTACCGGGCTACGGTGAGAAGATCCCGGTATGGCTGTTGGGATCAAGCCTCTACAGCGCACAGCTGGCCGCACAGCTGGGGCTGCCGTTTGCGTTTGCCTCGCACTTCGCGCCGGATATGCTGCATCAGGCGCTGCATCTTTACCGCACGCACTTCAAACCGTCCGAGCGTCTGGAGAAGCCGTACGCGATGGTGTGCATCAACATCATTGCCGCCGACAGCAATCGCGACGCGGAATTTCTGTTCACCTCTATGCAGCAGGCGTTTGTGAAGCTGCGCCGCGGTGAGACGGGCCAGCTTCCGCCGCCGGTGGAGAATATGCATCAGCTGTGGTCAGCGTCAGAGCAGTATGGCGTTCAGCAGGCGCTGAGCATGTCGCTGGTAGGCGATAAGGCGAAAGTGCGTCACGGGCTGGAGGCGGTGCTGCGCGAAACGCAGGCGGATGAAATTATGGTTAACGGCCAGATTTTCGATCACCAGGCGCGATTGCATTCGTTTGAGCTGGCGATGCAGGTGAAAGAGGAGCTGGTGGGGTAGTTTTTTGCCGGATGGCGGCTTCGCCTTATCCGGCCTACGCGATCCCTGTAGGCCCGGTAAGCGCAGCGCCACCGGGCTTTCTGTTTATTGATACACAGGCAGCAGGTTAAAACTCGACAGCACGTGGACCAGCGCATTGCCAGCACCGAACACCAGAATCAGCGCAATCATCGGCTTGCCGCCCCAGACGCGGAATTTCGGGCTGCCGAAGCGTTTACGTGATTTACGTGCCAGCAGCGCTGGCACAATCGCCGCCCAGATGGTTGCCGCCAGTCCGGCATAGCCGATGGCGTACAGGAAGCCGTTCGGCCACAGCAGGCCGCCCACAATCGGCGGCAGGAAGGTCAGCAGCGCGGTTTTGAAGCGCCCCATTGCAGAATCATCAAAGCCAAACAGATCCGCCAGGTAGTCAAACAGGCCCAGGGTCACGCCGAGGAAAGAGCTCGCCACTGCGAAGTTAGAGAAGATAACCAGCAGCAGATCCAGGCTGCGGCTGTTCAGCACGCCGCTCAGGGCCTGCACCAGCACGTCGATGTTACCGCCCTTCTGGGCAATGCCGATAAAGTCCGGACGCGGGATGTTGCCCATCGTCCCCAGCAGCCAGATCACATACAGCCCCAGCGCCAGCAGCGTGCCGTAGACCAGACACTTCACAATCGTGCGCGGATCTTTGCCGTAGTACTTCATCAGGCTCGGCACGTTGCCGTGGTAGCCGAACGACGCCAGACAGAACGGTAGCGTCATCAGCAGGTACGGCGTATAGGAGGTATTCACTTCGGCAACGTTAAACAGCGTGGCGGGCGTCACGTGCCCCAGCAGGCTGCCGAAGGTCAGGAAGAAGGTGATGACCTTCGCGCCCAGTACGATTGCCGTCATCCGGCTTACCGCTTTGGTACTCATCCAGACGATAAACGCCACGCCCAGCGCAAAGCATAGTCCGGCCAGACGCGCCGGAACGTTCAGCGACATCTCAGAGAAGGTGTGATGCAGAATCGAACCGCTCGCCGAGATATATGCGTAGGTCAGGATATAGAGCACAAAGGCGATGGACAGCCCGTTAACCAGGTTCCAGCCTTTGCCCAGCAGATCTTTGGTGATGGTGTCGAAGCTGGAGCCAATGCGGTAGTTCAGGTTTGCTTCGAGGATCATCAGCCCGGAATGGAGCATACAGAACCAGGTAAAGACCAGCGCAGCCAGCGACCAGAAGAACCACGCACCGGACATGACCACGGGCAGGGAGAACATCCCGGCACCTATAATGGTTCCGCCGATGATCACCACGCCGCCAAGCAGCGAAGGTGACGTTTGGGTGGTGGTTAGTGTCGCCATACAGCCTTTTCTCCAGTCAATCATGCGGTTCTGCATTTTAATGTGACGCACTGTACCAGTACAAGAGTACAAAGGGAATAAAAAAAGCCCCGATAGCATGTATCGGGGCTGTATATTTTACTTTACGTCAGAAGCGTAAGGCTTACGCGTCACCGAAACGACGACGGCTGGTGCCTTCTTCACGACGCGGGCCACGGCTTTCGCGGCGCTCGCCGGAGAAACGACGACCTTCACCACCGCGACCTTCGCTGCGACCGCCTTCACGACGCTCGCCGCCGAAGCTGCGACCACCGCCACGACGTTCGCCGCCACGGTCAGGACGTGGCTGTGCATCGCCCAGCAACTGCATGTTCATCGGCTTGTTCAGGATGCGGGTACGCGTAAAGTGCTGCAGCACTTCGCCCGGCATGCCTTTTGGCAGCTCGATGGTAGAGTGGGATGCGAACAGCTTGATGTTACCGATGTAACGGCTGCTGATGTCGCCTTCGTTAGCGATCGCGCCAACGATGTGACGAACTTCAACGCCATCATCACGACCCACTTCAATGCGATACAGCTCCATGTCACCCGCGTCACGGCGTTCACGACGTGGACGGTCTTCACCACCACGCTCTGGACGGTCACCGCGTGGGCCACGATCGTTACGGTCGCCACGACGTTCGAAGCGATCGTCACGGTCACGGAATTCACGCTTAGGACGCATCGGCGCATCTGGTGGCACGATCAGGCTACGTTCGCCCTGAGCCATTTTCAGCAGTGCTGCAGCCAGGGTTTCCATGTCCAGCTCTTCGCCTTCAGCAACAGGCTGAATCTGCGACAGCAGCGCGCGGTACTGATCCAGATCGCTGCTTTCCAGCTGCTGCTGTACTTTGGCGGCGAATTTTTCCAGACGGCGTTTGCCCAGCAGCTCTGCGTTTGGCAGGTCCGCTTCTGGAATGGTCAGCTTCATGGTACGTTCGATGTTACGCAGCAGACGACGCTCGCGGTTCTCAACGAACAGCAGTGCACGGCCAGCACGACCCGCACGACCGGTACGGCCGATACGGTGAACGTAAGACTCGGAATCCATCGGGATGTCGTAGTTAACAACAAGGCTGATACGCTCAACGTCCAGACCACGTGCTGCCACGTCGGTGGCAATCAGAATATCCAGACGACCGTCTTTCAGACGCTCCAGAGTCTGCTCACGCAGGGCCTGGTTCATATCGCCGTTCAGCGCTGCGCTGTTGTAGCCGCTACGCTCCAGGGCTTCAGCCACTTCCAGGGTCGCGTTTTTGGTACGAACGAAGATAATCGCCGCATCAAAATCTTCCGCTTCCAGGAAACGTACCAGCGCTTCGTTTTTACGCATGCCGTACACAGACCAGTAGCTCTGGCTGATGTCCGGGCGAGTGGTTACGCTGGACTGAATACGCACTTCCTGCGGCTCTTTCATGAAGCGGCGGGTAATGCGACGGATAGCTTCCGGCATGGTTGCAGAGAACAGCGCGGTCTGATGACCGTCCGGGATCTGCGCCATGATGGTTTCAACGTCTTCGATGAAGCCCATACGCAGCATTTCATCTGCTTCATCCAGTACCAGACCGCTCAGTTTAGAGAGGTCCAGGGTACCGCGCTTCAGGTGATCCAGCAGACGGCCCGGCGTACCGACAACAATCTGTGGGCCCTGACGCAGGGCGCGTAACTGCACGTCATAACGCTGGCCGCCGTACAGGGCAACCACGTTTACGCCGCGCATATGTTTAGAGAATTCCGTCATGGCTTCTGCAACCTGAACAGCCAGTTCACGGGTTGGAGCCAGGACGAGGATCTGCGGTGCACGCAGGTCCGGATCAATGTTGTTCAGCAGCGGCAGCGAGAATGCTGCAGTTTTACCGCTACCAGTCTGGGCCATGCCCAGCACGTCACGACCAGAAAGCAGGTGTGGGATACACTCAGCCTGGATCGGAGATGGTTTTTCGTAACCCAGATCGTTAAGGGCTTCAAGGATAGGAGCCTTCAGGCCCAGATCTGCAAAAGTGGTTTCGAATTCAGCCATGTAGTACGAGTGCCTCAATGTCAATGGCGGCCAGTCTACTTAGCTCATCGTGAAAATGATTAGCAATTTTCATTGAAAAGTGTGAACCGGCTCAAAGTAGGTGTATTGACGAACAACAACGCCCTCACCAGTTAAGGTGATGGCAATCAAAAGATTACGGGCTGATGTTTCTGTCGTCAGCTATTGCTGGTCCGATTCTGCCAGGTCGTCATGCTCCTGGCCCAAGAGCGATAATTCCAACAATGCATAACGGTGCTCAACGAAGTTGTGTACGTTGTTAGCAACCGCTAATTTGAACAGTGCCGTAGCGCTGTCCATATCCCCCAGACTTAGGTAGTACTTACCTAAATAGAAGTTGGTTTCACTGAGATGCTCAGCGAGCGAGGTGTTATCCGTTGCGTCCGCCTTGAGGCGTTCCATCAGCGTTGCTTCGCTAATGTTGCCCAGGTAGAACTCGACAATGTTCCATCCCCACTGTTCCTTGTCCGATTTATCGAAGCGCTGTTTCAGTGCCTCTTTTGCCTGCTTCTCATCGAGCTTCCGCTCAACGATGTAAAGCCACAGGCTACGGAAAGGATCATTAGGATCGTCTTGATAAAACGCCAGCAGATCATCTTGCGCTAACTTGTCACGACCGCCGTAATACAATGCGATACCGCGATTCAAGTGCGCGTAGTTGTAAGTTGGATCAAGCTCAAGTACAGAATCAAACGCTTCATAGGCAGCATCAAAATTGCCTGCCTGCGTTAAATAAATGCCTAAGTAATTGAATACTTCAGGCATATCAGGTCGGATAGCCAGCGCTTGTGAAAAATCATTTCGCGCCAATGCCCTCAGACCGAGACTATCATACAACACTCCGCGCTCATATAAAAGCTGTGCGCGTTCTTCATCGGTTAAAGCCCGACTGGCAAGTATTTGTTCCATGCGTGCCAGGATCACTTCCTGCTGCAAAGTCGGTTGCAATGGCACTGCGAGGACTTCGCTCTTACGCCAGGCAGAGTTGCTGCATCCTGCCAGCGTTAAAGCTGTCGCAACGAAACACCAGCGCAAAAAAGGCTTCATTTCCCACTCCCGAAGACAACTATTGGATGAACGTCCTGTCCCCCGGCGGCTTAACAAGGCGTCCTGCCTGATAATAGGCCCTCCGCAAAGCGGAGGGCAAATGGCAACTTACTCGCCTTGCTGTTCTGCTGCCTGTGCTTCTGGCGCAGCAGCTGGCTGAGACTGCTCGGTTGCTTCTTTAATGCTCAGACGGATACGGCCCTGGCGATCAACTTCCAGAACTTTCACCGGTACTTCCTGACCCATCTGCAGGTAATCAGTCACTTTCTCAACGCGCTTGTCAGCGATCTGAGAGATGTGAACCAGACCTTCTTTACCGCCACCGATGGCAACGAACGCGCCAAAGTCAACGATACGGGTCACTTTACCTGCGTAGACACGGCCCACTTCGATTTCTGCAGTAATTTCTTCGATGCGACGGATCGCGAATTTCGCTTTCTCGCCGTCGGTTGCTGCGATCTTCACAGTACCGTCATCTTCGATTTCGATGGTGGTGCCGGTCTCTTCGGTCAGCGCACGGATTACGGAACCGCCCTTACCGATAACATCTTTGATCTTGTCTGGATTGATCTTGATGGTGTGGATACGTGGAGCGAACTGAGAAATGTCGCCACGCGGCGCGTTAATCGCCTGTTCCATCACGCCCAGGATGTGCAGACGCGCACCTTTAGCCTGGTTCAGAGCAACCTGCATGATCTCTTTGGTGATACCTTCAATTTTGATATCCATCTGCAGTGCAGAGATACCTTCGCGGGAACCCGCTACTTTGAAGTCCATATCGCCCAGGTGGTCTTCGTCACCCAGAATGTCAGACAGAACAACGAAGTTGTCGCCTTCTTTCACCAGGCCCATTGCGATACCCGCAACGGCGGCTTTGATTGGCACGCCTGCATCCATCAACGCCAGAGAGGCGCCACACACGGAAGCCATGGAAGAGGAACCGTTGGATTCGGTGATTTCAGACACTACACGTACGGTGTACGGGAATTTGTCTGCTTCTGGCATGACTGCCAGTACGCCGCGCTTCGCCAGACGACCGTGACCAATTTCACGACGCTTCGGCGAGCCAACCATACCGGTTTCGCCTACGGAGTACGGAGGGAAGTTGTAGTGGAACAGGAAGCTGTCAGTGCGCTCGCCCATCAGTTCGTCGATGATCTGCGCATCACGTGCAGTACCCAGGGTCGCGGTAACCAGCGCCTGCGTTTCGCCACGGGTGAACAGCGCGGAACCGTGAGTACGTGGCAGAACGCCAGTACGCACATCCAGACCACGGATCATGTCTTTTTCGCGGCCATCGATACGCGGCTCGCCTGCCAGTACGCGGCTACGAACAACGTTTTTCTCGATAGCGTGCAGGATGTCGCTCAGTTCATTAGCGTCCAGCGTTTCATCTTCCGCAACCAGGGTCGCGATAGTTTCAGACTTGATCACGTCAACCTGAGCGTAACGCTCCTGTTTGTCAGTGATGCGATATGCATCGCTCAGACGAGATTCTGCCAGGGCAGCAACGCGTGCGTTCAGCGCGTCGTTTGCCGCTTCTGGCTGCCAGTCCCAACGTGGTTTACCGGCTTCTTTCACCAGGTCGTTGATGTTCTGGATGACGATCTGCTGCTGGTCGTGGCCAAATACCACAGCGCCCAGCATCTGGTCTTCGCTCAGCAGTTCAGCTTCGGATTCAACCATCAGTACAGCCGCTTCAGTACCCGCAACCACCAGGTCCAGCTTACTTTCTTTCAGCTCTTCCTGGGTTGGGTTCAGCACGTACTGGTCGTTGATGTAGCCAACGCGCGCGGCACCGATTGGACCATTGAATGGAATACCAGACAGTGACAGAGCAGCGGATGCGCCGATCATGGCAACGATGTCCGGGTTAACCTGCGGGTTAACGGAAACAACGGTCGCGATAACCTGTACTTCGTTAACGAAGCCTTCCGGGAACAGTGGACGAACCGGGCGGTCAATCAGACGCGCAATCAGGGTTTCGCCTTCGCTTGGACGGCCTTCACGACGGAAGAAACCACCCGGGATTTTACCGGCAGCGTAGGTACGCTCCTGGTAGTTAACGGTCAGCGGGAAGAAGTCCTGACCTGGTTTAGCTTTTTTCTGGCCAACAACGGTAACGAATACCGCAGTGTCATCCATGCTTACCATAACGGCAGCAGTAGCCTGACGAGCCATCATGCCGGTTTCCAGCGTGACGGTATGTTGACCATACTGGAATTTACGAACGATCGGATTCAGCAAAGTTCTGTCCTTTCTTAAATGTTTGACAGCACACCACCGGTGTGCTGTCGATTTAACCCGACCTTCTTCGCATCCTCGCGACTAATGACAACCAACACCCCCATGGGTGAAGCCTCTCATTAGCCGCGCGAACCTCTGCAATGAAGATCATTTATAGCAACAATACAATAGTTTCCAGTGAATTGCTGCCGTCTGGTTGAAAAAAGGGGCCATCAGGCCCCCTTTTCTGAAACTCGCAAGACTTAGCGACGCAGACCCAGACGCTCGATCAGCGCGGTGTAGCGTGCAACATCTTTACGTTTCAGGTAGTCGAGCAGTTTACGACGCTGAGAAACCATACGCAGCAGACCACGACGGCTGTGGTGATCTTTTTTGTGCTCTGCAAAGTGACCCTGCAGGTGGTTAATCTGTGCAGTCAGCAGTGCAACCTGAACTTCGGTAGAACCGCTGTCGTTAGTACCACGACCAAACTCAGAAACGATTTTAGCTTTAGCTTCAACGCTTAGAGACATTTTCAAACTCCAAAGTATAAAGAATGTAAGGATGCCGATCTCTAATTCAGCGACCCCATGTACGCCCCGCAGATTGTTAAACAATTTACCAGGCGTTAAGCGGCGATATTCTACTCGTCTCCCCTGCTTATCGCAAGGTGAGCCGTCATCACCGTCATGCTTCGATCGGATACTCGACGACCAGACGACGCGGCGCAACGCGCCCCTCACCATCCATTTCGCCCATACCGATGAATTTCCCTTCGTCGCCTTCGGTCACGCGTACCAGTCCTTCCAGCGGCGCTTCCGCCGTACGAACCGGGTTGCCGTTCTTAAAGTAAACGGAGGATGTTAAAGGAAGATTAACAACCGGGAAGTCCGCTGCCGGACTGTCCATCGGCATCAGCAAAGGATCCAGCAAATCTGCCGGCGCGATCCCCTGCGCTTCCGCCTGTTCTACCAGCTCGCGCAGTTGCTCCAGGGTCACCATCCGCTCTACCGGGTACTTGCTCACCGCCAGACGGCGCAGGTAAATCACATGTGCGCCGCAGCCCAGCTTTTCACCGAGGTCGTCGATGATGGTGCGAATATAGGTCCCTTTCGAACAGTGCACCTCCAGCTCCAGCTCATCACCTTCGTGGCGAATAAACAGCAGCTCATACACGGTTATCGGACGGGCTTCACGCGGGACGTCAATGCCCTGGCGCGCATATTCGTAGAGTTTTTTCCCCTGATACTTCAGCGCCGAATACATCGACGGTACCTGCATCGTATCCCCACGGAAGCTCTCCAGCGCCGCATCAAGCTGCTCCGCGCTGAAGGTCACCGGACGCTCTTCTACCACCTGGCCATCCGCGTCGGAGGTATCCGTGCGCTGGCCCAGTTTAGCGATAACGCGGTAGCGCTTATCGGAGTCGAGCAGGTACTGGGAAAACTTTGTCGCCTCTCCCAGACAGACCGGCAGCATGCCGGTTGCCAGCGGGTCGAGCGCGCCGGTGTGGCCCGCACGGTTGGCGTTATAAATACGCTTAACTTTCTGCAGCACGTCGTTGCTGGAAGCGCCCTGGGGTTTATCCAGCAGCAGCACACCATGCACGTCGCGACCACGACGACGAGGACGACTCATCAGTCCTCCTTGCTGTCGTCCGCCGGGTTAACACGACGCTCATCGTCATGTTTAACCACGCTGGTCACCAGGTTGGACATACGCATACCTTCGACCAGCGAGTTGTCGTAGAAGAAGGTCAGTTCAGGCACGATACGCAGGCGCATCGCTTTGCCAAGCAGGGAGCGGATGAAACCAGAGGCTTCCTGCAGCGCTTTAATGCCGTTTTTCACTGCCGCTTCGTCCTGATCGTTCAGGAAGGTGACGAACACTTTGGCATAGGCCAAATCACGGGACATTTCGACACCGGAAACGGTGGTCATCATGCCGACGCGCGGGTCTTTAATTTCACGTTGCAGAATGAGTGCGATCTCTTTCTGCATTTCCTGCGCTACGCGCTGAGGGCGACCAAATTCTTTCGCCATAATAAATTCTCCAGACAAAAAAGGGGCTAAAGCCCCTTTTTGAAATTATTGCCGGGTGGCGCGAGGCGATCCCGGCTTACAATCGGTAATTAAGCGATGGTACGCTGAATTTCGATGATCTCGAACACTTCGATCATATCGCCAACGCGAACGTCGTTGTAGTTCTTCACGCCGATACCACATTCCATGCCGTTACGGACTTCGTTAACGTCATCTTTGAAGCGGCGCAGGGATTCCAGCTCGCCTTCGTAGATAACCACGTTGTCACGCAGTACGCGGATTGGGTTGTGACGCTTGATGTTACCTTCGGTAACCATACAGCCCGCGATCGCACCGAATTTCGGTGATTTGAACACGTCACGTACTTCAGCCAGACCGATGATCTGCTGTTTCAGCTCAGGAGACAGCATACCGCTCATCGCGGCCTTCACTTCGTCGATCAGGTTATAGATGACGGAGTAGTAACGCAGATCCAGGCTTTCGGATTCAATCACTTTACGCGCAGACGCATCCGCACGAACGTTGAAGCCAACCAGGATAGCGTTAGAGGCAGCAGCCAGGGTAGCGTCGGTCTCGGTGATACCACCTACGCCCGAACCGATGATCTTCACTTTCACTTCGTCAGTAGACAGTTTCAGCAAGGAGTCGGAGATCGCTTCCACAGAACCCTGAACGTCGGCTTTCAGAACGATGTTCACTTCGTGAACTTCGCCCTCGGTCATGTTGGCAAACATGTTCTCGAGTTTAGATTTCTGCTGACGAGCCAGTTTAACTTCACGGAATTTGCCCTGGCGGTACAGTGCCACTTCACGCGCTTTCTTCTCGTCACGCACAACGGTCACTTCGTCACCGGCAGCCGGAACACCGGACAGACCCAGGATTTCCACTGGAATGGACGGACCCGCTTCCAGCACTTCCTGACCCAGTTCGTTACGCATCGCACGAACGCGGCCGTATTCGAAACCGCACAGAACGATATCGCCTTTATGCAGTGTACCTTCACGAACCAGAACGGTAGCAACCGGGCCACGACCTTTATCCAGGAAGGATTCGATCACCGCGCCGCTCGCCATACCGTTACGGATGGCCTTCAGCTCCAGAACTTCGGCCTGCAGCAGGATCGCGTCCAGCAGTTCGTCGATACCGGTACCCGCTTTCGCAGACACGTGTACGAACTGGCTTTCACCGCCCCACTCTTCCGGCAGGATACCGTACTGGGAAAGTTCGTTTTTAACACGATCGGGATCCGCTTCTGGCTTATCGATCTTGTTCACTGCAACCACAACTGGCACACCTGCAGCCTTCGCGTGCTGGATAGCTTCGATGGTCTGTGGCATCACGCCGTCGTCTGCGGCAACAACCAGAACAACGATATCCGTCGCCTGAGCACCACGAGCACGCATTGAGGTAAACGCGGCGTGGCCTGGGGTATCCAGGAAGGTGATCATACCGTTGTCAGTTTCTACGTGGTATGCACCGATGTGCTGGGTAATGCCACCCGCTTCACCCGAGGCAACCTTAGTAGAACGAATGTAGTCAAGCAGAGAGGTTTTACCGTGGTCAACGTGACCCATGATGGTCACAACCGGTGCACGCGGTTCAGCCGCAGCGCCAGTATCACGGTCGCTCATTACTGCTTCTTCCAGCTCGTTTTCACGACGCAGGATTACTTTGTGGCCCATCTCTTCAGCAACCAGCTGTGCGGTTTCCTGATCGATCACCTGGTTGATGGTCGCCATGGCGCCCAGTTTCATCATCGCTTTGATGACCTGAGAGCCTTTAACCGCCATCTTGTTCGCCAGTTCGCCAACGGTAATGGTTTCGCCGATCACAACGTCACGGTTAACGGCCTGAGCAGGCTTCTGGAAGCCCTGCTGCAGAGCGGAACCTTTACGCTTGCCGCCTTTACCACCGCGAACAGCCGCGCGTGCTTCTTCACGATCGGCTTTGGATTCAGCGTGCTTGTTGCCTTTTTTCGCCGGACGCGCAGCTTTTGCATTACGGCCACGGCCACGACCGCCTTCCACTTCACGGTCGTTATCATCTTCAGCCTGACGCGCATGCTGAGAAGTGGTCACGTGATAGTCGCTGGTGTCTTCAGTCGGCTCAACGGTATTCACACCATTCTTCTCGTTTTCTTCTGCCATACGGCGCGCTTCTTCGGCGACGCGGCGAGCTTCTTCTTCCAGCTTACGGCGGGCTTCTTCTTCCGCTTTACGCTTCAGCTCGGCAGCTTCATTTTCACGGCGGGCTTTTTCAGCCTGGGCGGTTTTGGTCATTTCGTCTGTCTGTTGATTGCTCACTTTGTCTTTTTCCGCAGCGTCACGCTTCACTTTATCACTTGCGTCGCGTTTCGCTTTTTCTGCGGCCTCACGTTCAGCTTTTAATTCTGCTTCACGTTTGGCGGCTGCTTCCGCCTCACGCTGAGCTTGTTCTTCCGCTTCACGCTGTGCCTGCTCTTCCGCGGCAAGGCGTTCTGCCTCTTGCGGATCACGTTTTACAAAGGTGCGCGTCTTGCGGACTTCAATTTGTACCGATTTGCTTTTGCCACCGGTACCAGGGATGTTTAACGTGCTACGCGTTTTGCGCTGCAGCGTTAACTTGTCAGGCGTAGAGCCGTGTTCACGGTTCAGGTGCGTTAACAAGGTTTGTTTTTCTTGCGCGGTCACCGAGTCATCAGCGGACTTCGGGATCCCTGCATCAGCAAATTGCTGTACCAGGCGGTCCACGGAGGTCTGAATCTCAGCAGCCAGCGATTTTACAGTTACATCAGTCATGCTGTTCCTTCCTGCTACAGTTTATTACGCTTCGTCGCCGAACCAGCAAATATTACGTGCGGCCATGATGAGCTCGCCGGCTTTCTCGTCGGTTAAACCTTCGATATCAGCCAGGTCATCAACGCCTTGCTCAGCGAGATCTTCCAGCGTACAAACACCACGGGCAGCCAGCTTGAACGCAATCGCACGATCAAGACCTTCCAGATTCAGCAGGTCATCAGCCGGCTTCTTATCGCCAAGGCTTTCTTCCTGAGCCAGTGCCAGGGTGGTCAGTGCGTTTTTAGCGCGTTCACGCAGGGCTTCAACGGTTGGTTCATCCAGACCGTCAATTTCCAGCAGCTCTTTCATTGGCACATAGGCCAGTTCTTCCAGCGTAGAGAAACCTTCTTCAACCAGAACAGTGGCGAAGTCTTCGTCAATATCCAGGTATTTCGTGAAGGTATCGATCGCCGCATGGGCTTCAGCCTGATGCTTAGCCTGCAGGTCATCAACGGTCATCACGTTGAGTTCCCAGCCGCTCAGCTGTGACGCCAGGCGTACGTTCTGGCCGTTACGGCCGATTGCCTGCGCCAGGTTGCCCGCTTCAACAGCGATATCCATGGTGTGTTTGTCTTCGTCAACAACGATAGACGCCACATCAGCTGGAGCCATTGCGTTGATCACGAACTGCGCCGGGTTGTCATCCCACAGAACGATATCAATACGTTCGCCGCCCAGCTCAGTAGACACTGCCTGGACACGCGCACCGCGCATACCGACGCAAGCACCGACCGGGTCGATACGCTTGTCGTTGGTTTTCACCGCAATTTTCGCACGGGAGCCCGGATCGCGAGCCGCCGCTTTAATCTCGATAACTTCTTCACCGATTTCCGGTACTTCGATACGGAACAGTTCTACCAGCATTTCTGGTTTAGAACGGGTCACGAACAGCTGTGCGCCACGCGCTTCAGGGCGAACGGCGTACAGAACGCCGCGAATACGGTCGCCTGGACGGAAGTTTTCACGCGGCAGCATATCTTCACGCAGGATCACGGCTTCAGCGTTACCCGGCAACCCTTCGGATTTGATCTCCAGGGAGATATTGTCGCGGTTCACTTTCTTCACCACGCCGGTGATGATTTCGCCTTCCTGATCGCGGAACTGATCGACAACCAGCGCGCGCTCGGCTTCGCGCACTTTCTGCACGATAACCTGTTTAGCGGTCTGGGTGGTGATACGGTCGAAGGTCACAGATTCAATCTGATCTTCAACGTAGTCACCCACGTTCAGACTTTCGTCTTCAAAACGGGCGGCTTCCAGGGTGATCTCTTTGGTCGGCTGGGTTACTTCTTCAACGATTACCCAACGACGGAATGTATCGAAGTCACCGCTTTTACGATCGATTTCTACGCGAACATCGATCTCTTGTTCGTATTTTTTCTTGGTTGCTGTAGCCAGTGCACTTTCCAGCGCTTCAAAAATCTTCTCACGCGGCAGTGATTTCTCGTTGGAGACGGCTTCAACAACAGCCAAAATTTCTTTGTTCATCGCGGGCTTTTCACCTCAATCCAGACTGTTAAAAGTGGGGAACCAGGTTCGCCTTCTGGATATTACTCAGCGCGAACACTTCATCTTTGCCTTCGACTGTCACCGTGATCATTTCACCATCAACAGCTTTGATAATTCCCTGCCATTTACGGCGGTTCTGTACGGCCATACGCAGAACGAGAGCCACTTCTTCACCGGTAAAGCGCACATAGTGCTCGGCCGTGAACATCGGGCGATCGAGGCCAGGTGAGGAAACTTCCAGGTTGTACGCAACGGTAATCGGGTCTTCAACATCAAGAACCGCACTCACCTGGTGGCTGACATCAGCACAATCATCAACATTGATGCCATCTTCACTATCAATATAGATGCGCAGCGTCGATGTACGGCCGCGAACGAATTCGATGCCGACCAGTTCGTAGCCCAGTGCTTCGACCGGTGCAGTAATCATCTCTGTTAATTTTTGCTCTAATGTGGACAAGCCCACCCCCAAGACATAAAAAAAGGGCGTAAAGCCCAGTTATTCTGTAGTCAGATAACAAAAAACCCCGATAAATCGGGGCTTTAGATAACTGAACCCTATAGCCACAACTGTGGCCTGGAGCACTTTCCGAAAGAATTTTTTCAAATCCAGCTACGAAGGCTCTAAGTCTTCACAGTATATTTGAAAAAGAACTTTATGGGAAAGTGGTTGCGGGGGCCGGATTTGAACCGACGACCTTCGGGTTATGAGCCCGACGAGCTACCAGGCTGCTCCACCCCGCGCCTGAAACGTGGCAAATTCTACGCGTTTTGGACAGAATTTGCAAATAATGCTGGGATTTGGTACCGAAGACGGGACGTAAAATCGGCGTTTAGTATATTGATAGTTGACCCCACCTGTCAAGGCGACTTCCGCCAGATCGATCAGACCAAAATTTTTACAAAAAACGCATGACTCTCTTCCGGTCTTCGCCAAAAGATGATTAAATGAATACTCACTTATTTTGCATAAAAATGCACAAGAGAGCGAAAGCGGTCTCTAATCAGTCAATCAAGCAGGGTTTTATTCTATGACGACGATTCTCAAGCATCTTCCGGTAGGACAACGTATTGGCATCGCTTTCTCAGGTGGCCTGGATACCAGCGCTGCACTGCTGTGGATGCGCCAGAAGGGAGCGGTTCCGTATGCCTATACTGCGAACCTGGGTCAGCCGGATGAGGACGACTATGATGCCATTCCTCGTCGCGCTAAAGAGTATGGTGCAGAGAACGCGCGCCTGATTGACTGCCGTAAGCAACTTGTCGCGGAAGGTATCGCGGCTATTCAGTGTGGTGCATTCCATAACACCACCGGCGGTCTGACCTATTTCAACACCACCCCGCTGGGCCGTGCGGTCACCGGCACCATGCTGGTTGCGGCGATGAAAGAAGACGGCGTCAACATCTGGGGTGACGGCAGCACCTATAAAGGAAACGATATCGAACGCTTCTATCGCTATGGCCTGCTGACCAACGCCGAGCTGCAGATTTACAAACCGTGGCTGGACACCGACTTCATCGACGAGCTGGGTGGTCGTCATGAGATGTCCGAGTTTATGATCGCCTGCGGTTTCGACTATAAGATGTCAGTCGAGAAAGCCTATTCCACCGACTCCAACATGCTGGGTGCGACGCATGAAGCGAAAGACCTGGAATTCCTGAACTCCAGCGTGAAGATCGTTAACCCGATCATGGGTGTGAAGTTCTGGGACGAGAACGTGAAGATCCCGGCAGAAGAAGTGACCGTACGTTTCGAACGCGGTCATCCGATTGCGCTGAACGGTAAAACCTTCTCTGACGATGTTGAGCTGATGCTGGAAGCTAACCGTATTGGCGGTCGTCACGGTCTGGGCATGAGCGATCAGATTGAAAACCGTATCATCGAAGCGAAAAGCCGTGGCATTTATGAAGCCCCGGGAATGGCGCTGCTGCACATCGCTTACGAGCGTCTGCTGACCGGCATTCACAACGAAGACACCATTGAGCAGTATCACTCTCATGGCCGTCAGCTGGGCAAACTGCTGTATCAGGGCCGCTGGTTCGATCCACAGGCGCTGATGCTGCGTGATGCGCTGCAGCGTTGGGTGGCAAGCGCGATCACCGGTGAAGTGACGCTGGAACTGCGTCGCGGTAACGACTACTCCATCCTGAACACCGTGTCTGACAACCTGACCTATAAAGCAGAGCGTCTGACTATGGAGAAAGGTGAATCTGTGTTCTCACCAGACGATCGTATTGGTCAGCTGACCATGCGTAATCTGGACATCACTGATACCCGTGAGAAGCTGTTCAACTATGTTGAGAATGGCCTGCTCTCCGCCAGCTCCGGTAACGGCCTGCCGCAGGTTGAAAACCTGGAACACAGCGATAAGAAGTAATCGACAGCACGACATGCAAAAGGCGCCCAACAGGCGTCTTTTTTATTTGGTATTTGTAGGGCGGGTAAGCGCAGCGCCACCCGCCATTTTGCCCGCTACCACAATATACAGACGAAAAAAAAGACGTCTTTCGACGTCTTTCTTCTGGAATATTGGTACCGAGGATGGGACTCGAACCCACAAGCCCGTTAGGGCACTACCACCTCAAGGTAGCGTGTCTACCAATTCCACCACCTCGGTACAGAATACTTAGTGCGGGATATCGCTGGTTGGCTTAGCCGGTGCAGCTGGCTGAGTCTGCTCAGTTTTCGCTGGCGCGCTCAGGTTTTCCCACTCGCTTCCTTTGCTGGTCTTATTGCTGTTGATATTGCCAAGCACCAGACTGATGATGAAGAACAGCGTAGCCAGAATCGCCGTTGTGCGGGTCATGAAGTTCGCAGAACCACTTGAACCGAACAGCGTACCGGAAGCGCCTGCTCCGAAGGAGGCTCCCATATCAGCGCCTTTACCTTGCTGCAGCATAATCAGCGCTACGAGAGCGATGGCTACAATAAGGAAAATAACTAAAAGAGCTTCGTACATAATCAACCTGTTCCTTGCGGATTTGCCGCATACCAATGCTTCGACCAATTAGCAGGATTTCTGTTTCCCACTGAAGCGGGTGTGAATACTAACCAAAGCGAATCACCTTCGCAAGGGCATTTTCGACGCATTGTATCAACTGCGGAAAAAAACAGCAAAAAGCCATGAATTGCTTAAAACAAAGGCGGCAAACGCCGCCTTTTTAAACATTTAGCGTGCAAGATTATGCAGCTTTCACCGCATCCGCAATACGGTGCGCAAATTCGGTGACCTGCGCTTCGTCTTCGCCTTCCACCATCACGCGGATCAGCGGTTCGGTACCGGACTTACGCAGCAGCACGCGTCCACGGCTGCCCAGAGCCGCTTCAACATCAGCCATCACCGCTTTGACGTTCTCATTTTCCAGAGGATCGCCTTTGCCAGCAGTAAAGCGCACGTTCACCAGGATCTGTGGGAACATTTTCATCCCGCTGCACAGATCGTGCAGGCTCATATGGTTGCGCGCCATCGCGGCAACCACCTGCAGCGCGGCCACGATACCGTCACCGGTGGTGGTTTTGTCGAGCAGGATGACGTGACCCGAGTTTTCTGCACCGATGCGCCAGCCCTTCTCCTGCAGTTTTTCCAGCACGTAGCGGTCACCCACTTTCGCGCGCACGAACGGAATACCGAGCTGTTTCAGCGCCAGTTCCAGGCCCATGTTACTCATCAGCGTACCTACCGCACCGCCGCGCAGCTGGCCCTGACGCAGACCTTCACGTGCAATGATGTAGAGGATCTGATCGCCGTCGACCTTGTTACCTTCGTGGTCGACCATGATCACGCGGTCACCGTCGCCGTCCAGCGCAATACCCAGATCGGCTTTCTCCGCCAGAACACGCGCCTGCAGAGCACGAACGTCAGTTGCACCCACCTGCTCGTTAATGTTCAGACCATCCGGCTCGCAGCCAATGGCGATCACTTTCGCACCCAGTTCGCGGAAAACATTCGGGGCGATGTGGTAGGTCGCACCGTTTGCACAGTCCACCACAATTTTCAGATGAGCCAGGCTCAGCTCATTCGGGAAGGTACCTTTACAGAATTCGATGTAACGCCCCGCCGCATCGACGATACGGTTCGCTTTACCCAGCTCTGCGGAATCAACACAGGTGATCTCTTTTTCCATTTCGGCTTCAATCGCCTCTTCCACGTCATCCGGCAGCTTAGTGCCGTCAATGGAGAAGAATTTAATGCCGTTGTCGTAGAACGGGTTGTGAGAAGCCGAAATGACAATCCCCGCTTCCGCACGGAAGGTGCGCGTCAGATACGCAACTGCAGGCGTTGGCATTGGGCCCGTAAAGGAGGCGGACAGTCCGGCAGCCGCCAGACCCGCTTCAAGCGCGGACTCCAGCATATAGCCCGAAATACGGGTGTCTTTACCGATGATAATTTTACGTGAGCCATGACGCGCCAGTACCTTGCCAGCAGCCCAGCCGAGCTTCAGGACAAAATCAGGGGTGATGGGAGCATCGCCTACACGCCCGCGGATACCGTCGGTACCAAAATATTTACGATTACTCATAGCGTTTGTTTTCCTTCGCTGCCAGTGTGGCTTCCACCACACGCATGGCTTCTACTGTTTCTTTGACGTCATGGACACGAATAATGTGCGCACCCTGCATCGCCGCAATCACTGCGCAGGCCAGGCTGCCGCTCAGGCGTTCGCTCGGCCCCACGTTCAGCAACTGCCCAATCATCGACTTTCTCGACATCCCCACCAGTAACGGCAGGCCAAAATGATGGAATTCCGACAGGCGCGCAAGCAACGCATAGTTGTGGGAGAGATTTTTACCGAAACCGAACCCCGGGTCGAGCAGCAATTTCTCTTTTGGGATACCTGCACGTTCACAGCGTGCAATATGCTCAATAAAGAAGCGATTCACGTCGGCAAAGACATCGTCATACTTCGGTGCTTCCTGCATGGTTTTCGGTTGGCCCTGCATGTGCATCAGGCATACCGGTAACCCCGTCTCTGCCGCGGCTTCAAGTGCGCCAGGCTCGGTGAGTGAGCGAATATCATTAATAATGTGAGCGCCTACTCTCGCCACTTCACGAATCACTTCGGGTTTGGAGGTATCAACGGAGATCCACACTTCAAACCGCTGCGCGATGGCTTCAACGACCGGCACGACGCGCGCCAGCTCTTCTTCCACAGACACGTCAGCCGCACCAGGACGCGTCGATTCGCCGCCAACGTCAATGATGGTGGCACCCGCATTAATCATTAAATTCGCGTGCTTAACCGCCTCGATAAGCGTGTTATGCGTGCCGCCGTCAGAGAAGGAGTCAGGGGTAACATTCAGGATCCCCATCACATGGGGATGTGAGAGATCGAGATGCGAGTCCTGAGCGAATAATTTCATGGCGAAATCCCTGATATCTATATGGTTAAACAGAAATGAAAAACCCCGGAGCAAGCTCCAGGGTTTGAGGTACAGACAAACGCGTCAACAGCAGTAACTTACTTATCGCCCAACTGTTCTGACATGGTGTTGCCCGGGTTTGGCGTACGCGGTTCATCAACCGGACGCGGCGCACGCGGGGTGCCATTGTTGTCAGAATTATTGGAAGCGCCTGGGTCTTCCCAGCCTGCTGGCGGACGCACTTCACGGCGCGCCATCAGGTCGTCAATCTGCGGTGCATCGATGGTCTCATACTTCATGAGCGCATCTTTCATCGAATGCAGGATGTCCATATTGTCGTTCAGGATCTGGCGAGCACGTGCATAGTTACGCTCTACCAGAGATTTTACTTCCTGGTCGATGATACGTGCCGTCTCATCGGACATATGTTTCGCTTTCGCCACAGAACGGCCCAGGAAGACTTCACCCTCTTCCTCTGCATACAGCAGCGGACCGAGTTTGTCGGAGAAGCCCCACTGCGTCACCATGTTACGCGCCAGGTTGGTCGCGACTTTGATGTCGTTGGACGCACCGGTAGAAACATGTTCCACACCGTAGATAATCTCTTCTGCCAGGCGACCACCGTAGAGGGTAGAAATCTGACTTTCCAGTTTCTGACGGCTGGCGCTGATCGCGTCGCCTTCAGGCAGGAAGAAGGTCACACCCAGCGCACGACCGCGCGGAATAATCGTCACTTTATGCACCGGATCGTGTTCCGGCACGAGGCGACCGATAATCGCGTGACCCGCTTCGTGGTATGCCGTGGACTCTTTCTGCGCTTCCGTCATCACCATGGAGCGACGTTCCGCACCCATCATGATTTTGTCTTTCGCTTTCTCAAACTCGACCATCGATACGACACGCTTGTTACCGCGAGCGGCAAACAGAGCTGCTTCGTTGACCAGGTTAGCCAGGTCCGCACCGGAGAAGCCCGGGGTACCGCGCGCAATGATTGCCGCGTCGATATCTGGTGCCAGCGGTACACGACGCATGTGAACTTTCAGAATCTGTTCACGACCGCGAACGTCCGGCAGACCCACAACAACCTGACGGTCGAAACGGCCTGGACGCAGCAACGCAGGGTCAAGTACGTCCGGACGGTTAGTCGCCGCGATAACGATGATACCTTCGTTACCTTCGAAGCCGTCCATCTCAACCAGCATCTGGTTCAGCGTCTGTTCACGTTCATCATGACCACCGCCCAGACCTGCGCCACGCTGGCGGCCTACGGCGTCGATTTCATCGATGAAGATAATGCACGGTGCTGCCTTCTTGGCCTGCTCGAACATGTCACGCACACGAGATGCACCGACACCCACGAACATTTCAACGAAGTCAGAACCTGAAATAGTAAAGAACGGCACCTTCGCTTCGCCCGCAATGGCTTTCGCCAGCAGGGTTTTACCGGTACCCGGAGGGCCAACCATCAGCACGCCTTTCGGGATCTTACCGCCCAGCTTCTGGAAACGGCTCGGTTCACGCAGGTATTCAACCAGTTCGCCGACCTCTTCTTTCGCTTCGTCACACCCGGCAACGTCTGCAAAAGTGGTCTTGATCTGATCTTCCGTTAACATACGCGCCTTGCTCTTACCGAACGACATGGCACCTTTGCCACCGCCGCCCTGCATCTGGCGCATAAAGAAGATCCAGACGCCGATAAGAAGCAGCATCGGGAACCAGGAAATGAAGATAGAAGCCAGCAGGCTTGGTTCTTCTGGCGGCTCGCCAACTACCTTGACGTTTTTGGTCAGAAGGTTATCAAGCAGCTTAGGATCGTTCACCGGGATGTAAGTCGTGTAACGGTTACTATCTTTCTTGGTAACGTTGATCTCACGTCCGTTGATACGCGCTTCGCGAACCTGGTCCTGATTGACCTCCTGCAGGAAGGTAGAATAATCCACCTTGCGGCCATTCGACTCGCTGGGCCCAAAGCTCTGGAATACTGACATCAGCACAACGGCAATGACCAGCCAGAGTATTAGGTTTTTCGCCATGTCACTCAAGGGATTAACCTCATATTACAACTGTGTTAAAAACAGCGTCAGGATACTCTATATCCAGTTTCATTCAAACTTTCGTCTGAAATCTCCCGGTTATCATTTTCGCCCGGTCGCTACAATATACACTTCACGGGAACGGGCCCGGGAAGAGTCCGGCTTACGAACTTTGACCTTCGCAAACAGGGAGCGAATTTCCTTAAGATACTCCTCGAAACCTTCGCCCTGAAACACCTTCACAACAAAACTACCACCAGGCGCTAGTACATCACGACACATTTCTAACGCTAGCTCCACCAGATACATGGCGCGGGGGATATCCACCGCCGGTGTTCCGCACATATTTGGTGCCATATCTGACATGACAACCTGGACCTTACTGTCACCTACACGATCAAGTAACGCTTTCAGCACTAATTCATCACGAAAGTCGCCCTGAAGGAAGTCGACACCGACGATGGGATCCATTGGTAAAAGATCGCACGCGATGATTCGGCCCGTTCCGCCGATCTGCGTGACCGCATACTGGGACCATCCGCCAGGTGCCGCGCCGAGGTCAACAACCGTCATCCCCGGCTTAAAAAGTTTGTCACTTTGCTGTATTTCATCAAGTTTAAACCAGGCACGGGAACGCAACCCCTTTTTCTGTGCCTGTTGAACATATTTATCGCTAAAGTGTTCCTGGAGCCAGCGGCTGGAGCTGGCAGAACGCTTTTTACCTGTCATTTAACATTTCCGTCCTGGTTCATCGTTGCTTGCCTGTGACGTAAATTTCTACGCAGCTATTTGGCGATATAAGGGAGATGGCGGTAGAATGAACCGTTTTCAATCCCAACGTAAGCAAAAATATACGATGAATCTGAGTACTAAACAAAAACAGCACCTTAAAGGTCTGGCACATCCGCTCAAGCCTGTAGTGATGCTTGGCAACAATGGTTTGACCGAAGGGGTGCTTGCCGAGATTGAACAAGCGCTGGAACACCACGAGCTGATCAAGGTGAAAATCGCCTCTGAAGACAGAGACACTAAAAACCTGATCGTGGAAGCCATCGTGCGCGAAACCGGCGCCTGTAATGTACAGGTCATCGGTAAAACGCTGGTGCTCTACCGCCCGTCTAAAGAGCGTAAAATCTCGCTGCCACGTTAAGGATATCCTGAATTAAACACATTTTCTGTGTGAAACGAGGGATTTCTGTCAGCAGGCGAGCAAAATGCCATGCTCCTTGAGTTGATAAAAGGCCGCTACGCGGCCTTTTTCTTTTCTTTACAATGTATCAACATCTTAGTAGAGAAGCGAATTACAGGTATTCAACCTTAATAATTTCGTATTCTACTTCACCGCCAGGGGTGCGGATGGTGACAACATCGTCCTGCTCTTTGCCAATCAGGCCGCGAGCAATCGGCGAGTTCACCGAAATCAGGTTCTGTTTGAAGTCAGCTTCATCATCACCCACGATGCGATAGGTCTGCTCTTCGTCGTTGTCCAGGTTTAGCACGGTAACGGTAGAACCAAAGATCACACGGCCATTATTCGGCATCTTAGTGATATCGATAACCTGTGCATTGGATAGTTTTGCTTCGATATCTTTAATACGCCCTTCACAGAAGCCCTGCTGCTCACGCGCGGCGTGGTATTCAGCATTCTCTTTCAGGTCGCCATGCTCGCGCGCATCCGCGATAGCGGCGATGATTTCAGGACGACGCACGGATTTCAGGAAATCCAGCTCTTCGCGCAGTTTTTCGGCACCACGTAAGGTCATCGGAATAGCTTGCATTTGTTATACCTCTTAAACATTCCTGTTGGGAGCAGTGTTCCCTGCTCCTGCCCCCTTTAAGCGGGCAAGAAGCAAAAAGAAAACCGACCCGGGAGCGATGCCCCAGGTCAGCAGCAATTTTTCAATTTGATACGCATTTTACCGCGAAGTTCACTATGGGTCATCGTTTACTTTGCAGTGCCATGCACCGTAGTATGACGGTTTGTTTTCGGGTTGTTAGCGCGAGATTATGCGATTTTCCAGTTTTATCATCGGATTGACTACCAGTATAACGTTCACCGCTCAGGCCGCGAATGTTGATGAGTACATTAATCAGCTTCCCGCAGGCGCGAACCTCGCCCTGATGGTGCAGAAGGTTGGCGCACAGGCTCCCGAGATTGACTATCACAGTCAACAGATGGCGCTGCCTGCCAGTACCCAAAAGGTGATCACCGCCCTCGCCGCCCTGCTCCAGCTCGGGCCTGACTTCCGTTTTACGACCACTCTTGAAACCAAAGGTAACGTTGAGGGTGGCGAACTGAAAGGCGATCTTATCGCCCGTTTTGGCGGCGATCCGACCTTTAAGCGCCAGGATATCCGCAATATGGTTGCGGTGCTGAAAAAATCTGGCGTGCAGAAAATTGATGGCAATGTGCTGATCGACACGTCCATCTTTGCCAGCCACGATAAAGCCCCAGGCTGGCCGTGGAACGACATGACCCAGTGCTTTAGCGCCCCGCCCGCCGCCGCGATTGTCGACCGTAACTGCTTTTCGGTTTCGCTTTACAGCGCGCCAAAGCCGGATGATTTAGCGTTTATCCGCATAGCGTCCTACTACCCGGTCACGATGTTTAGCCAGGTCCGCACGCTGGCGAAAGGCTCCCCGGATGCGCAATATTGTGAGCTGGACGTCGTGCCAGGCGATCTTAACCGCTTCACGCTGACCGGCTGCCTGACCCAGCGCGCCGATCCGCTGCCGCTGGCCTTTGCGATACAGGATGGTGCAAGCTATGCGGGCGCCATCCTGAAAGATGAACTGAAACAAGCGGGAATAACCTACTCGGGCACGCTGCTTCGTCAGACGCAGGTCAACCAGCCCGGTACGGTCATCGCCAGCAAACAGTCTCCACCGCTGCACGATTTATTGCGAATTATGCTGAAAAAGTCGGACAACATGATTGCCGATACGGTGTTTCGCATGATTGGTCACGCCCGTTTCGGCGTGCCGGGAACCTGGCGCGCGGGTTCAGACGCGGTTCGGCAGATCCTGCGCCAGCAGGCGGGGATCGATCTGGGTAATACCATCGCTGTCGATGGCTCCGGACTATCGCGCCATAATTTGATCTCTCCGGCCACGATGATGCAGGTGCTTCAGTACATTGCACAGCATGACACTGAGCTAAACTTTATTTCAATGCTGCCGCTGGCCGGGCATGACGGTTCACTGCAGTACCGCGCCGGGCTTCACGCTGCCGGTGTGGATGGCAAAGTATCCGCTAAAACAGGCTCACTGCAGGGGGTTTACAACCTTGCAGGCTTCATCACTACCGCCAGCGGACAACGCATGGCATTCGTGCAGTATCTTTCCGGCTATGCCGTCGAACCGACCGACCAGCGCAATCGTCGTATTCCGCTTGTTCGCTTCGAAAGCAGGCTTTATAAGGACATCTACCAGAATAACTAGCGATGAAACTACTTATAGTTGAAGACGATCTGTTATTGCAGGAAGGGCTGGCGCTGGGGCTGGCCAATGAAGGGTATGCCCTCGACTGTGCCGGCACCGCAGCGGAGGCGGACGCCCTGATTCAGAGCGGCGAATACAGTCTGGTGATCCTCGATTTGGGCTTGCCTGATAAAGACGGCGCTACGCTGCTCAGCCAGTGGCGACGCCGCGGTATCGCCAACCCGGTGTTGATCCTGACGGCACGCGATGCCATTGAAGACCGTATCACCGGTCTCGATGCAGGCGCAGATGATTACCTGGTGAAGCCTTTTGCGCTTGCGGAGCTGCAGGCTCGGGTGCGAGCGTTGATTCGCCGCTATCAGGGACATAGTGATAACTTACTGACCGACGGCGATATTACGCTGAATCTGCAAACCCAGCAGGTACTGCGCCAGGATCAGGCGGTCGAGGTAACACCAAAAGAGTTCGCCTTGCTTACGCGTCTGATCATGCGCAGCGGGCAAACGGTGCACAGAGAAACGCTCCAGCAGGATATCTACTCCTGGCAGGACGATCCGGGGTCAAATACCCTTGAAGTCCACATTCACAACCTGCGTCGTAAGCTCGGCAAGGACAGAATCAAAACCGTCCGTGGCGTTGGCTATCGCCTGGAGAGCCAGAAATGAACAGCATGCGTCGGCGTTTGATGGTGCTGCTGGCGGTCATTCTGTTATTTTTCCAGCTGATAAGCGTCATCTGGCTGTGGCATGAAAGCCGTGAGCAGATTAGTTTCCTGGTCAGTGAAACGCTGTCAGCAAAAGCGCGTAATAACCATGTCGAGAAAGAGATCCGCGAGGCGATTGCCTCGCTGCTGGTCCCTTCTCTGGTGATGGTCGGTTTTACCCTGCTCTTCTCCTTCTGGGCGGTCACCTGGATCACCCGGCCCCTGAATAAACTGCGTGTCAGCCTGGCTAACCGTTCGGCGGATAACTTAACCCCGCTTCCTATGTATTCCGATATGGAAGAGATCGGCGCGGTGACGACCTCCCTGAACCAGCTCCTCGCCCGGCTGGACAATACCATTCAACAGGAGCGTCTCTTCACTGCAGACGCCGCGCACGAGCTTCGAACGCCTCTTGCCGGTATCCGGCTCCATCTGGAGCTGATGTCGCAGTCTGGTGCGCCACAGGCGGCAACGCTGATTAGCCGTATCGATCAGCTCATGCATACCGTCGAACAGCTGCTGATGCTGGCCCGGGCCGGACAGGCAATGGCGAGCGGCCACTACGAAACCGTAAGCTGGACGGAAAATATCATTGAACCTCTCGGCCTGGGTCATGAAGCCAAAGAGCATACGATAATTTGGCCCGCTAAAAGCGCGCTCACGGTTCAGGGAGACGCCGTGCTCCTGCGCCTGATGCTGCGCAACCTGCTGGAAAATGCAGGACGCTACAGCCCGGCAGGGACAACGATTACAGTGACGTTAACCGAGGTCGACGGGGGGACGCAGATCAGCGTTATCGATCAGGGCCCAGGGATTGATGAAGCGCACCGGCAGTCCATTACCGAGCCATTCCGCCGTCTTGACCAGCGCTACGGCGGCAGCGGTCTGGGGCTGAGCATCGTGCAGCGCATCGTCCAGCTTCACCACGGCAGGCTCACGCTTGAGAATGGCGCTGAAGGCGGTTTAATCGCCAGCTGCTGGCTGCCTGCGACGCTGGAATAAAAAAAGCCCCCATAATGGGGGCTTTGGACAGATATTAGTGCTTGTAGATGAACTCGACGCCTTCTTCGTCGTCTTCATCCCAGTCATCGTCCCAGTCTTCATCGTCTTCTTCCGCTTCCAGCTCTTCGAGCTGCTGGCGGTGGTAGTCATCCCACATGAATTCGACTTTTTCAGGCTGTTTGGCTTCTTCCGCCTGAACGATTGGGTTCTCAATGATGAAGGTCATCACATCCCAGCACAGATCTTTCACGCCAACCTGGCTTGCCGCAGAGATCAGGTAGTATTTATCTTCCCAACCCATCGCTTCAGCAATGGCTTTCGCTTTTGCTTCCGCTTCGGCTTTGTCCATCAGGTCGATCTTGTTGAAGACCAGCCAGCGTGGTTTATTCGCCAGTTTTTCGCTGTATTTTTCCAGCTCACCGATGATGATGCGGGCGTTTTCAACCGGATCGGAACCATCGATAGGATCGATATCAATGAGGTGCAGCAGTACGCGGCAACGCTCAAGGTGTTTCAGGAAGCGAATACCCAGACCCGCGCCTTCCGCAGCGCCTTCAATCAGACCCGGAATATCGGCAACCACAAAGCTCTTCTCGTTATCCATGCGGACAACGCCCAGGCTTGGTACCAGCGTGGTAAACGGATAGTCCGCCACTTTCGGTTTCGCCGCAGAGACGGCACGAATGAACGTTGATTTACCGGCGTTTGGCATACCCAGCATGCCCACGTCAGCCAGAAGCATCAGCTCCAGCTGCAGGTCGCGCTTATCGCCCGGGGTACCCATCGTTTTCTGACGCGGCGTACGGTTAACGGAAGATTTGAAACGGCTGTTACCCAGACCGTGCCAGCCGCCTTTCGCTACCATCAGGCGCTGACCGTGTTTGGTCATGTCACCCATGGTTTCACCGGTTCCCTGGTCAATCACACGCGTACCGACCGGAACCTTAATGGTGACGTCTTTACCGCGTTTCCCGGTACAGTCACGGCTCTGGCCGTTCTGGCCACGTTCAGCGCGGAAGGATTTTTCGAAACGGTAGTCGATCAGCGTGTTGAGGTTCTCATCCGCCTCCAGCCACACGTCACCACCATCCCCACCGTCGCCGCCATCAGGACCGCCACGAGGGATATACTTTTCACGGCGGAAGCTCACGCAACCGTTGCCGCCATCACCAGCCACGACCAGGATCGTCGCTTCATCAACAAACTTCATTTTACTCTCCGTAACTCATTCGCCTGAGCGGGGGACTACTACAACCGCTTCATTTTTGCGCCAACGTCCCCAAAGACGATGACCAATGGCGGAATACATCGCGCCCGCAACCACGACAAACGCACCGAGATAACCCAACAGGTTGAGCATCGGTCTGACGAAGACATCGGGCCAGGCCATTGATAACAAATCTGAAAATAACAGCGTAAACAGCGGGGTAAGCGTGATCAACGCGCTCACCTGTGCTGCCTGCCAGCGCGCCATCGCTTCGGCCAGCGCGCCATAACCGACCAGCGTGTTCAGCCCACAAAAAATGAGGCACGCCAGTTGCCAGTCGCTAAGCTGAGTAATCACACCCGGCTTCGCTAATGGCAGCAATGCTATTGTACACAAAGTGTACAGCAAAAAGAGGATCTGCTGTGAGGCAAGTCGACGCAATAACACCTTTTGCGCGACGCCATAGCTCACCCAGACCGTTGCTGCCCCCACACCGAAAATGACACCCCATGTGTAATCCGTCAGGCGGGTAAAAATCTCGATCAGACTGGTGTTGAAGAACATCACCAGACCGCACAGCAGCATGCTCGCCCCGATAATCTGCGTACCGCGCATCTTCTCCTTGAGGATAAAGACGCTGGCGACCATCATGCCCACCGGTGAAAGCTGACCAATCACCTGCGACGCCGTGGGGCTGAGATATTGCAGGGAAGAGCTGAACAGGATGAAGTTACCGAACAGACCGCCCGTCGCGATAGCCAGCAGCACCAGCCAGCGCGGTTTACGGAAGAGCCGCAAGGGTGGAAGCTTACCTTTGACGGCCAGAATCGCCCCGAGGCCGATGCTGGCCATCAGAAAGCGATAAAAGACCACCGTAGGCGGCTCCATCACTTCCAGCACCTGCTTCATTGCAATTGGCAACGCACCCCAGCACATTGCGGTGGTGAGCGCCAAAAGAATTCCTATGCCGGCCTGCTGCTTCATGCCCGTTTTCCCTACAGAAAAAATTACCGGGTTTCCAATGTAAAAAGCCCCGCAACAGGGTGCGGGGCTTTAATCCGTTACCGGACCGAGAAAACCTTACTCAGCAACGATGCTGATGTATTTACGGTTGTTCGGGCCTTTAACTTCAAATTTCACTTTACCGTCTGCTTTAGCAAACAGAGTGTGGTCACGACCGCAACCTACGTTGTTGCCAGCGTGGAATTTGGTACCACGTTGACGAACGATGATGCTACCCGCCAGAACGGATTCGCCACCGAAACGCTTAACGCCCAGGCGTTTAGCTTCTGAATCGCGACCGTTACGTGTGGAGCCGCCAGCCTTTTTATGTGCCATTTAAATCTCTCCTCAGGTCTTAGGCGCTGATGCCAGTAATTTTCACATCAGTGAACCACTGACGGTGGCCCTGCTGCTTACGGTAGTGCTTACGACGACGAAACTTAACGATTTTAACTTTCTCGCCACGACCGTGTGCAACAACTTCAGCTTTGATAACGCCGCCATCAACGAAAGGAACGCCGATTTTGACTTCTTCACCGTTTGCGATCATCAGAACTTCTGCGAACTCAACAGATTCGCCAGTTGCGATGTCCAGCTTTTCCAGGCGAACGGTCTGACCTTCGCTTACTCGGTGTTGTTTACCACCACTTTGGAAAACCGCGTACATATAAACTCCGCTTCCGCGCACATCCTCGTATGATTCAGAGTGCGCTATAAATATTCACAATAGGGCGCGAATATTACGCAAAACGCGAGCCTTTGACAAGTGCTACCGTCAATACATGAAGAAAAAAAACACAACACGTACGGTAACGTTTATCTGAGCCGTTTTTTCAGTACAATCAGCACTACTATTGATAAACCGAAACCCTTCGTTACCCCATTGAAGATGGGATCAACAGGATAAAAAGCCCGGCTTTTGCGATGAATTTAGAAAAAATCAACGAGTTAACCGCGCAAGATATGGCGGGTGTGAATGCAGCAATCCTGGAGCAACTCAACTCTGACGTCCAGCTGATCAATCAGTTGGGCTATTACATTGTCAGCGGCGGTGGTAAACGCATTCGTCCGATGATCGCCATTCTGGCTGCCAGAGCCGTTGGTTATCAGGGAAATGCCCACATCACTATCGCAGCGCTCATCGAATTTATCCACACGGCGACGCTTCTGCACGACGATGTGGTGGATGAATCGGATATGCGTCGTGGCAAAGCCACGGCTAACGCCGCGTTCGGGAACGCAGCCAGCGTACTGGTGGGGGACTTTATCTACACCCGCGCCTTCCAGATGATGACCAGTCTGGGCTCCCTGAAAGTGCTGGAAGTGATGTCCGAAGCCGTAAACGTCATTGCTGAAGGCGAAGTGCTGCAGCTGATGAACGTCAACGACCCGGACATCACCGAAGAAAACTACATGCGCGTGATCTACAGCAAAACCGCGCGCCTGTTTGAAGCGGCGGCCCAGTGTTCCGGCATTCTGGCTGACTGTACCGAAGCACAGGAAAAAGGCCTGCAGGACTATGGTCGCTATCTGGGTACGGCATTCCAGCTGATTGATGATTTGCTGGACTATAGTGCGGACGGTGAGACGCTCGGCAAAAACGTGGGCGATGACCTTAATGAAGGCAAACCGACCCTGCCGCTGCTCCATGCCATGCGTAACGGAACAGCCGATCAGGCGAAAATGATCCGTGAAGCGATTGAGCAGGGAAATGGCCGCCATCTTCTGGAACCTGTGCTGGAAACCATGGCTATCTGCGGATCGCTGGAATGGACGCGGCAGCGTGCGGAAGAAGAAGCCGACAAAGCCATCGAAGCTCTCCAGGTCATTCCCGACAGCCCGTGGCGCGAGGCATTGATTGGTCTTGCCCACATCGCCGTTCAGCGCGACCGTTAACCCTCCTTATTTCTCCCCGCGACCATGGCGGGGGGATTCCAGAAAAATCCTGTAAATTACGTATTCCTGTAAATTCATCGGTTTAGAGACTGCATGAATAAAGCCATGTCTTATTCTGAATATCCCTTCAAGTAACGCGAACTTTTTAGAACAAAAGCTTGAAATGGGTATATTAACCCCGTCGTTTCAGAAGAAACGGCGTAGGTGAATCCGAACTTAAGGACTGCGTTATGGATACGAAATTTATCGACTGGCACACGGCTGATATTATTGCCGCACTGCGCAAAAGAGGCACTTCACTGGCAGCAGAGTCCCGCCGCCATGGACTGAGTTCTTCAACTCTGGCAAACGCCCTCACCCGCCCCTGGCCCAAGGGAGAATTAATCATCGCGACGGCGCTGGATACGCATCCGTGGGTGATTTGGCCTTCGCGCTACCACGATCCCATCACCCATGAATTTATCGACAGAACGCGCATGATTCGCCAGAGAAAGGCAAAAAGAGAACCGCAGAAGTAATGCGTTTTTGACAGGAACAGCAACCCCCCGGTCATTGCTGGCAGGGGGCTGCCGGAACGATTACTCGCCCTTCACACGCTCGATATTGGCACCCAGCGCGCGCAGTTTATCTTCGATACGCTCATAACCACGATCGATGTGATAAATACGATCCACGATCGTTGTGCCTTCCGCGATACAACCCGCCAGCACCAGGCTTGCAGACGCACGCAGATCGGTTGCCATCACCTGAGCACCTGACAGTTTCTCAACGCCATGGCAAATCACGGTATTACTTTCGATCTCAGCATGCGCACCCATACGGATCAGCTCCGGTACGTGCATAAAGCGGTTTTCGAAAATGGTTTCTGTGATGAAGCCAGTACCTTCGGCGACCAGGTTCAACAGGGTGAACTGCGCCTGCATGTCCGTTGGGAACGCCGGATGCGGTGCCGTCCGCACATTGACCGCTTTTGGACGCTGGCCGTGCATATCAAGGCTGATCCAGTCTTCACCGATTTCGATATCCGCACCCGCATCGCGCAGTTTCGCCAGCACCGCATCCAGGGTATCGGGCTGCGCGTTGCGACAAACAATCTTACCGCCAGAGATCGCGGCAGCGACCAGGAAGGTACCGGTTTCGATACGGTCCGGCAGAACGCGATAAACACCACCGCCCAGACGCTCAACGCCTTCGATGGTGATACGGTCGGTACCCTGACCGGTGATCTTCGCACCCAGCGCCACGAGGAAGTTGGCGGTATCCACAATTTCCGGTTCGCGCGCGGCGTTTTCGATGATAGTGGTCCCTTCTGCCAGCGTCGCCGCAGACATAATGGTCACCGTTGCGCCCACGCTCACTTTGTCCATGACAATGTGCGCGCCTTTCAGACGACCATTGACGGACGCTTTGACGTAACCTTCTTCCAGCTTGATCTCTGCGCCCAGTTTTTCCAGACCAAAGATGTGCAGGTCAACCGGACGCGCACCGATAGCGCAGCCGCCCGGCAGAGAGACCTGACCCTGACCAAAACGCGCCACCAGTGGGCCAAGCGCCCAGATGGATGCACGCATGGTTTTCACCAGATCGTAAGGGGCAGAGAAGTTGTTCACCTTGCTGGCGTCGATCCAGACGGAACCGTTACGCTCGACTTTCGTGCCCAACTGGGTGAGCAGCTTCATGGTGGTATCGATATCTTTCAGCTTCGGTACGTTCTGAATTTCTACCGGCTCTTCCGCGAGCAGCGCAGCAAAGAGGATTGGCAGCGCGGCGTTTTTCGCGCCAGAAATTGTGACTTCGCCCTGGAGACGCGTTGGCCCCTGTACACGAAATTTATCCATTGTGTGCTCTCTTATAAATTCAACCGTGCTGCGGGCCTGTCGCCCTCAGCTCAAAAACCGTTTAGTTTGCGATCGCGTGCCCACTCTTGCGGGGTGAACGCTTTAATCGACAGGGCGTGGATGCGGTTATCCGCAATATATTCCATCAGCGGCGCGTACACAGCCTGCTGTTTCTTCACACGGCTCATACCGTCGAACATCTCACCCACAGCAATAACCTGGAAGTGACTGCCATCGCCAGTGACGTGGGCTTCCTGAAGGGAGAGTGCATTCATCAGCACTGTCTGGATTTCATGATTTTCCATGGGTTCTTAATCATCTGATAGTGAAAACAAGCCCAACATCTTAGAGCAAAGTGGCGTCGTCTTAAACAAGCAAAAAGCCCCGACGATGAAACTGTCAGGGCTTTCGGAAGTAACGCACTGAAAATATTAACGAGGCAATACGTCCTGAGGCAGATTGTAGAGCTGCGCCAGGGTAACGACATTATCGCTCGCGCCGCGAAGCGTGACGCTCGCCCCCTGCTTTTTCCCTACCGCAACCAGATGGGCAAGCAGCGCAACGCCTGCCGTATCGACCCGTGTGATGTCGGTTAAGTCGATAAGCGTCACGCCCTGCATAGCCTCATGGCGTTTATCCCATAAGGGGTTCAGCAGATCCTGATCCAGCTCACCGGACAGCATTAATGTCTCGCCTTCACGCGACCAGCTGAGTTGCTGTGACATTACTTCTTCTCGTCCAACGTGATTTTCTGACGAGCAATGGACTGCAGCTGCGCGGTCAGGCCATCAATACCCTTAGTGCGCAGCAGGTCACTCCACTCGTTCTGTTTGGTGGTGATCATGCTTACGCCTTCGGCGATCATGTCATACGCCTGCCAGTGGCCGGTCTGGCTGTTTTTACGCCACTGGAAATCCAGACGAACCGGCGGACGGCCGTTAGGATCGTTGATCGTTACGCGGATAGGCACGATGGTCGCATCACCCAGCGGCTGCTCAGGCGCAATCTGATAGGTCTGACCGTGGTACATCGCCAGCGCCTGGCCATAAGCCTGTTTCAGGTATTCACGGAACGCGGCAAAGTAGGCCTCACGCTGCGCAGGGGTCGCGTCTTTGTAATAACGTCCCAGCACCAGCGCACCCGCATATTTGATCTGCACATACGGCAGCAGTTCCTGGTCAACGACATCACGCAGATAATCAGGATTAGCACGAATTTTAGGCTGTTCGTTTGTAAGGCGGTCGAAGGTCTTCTTCGCGGCCTCGTCCATCAGTTTGTACGGGTTACTCTGATCCGCAGCGTGGGCAGCGGTAAGAGGGGCGATGACCAGCATGGCAACCATTAACAGTCGTTTAAACATGAATGACTTCTCCTGAAATTAATTCGCAGCACCAGGTGCCGGTGCGGCGTCGGTATGCTCTTCGCTCTGCGCAGGGGCTGCATCGGATTTTTTCTCATCCCCTTTGCTGTTGTAAAGGAACTGACCAATCATATCCTCCAGAACCATCGCGGATTTCGTATCCTGAATGACGCTACCGTCTTTAAGGATAGTCGTTCCCAGCTCGGGGTCTTCAAAACCGACGTTAAGCGCCAGATATTGTTCACCCAGCAGGCCGGAAGTACGGATAGAAAGGGAACTGGTGTCCGGGATATGGTTATAACGCTCTTCGATATCCATCGCGACGCGTGGCAGATAGGTTTTCTCATCGAGCGTAATGTCCGTTACGCGTCCGATCACCACGCCGCCAATACGGACCGGTGAACGCGCCTTCAGCCCGCCGATGTTATCGAAGGTGGCATAGATGCGATACGTCGGCTCGGTGCGCACAGACGTAATATCCGCCGCTCTCAGGCAGATGAACAGCGCGGCCAGCAGCGCCAGAAGCAGGAATACACCGACCCAAATTTCATTTTTTCTCGTTTGCATGAACTCAATTCCCAAACATCAGTGCGGTGAGCACAAAATCCAGACCCAGTACGGCCAGCGACGAATGTACGACGGTACGTGTAGTTGCACGGCTAATGCCCGCCGACGTCGGGATGGCATCGTAACCATTGAACAATGCAATCCACGTGACCGTAATGGCAAATACCACGCTTTTAATCAGGCAGTTAACCAGATCCATTCGCAGGTCAATGGCGTCCTGCATCGCGGACCAGAAGAAACCGGCGTCAATGCCTTTCCAGTGCACGCCAACCAGCGAACCGCCCCAGATACCCACGGCGACAAACAGAATAGTCAGTAACGGTAAAGAGATCACCCCAGCCCAGAAACGCGGCGAGATCACGCGACGTAGCGGATCGACCGCCATCATCTCCATGCTGGAGAGCTGCTCGGTCGCACGCATCAGGCCAATTTCTGCCGTTAATGCTGACCCCGCACGCCCGGCGAACAACAGCGCCGCCACAACCGGCCCCAGTTCTCGCAGCAGCGAGAGCGCCACCAGCATCCCGAGGCTGGTTTCCGCACTGTAGGTTGTCAGAACAAGATAGCCCTGTAGCCCAAGCACCATACCGATAAAAAGACCGGAGACAATGATGATGAGCATCGACAGCACGCCGACATTATAAAGCTGCCGCACCAGCAGCGGTGCGTGCTTACGGAATTCCGGCTTGCCGACCAGCGCGTTGAATAACATCAATCCGGCACGCCCGAACGTCCTGATGGTTTTTATGCCACGGTGTCCGAGAGCGGCCAACGCATTTAACAGCATGAGTGGCTTAACTCCCTATTCCCAGTAAATCGTCACGATAGTCGCCCGCCGGGTAGCGGAACGGCACAGGGCCATCGGCAATACCGTCGAGGAACTGCCGCACGCGCGGATCGCAATTCTCCTGCAGCGCCTGGGCGCTACCGTGCGCGACGATCTTTTTGTCCGCCACGATATAGGCGTAATCGGCAATGCTCAATACTTCCGGTACATCGTGAGATACCACAATGCAGGTGACGCCAAGCGCACTGTTCAGTTCAGAGATGAGCTTCACCAGCACGCCCATCGTGATGGGATCCTGTCCAACGAACGGTTCGTCAAACATGATTAAATCAGGTTCGAGTGCAATGGCTCGCGCCAGCGCGGCGCGGCGCGCCATCCCCCCGGATAGCTCTGAAGGCATCAGTTTCGCGGCGCCCCGCAAACCGACGGCTTCAAGCTTCATCATCACCGTGCTTTTCAGCAGTTCAGGCGGCAGGCTGGTATGCTCGCGCAGCGGATAGGCCACGTTATCAAAGACATTCATGTCGGTGAACAAGGCTCCAGACTGAAAGAGCATGCTCATGCGTTTGCGGACAGTATACAGGCGCGAGCGTGACATCTCCGGGATGTTTTCGCCATCAAAGAGAATTTCACCGCTATCCGGTGGGATCTGCCCACCAATAAGGCGCAACAGGGTCGTTTTACCGATCCCGGACGGCCCCATGATGGCAGTGATCTTGCCACGCGGTACGGTCAACGAAATATCATCAAATATCAATCTGTTGGCGCGAGAAAAACTCACACCGCGAACATCGACTAAATTCGCCATCGTTTGGCTCATTTATGGTTCCTTTATTACCCTGCTCACATTAAGGCATGCTGCCTGAATCAGCCCTCAACTCCGCATTTTTACAGAATAATAGCCGTTGAGGTTAGCGAAAGCTGGCATTTGTTTTACTTTTCCGGCGCATAAAGTCAAAATTAGGAATTCGTTACGCCTCAGACTGTATGCAGTCCAGCCATTTCCGCGCGATGGACCGACGAGTATACCTGAAGAAAGGACTTTTGATGCTTTTAGCAACAGCACTGTTAATAATTGGTTTACTTTTGGTGGTCTACAGTGCTGACCGTTTAGTGTTTGCTGCATCTATCCTGTGTCGCCTGACGGGCGTACCGCCTGTCGTCATCGGGATGACCGTGGTCAGTGTTGGAACGTCACTTCCTGAAATCATCGTCTCTGTCTCGGCATCGCTGCATGGTCAGTTAGACCTGGCAGTCGGCACTGCGATTGGCTCTAACATCGTCAATATACTCTTGATTTTAGGCCTGGCGGCACTGCTCCATCCATTTCGCGTGCATTCTGATGTTCTGCGCCGTGAATTGCCGCTAATGTTAATCGTAAGTCTGCTGGCAGGGTGCGTATTTTACGATGGTGTACTGAGCTACAGCGACGGCATTTTCTTGCTGGCGCTGGCCGTTATTTGGCTGCTGTATAGTGTTAAAATCGCCCGTCTGGCTGAAAAGCAGGGCCAGGATAGCCTCACGCGTGAGCAGGTCGCCGAACTTCCGCGAGAAGGCACGCTGCCTGTTGCCCTGCTGTGGCTTGGCGTTGCGCTGATCATCATGCCGATGGCAACGCGTATGGTCGTGGATAACGCGACGGTGCTGGCGAACTATTTCGCCATCAGTGAACTGACCATTGGCCTGACGGTGATTGCCATCGGTACCAGCCTGCCGGAGCTGGCCACGGCCATTGCGGGGGCACGCAAAGGTGAGGATGACATTGCCATTGGTAATATCATCGGTTCCAACATATTTAATATCGCCATTGTGATGGGGCTGCCGGCCCTGATTACGCCAGGGCCCTTTAATCCCCTGGCGTTCTCACGCGACTACGGCGTGATGTTATTGGTCAGCGTGATATTTGCCCTGCTCTGCTGGCGGCGGCAACGACAGATCGGCAAAGGCGCAGGCGCGCTGCTGACGGGTGGATTTATCGTATGGATGGCGATGCTGTACTGGCTCTCGCCTCTTCTCTCTGGGTAACGGAAACGCATTATGTCGCAAATAGAATTGCAGCCGGGTTTTGACTTTCAGAAAGCAGGCAAAGACGTTCTGGAGATTGAACGTGAAGGTCTGGCGCAGTTAGATCAGTACATTAATCAGGATTTTAGTCTGGCATGTGAGAAGATATTCTACTGTGCCGGCAAAGTCGTGGTGATGGGGATGGGTAAGTCCGGCCACATTGGACGCAAAATGGCGGCAACGTTTGCCAGTACCGGCACCTCGTCCTTCTTTGTGCACCCGGGGGAAGCCGCGCACGGCGATCTGGGTATGGTCACGCCGCAGGATATCGTCATCGCGCTGTCCAACTCCGGTGAGTCCAATGAGATCCTGGCGTTGATCCCGGTACTGAAGCGCCTGCAGGTGCCGCTTATTTGCATGACCAGCCGTCCGGAAAGCAGCATGGCGCGTGCGGCCGACATTCACCTGTGCGTGAAAGTGCCCAAGGAGGCCTGCCCGCTCGGCCTGGCGCCGACGTCCAGCACCACCGCCGCGCTGGTCATGGGTGATGCGCTTGCCGTCGCGCTGCTCGAAGCCCGTGGTTTTACGCCGGAAGATTTCGCGCTTTCCCACCCGGGCGGTGCGCTGGGGCGCAAGCTACTGCTTCGGGTAAACGATATTATGCACACCGGGGATGAGATCCCTCACGTCAGTAAAGAAGCCTCCCTGCGTGATGCGCTGCTGGAAATCACCCGCAAGAATCTGGGGATGACGGTCGTGTGCGACGATCTGATGAAAATTCAGGGGATCTTCACCGATGGCGACCTGCGTCGCGTGTTCGACATGGGTGTCGATGTCCGCACGCTCGGCATTGCCGACGTGATGACGCCAGGCGGTATCCGCGTGCGTCCGGGTACGCTGGCCGTGGATGTGCTGAACCTGATGCAGTCCCGCCATATCACCTCCGTTATGGTTGCCGATGGCGACCAGTTGCTGGGTGTGGTACATATGCATGATCTGCTGCGCGCAGGCGTAGTGTAATGAAGGATAAGACAATGAGTAATGCGGGTGCATCCCTTGCAACCTGTTATGGTCCGGTCAGTACCCAGATGATGGCAAAGGCGGAAAATGTCCGTCTGCTCATCCTGGATGTGGATGGGGTACTCTCCGATGGCCTGATTTACATGGGCAATAATGGTGAAGAGCTGCGTTCGCGACGGCTACGGTATCCGCTGTGCGCTCACCTCAGGTATTGAGGTGGCTATCATCACCGGGCGAAAAGCTAAACTGGTAGAAGACCGCTGTGAAACCTTAGGCATTACCCATCTGTATCAGGGGCAATCCGATAAGATGGCGGCGTTTAAAGATTTACTGGGTAAACTGGCTATCGCACCGGAAAACGTGGCCTACGTCGGGGACGATCTGATTGACTGGCCCGTGATGGCTGAAGTTGGGCTGAGCATCGCCGTTGCCGATGCGCATCCGCTGCTGATCCCGCGCGCTGACTATGTTACCCATATCAACGGGGGCCGCGGTGCCGTACGTGAAGTCTGCGATCTGCTCCTGCTGGCGCAGGGCAAGCTTGATGAGGCCAAAGGGCAATCGATATGAGTAAAACCAGACGTTGGATTATCATTTTGCTTTCGCTTGTCGCACTGGTATTGATTGGCGTGAACCTTGCCGATCGCGACGATACGCAAACGGAAGTGATCAACAATAACGATCCAACCTATAAAAGCGATCACAGCGACACCGTGGTCTACAGCCCTGAAGGCGCGCTGAACTATCGCCTGATTGCCCAGCATGTTGAATATTTTTCAGATGATGGTATTTCGTGGTTTACCCAACCTGTCATGACCACATTTGATAAGGACAAAGTGCCGACGTGGTCAATTAAGTCAGATCGGGCAAAACTGACAAATGACCGTATGCTTTATCTGTATGGCCACGTTGAAGTCAACGCCCTGACCGCTGACTCGCAGCTACGAAAAATTACGACGGATAATGCCCAGATCAACCTGGTAACCCAGGACGTGACGTCGCAGGATCTGGTCACACTGTATGGCACAACATTTAATTCCAGCGGTTTGAGAATGCGCGGGAACTTACGCAGCAAAAACGCCGAGCTGATTGAAAAGGTTAGAACCTCCTATGAAATTCAAAACAAACAAACTCAGCCTTAAAGTAATTATCGCCAGCGCGATGCTGGCGACCAGTCTCCCCGCGCTTGCTGTAACGGGCGATACCGACCAACCGATCCATATCGAGTCCGATACCCAGTCTCTCGATATGCAGGGCAATGTCGTCACCTTCACGGGTAACGTCGTCATGACTCAGGGCACCATCAAAATTAACGCCGACAAAGTGGTCGTGACCCGTCCGGGTGGCGAGCAGGGCAAAGAGATCATTGATGGTTACGGTAACCCGGCCACCTTCTACCAGATGCAGGACAATGGCAAGCCGGTGAAAGGTCACGCTACGCACATGCACTATGAGCTGGCGAAGGACCTGGTCATCCTGACCGGTAATGCGTACCTGGAACAGCTGGACAGCAACATTACCGGCGACCAGATTACCTATCTGGTAAAAGAGCAAAAAATGCAGGCCTCCAGCGAGAAAGGCAAACGCGTCACCACCGTACTGGTTCCGTCGCAGCTGCAGGACAAAGGCAAAGGCCAGGCCTCGGCACAGAAGAAGAGTAACTAATTCGTTATGGCAACATTAACTGCAAAAAATCTCGCGAAGGCCTATAAGGGCCGCCGTGTCGTAGAAGATGTCAGTCTGACCGTCAACTCCGGCGAAATTGTAGGGCTGCTTGGCCCTAACGGTGCGGGTAAAACCACCACTTTCTACATGGTCGTTGGCATTGTGCCGCGCGATGCCGGCAACATTGTCATTGACGATGAAGACATCAGTCTTCTGCCGCTGCACGCGCGCGCACGTCGCGGGATCGGCTACCTGCCGCAGGAAGCCTCCATTTTCCGTCGTCTTAGCGTTTACGATAACCTGATGGCGGTCCTGCAAATTCGTAACGATCTGACCAGCGAACAGCGTCAGGATCGTGCCAACGAGCTGATGGAAGAGTTCCACATTGAGCATCTGCGCGACAGCCTCGGTCAGGCTCTCTCCGGGGGCGAACGCCGTCGTGTTGAGATTGCCCGTGCGCTGGCCGCAAACCCGAAGTTTATCCTTCTGGATGAACCGTTTGCGGGCGTTGACCCGATCTCGGTTATCGACATTAAACGTATCATTGAACACCTGCGTGACAGCGGGCTTGGCGTACTGATCACCGACCACAACGTCCGTGAAACGCTGGCCGTGTGTGAACGCGCGTATATTGTGAGCCAGGGCAATCTGATCGCCCACGGTACGCCGCAGCAGATCCTCGAAGACGATCATGTTAAGCGCGTCTATCTTGGGGAAGACTTCAGACTCTGATAGGGTAGAGGTAACGTAACGCCGAACCGGAGAAAAATGCTCTGAACATGAAGCAAGGTTTGCAATTAAGGCTCAGCCAACAACTGGCGATGACGCCGCAGCTACAGCAGGCAATTCGCCTGTTGCAACTGTCCACGTTAGAACTTCAGCAGGAACTCCAGCAGGCGCTGGACAGCAACCCCCTGCTGGAACAAACCGATCTTCATGACGAGGTAGATACCCAGCAATCGCAGGATACAGAAGCGCTCGACACCGCGGATGCACTCGAACAAAAAGAGATGCCGGACGAGCTTCCGCTGGATGCCAGCTGGGATGAAATCTACACCGCCGGAACCCCTTCCGGTACGCGTGCAGACTACCAGGATGATGAGCTACCGGTCTACCAGGGCGAAACCACCCAGTCACTGCAGGATTACCTGATGTGGCAGGTGGAACTTACTCCCTTCTCCGATACCGACCGCGCGATTGCCACCTCAATTGTCGATGCCGTTGACGACACTGGCTATTTGACCGTCACGCTGGACGATATTCTGGAAAGCATGGGCGACGACGAGATAGAGCTTGAGGAAGTTGAAGCCGTTCTGAAGCGCATCCAGCGTTTCGATCCGGTAGGCGTGGCCGCAAAAGATCTGCGCGACTGCCTGCTGATCCAGCTTTCTCAATTCAGCAAAGAGACGCCGTGGCTCGACGAGGCGCGCTTAATCATCAGCGATCATCTGGATCTGTTGGCTAACCACGATTTCCGTTCCCTGATGCGCGTCACGCGCCTGAAGGAAGAGGTGCTGAAAGAAGCGGTGAATCTGATCCAGTCGCTCGATCCGCGCCCGGGACAGTCGATCCAGACCGGCGAGCCCGAGTACGTCATCCCGGATGTGCTGGTCAGAAAACACAATGGCCGCTGGGTCGTTGAACTGAATTCAGACAGCATCCCTCGTCTGCAAATCAACCAGCAGTATGCCTCCATGTGCACCAGCGTGCGTAACGACTCCGACAATCAATATATTCGTAGCAATTTGCAGGAAGCGCGATGGCTGATCAAAAGTCTGGAGAGCCGAAATGATACGCTGCTACGCGTCAGCCGCTGTATTGTCGAACAGCAGCAGGCGTTCTTTGAGCAGGGCGAAGAGTATATGAAACCGATGGTACTGGCGGATATCGCCCAGGCCGTCGAAATGCATGAATCAACCATTTCCCGTGTCACCACGCAGAAGTATCTGCACAGTCCACGCGGTATTTTTGAGCTTAAGTATTTCTTCTCCAGCCATGTGAATACCGAGGGCGGCGGCGAAGCGTCGTCAACGGCCATTCGAGCCCTGGTGAAGAAGTTGATCGCCGCGGAGAACCCCGCGAAGCCACTAAGCGACAGTAAGTTAACCACCATGCTGTCCGATCAGGGTATTATGGTGGCACGTCGTACTGTTGCGAAGTATCGAGAGTCTTTATCCATTCCGCCGTCCAACCAGCGTAAACAGCTGGTCTGACACAACCGATAAGGAAGACACTATGCAGCTCAACATCACTGGACAAAACGTCGAAATTACTGAGGCTTTACGCGACTTTGTGAACGCGAAGTTTGCAAAACTCGAGCAGTATTTCGAAAGGATCAATCAGGTCTATATTGTGTTGAAAGTGGAGAAAGTGACTCATATCTCGGATGCCACCCTGCATGTTAACGGGGGTGAACTGCATGCCAGTGCGGAAGGGCAAGACATGTACGCTGCTATCGACGGCTTGATTGATAAGCTTGCACGACAGCTCAATAAACATAAAGATAAACTGAAACAACACTAATTGTCCGGGCAGTTAACGGGTGCAGGACGGCCTGTTGTGAAACACAACAGGCCATTTGTACAGTTAGCGCTTAGGTGAAATTATGATGAACAACGATTCCGCTCTTCAACTGAGCAATGTCCTTAACCAGGAATGTACCCGCAGTGCGGTTCACTGCCAGAGCAAAAAACGTGCGCTGGAAATCATCAGTGAACTGGCCGCAAAACAGCTGGGCCTGCCGCCGCAGGTGGTATTCGAGGCGATTCTGACCCGTGAAAAAATGGGCAGTACCGGCATCGGCAACGGCATCGCGATCCCGCACGGCAAACTGGAAGAGGATACCCTGCGTGCCGTTGGTGTGTTTGTGCAGCTTGAAACACCGATCGCCTTCGATGCCATTGATAACCAGCCCGTCGATCTCCTCTTCGCGCTGCTGGTGCCTGCCGACCAGACGAAAACCCATCTGCATACGCTGTCGCTGGTCGCAAAACGTCTGGCCGATAAAACTATTTGCCGTCGACTGCGCTCGGCCCAAAGTGATGAAGAGCTCTATCAGATTATCACTGAAGCAGAAGGCAATCAGGATGATGCATAACCAGGAGATGGCCTTCACATCTGTTGTCCTGAGGAGAAACGGAACATGGTGCTGATGATTGTCAGTGGCCGTTCAGGGTCGGGGAAATCCGTTGCTCTGCGCGCGCTGGAAGACATGGGTTTTTACTGCGTAGATAACCTGCCGGTCGTGTTATTGCCCGACCTGGCCCGCACGCTTGCGGAGAGACAAACCTCTGCCGCCGTCAGCATCGACGTCCGTAACATGCCTGAATCGCCAGAGATCTTCGAGCAGGCCATGAGCAACCTGCCTGATGCGTTTTCGCCTCAGCTGCTTTTCCTTGATGCAGACCGCAATACGCTGATCCGTCGCTACAGCGATACCCGTCGCTTGCACCCGCTTTCCAGTAAGAACCTCTCACTGGAGAGCGCGATCGATGAAGAGAGCGATCTGCTGGAGCCGCTGCGCTCTCGTGCCGACCTGATTGTCGACACCTCTGAGATGTCCGTTCACGAGCTGGCGGAAATGCTGCGTACCCGACTGTTGGGCAAGCGCGAGCGCGAACTGACGATGGTGTTCGAATCCTTCGGCTTTAAGCACGGCATTCCAATCGATGCGGATTACGTTTTCGACGTGCGCTTCCTGCCGAACCCGCACTGGGATCCGAAGCTGCGTCCCATGACCGGTCTGGATAAACCCGTCGCGGCCTTCCTCGACCGGCACACAGAAGTTCACAATTTTATCTACCAGACGCGAAGCTACCTTGAGCTATGGTTACCTATGCTGGAGACAAACAATCGTAGCTACCTGACGGTGGCGATTGGCTGTACCGGCGGTAAACATCGTTCGGTTTATATCGCCGAACAGCTGGCCGACTATTTCCGCTCGCGCGGGAAGAACGTTCAGTCCCGTCATCGCACGCTGGAAAAACGTAAAACATGACCGTAAAACAAACCGTTGAGATCACCAATAAGCTGGGTATGCATGCACGCCCGGCGATGAAACTGTTTGAGCTGATGCAGGGTTTCGATGCAGAGGTTCTGCTGCGGAATGACGAAGGTACCGAAGCGGAAGCGAACAGCGTGATCGCCCTGCTAATGCTGGATTCCGCCAAAGGGCGCCAGATTGAAGTCGAAGCCACAGGACCTCAGGAAGAGGAAGCGCTGGCGGCGGTGATTGCCCTGTTTAACGCCGGATTTGACGAAGACTAGCGTTCGCCCCTTCGGCGGGTGGCGCTGCGCTTACCCGCCCTACATAAGATTGTTACGCTGCATAAAACCCTCTCCACCCAGCTGATTCATCTGGCGTAGGATCCACGCCTGACGGCTTCGCACGTACCCTGATGGGGCGCTGGCTTTAAAGCGGATGGGATTAGGTAAGACAGCTGCCAATAGTGCTGCTTCTGACATGCTCAGACGGCTGGCTGGCTTATTGAAATAACGCTGCGCGGCAGCTTCCACGCCAAAAATACCGTCGCCAAATTCAGCGACGTTGAGATAGACGGTCAGAATGCGCTTTTTGCTCCAGACCGTTTCCATCCCCAGGGTCAACCCCGCTTCCAGCCCCTTTCGCACCCAGCTGCGGCCGTCCCACAGAAACAGATTTTTGGCCGTCTGCTGCGACAAGGTTGAGGCACCGCGCACGCGGTTTTCATGGCGTTCGTTATGGGCCAGCGCCTTCTCAATGGCCGCCACGTCGAACCCCCAGTGCTCCGGGAATTTCTGGTCCTCCGCCGCGATGACCGCCAGCCCCATGAACGGCGAGATCTCGTCCATGCTTACCCAGTCAGAGTGGGCAACATAGCTGAAATCGCCGCTGAGCCACGCGCCGAGCTGGCGTTCAACCATCACGGCGGAGAACGGGACTGGCATAATGCTGAACAGGGCGAGTCCACCGCCCCAAAACACCGCCAGCACCAGAACGATGCGCAACAGGGTGCGTTTTACCCACGCGCCGGCACCGGATTGACGACTCATTCAGCCAACACCAGCACGCGGGCGACCAGCTTTTCGATCCCCATAGCCGCTTCTGCAATATTCTTCGCCAGCATATACGCAGGCGTGGTGACAATTTTGTTATCTTCATCAACCACAATGTCATCTACCGGGCACGGAACGTGTTCGCCCCCCATTTCCTCGACGATCTCTGCGGTATCAATATCCGTCCCGATGGTCAGGCGCAGCGGGAAATCAAAAATCTTAGGCAACATCGCTGGTGCGATGCAGATAAAGCCCAGCGGTTTTCCTGCCGCATGCATAGCCTGCGACAGCGCTTTCAGATGAGGATCGATCTGACACTCCGCGCCCTGCGCAGCAAAGGTACTGAGATTTTTGGCCGCGCCAAACCCACCCGGCACAATGAGCGCATCAAGCTCTGTAGGGTCTGCCTGAATAAGAGGATGGATATCACCTCGCGCAATACGCGCGGCTTCAATCAGTACATTACGGGTTTCCGCCATTGGTTCACCGGTCAGATGGTTAATCACATCCACCTGATTTTTGTCTGGCGCAAAGCAAATCACCTCTGCTCCCTGCTTAGCCAGGGCCAGCAGCGTAATGACGGCTTCGTGTATCTCAGTACCATCGTAAACACCGCATCCGCTCAGCACGACACCAATCTTTTTCATCATGACAATCCTTTTCTGCAACTTGCTGAAGCACATTAATAATTTTGATTAAAACGCTATGCTTCACACATTTCACTGATTCATGTAACAAACCATTTAAGATTTGCTATCTTATCTGCGTGCGGCCTAAATTTTTCAGGCGGCGCCCTTTCGAAAATAACGTTTAAAAACAGGCGCAGCCACGATTTCCCTGGTGTTGGCGCAGTATTCGCGCACCCCGGTTAATCCGGGGTCATTTTTTTCTGGCGTCAACCCAGGCTTTAAGCACCGCCACATCGTTTTGCCACTCTTGCTTCATCTCTTCAACCCAATCACCCACGTTATCTTCCCATGCAGGTAAATCAGGCGACTGAATCTGTTGACCCAACTGCTGCAGGTGGCGTAGGCCAACCGAACCGGCGGCACCTTTAATTTTATGTCCTTCTTCCACGATGCCCTTCTGGTCACGCGCCGTCAGGTTTGATTCCAGCACGCTCAGATAGCCCGGCATCATTTTTTCGAACACCGCCAGACCATCGGTAATCAGTTTCGGGCCGACCAGATCGATGTACTGCTCCAGCATCGCGGTATCGAGTATCGTTTGGGCTTTTGCGCTATCAACAGACGTCATGGTGCTCTCCTCTTCATCACGGGTATCCCAGAACTTCTTAATCATGGCGGTCAGAGCAGGCACCGCCAGCGGCTTGCTGAGTACATCGTCCATACCGGCATCGAGATACTCTTTTTTATCTTTCAGTACGTTCGCCGTCAGGGCAACCAGCGGCGGCAGTTCGTCGGCCGCGTACTGACGCGTCAGCTCGCGCGAGATATCCAGCCCGGTCATATCCGGTAACTGAATATCCAGCAGAACAAGATCGTATTCGCCGGGTTTAAACATCTCCAGCGCGGCTTTGCCGGTCATCGCGACATCCACGCTGTTGCCCAGTTTTTCCAGCACGGAGCGCGCCACGATCACGTTCAGCTCAATGTCTTCCACCAGCAGGACGTGCAGCGCAGGCAGCGGCATATCGTCATTTTCAAAGGTATCTTCTACCTCTTCCGCCACCGCCGGCGCATGGACCGTCAGCGTGAAGGTTGACCCTTTGCCCGGCTGGCTGGCAACGGTGATATCGCCCCCCATGCTCTTCGCCAGTCGTTTAGAGACCGCCAGGCCAATGCCCGTTCCGGTAGCTGGTTTTCCGCCGTTGCTGTCCTTCACCTGGTAGTACATGGCGAAGATTTTGTCCTGCTCCTCCTGCGGAATACCCATCCCGGAGTCCTCTACCTCAAAGTGCAGCATGTCGCCTTCGTCAAAGCGGATGCGCACCGCAACCTGCCCCTTCTGGGTAAATTTCACCGCGTTGCTGATAAGGTTCCACAGGATCTGGCGCAAACGCGTACCGTCAGTCACCACTTTATGCGGCAGCGGCAGGGTTGGCTCCATGACAAAACTTAGCCCCTTCTGCTGCGCCTGCAGGCCGGACAGGTTTTCCAGATCGGCAAGGAAGCTGGTGAAATCAACAGGCTGATTATCAAGCTGAACTTTACGGCGCTCCATCTTATCCATATCAATAATATCGTTGAAGATATTACCCAGCGTGACCGCCGAAACATGGATAGTCTTGAGGTATTTTTCCTGCTCTGCGGTCAGGTCGGTATCCAGCAGAATACGGCTCAGCCCGACGATGCCGTTAAGCGGCGTACGCAGCTCGTGGCTGATGGTGGAGATAAAGGTGGTCTTGTCGCGGCTGGCACGCTCAAGGGCATCCTGATAGCGCTTACGCTCGGTAATGTCGCGGCCAAAGCCCATCAGGCCATGGCGTTTCCCCACGCGGTCATAGTAGGGCACCTTACGGATCTCAAAGCAGGCTTTGCGTCCGTCCGGGTAATCCAGCCACTGTTCATAGGTCAGCGAGACGTTATGACGGAAGACTTTTTCGTCGGTCTCCATGACCTTGGCCGCCGCCTCTTCAGAGTAAACGTCCTGCGGTTTCAGGTTAATCAGCTGCTTCTCGCTTTTCCCGGTGAGCAACTCCATCGCCCGGTTACAGCCGGAAAACTCTTTATCTTCATTACGGTAAAACACCAGATCCGGCGAAGCATCGAGGAACGACCGCAGGAAAGAGGATTGCTGCTCAAGCTGGATCTGCGTGACCTCGCGCTCTTTCATTTCGATTTTCAGCTGCTCCAGCGTGGCCTGGCGCTCGGCCTCCGCCTTCTCACGATCTGAAATCTCCTGGTTCAGCTGCGCAATGTTGTCTTTAAGCTGGACGTTGAGCTTCAGGTCGCGCTCGCGCATCTCTTCCAGTTTATCGACCAGCTTAGACAAACGCTGACGGGACTCTTCCAGCTGTTCAACCACCACGGAAAGGAAATAGACCGCCCAGGGGGTAATAAGCAAGCCAAAGAAGATGGAGCGGATGACGTCGATACTCTCGACCTGACCATGCAGAACCATGGTGACGGCCATTTGCACGACAATGGCCAGAACGACCAGCGCCAGCGCAAGCAGCATAGAGAAACGCACCAGCCCAAGCTTCATCATCAGGTCGACGTAATACTGGGCAAGCATTCGAATTTGCTTCATAGAGGATCCCTTCACGACTTTATCGCTCAATAATACTCAAATTCAGGGCGAGGCGTTGAAGGTTGTGAGAAAAAGTGCGGGGTGAAACAGGAGATTAGCCTCGCTCCCGGTGAACCGGAAGCGAGGAGAGGTCAATCAGGAGCGTTTCAACAACAGCCAGAGGCTGATCAGGAGGAAACTGGCGCTTGGCAGCAGCGCACCAATTATCGGCGGAATGCCATAAACCAGCGTCAGCGGACCGAAGATCTGGTCGAGCACGTAGAACACAAAGCCGAAACTGATACCGGTCACGACGCGCACGCCCATCGGCACGCTGCGTAACGGGCCGAAGATAAACGACAGCGCCATCAGCATCATCACCGCCACGGACATCGGCTGGAAGATTTTGCTCCACATGTTGAGCTGATAACGTCCCGCATCCTGCCCGCTCGACTTCAGGTATTTCACATAGTTGTGTAAACCGCTGATGGAGAGCGCGTCTGGATCCAGCGCCACGACCCCGAGCTTATCGGGCGTCAGGTTGGTCTTCCACGTCCCGGTTACCGTCTGAGAACCCGTAATCTGTTTCGGATCGGTCAGGTTAGATTCATCAACCTGGGACAACCGCCACTGCTTATGTTCGGCGTCAAATTTTGCCGAAGAGGCGTGGCGAACGGACTCCAGACGGCGCTGGTCATCGAAAGCGTAGATGCTCACCCCACCCAGTTCGTCATTCCCCTTTACCCGCTCGATGTAGACGAAGTTTTTACCGTCTTTCGCCCATAAACCTTGCTGAGTCGAGAGCAGAGAGCCACCGTACATTGCCTGCGCACGGTAGTTACGCGCCATCTGTTCGCCCTGCGGCGCGACCCACTCGCCGATCGCCATGGTCAACAGCACCAGTGGGATCGCGGTTTTCATTACCGACAGCGCAACCTGCATGCGGGTAAAGCCTGAGGCCTGCATAACGACCAGCTCACTACGCTGCGCCAGCATTCCCAGCCCCAGCAGCGCGCCCAGCAGGGCCGCCATCGGGAAGAAGATCTGCACATCTTTCGGCACACTGAGCAGGGTATACATCCCCGCGCCCATCGCGTCATAGCTCCCCTGCCCGGCTTTTTTCAGCTGATCGACAAATTTGATAATGCCGGAGAGCGACACCAGCATGAACAAGGTCATCATGATGGTGGTAAAAATGGTTTTACCGATATAGCGATCAAGAACGCCAAACGCCTGCATTAGATGGCTCCTTTACGCGAGAATCGGGCACGTATGCGGCGCACAGGCACCGTATCCCACAGGTTTAACCCTAGCGCCAGTAAGATGTACAGGCTGTTGACGAACCATGTCCAGACCATAGGGTCCAGCTTACCCTTCGCGCCGTTAGAACGAATCGAGGTTTGCAGCAGGAAATAGATCAGGTAAAGCAGCATCGCCGGCAGCATAGAGAGCACGCGTCCCTGGCGAGGGTTCACCACGCTCAGCGGAACGACAATCAGCGCCATCATAAACACGGTAAAGACGAGCGTAATACGCCAGTGGAACTCAGCGCGCGCTCTGTCGGTATCGGTATTCCAGAGGGTCCGCATGTCCATTTGCTCGGTATCCGTTGGATCGAGCGCCACCGCCTGATGGCCGATAATGGCCTGATAGTTCTGGAAATCCGTGATACGGAAGTCGCGCAGCATCGCGGTGCCTTCGAAACGGGTGCCTTTATTCAGCGTCACGATCTGAGAACCATCTTTGCGCTGAGCAAGCTGACCGGAATCTGCCACCACCACGGAAGGACGCGCGTTACCTTTGGGACGTAACTGCGCCAGGAAGACGTCGTTGAATTTACTGCCGTCAACGCTCTCAATAAACAGCACGGAGTTGCCGTCGGTCGCCTGCTGGAACTGCCCCTGGGCTAACGCCGCCATGCCGGGGTTGGCTTTCGCTTCGGCCAGCACTTCGTCCTGATGACGGGAAGACATGGGGCCCGCCCACATCACATTCACCGCGGCAACAATACCCGTGAACAGCGCCAGTATCATGGCCGCTTTCACCAGTACCGCTTTGCTCAGACCACAGGCATGCATCACCGTGATTTCACTCTCGGTGTAGAGTTTCCCAAGCGTCATGAGCAGGCCAAGGAAAAGACTTAGCGGCAGGATGAGCTGCGCCATTTCCGGGATCCCTAAACCAAGCAGGGAAAGCACCAGATTTGTTGGAATTTCGCCGTCAACGGCCGCACCGAGGATCTTAACCAGCTTCTGACAGAAAAAAATCAGCAGCAGGATGAAGAGGATCGCCAGTTGGCTTTTGAGCGTCTCCCGCACCAGATATCTTATGATTATCACTTTAAATACGCCCGTAAAAACCCGTCTCTTTGCAGGAATTTCGCTTGTTTCATGGCTTAAACGTCATTTATTCTCTTGAGTCGTCGAAATCATCGCTAAGATTAAAACATCCAGCGGATTCACGCTTCAGGACTTTTTCTGACGTGTCGAAACCGTAGTAACGTAAGATTAACACGAAGTCACCACAACAGCGGACATGAGTTACGAAAGGTTTCAATTCTATCCGTAGCAGCCGCCGTTGTCTTTAAGATTCAGGAGCGTAGTGCATGGAGTTCAGTGTAAAAAGCGGTAGCCCGGAGAAACAGCGGAGTGCCTGCATCGTTGTGGGCGTCTTTGAACCACGCCGACTCTCCCCGATCGCCGAGCAACTCGATAAAATCAGTGACGGCTATATTAGCGCCCTGCTGCGCCGTGGCGAACTGGAAGGCAAACCTGGGCAGACGCTGTTACTGCACCATGTTCCGAACGTACTGTCAGAGCGTATTCTGCTGATTGGCTGCGGCAAAGAACGCGAGCTGGATGAACGTCAGTATAAGCAGGTGATTCAGAAAACAATCAATACGCTGAATGATACCGGCTCAATGGAAGCCGTCTGCTTCCTGACTGAATTGCACGTCAAAGGGCGTAACACCTACTGGAAAGTGCGTCAGGCGGTCGAAACGGCAAAAGAGAGCCTCTACAGCTTCGATCAGTTGAAGACCAATAAAAGCGAGCCGCGTCGTCCGCTGCGTAAAATGGTCTTTAACGTGCCAACCCGTCGCGAACTGACCAGCGGCGAACGCGCGATCCAGCACGGTCTGGCGATCGCAGCCGGCATTAAAGCGGCCAAAGATCTCGGCAACATGCCGCCTAACATCTGTAACGCGGCGTACCTGGCCTCTCAGGCGCGTCAGCTGGCCGACGCCTACAGCAAAAACGTCATTACCCGCGTCATCGGCGAACAGCAGATGAAAGAGCTCGGGATGCACTCTTACCTGGCGGTCGGTAACGGATCGCAGAATGAATCCCTGATGTCCGTCATCGAGTACAAAGGCAACCCGGCCGAAGACGCGCGCCCTGTCGTGCTGGTCGGTAAAGGCCTGACCTTCGATTCCGGCGGTATCTCCATCAAGCCTGCCGAAGGCATGGACGAGATGAAATACGACATGTGCGGCGCGGCGGCGGTTTACGGCGTGATGCGCATGGTCGCTGAACTTCAGTTGCCGATTAACGTTATCGGCGTACTGGCGGGCTGCGAAAACATGCCTGGCGGGCGTGCTTATCGTCCGGGTGACGTGCTGACCACCATGTCCGGCCAGACCGTTGAAGTGCTGAACACCGACGCCGAAGGCCGTCTGGTGCTGTGTGACGTGCTGACCTATGTGGAACGCTTCGAGCCTGAAGCGGTGATTGACGTCGCCACCCTCACCGGTGCCTGCGTGATTGCGCTGGGCCACCACATCACCGGCCTGATGTCGAACCACAATCCGCTGGCGCACGAGCTTATCGGCGCCTCGGAACAGGCCGGTGACCGCGCATGGCGTCTGCCGTTGGGTGACGAATATCAGGAGCAGCTGGAGTCTAACTTCGCGGATATGGCAAACATCGGTGGACGTCCTGGCGGAGCGATCACCGCGGGCTGCTTCCTGGCACGCTTCACCCGCAAGTACAACTGGGCGCACCTGGATATCGCGGGCACCGCATGGCGCTCCGGCAAAGCCAAAGGCGCAACCGGTCGTCCAGTGGCGCTGCTGTCGCAGTTCCTGCTCAATCGCGCGGGTTTTAACGGCGACGAATGATGTAAAACGCCGGGTGGCGTCTTCGCCTTACCCGGCCTAAAGCGTCACTCAACCGTAGGCCGGGTAAGCGTAGCGCCACCCGGCTTTGCCTTTAAATCCACGACAAGAAGCCCCATATATGAAGAATGCAACGTTCTACCTTCTGGACAACGACACCCATCAGGATGGCCTCAGCGCCGTCGAACAGCTGGTGTGTGAAATTGCCGCAGAACGTTGGCGCGCAGGTAAACGCGTTCTGATTGCCTGTGAAGATGAACAGCAGGCCATTCGCCTTGATGAGGCGCTGTGGGCGCGTCCGCCGGAGAGCTTTGTCCCGCATAACCTGTCGGGCGAAGGCCCGCGCGGTGGAGCACCGGTTGAAATTGCCTGGCCGCAAAAGCGCAACAGCAGCGCGCGCGATATTCTGATTAGCCTGCGAATAGATTTTGCAGATTTTGCCACCGCTTTCACAGAAGTGGTAGACTTTGTCCCCTACGAAGAATCTTTGAAACAACTGGCGCGCGAACGCTATAAAGCGTACCGCCTGGCTGGTTTTAACCTGAATACGGCAACCTGGAAATAATGGAAAAGACATATAACCCACGCGATATCGAACAGCCGCTTTACGAGCACTGGGAACAGCAGGGCTATTTCAAGCCTAACGGCGACGAAAGCAAAGAGTCCTTCTGCATCATGATCCCGCCGCCGAACGTCACCGGCAGTTTGCATATGGGTCATGCTTTCCAGCAGACCATCATGGACACCATGATCCGCTACCAGCGCATGCAGGGGAAAAACACCCTGTGGCAGGCGGGGACTGACCACGCGGGTATCGCGACCCAGATGGTGGTTGAGCGTAAAATTGCCGCTGAAGAAGGGAAAACCCGCCACGACTACGGTCGCGACGCGTTCATTGACAAAATCTGGCAGTGGAAAGCGGAATCCGGCGGCACGATTACCCGTCAGATGCGCCGCCTCGGCAACTCCGTGGACTGGGAGCGCGAGCGCTTCACCATGGATGAAGGCCTCTCCAACGCCGTGAAAGAAGTCTTCGTCCGTCTGTACAAAGAAGACCTGATTTACCGTGGCAAACGCCTGGTCAACTGGGATCCGAAACTGCGCACCGCAATTTCTGACCTGGAAGTGGAAAACCGCGAGTCCAAGGGCTCCATGTGGCATATCCGCTATCCGCTGGCCGACGGCGCAAAAACCGCCGACGGTAAAGATTACCTGGTGGTCGCGACCACCCGTCCGGAAACCCTGCTGGGCGATACCGGCGTGGCCGTTAACCCGGAAGATCCGCGTTATAAAGATCTGATTGGCAAATTCGTGGTGCTGCCGCTGGTAAACCGCCGTATTCCGATTGTGGGCGACGAACACGCCGACATGGAAAAAGGCACCGGCTGCGTGAAAATCACCCCGGCGCACGACTTCAACGACTATGAAGTGGGTCGTCGTCACGCCCTGCCGATGATCAACATCCTGACCTTCGACGGTGATATCCGTGAGAGCGCAGAAGTGTATGACACCAAAGGCGAAGAGTCTGACGTTTACTCCAGCGACATCCCGGCGGAGTTCCAGAAGCTGGAACGCTTTGCCGCGCGTAAAGCGATCGTGGCTGCAGTCGACGCTCTCGGCCTGCTGGAAGAAATTAAACCTCACGATCTGACCGTGCCTTACGGCGACCGTGGCGGCGTGGTTATCGAGCCAATGCTGACCGACCAGTGGTACGTGCGTGCCGACGTGCTGGCGAAACCTGCTGTGGAAGCGGTTGAGAACGGCAGCATTCAGTTCGTGCCGAAACAGTACGAAAACATGTACTTCTCCTGGATGCGCGATATTCAGGACTGGTGTATCTCCCGTCAGCTGTGGTGGGGTCACCGTATCCCGGCGTGGTACGACAACGACGGCAACGTCTACGTTGGCCGCACCGAAGACGAAGTGCGTCAGGAAAACAACCTGAGCGCGGACGTTGCGCTGCGTCAGGACGAAGACGTGCTGGATACCTGGTTCTCCTCCGCGCTGTGGACCTTCTCCACCCTCGGCTGGCCAGAAAACACCGACGCGCTGCGTCAGTTCCACCCGACCAGCGTGATGGTGTCCGGCTTCGACATTATCTTCTTCTGGATTGCCCGCATGATCATGATGACCATGCACTTCATCAAAGACGAAGACGGCAAGCCGCAGGTTCCGTTCCATACCGTCTACATGACCGGTCTGATCCGCGACGACGAAGGCCAGAAGATGTCCAAGTCCAAGGGTAACGTGATTGACCCGCTGGACATGGTTGACGGTATCTCTCTGGAAGAGCTGCTGGAAAAACGTACCGGTAACATGATGCAGCCGCAGCTGGCGGAGAAAATCCGCAAGCGCACCGAGAAGCAGTTCCCGAACGGGATCGAGTCTCACGGTACTGATGCCCTGCGCTTCACCCTGGCGGCACTGGCCTCTACCGGCCGTGACATCAACTGGGACATGAAGCGTCTGGAAGGTTACCGTAACTTCTGTAACAAGCTGTGGAACGCCAGCCGCTTCGTGCTGATGAACACCGAAGATCAGGATTGCGGCTTCAACGGCGGCGAAATGACCCTGTCTCTGGCGGACCGCTGGATCCTGGCGGAATTCAACCAGACGGTGAAAGCGTTCCGCGAGGCGCTGGACAGCTACCGCTTCGATATCGCGGCGGGCATCCTGTATGAATTCACCTGGAACCAGTTCTGCGACTGGTATCTGGAGCTGGCGAAGCCGGTGATGAACGGCGGTACTGAGGCGGAACTGCGCGGCACGCGCAACACGCTGATTACCGTTCTGGAAGGTCTGCTGCGCCTGGCGCATCCGGTCATTCCATTTATCACCGAAACCATCTGGCAGCGCGTGAAGGTGATTGCAGGCATCAACGCTGACACCATCATGCTGCAGCCGTTCCCGGAATTCGATGCGGCTAAGGTTGATGAAGCGGCGTCCGCGGATACCGAGTGGCTGAAACAGGCGATCGTTGCGGTGCGTAACATTCGTGCTGAAATGAACATCGCCCCGGGCAAACCGCTGGAACTGCTGCTGCGCGGCTGCAGCGAAGCGGCTGTTCGTCGCGTCACCGAGAACAACACCTTCCTCAAGACCATGGCGCGCCTGGAAAGCATCACCGTGCTGCCTGCGGATGACAAAGGTCCGGTTTCCGTGACCAAAATCATCGACGGCGCCGAGCTGCTGATCCCAATGGCAGGTCTGATCGACAAAGACGCTGAGCTGGCTCGTCTGGCGAAAGAAGTGGCGAAAGTCGACGTGGAAATTGGCAAAATCGAAGGCAAGCTGGCGAACGAAGGCTTTGTCGCCCGCGCGCCGGAAGCGGTCATCGCGAAAGAGCGTGAGCGCCTGGTTGCCTTCGCCGATGCGAAGACCAAGCTGATTGAGCAGCAGGCGGTTATCGCCGCGCTGTAATGCTTTTACCCCTTACGCTTCAGGGCGTAAGGGGTAACCTTCCTGAAAACTCCTCGCTTGCACTCCCCCTTCTGCGGTGCTATTAACAGCAGTTATGTGTCAATTTTTGTAATGAGTAATGCTATGAGCGTGATTACCCCCGTCGCGACGACGATGCGTCGGATCACTGAGCAGGATAACCCGGCTATCGCCGCCGTTATTCGCACCGTTTCTGCCGAATATGGCCTGACGGCTGACAAAGGCTACACGGTTGCGGACCCGAACCTGGACGCGCTTTTCCAGCTCTACAGCCAGCCAGGGCATGCCTACTGGGTAATCGAGCAGAATGGCCAGGTGGTGGGCGGTGGCGGCGTGGCGCCCCTCAGCTGCAGCGAGCCGGACATCTGCGAACTGCAGAAAATGTATTTCCTGCCAGCGGCGCGCGGACAAGGACTGGCAAAAAAGCTGGCGCTGATGGCGCTGGACCACGCGCGCAAGCAGGGCTTTACCCGGTGCTACCTGGAAACGACCGCCTTCCTCAAAGAGGCCATCGGCCTGTATGAACATCTGGGCTTTGAGCATATCGATGCGCCGCTGGGCTGTACCGGCCATGTTGATTGCGAAGTCAGGATGCTGAAAAGTCTGTAAATATCTTTGCTGCCCCCTTCTGTTAAGCGGCGCTGAACTGAATACTCTACACTCTCAGTTCACACCACAACGGGGGAAACACGATGTCAAAGATAAAAAGCTACGCCGCACCGCAGGCGGGTGCAGAACTTGAGCTGTACGAGTACGACGCGGGCGAACTAAAAGCAGAAGACGTCGAAGTACAGGTTGATTACTGCGGGATCTGCCATTCGGATCTCTCGATGATCGACAACGAATGGGGCTTTTCAAGCTATCCACTGATTGCCGGGCACGAGGTCATTGGCCGCGTTGTCGCGCTCGGTAGCGCCGCGCAGGACAAAGGGCTGAAAGTGGGCCAGCGCGTGGGCATTGGCTGGACGGCACGCAGCTGTGGTCACTGCGATGCCTGTATCAGCGGTAATCAGATCAACTGCCTCGAAGGCGCCGTTCCCACCATTCTGAACAAAGGCGGTTTCGCCGACAAGCTGCGCGCCGACTGGCAATGGGTCATCCCGCTGCCGGACAGCATTGATATCGAATCCGCCGGTCCGCTGCTGTGCGGCGGTATCACCGTCTTCAAACCCCTGCTGATGCACCATATCACCGCCACCAGCCGCGTGGGCGTCATCGGTATTGGTGGCCTTGGGCATATCGCCATCAAGCTGCTGCACGCGATGGGCTGTGAAGTCACGGCGTTTAGCTCGAACCCGGCGAAAGAGAAAGAAGTGCTGGCGATGGGTGCGGATAAAGTCGTGAACAGCCGCGATCCTGAAGCACTGAACGCGCTGGCGGGTCAGTTTGACCTGATCATCAACACCGTTAACGTCGATCTCAACTGGCAGCCGTACTTTGAAGCGCTGGCCTATGGCGGTAACTTCCATACCGTAGGTGCCGTGATGAAGCCGCTGCCGGTTCCGGCGTTTACCCTGATCGGCGGCGATCGCAGCGTGTCAGGCTCCGCGACCGGTACGCCGTTTGAGTTGCGCAAGCTGATGAAGTTTGCCGGACGCACCAAAGTGGCCCCGACCACCGAACTGTATCCGATGTCGAAAATCAACGAAGCGATCCAGCACGTGCGCGACGGCAAAGCCCGCTACCGCGTGGTGCTGAAAGCAGATTTCTGATGTGAGTTTGCCGGGTGGCGGCTTCGCCTTACCCGGCCTACTTTCACTGCTACGCCAATACGTTAAATACTTCCGCTACCGCGACCGCTCCCGGATCCAGCACCCCATCCAGGTTCTCTTTATTGACATACGACGAGCGTCCCGCGCCGGCTTTCGCCATTTTCGACGTTGCTTCTGCGCCCTGCTGCGCGGCCTGCGCTGCCGCCTGAATATTGCCTTTCTGTAACGCCTCCAGCGCCGGTTGCAGGGCGTCGATCAGCGTGCGATCGCCGAGATCTGCCCCGCCGTACTGCTTCATCTGCGCCAGTCCGCTCAACAGCGCATCCGGCAGGGCGTGTCCGTCATGCAGCTTTTGCCCGGCCGCCGTAAAGAAGATCGACATCAATACGCCGCTCGATCCGCCCATCACCGTTGCCAGCCGCTCGCCAACCAGCAGTAGCAGCTTAGGCACGTCATTAAGCGGGAGCGTGTTCTGCTCCAGACGCTGCGCAATATCCCGCGCCCCTTGCGCAAAGGTGGAGCCAGTATCACCATCGCCCACTTTGGCATCCAGCGCGTTCAGACGATTTTCCAGCTGGAGCAGCGTGCTGGTCACCGAGGCGACATATTCGCCCACCTGCGGATTGTCAGACGGGGTATATTCCACGCGATCGTGAATAGCGTTATGCGCCACGGTGCGCAGCGGCGCAAACGCCACGGGCTTCTGCCAGCCCAGCGTTTCAACCTCGGCGTGAATCGCCTTTTCGAAGAAATCGTTGAGCTTCAGCAGCGTGAGCGAAAAGCCCTTCATGTCCAGCGCGCTCACCAGCGGCGCGGGGCCTATCAGATACGCGATCTCCTCTTTCAGCGCCGAATGCGCCAGCTCTTTGGTCAGCAGCGCCATCTCCAGCGCCGATACACCGCCAAGATTGTTAATCAATACCGCAAAGCGCCCCTCTCCCGCCTGCGCGCGTAGCGGCGTCACCAGCGTGTCGATAATCGCTTTGCTGTTCTGCGTATCTACGACGGAAGCGCCGGGCTCTCCGTGAATGCCCAGACCCAGCTCGACGTGGCCTTGCTTAATGCGCCCCTCTTCATCGTCGCTGCCCGGCAGGTTGCAGGTTTGCATCGCAACGCCCAGGCTCCAGAGGTTGTCGCAGGCCTGTTGCGCAATCTCCCGTACCTCGCTCAACGATTTCCCCTGCTCCGCCGCATAGCCCGCAATCTTGTGCACCAGCGCCGTACCGGCAATACCGCGCGGCTGCTTGTTATCCGGCAGCGCGATATCGTCTGCCACAATCACCATCTCCACCTTCAGGCCATAGCGCTTGGCCTTTTCGGCCGCCAGACCAAAGTTCAGGCGGTCGCCGGTGTAGTTTTTGACGATCAGCAGACAGCCGCGATCGCCCGTGACCGCCACAATGGCATTCAGCACCGCATCCACGCTCGGCGAGGCAAACAGATCGCCACATACCGCCGCCGTCAGCATCCCTTTGCCGACAAACCCGGCGTGCGCGGGTTCGTGGCCTGAGCCGCCGCCGGAGATCACCGCCACACGGCTTTTGTCCCAGTCGCCGCGTGCGACGATCCTGATGGCCGGATCGATATCAAGCTTGACGAGATTGGCATGTGGCGCAGAAAGCAGTATGCCTTCAATGGCATCGTTGACCAGCTGTTTGCGATCGTTAAAGAAGAATCTGGACATAGTTTCCCACTATTTTGTGAACCGTATGCAAAAGCATAGTCCGCGCTGGATAATGCGCCGCAAAGTCAGGAATTTACTCAACCAAATTGCTATCAGGTTGCCTATACTCCACCCAGGACTAAGAGAGGAAGCGCATCATGAGTACACCATTGTTAATTGCCCGGACGCTGGAAAAAGAGCTGTATTTACTGCCCGCGATGGCGAACCGCCACGGTTTGATCACCGGCGCGACCGGGACGGGGAAAACCGTCACCCTGCAAAAGCTGGCGGAGTCGCTTTCGGAGATTGGCGTACCGGTCTTTATGGCTGACGTGAAAGGCGATTTAACCGGTGTCTCTCAGGAAGGGACGGCCTCTGAAAAACTGCTCGAACGGCTGAAGAATATAGGCATCACGGACTGGACGCCGCATAACAATCCGGTAGTGGTGTGGGATATCTTTGGTGAGAAAGGCCATCCGGTGCGCGCCACCGTCTCCGATCTCGGCCCGCTGCTGCTGGCCCGTCTGCTTAACCTCAACGACGTGCAGTCCGGCGTGCTGAATATTATCTTCCGCATTGCCGACGATCAGGGGCTGCTGCTGCTTGATTTTAAAGATCTGCGCGCCATTACGCAGTATATCGGCGATAACGCCAAATCCTTCCAGAACCAGTATGGCAACATCAGCAGCGCCTCGGTGGGCGCCATTCAGCGTGGGCTACTGACCCTGGAGCAACAGGGTGCCGAACACTTCTTTGGCGAGCCAATGCTGGATATCAAAGACTGGATGCGCACCGACAGCAGCGGCAAAGGCATCATCAACATTCTGAGTTCGGAAAAACTCTACCAGATGCCAAAGCTCTACGCCGCCAGCCTACTGTGGATGCTCTCCGAACTGTATGAACAGCTACCGGAAGCGGGCGATCTGGAAAAACCGAAGCTGGTGTTCTTCTTTGACGAGGCGCATCTGCTGTTTAACGACGCGCCGCAGGTATTGCTGGATAAAATTGAACAGGTCATTCGCCTGATCCGCTCCAAAGGGGTCGGCGTCTGGTTTGTCTCGCAAAACCCGTCGGATATCCCCGATAACGTGCTCGGTCAGCTCGGCAACCGCGTGCAGCACGCCCTGCGCGCCTTCACGCCGAAGGATCAGAAAGCGGTGAAAGCCGCCGCGCAAACCATGCGCGCCAATCCTGCCTTTGATACTGAAGCGGCGATTCAGGCGTTAGGCACTGGTGAAGCGCTGATCTCTTTCCTGGATGCGAAGGGCAGCCCGTCCGTGGTGGAACGCGCCATGGTGATTGCCCCCTGCTCGCGCATGGGGCCGGTTACCGACGATGAACGTAACGGCCTGATTAACCACTCTCCGGTTTACGGGAAGTACGAAGACGAGGTGGATCGCGAGTCCGCTTTTGAGATGCTGCAAAAAGGGGTACAGGCGACCACCGAATCGCAGGATGCGCCTGCCGCTAAAGGGCAATCTGTCGCCGTGGATGACGGTATTCTCGGGGGGCTCAAAGACATCCTGTTCGGCAGCACCGGGCCGCGTGGCGGCAAGCGCGACGGCGTGGTACAGACCATGGCGAAAAGCGCGGCGCGACAGGTCACCAATCAGATCGTGCGCGGCATGCTGGGGAGTCTGTTAGGCGGCCGTCGCCGGTAGACGGGGAATCCACGGGCGGCCCAGCGCCGAACCCTGTACACCGTTCTCCTGCAGATAGCGGTCGATTTCCACCATCCCCGTCCAGCGGTTCTCACACCATAGCGGTGCCAGAAGCGTTGGACGGCGGGCGCTGGCCGAAATACGGTGGTAGACAATTTCCGGCGGCGTGTGGCGAATCATCTCCCCCGCCGTCACCGAATAGTCCTCAAGCGCAATACCGTTTAACCGCCCCGCTTCCCAGGCTTTCGCCATAATGCTTCCCGTAACAATATGCAGCGGGTGCAGCTTGATGCCGTCCACGCCGGTCTCAACTACCCTCTCCAGCGTTTCAAGGCCATGCTGTTGACCTTCGCCGGGCAGACCGACAATCAGATGCGAACAGACCTTCAGCCCGCGCTCACGGGCCAGGCGCGTGGTGCGCTGGTAGCAGGCGAAATCATGGCCACGGTTAATACGGTGCAGGGTTTTGTCGTGCGCGGTTTGCAGGCCCAGCTCCAGCCAGATCTCGTAGCCTTGTTCTTTGTACTCGCTGAGCAGGTCCAGCACCGCGTCCGGCACGCAGTCCGGGCGCGTGCCCACGCACAGCCCAACGATGTTAGCCTGGCTGACGGCCTGCTGATACATAGAGCGCAGCACCTGCACCTCCGCCCACGTGCTGGTGTAGGCCTGGAAATAGGCCAGATATTGCTTCGCGCGGTTCACCAGGCTGGCCTGATGGGCAAGCTGTTCCGCGATAGATTTATGCTGCTGGGCTTCGTCAGCAAAGGACGCAACGTTACAGAAGGTGCAGCCGCCGCGCCCGATGGTGCCATCACGATTCGGGCAGCTAAACCCGCCGTGCAGCGTCAGCTTATGAACCTTTTGCCCGTACCGCTGCAAAAGATCCCCACCAAACATATTGACTAATTTCTGTAACTGCATAATCTGATAGACCGTCCCGAAGAAAGGGGACAAGCCTGCCACTTTTAGCCTCTGTCGGCGATGACCTGGATCAATCGCCCTGGACGGCCTTTATCTATATGAATAAATACTCAGGATTACTGCAATTTCATTCACGCTACTCGTGATTACTTTTCCTTATGTTCTGATTGTTTTTTTCATTTATAGCGCCGTCACTGAAAAACAGTGACTTTATGCGGGTTTGAAGGAAATGCCAGATTATTATTCTGCTATAAAACCGCTATTCAGCACGCTACATTGATAATACCGCTTACATATAGTGAGTCAGATCACACTCCGCTACGTCCTGTCAGGGCATATAATCAATGTAAATATAGTTAAATATCCTTTAATTACAATCATATAAACTCTCTTTAGCACATTTTTGTATAAATAAGAATGCCATTTGACCTGTGTACCAATTCCCGATAAGTTGGAAATCCGCTGGAAGCTTTCTGGATGAGCGGCCTGCTCATCATATTTATGCAGTAATTGAGATTCCCTCTGAAGCAAGTCCTCAAACTTGTTTACCTGCGCGAAAGGATGAAAAAGAGGGCGAATGCGAGGTCCGCGTATGAAACGCAAACCCCGTCGCCATGCTCTTTCTGTGCCTGTGCGCCACGGTAAAGTTCAGTGGGAAGCCCGACGAGCCTGGGGAGGTTCACTGATATGTTGTACGATAAATCCCTTGAGAAGGATAACTGTGGTTTCGGCCTGATCGCCCACATAGAAGGCGAACCTAGCCACAAGGTAGTGCGTACTGCTATTCACGCACTGGCCCGTATGCAGCACCGTGGCGCCATCCTTGCCGATGGTAAAACCGGCGACGGTTGCGGCCTGCTGCTGCAAAAACCGGATCGTTTCTTCCGCATCGTGGCGGAAGAGCGCGGCTGGCGTTTAGCCAAAAACTACGCTGTCGGCATGCTGTTCCTGAATCAGGATCCTGAAAAGGCTGCCGCCTCACGCCGCATCGTCGAAGAAGAACTTCAGCGTGAAACCCTGTCGATTGTCGGCTGGCGCAATGTGCCAACCAACGAAGGGGTACTCGGTGAAATCGCCCTCTCCTCGCTGCCTCGTATTGAACAGATTTTCGTCAACGCGCCTGCGGGCTGGCGTCCGCGTGATATGGAACGCCGTCTGTTTATTGCCCGCCGCCGTATTGAAAAACGTCTCCAGGACGATAAAGAGTTCTACGTCTGTAGCCTCTCTAACCTGGTGAACATTTATAAAGGTCTGTGTATGCCGGCTGACCTGCCGCGCTTCTACCTGGACCTGGCGGACCTGCGTCTGGAATCGGCCATTTGCCTGTTCCACCAGCGCTTCTCCACCAACACCGTTCCACGCTGGCCGCTGGCTCAGCCGTTCCGCTACCTGGCGCACAACGGCGAGATCAACACCATCACCGGTAACCGCCAGTGGGCCCGCGCCCGTACCTATAAGTTCCAGACGCCACTGATCCCGGACCTGCACGATGCCGCACCGTTCGTGAACGAAACCGGCTCTGACTCCAGCTCGATGGATAACATGCTGGAACTGCTGCTGGCGGGCGGGATGGATATCGTGCGCGCCATGCGTCTGCTCGTGCCACCGGCCTGGCAGAACAACCCGGATATGGATCCTGAGCTGCGCGCGTTCTTCGACTTTAACTCCATGCACATGGAGCCGTGGGACGGTCCGGCGGGCATCGTGATGTCCGACGGCCGTTTTGCCGCCTGTAACCTGGACCGTAACGGTCTGCGTCCGGCGCGCTACGTCATCACCAAAGACAAGCTCATCACCTGCGCCTCTGAAGTCGGTATCTGGGATTACCAGCCTGACGAAGTGGTCGAGAAAGGCCGCGTCGGTCCGGGCGAGCTGATGGTAATCGACACCCGCGGTGGGCGCATCCTGCACTCCGCCGAAACCGACAACGATCTGAAAAGCCGCCATCCGTACAAAGAGTGGATGGAGAAGAACGTGCGTCGTCTGGTGCCGTTCGAAGATCTGTCGGACGAAGAAGTGGGCAGCCGCGAGCTGGACGACGATACCCTCGCAAGCTACCAGAAGCAGTTTAACTACAGCGCAGAAGAGCTGGACTCCGTCATCCGCGTGCTCGGTGAGAACGGCCAGGAAGCGGTCGGCTCGATGGGTGACGATACCCCGTTTGCCGTGCTCTCCAGCCAGCCGCGCATCATCTATGACTACTTCCGTCAGCAGTTCGCGCAGGTGACTAACCCGCCAATCGATCCACTGCGTGAAGCACACGTGATGTCGCTGGCCACCAGCATCGGTCGCGAGATGAACGTCTTCTGCGAGGCCGAAGGCCAGGCGCACCGTCTGACCTTTAAATCGCCGATCCTGCTGTACTCCGATTTCAAACAGCTTACCACCATGAAAGAGGAGCACTACCGCGCCGACACGCTCGATATTACCTTCGACGTGAACGAAGCGAGCCTCGAAGAGACGGTGAATGCGCTGTGTGACAAAGCCGAACAGATGGTGCGTAACGGTACCGTTCTGCTGGTGCTGTCCGATCGCAACATCGCGAAAAACCGTCTGCCGGTACCGGCCCCGATGGCGGTTGGCGCTATCCAGACGCGTCTGGTCGATAAGAGCCTGCGATGCGACGCCAACATCATTGTGGAAACCGCAAGCGCGCGCGATCCGCACCACTTTGCCGTGCTGCTGGGCTTCGGTGCGACGGCGATCTACCCGTACCTGGCCTACGAAACGCTGGCCCGTCTGGTGGATACCCGCGCGATCGACAAAGATTACCGCGCGGTGATGCTGAACTACCGTAACGGCATCAACAAAGGTCTGTACAAGATCATGTCCAAAATGGGCATCTCGACCATTGCCTCCTACCGCTGCTCGAAGCTGTTTGAAGCGGTCGGCCTGCATGACGAAGTCGCCAACCTCTGCTTCCAGGGCGTGGTCAGCCGCATCGGCGGCGCCGGTTTTGCTGACTTCCAGCAGGATCTGGTGAACCTGTCCAAACGCGCCTGGCTGGCACGTAAGCCGCTGGATCAGGGCGGTCTGCTGAAATACGTTCACGGCGGCGAATACCACGCCTACAACCCGGACGTGGTGCGCACGCTGCAGCAGGCGGTTCAGAGCGGCGAATACCGTGATTATCAGCAGTATGCTGAGCTGGTGAACAACCGTCCGGCGGCAACGCTGCGCGACCTCATTGCCCTGAACCCGGGTGATGAAGCGGTCAGCATTGACGAGGTTGAGCCGGCATCCGAGCTGTTCAAACGCTTCGACACCGCGGCGATGTCCATCGGCGCGCTGAGCCCGGAAGCCCACGAAGCGCTGGCGGAAGCCATGAACAGCATCGGCGGCAACTCTAACTCCGGCGAAGGCGGTGAAGATCCGGCCCGTTACGGTACCAACAAGGTGTCCCGCATCAAGCAGGTGGCATCCGGTCGCTTTGGCGTAACGCCAGCGTACCTGGTCAACGCCGACGTGATTCAGATTAAAGTCGCTCAGGGTGCGAAACCGGGCGAAGGCGGCCAGCTGCCGGGTGATAAAGTTACCCCGTACATCGCCAAACTGCGCTACTCGGTACCGGGCGTGACGCTGATCTCCCCGCCACCGCACCACGATATCTACTCTATCGAGGACTTAGCGCAGCTGATTTTCGACCTGAAGCAGGTCAACCCGAAGGCGATGATCTCCGTGAAGCTGGTTTCCGAACCGGGCGTCGGCACCATCGCCACCGGCGTGGCGAAAGCCTATGCGGACCTCATCACCATCGCCGGCTACGACGGCGGTACCGGTGCAAGCCCGCTCTCCTCCGTGAAATATGCGGGCTGTCCGTGGGAGCTTGGCCTGGTGGAAACCCAGCAGGCGCTGGTGGCTAACGGTCTGCGTCATAAGATCCGCCTGCAGGTGGACGGTGGCCTGAAAACCGGCCTCGACATCATCAAGGCGGCGATCCTCGGTGCGGAAAGCTTCGGCTTCGGTACCGGCCCAATGGTTGCACTTGGCTGTAAATACCTGCGTATTTGCCACCTGAACAACTGCGCAACCGGCGTGGCAACCCAGGACGAGAAGCTGCGTAAGAATCACTATCACGGTCTGCCGTTCAAAGTAACCAACTACTTTGACTTCATCGCCCGCGAAACCCGCGAGCTGATGGCGCAGCTGGGCGTGAAGCGTCTGGTAGACCTGATTGGCCGCACCGATCTGCTGAAAGAGCTGGAAGGCTTCACCGCCAAACAGCAAAAGCTGGAGTTGAGCAAGCTGCTGGAAACCGCGCAGCCGCATCCTGGCAAAGCGGTCTACTGCACCGAGAACAACCCACCGTTCGATAACGGCGTACTGAACGCGCAGCTGCTGCAGCAGGCGAAGCCGTATGTGGACGACAAGCAGAGCAAAACGTTCTGGTTTGATATCCGCAACACCGACCGCTCCGTGGGCGCCTCCCTTTCCGGTTATATCGCGCAAACGCACGGTGACCAGGGGCTGGCGGCGGATCCGATTACCGCGCACTTCAGCGGTACCGCGGGTCAGAGCTTCGGCGTGTGGAACGCAGGCGGCGTTGAGCTTTACCTGACCGGCGATGCCAACGACTACGTCGGCAAAGGCATGGCGGGCGGTCTGCTGGCGGTGCGTCCTCCGGTTGGCTCAGCCTTCCGCAGCCATGAAGCCAGCATCATCGGTAACACCTGCCTGTACGGCGCGACCGGCGGTCGCCTGTTCGCAGCAGGCCGTGCGGGCGAGCGTTTTGCGGTGCGTAACTCCGGTGCCATCACCGTGGTGGAAGGCATTGGCGATAACGGTTGTGAATACATGACGGGCGGGATTGTTTGCGTTCTGGGTAAAACCGGCGTGAACTTTGGCGCGGGCATGACGGGTGGTTTTGCCTACGTCCTGGATGAAGACGGTGAGTTCCGCAAACGCGTGAACCCGGAGCTGGTGGAAGTGCTGGACGTTGATACGCTGGCTATCCACGAAGAACACCTGCGCGGTTTGATCACCGAACACGTGCAGCATACCGGTTCTTCGCGCGGCGAAGAGATCCTGGCGAACTGGCCGGCGTTCTCTGCGAAATTCGCGCTGGTTAAGCCGAAGTCCAGCGATGTTAAAGCCCTGTTGGGTCACCGTAGTCGTAGCGCAGCAGAGCTGCGCGTGCAGGCGCAGTAAGGAATTCAGATGAGCCAGAACGTATACCAGTTTATCGACCTGCAGCGTGTTGATCCGCCAAAGAAACCGCTGAAGATCCGCAAAATTGAATTTGTTGAAATCTACGAGCCGTTTTCAGAGGGCCAGGCCAAAGCGCAGGCAGACCGCTGCCTGTCCTGCGGTAACCCTTACTGTGAATGGAAATGCCCGGTACATAACTACATCCCGAACTGGCTGAAGCTGGCCAACGAAGGACGTATTTTTGAAGCCGCCGAGCTGTCTCACCAGACCAACACCCTGCCGGAAGTGTGCGGCCGCGTGTGTCCTCAGGACCGTCTGTGCGAAGGTTCCTGTACGCTGAACGACGAGTTCGGCGCGGTGACCATCGGCAACATCGAGCGCTATATCAACGATAAAGCGTTCGAGATGGGCTGGCGTCCGGATATGACCGGCGTGAAGCAAACCGACAAGCGCGTGGCGATCATCGGCGCGGGCCCGGCGGGCCTGGCCTGTGCGGACGTGCTGACCCGCAACGGCGTGAAGGCGGTGGTCTTTGACCGTCATCCGGAGATCGGCGGTCTGCTAACCTTCGGTATCCCGGCCTTCAAGCTGGAAAAAGAGGTCATGACCCGTCGCCGTGAAATCTTCACCGGCATGGGCATTGAGTTCAAACTGAACGTGGAAGTGGGCCGCGACGTGCAGCTCGACGACCTGCTGAAGGATTACGACGCCGTGTTCCTGGGCGTGGGCACCTATCAGTCCATGCGCGGCGGTCTGGAGAACGAAGACGCGCCGGGCGTGTACGACGCGCTGCCGTTCCTGATTGCCAACACCAAGCAGATCATGGGCTACGGCGAAACCGCCGATGAGCCTTTCGTCAGCATGGAAGGCAAACGCGTGGTGGTGCTGGGCGGCGGTGATACCGCGATGGACTGCGTGCGTACCTCCATTCGTCAGAATGCGGCACACGTGATCTGCGCCTACCGTCGTGACGAAGAGAACATGCCGGGTTCTAAACGCGAAGTGAAAAACGCGCGTGAAGAGGGCGTGGAGTTCCAGTTCAACATCCAGCCTCTGGGTATTGAAGTGAATGCCAACGGTAAAGTGAGCGGCGTGAAGATGGCGCGCACGGAGATGGGGGCACCGGATGCGAAAGGCCGTCGTCGTGCGGAAATCGTCGCCGGTTCTGAACACGTGATCCCGGCCGATGCCGTGGTGATGGCGTTCGGTTTCCGTCCTCACAGCATGGAGTGGCTGGCGAAGCACAGCGTTGAGCTGGATTCGCAGGGCCGCGTGATTGCGCCAGAAGGCAGCGATAACGCGTTCCAGACCAGCAACCCGAAAATCTTCGCCGGTGGCGATATCGTTCGCGGTTCTGACCTGGTGGTGACGGCGATTGCCGAAGGCCGCAAGGCGGCTGACGGTATACTGAACTACCTGGAAGTGTAAAAAAACAGGCCCGATTGGGCCTGTTTTTTTTATTTCACGACGCGAAGAGCCGGACGGCCACCGCGCGGAGGCGGATCGTCATCAGGGTCATTGTCGTCGTGATGATCGGGTTTATCGCCATCAATAAGTGACATCACCGTGTCGCTTTCGCGCTCATCGGATGCGTTGTCATCATTCAGGCTGGCAACATCTTCATCATACGCCGCTTCCGGCTCGAACATGGTACCCGCCCCGTTTTCACGCGCGTAGATAGCCAGCACGGCTGCCAGAGGTACGGAAACCTGACGCGGCACGCCGCCGAAACGCGCGTTGAAGCGCACTTCATCGTTTGCCAGCTCCAGATTACCCACCGCACGCGGCGCAATGTTCAGTACGATCTGTCCGTCACGCGCGTATTCCATTGGAACCAGCACGCCCGGCAACGTCACATCCACAACCAGGTGCGGCGTGAGCTGGTTATCCAGCAGCCATTCATAGAAGGCGCGCAGCAGATACGGACGGCGTGGGGTAAGTTGTGACATTTCCACAGTCATTAGCCTCGGCCGAGACGCATTTCACGTTCCGGTTCAGTTAAAGATGCCAGGAAAGAGTCGCGTTCAAATACGCGAGTCATATAGCCTTTCAGCTCTTTCGCGCCAGGACCGCTGAACTCTACGCCCAGGGTTGGCAGACGCCACAGCAGCGGTGCCAGGTAGCAATCCACCAGGCTGAACTCATCGCTCAGGAAGAACGGTTTCTGACCAAACACAGGCGCGATTGCCAGCAGCTCTTCACGCAGCTGCTTACGTGCAGCGTCAGCTTCAGAAGCGGAACCGCTGACGATAACGTTCATCAGCGAGTACCAGTCTTTTTCAATACGCTGCATGTACAGGCGGCTTTCACCACGCGCGACAGGGTAAACAGGCATCAGTGGCGGATGCGGGAAACGCTCATCCAGATATTCCATAATGATACGGGATTCCCACAGGGTCAGCTCGCGATCCACCAGCGTCGGTACGCTTTGGCTCGGGTTGAGATCGATCAGATCCTGAGGCGGGTTATCCTTTTCCACATGCTCGATCTCAAAACTGACACCCTTCTCGGCCAGCACGATACGAACCTGATGGCTATAAATGTCAGTAGGACCAGAAAACAGCGTCATTACCGAACGTTTGTTGGCAGCGACAGCCATGAAAACCTCCAGGTATATTCAGAATTTTTACTGCTACCAGCCCAACAGGGGCCAGCCAGATGTTGTATCGCCCATCCCAGAGAAAACACATTGTTCAAGAAACGAACAAAAATCGAGTATTCACCGATATTTGGGCAGAAAATTGGATGATAGTTTACCAGATTTTGATGGCTTTGTGGTGAGGGGATTCTGGAAATGTGGAAAAAGAGAAGATATATGTATGGAGATTGTGGATAACCTGCGCATTATCCATAAAAAAACCCGCCGAAGCGGGTTTTTCGCCAATCGTTCTGCGTAAGCAGAATGGATTAACGTTTGGAGAACTGTGGACGACGACGTGCTTTACGCAGACCCACTTTCTTACGTTCAACCTGACGCGCGTCACGAGTAACGAAGCCAGCTTTACGCAGTTCAGAACGCAGGGATTCGTCGTACTCCATCAGAGCGCGGGTGATACCGTGACGGATCGCACCTGCCTGACCGGAGATACCACCACCTTTAACGGTGATGTACAGATCCAGTTTTTCTACCATGTCAACCAGTTCCAGCGGCTGGCGAACTACCATGCGGGCAGTTTCGCGACCGAAGTATTGTTCCAGAGAACGCTGGTTGATTACGATTTTACCACTGCCCGGTTTGATGAAAACGCGAGCTGCGGAACTTTTGCGGCGACCAGTGCCGTAGTATTGATTTTCAGCCATTGCCTATAATCCCGATTAGATGTCAAGAACTTGCGGTTGCTGTGCCGCGTGGTTGTGCTCGTTGCCTGCGTAAACTTTCAGTTTACGGAACATAGCACGACCCAGCGGGCCTTTTGGCAGCATGCCTTTAACCGCGATTTCAATCACACGCTCAGGACGGCGAGCAATCATCTCTTCAAAGGTCGCTTCTTTGATACCACCGATGTGGCCGGTGTGGTGATAGTACACTTTGTCAGTACGCTTGTTGCCGGTTACAGCAACTTTATCAGCGTTCAGAACGATGATGTAATCACCGGTATCAACGTGCGGAGTGTATTCCGCTTTGTGCTTACCGCGCAGGCGACGAGCCAGTTCAGTAGCCAGACGGCCCAGAGTTTTACCGGTCGCGTCAACAACATACCAGTCGCGCTGTACGGTTTCTGGTTTAGCTGTAAAAGTTTTCATTAAAAGCTTACCCAAATAATAAGTTACACGTTGGTGAACACCCAAACGTTTAGTCAGTTGAGGTTCACACGACAAAGTCCGGCAAACCTACCCCTTCGAATAGCTAATGCCGACACATAGAAAGTTTCGGGAAAAAAACCTTCTCGTAACGTGGGGTCGCAAGATTATAGAGAAGTTGAGGTCAAAGATCGACCCTTAAATGTGATTTGGAATGGGTTTTTCGGGGGTAAGTATTGCGCGGTCTGGTGCCCTCACCCCCGGCCCCTCTCCCACAGGGAGAGGGTGGCATTTATTAACGTCTGGTGCCCTCACCCCAGCCCCTCTCCCACAGGGAGAGGGTGACGTTTGTTACGGCATATGCTCCAGCTTCAGGTATTCCTCGCTCTGCATCTCCTGCAGGCGCGACAGGCAGCGCTGGAATTCAAACTTCAGCCGCTCGCCCTGGTAAATCTCATATAAAGGTACCTCGGCGCTGACCACCAGCTTGACGTGGCGCTCATAAAACTCGTCCACCAGCGCAATGAAGCGCCGTGCTTCGCTCTCCATCAGCCGCGTCATCACCGGTACATCCAGCACCATGACGGTGTGGAACAGACGCGAAAGCGCAATGTAGTCGTGCTGGCTGCGGGCATCCACGCAGAGCGTCGTAAAGGAGACCGCCAGCGTTTGGTTTTCGACGCCAAGGGTGGGCAGCGGGCGATGGTTAATCTCGAGTTCCGGGGCGTGATCGCGTTTTGCCCCCGCCAGCGCCAGCCAAAGCTTATCCATCTCGCGGGTGGTCTCTGCATTTAACGGCGAAAGCCACAGGTGCGCCTGTGTCAGGGTGCGCAGACGATAATCGACACCGGCATCGACGTTCATGATGTCGCAGTGCTGCTTGAGGGCGTCGATGGCGGGCAGAAAGCGTGCCCGCTGCAGGCCGTTACGATAGAGCTCATCCGGCGGGATATTCGACGTGGCCACCAGCGTGATTCCGCGGGCAAATAGCGCTTTCATCAGGCCACCTAACAGCATGGCATCGGTGATGTCAGACACAAAAAACTCATCGAAGCAGAGCACGTCGGTTTCCGCCTTGAACCTGTCGGCCACAATCTCCAGCGGATCGCTTTTACCCTGCAGTGCGGTCAGCTCTTCATGCACCCGCAGCATAAAACGATGGAAGTGCAGGCGCTGTTTGCGTGCGCCCGGCAGGCTCAGATAGAACAGGTCCATCAGCCAGGTTTTTCCGCGACCGACCCCGCCCCACATATATAAACCGCGCACCGGCGCATGAGCCTGCGGCGCTTTTTTACCGAGCAACCGCCCAAACGCCGCCTTTAGGCCACCGTTCTGTTCGACTTCAGCGGGTTTTGCCGTGAGCTCCTGATAAATCATCTCCAGACGGTTTACCGCCTCACGTTGAACGTCATCCGGCTGATGAGTGCCCTCGTTTAGGGCCAGTTGATATCGCGATGCAGGGGACAGGTTTTGCATAATCTTATTGTTATTCCTTCAATTAACGCTCACCAGCAGACGCGACTGATGAAAAAAAGGCCGTTCTACACTACGCGATGATACGTCAGGATTCCACTTCTACGGAAATAGCGGTTATAGTGGCATTATCAGGCACAGGCAGGAGCCGAGCCAACACCCTACGGAACAACAAGACAACGGGAGAAGTTCATGACCTGGGAATATGCGCTAATCGGTTTAGTCGTCGGCATCGTTATCGGTGCTGTGGCCATGCGTTTCGGTAATCGCAAATTGCGTCAGCAGCAGTCACTGCAGTACGAACTGGAAAAGAACAAAGCCGAGCTGGAAGAGTATCGTGAAGAGCTGGTCAGCCATTTTGCCCGTAGCGCCGAGCTGCTGGACAACATGGCGACCGACTATCGTCAGCTGTATCAACATATGGCCAAAAGCTCCAGCAGCCTGCTGCCGGAAATGACCGCGGAAACCAACCCGTTCCGCAACCGTCTGGCTGACTCTGAAGCCGGTAACGATCAGGCGCCCGTTCAGATGCCTCGCGACTATTCCGATGGCGCGTCCGGCCTGCTGCGCGGCGGTGTAAAACGCGATTAATCGCACAACCTGAATTTATTTTACGGGCGCAGCGATTGCGCCCGTCCTTTCTTGATGACCCCAGCTATCATTTAGTTAAACACCTCATTGTTCAGCGGTTTAAAATTCAATAACATCAACGTGTTTTTGGGGCCGTTTTTCCTTTATTCCAGGTTACGAGAGTCAACATCGATGAAGAAAAAAAACCAGCTGTTGAGCGCTATCGCGTTAAGTGTCGGGTTATCTCTCTCGGCGTCCGTCCCTGTATTCGCCGCCATCCCCACCCAGGTGCCTGGCCAGGCGGCCATTCCAAGCCTCGCACCCATGCTGGAAAAAGTGTTGCCTGCGGTCGTCAGCGTTCAGGTTGAGGGTACCGCAGTACAAAGCCAACGCGTCCCTGAAGAACTGAAAAAATATTTTGGCGATGAGTCTCCCGACCAGCAGGCTCAGCCTTTTGAAGGCCTGGGTTCTGGCGTCATTATTGATGCGGCAAAAGGCTATATTCTGACCAACAATCATGTCATCAGCCAGGCCGATAAAATCAGCGTCCAGCTGAACGATGGCCGCGAATTCGATGCCAAACTGATCGGCGGAGATGACCAGAGCGACATCGCGCTGTTGCAGGTGCAAAACCCGAGCAACCTGACCCAGATTGCCATCGCGGACTCCGACAAACTGCGCGTCGGCGATTTTGCCGTCGCCGTGGGCAACCCCTTTGGTTTAGGGCAGACCGCGACTTCCGGGATCGTCTCCGCGCTGGGACGCAGCGGCCTCAATCTGGAAGGGCTGGAAAACTTTATCCAGACCGATGCCTCCATCAACCGTGGGAACTCCGGCGGGGCATTGCTCAACCTTAACGGCGAGCTAATAGGGATTAACACGGCGATTCTGGCCCCGGGCGGCGGCAGCATTGGGATCGGTTTTGCTATCCCCAGCAATATGGCCAAAACCCTCTCTCAACAGCTCATTCAGTTTGGCGAAGTCAAACGCGGGCTGCTGGGTATTAAAGGCATGGAGATGAGCGCGGATATTGCAAAAGCGTTCAATATCAACGTACAGCGCGGGGCGTTTGTCAGTGAAGTGCTGCCAAACTCCGGCTCGGCAAAAGCGGGCGTGAAATCGGGTGATGTGATCGTCAGCCTGAACGACAAACCGCTGAGCAGCTTTGCAGAACTGCGTTCGCGGATTGCCACCACCGAACCCGGTGCCAAAGTGAAGCTGGGCCTGATACGTGACGGTAAGCCGCTGGACGTTGAAGTCACGCTGGATAAGAGCACCTCTTCCTCTGCCAGTGCGGAGCTTATCGCCCCGGCCCTGCAAGGGGCTACGTTGAGCGATGGGCAGCTGAAAGACGGTACGAAAGGCATTCGCATCGACACCGTCGAGAAGAGCAGCCCTGCCGCACAGGCCGGATTGCATCAGGATGACGTGATCATTAGCGTAAACCGCAATCGCGTGCAGTCCATTGCCGAACTGCGCAAGTTGCTGGAAAGTAAACCGGCGGTTATTGCCCTGCAGGTCATGCGTGGCAATGAGTCCATCTATATACTGTTGCGCTAAGCATTTGTGACCCGGACATCACCGCTGCGTGTGATGTCCGGATAACTCATGTTATGCTGCAAATCGTTCCTTTTTTAACGACACGCGCATCATGCTTTTAAAGCTCTTACGTTCTATTGTCATCGGTTTGATTGTCGCTGGCCTGCTGCTGCTGGCGCTGCCGTCTATACGTCAGTTCAATAAACTGTCGGCTCCCCAGTTCGATAGCACGGATGAAACGCCAGCCACCTATAACCAGGCCGTCCGCCGTGCCGCACCTGCCGTGGTTAACGTCTATAACCGTGGTCTGAACACCTCAGCCCACAACCAGCTGGAGATCCGTACTCTCGGCTCCGGCGTAATCATGGATGAGCGCGGCTACATTATTACCAACAAGCACGTGATTAACGATGCCGACCAGATCATCGTCGCCCTGCAAGATGGCCGCGTATTTGAGGCGTTACTCGTTGGATCTGACAGCCTGACCGACCTGGCCGTGCTGAAAATTAACGCCACGGGCGGTTTGCCGGTCATCCCGATCAACCGTAAACGTACCCCGCATATTGGTGACGTCGTCCTGGCTATCGGTAACCCTTACAACCTGGGTCAGACCATCACCCAGGGGATTATTAGCGCGACCGGTCGTATTGGCCTCAACCCCTCCGGGCGGCAGAACTTTCTGCAAACCGATGCCTCCATCAACCACGGTAACTCCGGCGGGGCGCTGGTCAACTCGCTGGGCGAACTGATGGGCATCAACACCCTCTCGTTCGATAAGAGTAACGACGGCGAGACGCCGGAAGGGATCGGCTTTGCTATTCCATTCCAGCTGGCGACCAAGATCATGGATAAGCTGATCCGCGACGGACGCGTGATCCGCGGCTATATCGGTATCGGCGGGCGCGAAATTGCACCGATGCATACCCAGGGCGGCGGTATCGATCAGATTCAGGGGATTGTGGTGAATGAAGTGTCGCCTGGTGGCCCGGCCGCTAATGCGGGTATTCAGGTAAATGACGTCATTGTGTCGGTCAACGGCACGCCAGCGGTCTCTGCGCTGGAGACGATGGACCAGGTGGCAGAGATTCGTCCGGGCTCTATCATCCCTGTTGAAGTCATGCGCAACGATAAGAAACTGACGCTGCATGTGACGATTCAGGAATATCCGGCCACTAACTGACAGGCATAAAAAAACGGAGCGATAAGCTCCGTTTTTTTTTGCCGGAAGACGGTTCGTTTTACTTGTTAACGAACTCTTCACCCAGGGTGATATCTTTCTTCAGCGTATCCAGCATACCTTCCATCGCGTGTTGTTCAAACGCGCTCAGCGTACCAATGGATTTACGCTCTTCGATACCGTTTTTACCCAGCAGCAGCGGTTGAGAGAAGAAGCGAGCGTGTTCGCCATCGCCTTCAACGTAAGCGCATTCAACAACGCCTTTCTCGCCCTGCAGAGCGCGAACCAGTGACAGGCCAAAACGCGCAGCTGCCTGGCCCATAGACAGGGTTGCAGAACCGCCACCCGCCTTCGCTTCCACCACTTCGGTGCCCGCGTTCTGGATGCGTTTAGTCAGGTCAGCCACTTCCTGCTCGGTGAAGCTCACGCCTGGGATCTGCGACAGCAGAGGCAGGATGGTGACGCCAGAGTGACCGCCAATGACCGGCACTTCCACTTCTGTTGGCTGTTTGCCTTTCAGCTCAGCAACAAAGGTGTTGGAACGGATGATATCCAGCGTGGTCACGCCGAACAGTTTGTTTTTGTCGTAAACACCCGCTTTCTTCAGCACTTCTGCCGCGATAGCCACGGTGGTGTTCACCGGGTTAGTGATGATACCGATGCATGCTTTCGGGCAGATTTCTGCAATCTGCTGCACCAGGTTTTTCACGATGCCCGCGTTGACGTTGAACAGGTCTGAACGATCCATGCCTGGCTTACGCGCCACGCCTGCAGAAATCAGCACCACGTCAGCACCCTGCAGTGCAGGACGTGCATCTTCACCGGAGAAGCCTTTGATTTTTACAGCGGTCGGGATGTGGCTCAGGTCAACCGCCACACCTGGGGTTACCGGAGCAATATCGTACAGGGAGAGTTCTGAGCCTGAAGGCAGTTGGGTTTTCAGTAGTAGGGCAAGCGCCTGGCCGATACCACCAGCAGCGCCGAGGACTGCGACTTTCATCCTAAACTCCTTATTATGGTTAACTTAAGTATCTGTAAATCCGTTGCGGCGACCATAATTCAGCAAGTAAATAATTACAATTTTCGTAGCTAAAGAATTTGAGGTCACGCGACTTTATCTCTCATCAGAAGACTATCTGACGACAAATGGCAACGCATTAAGAGGTGGTTACAATACACCCTGCCCCGCCACCAAAACAACATCATTTTGATAACATTTAATTTACTTTTAAGCTTATTTGCGCGGCGTGACCCAGGCATGTTTTCTGATAACGAAATCTGATAAAATCACTCCCTTTCATAACATTATTTCAGCCTGGCGCTGGGTAGATAATTTGCATAAAAATTCATCCACATGCATAATAATGTTGTTTCTATCGTCATATTCCGGGTGACTTATGCGAAGCTCGTCTAAGCAAGAAGAATTAGTAAAGGCGTTTAAGGCGCTACTCAAAGAAGAGAAATTCAGTTCTCAGGGAGAAATTGTTCAGGCGCTGCAGGAACAAGGCTTCGATAACATCAATCAGTCGAAAGTCTCCCGCATGTTAACGAAATTTGGCGCGGTGCGTACCCGTAACGCCAAGATGGAGATGGTCTATTGCCTGCCGGCAGAACTTGGCGTGCCGACCACCTCCAGCCCGCTCAAAAATCTGGTTCTGGATATCGATCATAACGACGCCGTAGTGGTGATCCACACAAGCCCTGGCGCCGCACAGCTGATTGCCCGCATGCTGGACTCGCTGGGTAAAACGGAGGGGATCCTGGGGACTATCGCCGGCGATGACACCATCTTTACCACACCAGCCAGCGGTTTCTCCGTGAAAGATCTCCACGAAGCGATTCTGGTTCTGTTCGAACAGGAACTCTAATCCCCTCTCCCCGTAGCGTCGCTACGGGGATCGTTCTGCTTACGCTGCGTTTCCCCCTCTTTTCTACTGCCCTTCACTTTGACAAATAGTGCTTTTTACCACCCATTAACATTCATCTGGTGAATGCTAAATCAAAAAATCGCACAAAAAATCAAAAGCTACTATCCATATGATTTAATTAGATATAACCACCACAATCGAACAAAAAACACCCAATATTATGCAATTTGGTTATAAAAAATAGTCTGGTTAACACGTAATAACAATAGAAACCATTAGTCTGGTATTAATTTTTACCGTTATTAGTGTATACTTGATTTTGTGATGAGGGTCACGAAACAAGACCCCACTAAAAAATTCGACGAGGTAAGAATCATGAAAATCAAATCAACTGTAGCGGCGCTGAGCGTCCTGTCTGTCCTGTCATTCGGTGCTTTCGCTGCCGACTCTATCAATGCTGACCAGGCGCAATCCCGCCAGGCCATCGGTACGGTTTCTGTCGGCGCGGTCGGCACATCGCCAATGGACATGCGTGAGATGCTGAACAAAAAAGCGGAAGAACAGGGTGCGTCATCCTATCGCATCATCGAAGCGCGTTCTGGTGACCACTGGCACGCCACCGCTGAGCTGTACAAATAAGTTTTAGTAATAACTGAAAACGTAAATCTCCCCTCAACGGCACCAGGCATAAAAATAGCGGTTCAACCCTTCTCGCCGTTGAGTAAAAAACCCTATTCAGGAGTAAAGACTATGAAAACCAAATTGATCATCGCAACCCTCGGTCTGGCATCCGTTCTCTCTTTCGGCGCAAGTGCAGCCGTACAGCAGGTGAATGCCGACCAGGCACAAAATCTGCAGCCAATGGGCAGCGTATCCGTGACGTCAGTCACCGGTTCCCCGATGGATATTCGTCACGAACTTGCCGCCAAAGCTGAAAAAGCAGGCGCCAGCAGCTATCGCGTCACCGAACTGAATCAGGGTGACCACTGGCATGCAACGGCAGAGCTGTATAAATAAACCCTCGTCGTATCTCATCATACGACTTGCCCCTGGCCTCATGGTCAGGGGCTTTTTTTTTGATTCAATGCCGCGCGTTAAAGCGCAGCTGCCCTTCAAGCTCTTCTTCCGCTTCATCGAAAAGCAATATCAGCGCGCCAAAACGTCTGCGAAGCTTATCGGGCAAATGGATGAACTCAATTTCCAGCGGTAGCGGCAGCAGGCTGCCGGTCACCACGTCCCACAGCGTATCCAGATTCGTCACGCTTTCCCGTTCAAGATCAAACACCCGGATAAATTCACGGTAGAAGTCTTCCTGACTGTCGATCTCGTCAAAATCAAACGTATAGGTTTTCATTGCCAGCCACCCAGTCCAGGCGAGCGGCAGATGCCGCCCTGTCTATTATAATCCCCCAATATGCAGGGTTTTAACTTCCAGATACTCTTCCAGCCCCAGCACGGAGCCCTCTCGTCCAAGACCTGACTCTTTTACGCCGCCAAAGGGGCCGAGCTCCGTGGAGACGGCACACTCGTTAATGCCAATCATCCCGCTCTCGATTGCCTGTGAAACGCGGAAGACCCGTGAGAGATTCTGGGTATAGAAGTAAGCCGCCAGCCCATAGGGCGTGTTGTTGGCGCGCTGGATAACTTCATCTTCCGAGGTGAAACGGAAGCACGCCGCCACCGGGCCAAACGTCTCTTCTTCTGCCAGCTTCATGCCTTCATGGCAGTCGCCCAGTACGGTTGGCATCCAGAAATTCCCACCAAGCGGATGGGGCTTACCCCCAGCCAATACGATTGCGCCCCGGGCAACGGCATCGTCGACATGCTCACGCACCTTGTTGACCGCAGAAGGTTCAATCAGCGGCCCGACGACCACCCCTTCGTCAAGACCATTGCCCACCTTCAGCCCATTCACCGCATCGGCAAGTTTATTCACAAATTTGTCGTAAACGGTTTCCTGAATATAAAAACGGTTCACGCTGACGCAGACCTGCCCGGCATTGCGGAACTTGTTGGCGATCGCCCCCTTAACCGCTGCGTCGATATCCGCATCCTCAAAAACGATATAAGGAGCATTTCCCCCCAGCTCCATCGAGACTTTCTTCATGGTTTCTGCGGCGTTACGCACCAGCGTTTTGCCGACGGAGGTTGAACCCGTAAAGGAGATTTTACGCACGTCCCGGCTTGCCATAATCGCATCGCTGATTTCATGCGTATTCCCGGCCACGGCGTTGAGCACGCCGTCGGGTACACCGGCCTGTTTTGCCAGGGTAAGCAGCGCAAAGGCACTAAGCGGTGTGTTATTGGCCGGTTTGATCACCCCGGTACATCCTGCTGCCAGCGCCGGGCCTAACTTGCGGGTGAGCATGGCCATCGGGAAGTTCCACGGCGTAATCGCCGCGACCACACCAATGGGTTCACGGGTCGCCAGAATGCGTGAGCCGGGTTTGATCGGCGGAATAATTTCACCGTTCGCGCGTTTGGCTTCTTCGGCAAACCACTGGATAAAGCTGGCGGCGTACTCGACTTCTCCCTCCGCCTCTTTCAGGGGTTTGCCCTGTTCGGTGGTCATTAACCGCCCGAGCCAGCTTTTATTCTCAATAATCAGTTCGTACCAGCGGTAGAGAATCGCCGAACGCTCTTTTGCGGTTTTGGCACGCCAGGCCGGGAAGGCTTTGGTGGCCGCTGCGATAGCGTCTTCGGTTTGTGCTTTACCCGCCTTCGCGACTTTAGCGATGACTTCCCCGGTCGCGGGGTTAAGTACATCGAACGTCGTGTCCAGCGTTTTCCAGATCCCGTTGACCAGAAAACCGGTCTGAAAAAGGATGTGATCCTGAAGCGCCTGGGTCGTCATGTGTCCTCCCTTCCTGAAATGTAAGAACGTGCTGGAATAAGTATAGCCACAAAAAAACCGACGCTTTTGGCGTCGGTTTTTTTACTTCAGTCAGTTATCCGTGAGGGCATTCTGGTAGCGATGCAGCATAAACACCAGCCGTCCTACCGGCTCGGTCACCTGAGGCGGTGCTTCCCAGTGCTTTAGCTTCTCCTGGTAGATATCGAGCTCTTCAAGCAGCTGCGTAAAGTAACGACGCCGTTTGTCATCACTGCTGGCGGAAAGCACGTGATCGGCAGTACGACGCAGCTGGCGGTGCCAGGCCGACAGATCGTCGTTGATCGGCACGGGCGCGTTACGCAGACGCTGGTGCGCGATGATCATGGTTAACGCCAGGCGGAACTTCGCGATATCGCCCGGGAACTTGTTCAGCAGTAAAAACAGCTGCTGGTAGAGCGCGGGCAGGTGGTTCTCTTTACGGCGCGCGGTATTGGTTGTCATCGACGACACGGCAGCCGACACGAACTGGTTCAGCAGCACGCGGCCCGTTCTTGCCTGCGAGTTATCCCGAACCAGAAGTATCACCATCATGGCCAGGAAACAGCCCACCAGCTGACCTAACGCGCTGTCGAGGAACTGGCTGAAATGGAAGGTCATCGGGTTATCGAGCACGATGATGTTAATCGTACTTGCCAGCGCCCCCAGCGATCCCAGGCGCCGCTTTTGTACTTCAATGCCGATAAAGAACGCCATTACCGCCAGACTAATACAGAGCAGCAGCATGCTCTGCTGGGTAGACGGGATGATGACCAGAAAATAGAGCGCGCCTATCGGCAGGGCGGCAATGGTGCCGTAGAGGAAATCAATGGCGACCATTCGCGGGTTAGGCAGACGCATCGCCAGTGCGGTCACGACGGCAATCATCACCATCGCGCCGCTGCCGGACGTCCAGCCCGTCCACAGCCAGAACAGCGTGCCGAGCATGCAGGCAAGCGTCGTACGCCAGAAGTTGACCATGGCGTGATGGCGCTCGGCGGATTCCGCTTTGATCACCACTTCCCCCTGCAGTACCTCTTCTTCCGCCGCGCTGATTTTGGTGTTCCCGATCACGCCGCGCTTCAGCAGCAGGTAGCGCGTCGCGGCGCCGACCCAGGTGTAAATAGTTACAGGCGTGTCGCGCTCCCCAGTCCAGGCAATCACCCGACGCATGCGCTTAAGCTGCTTGTGCACGTCCTGCACGGTTTCCACCGGCTCGGCAAACAGTTCGCGGAACGTATCGGTGACAGCTTCCGGTCGGGTGTTCTGAATCAAATAGGTTTCACATGCCTGGGTAATCAGCGTCAGAGAGACGGTGTTGAGGGCTTTCAGGCGACGATTCGCGCGAGCCCAGCGCGAGGACTCCATATTAAGGTTGCTGCGCATCCCTTCCAGCGCCTGCGTACGACGTACCAGCCCGCTCCAGGCTTTATCCACCTCTTCGCTGTCGCCATGCTTAATGCAGAGCTGCATCAGCTGGTACTGGGCAACCATCAGCGCGTCAAGCTCAAGGTCGACTTCCTGCTTGATGGAGCGCGGGGAGAACAGCAGGTCAGCGACGATTGCACTGACAATACCAATCACAATCTCGCTGCAGCGCTCCACCGCAAACTGTGGGGCGAGCAGCGGTTCAGACTGAATGGTGATGACAATAATCAGCGCGGTATAGCCCGCCAGCCCCCAGGCGTAGGAGTTCTCCACTTTCACCAGAGACGAGATCCAGGTGCAGAAACCTGCCCAGATACAGCAGACCATCAGCATCAGCAGCGGCGTGCGGATCATCAGAATAATAATGGTGAGCGCCGCGAAACAGCCGATAAACGTCCCGATGATACGCAACATCCCGCGATAGCGGATCGCGCCTGAATAGGGTTCCCCACCCGCAGCAAAGGCCGGGCCCGCCGCGACAATCGCAGCCGTCAGCACCGCCCAGCGAGGGGTTTCAAGCTGGAAGTGGAAGCCGACAAACAGCGCCAGCACGATGGCGCACGCCAGCTTCACGGCGAAGCGAATGTGCTGGCTGGCGATGGAAAAGATACCCATGTCGATTAACCAAACTCGCGCAGGCGGTGGGCAATTTTACGGAAGAATGAATCCTGGCTGGCATCCCGGTCTTTTTCACCGGTAATCACCACCGTCGCCGTGGTACCCGCAGGCCACAGATTTCCCTGCTGTTCATCCAGGTGGATACGCACCGGCACGCGCTGGGCCAGACGCACCCACTCGAGGTTGGAATCTACCGTCGCCATCCCTTTGGCATCGTTAGAGCTGCTGGAGTTAGTCACCCCTGCGGCAACGCTGTCGACGGTACCTTTAAAGACGCGATTGCTGCCCAGCGGCGTGATCTCCGCGCGATATCCTGGACGTACGCCTTCCAGCTTGGTCTCTTCCATATAGGCGAGCACGTAGAAGGAGTTCTGTTTCACCAGCGCCACGGCGGTTGAGCCGCGGGTAATGAATTCCCCGGCGTAGACGTTCAGGTTGGTCACCCAGCCATCCGACGGCGCACGGATCACGGTGCGCTCCAGATCGAGCTTCGCCAGATCGCGCGTTGCCTGCGCTTTCGCCAGCTGGTGGAGCACGGTCTGCAGCACGTTGTTGGACTGGTCAATCTCTTCACGGGACATTGCCTGAACGCCCAGCTGATTACGGCGGCCAGCCTCGCGGCGTTTCTCCGCAGCCAGCGCCTGGTAATAGGCCACGTCCGCTTCCGCCTCTTCCAGCGCTTTCTGGTAACGAGGCTGGTCGATGGTGAACAGGACCTGATCTTTCTTCACCAGCTGGTTGTCGTGGACGTTGACCGCCGTGATAAGACCGGCCACGTCAGGGGCGATGGCCACCACATCGGCGCTGAAGCGTGCATCACGCGTCCACGGTGATTCGGTGTAATAGACCCAGGCGCGGAAAATAGCGATGAAGGCGAGGATAACCAGCGCCGTAGTAATGGCAGTGCGGGAGATTTTTCTTGTTAGCGTTTTCACATCAACCTCAGACAAACATGCGCGATATCAGATAGAACAGGCAGCAATACAGCGCGGTATTGAACAATGCAGGGTGCCAGACGAAATCGTAGATCCCGGTAGGGACCAGCACCTTGCGCACCAGCCAGAAGATCGCCAGTGATAAAAGAAGCTCGAAAAATATCGGTGGGAACGACAGACCGAACACCACGATAACGGGAAACAGACTCATGTTGACCTTGATTAGAGAGAGTGCAGGCTTCAGAATTTTTTAGCGCACGCCATCGCAGGAGAGCAAGAAACGCCGGGCGAGAATGGCGCAGCCGTTATGTAATAAATAATATATTAACGTAACTGTTATGCTGTTATCTATAATATGTGATCTAAATCACTTTTAAGCCAGAGTGAACAATGGAACGTTTAAAACGCATGTCGGTCTTCGCCAAAGTGGTTGAACTGGGCTCCTTTACCGCCGCTGCACGCCAGCTTCAGATGAGCGTCTCATCCATCAGCCAGACGGTGTCCAAACTGGAAGATGAGCTTCAGGTCAAGCTGCTCAACCGCAGCACCCGCAGCATTGGGCTGACGGAAGCGGGTAAAATTTACTATCAGGGCTGTCGCCGCATGCTGCTTGAAGTGCAGGATGTTCACGAACAGCTTTATGCCTTCAACAACACCCCCATCGGCACGCTGCGCATCGGGTGTTCTTCAACTATGGCACAAAATGTTCTCGCTGCCATGACCGCGGATATGCTGAAAGAGTACCCCGGGCTTACCGTCAATCTGGTGACGGGTATCCCGGCGCCGGATCTGATTGCCGACGGGCTGGACGTGGTGATCCGCGTCGGCGCGCTGCAGGATTCCAGCCTGTTCTCGCGTCGGCTGGGCAGCATGCCGATGGTGGTCTGTGCATCGAAAAGCTATCTGGCGCAGTACGGTGTGCCGGAAAAACCCGCCGACCTCACTAACCACTCATGGCTGGAGTACAGCGTGCGGCCCGACAATGAATTTGAGCTGATCGCTCCGGAAGGGATCTCCACCCGACTGCTGCCGGAAGGGCGTTTTGTCACTAACGATCCGATGACCATTTCGCGCTGGCTGGTGGCCGGCGCCGGGATCGCCTACGTGCCGCTGATGTGGGTGATCAACGAGATCAACAGCGGCGTGCTGGAGATCCTCTTCCCACGCTACCAGTCCGATCCGCGCCCGGTGTACGCCCTGTATACCGAAAAAGACAAACTCCCGCTCAAGGTACAGGTGTGTATTAACTATCTGACCGAGTATTTTGTGGACGTGGCGGAGCTGTTTCAGGGGATGCGGGGAAGAAGGAAGGAATAATCGATTTATCCCTGAAAGTATATGAGCGATGAATATTTCCAGGATAAAACCCCTCTGCATTCTGGAATATTCCTTCGCCACTATCAGGAATAGCTAATTGACACTGCCGCCGCCCGCCCTTTACTTTATAAACAGTCTGCTGTTCAGACTGTAATTAATTTGTTGCTGATATGAATAATAAAATGTATTCCGCAGGATGACATTAAACAAGGAAAAGAAATGAATCTATTTGAACAAACACCGCCTTCACGCAGGCGCTATGGGCTCGCCGCATTCGTCGGTTTAATTGCAGGGATTGTCTCCGCGTTTGTCAAATGGGGAGCCGAAGTGCCGCTTCCGCCACGCAGTCCCACCGATTTATTTACCGGCGCATGCGGGCCTGAGCAATTAATAAGAGCCGCAAGCCAGATTGACTGTTCACGTAATTTTTTAAACCCTCCCTATGTATTTTTACGTGACTGGCTGGGTGTTGTTGATCCTAACGCAGCTGTTTATACATTTGCCGGACATATATTTAACTGGGTCGGCGTGACGCATATTATTTTCTCAATCGTCTTCGCTGTCGGGTATTGTGTCGTTGCTGAAGTCTTCCCGAAAATTAAACTCTGGCAGGGTTTGCTGGCGGGTGCGTTAGCTCAGCTCTTTGTGCATATGATCTCCTTCCCGCTGATGGGGCTGACGCCACCGCTGTTTGAGCTGCCGTGGTATGAACACGTTTCAGAGATCGTAGGCCATCTGGTCTGGTTCTGGTCGATCGAAATCATTCGTCGTGATTTACGTAACCGCATCACGCACGAGCCGGATCCGGAGATACCGCTGGGTCACTTACGCTAAAAGAAAGGCGCTACTGATGTAGCGCCTTTTTTATGAAGGAGTCAGGTCAGGCTGTGCCGCCCACCGTCAGGTTGTCCACTTTCAGCGTTGGCTGGCCCACGCCAACCGGCAGGCTCTGGCCCTCTTTACCGCAGACGCCCACGCCGTTATCCAGCTTCAGATCGTTACCAACCATCGAGATCTGCTGCATGGCTTCAATACCGGAGCCAATCAGCGTTGCACCTTTCACCGCTTTGGTCACTTTGCCCTTCTCGATCAGGTACGCTTCTGAAGTAGAGAAGACAAACTTACCGGAGGTGATGTCCACCTGGCCGCCGCCAAAGTTTGGCGCAAAGATACCGTAATCAACGGATTCGATAATCTCCTGCGGCGTGGATTTGCCCGGCAGCATGTAAGTGTTGGTCATGCGCGGCATCGGCAGATGCGCGTAAGATTCACGGCGTCCGTTGCCCGTCGGCGCAACACCCATCAGGCGCGCGTTGAGTTTGTCCTGCATGTAGCCTTTCAGCACGCCGTTTTCGATCAGCACATTGTACTGGCCTGGCGTACCTTCATCGTCGATAGCCACCGAGCCACGGCGATCGCGCATGGTGCCGTCATCCACCACGGTGCACAGCTCAGAGGAGACAAGCTGCCCGATCTGACCGCTGAACACGGACGTCCCGCGACGGTTAAAGTCGCCTTCCAGGCCATGGCCTACCGCCTCATGCAACAATACGCCCGGCCAGCCGGCACCCAGCACCACCGGGAATGAGCCCGCCGGCGCCGCGACGGCATTCAGATTCACCAGCGCCATACGGACGGCTTCTTTTGCCCACGCGTCAGCGCGCGCTTCACCGTCAACGTCGCCCAGGAACCAGTCATAGCCGAAACGACCGCCGCCGCCGCTTGAGCCGCGCTCGCGTTTGCCGTCCTCATCAACCTGCACGCTGATGGAGAGACGCACCAGCGGGCGAACATCTGCCGCCAGGGTGCCGTCCGTTGCCGCCACCAGAATCAGTTCATACACACCGCTCAGGCTGGCTGAAACTTCCTGCACGCGTTTGTCCGCCGCGCGGGCGACTTTGTCCACGCGACGCAGGATATCCAGCTTCTCTTCACGGCTCATGCTCTGCAGCGGATCGATGCTGGTATAGAGCGCAGAGTGCTGCACTTCTCCGAGGGTTTTCACGCGACCATCGCCGGTATCACGCACAATGGTACGCGCGGCCTGCGCGCTCTGCTCAAGTGCGGTGAGGCTAATCTGATCGGCATAGGCAAAACCGGTTTTCTCGCCGCTGACGGCACGGACGCCGACGCCCTGGTCGATGTTGTAGGAGCCATCTTTGATGATGCTGTCTTCTAAAACCCAGGATTCGTGATAGCTCGACTGGAAATAAAGGTCGCCGTAGTCGAGACGGCGTTCGGTCAGTTGACCAAGAATGGAGAACAGGTCCTGATGGCTCAGGCCGTTCGCTGCGAGCAAATGTTCACTTACCAGGTTCAGACTCATCGTATTGCTACTCGTTCGTTGCCGCCCGTGGCGGTATAAAGATCGTATTTATTGAGAGTGAGGCAATTACCTGCCCACGTCAAATCATTGCTGTGCATCTTTGCGCGGCTGGCGCAGCACCTCGTTAATCTGCGGTTTATCTACCGGACCGGTAATGCGGTAGCGCAGAATGGAGACCTTGCTCCAGAGTGGCCCCAGCACTTTACTGGCGGCAAACACCGCCGCACCAACAATCGGGTTCACCACGAAAGCTGCCGCCACACCCACGCTCGCGGAAATTTCCGGTGCCACGACGGCTTCCATATCCAGTTCGCGACGCACGAGGTTAACGGAGCCTTTCATGGCGATATCCGCTTCAAGGCCATCCACCAGCGTGTCGTCCGTGTGCAGAACGCCGTCCTTGATCCACGCCGTACTGCGGATGGAATCGTAGTAGAAACCTTCGTTGAAGGTATCACTGAAATCGAAGCGCAGCTTGCGCAGCAGCGCGTCAAAACTCAGCAGGCGCAGGATCTGTCCGGCACGCCCCGTGCTTACGTCGGCGATCTCACCTTTGCCGAAGTGGGTTTTCAGAATGCCGTTAAGCGAGGCCTCATCCGGCTTCCACGGGGCGTCGCGCCAGTGAAGATCGTAATCAACGTCAAATGACGAGCCGCGCAGCGGCGTGCTGATACCAAAGAAACTGGCTGCCGCATCCAGTTTGTTGCCTTTAATGTCGCCCTTCAGGGACGTCCGCTGCTCGCCCGGGTTATTCACCCATTCCCCTGCGGCCGTCATGCGGCCAAATCCGGTATCAACCAGACCGCCGGAGAGCGTAAGCGTGTTTCCCAGGATGGCAAAATCACCGTCGATGCGGCCATATTTCTGCCCCCACAGCCAGCACTCCGCACAGCGCAGCTGGAGATCGGGCCAGCCGCTAAAATCGACGCGGGAGGTATGACTCAGCGGCGACGTCTCTGCCGGGTTATCTTTCCCGCTCGCAGCGCTTGCCGGGTTGTAGTAGAGGTAGCGGATCGCCGCCTGCCACGGAGCGTGATTGCGCATGGTCAGCGTACCGTTGATCTCTCTGCCCTGGGCCTCCACCTTCGTGCCGTTAGCGCCAGGCTGCGAGACAATGCTCAGGTTGTTCCACTGCTGCCCGCCCAGCATCAGCGACGGCGTACGTACGGTAATGGTTTGCGGGAACTGGGCGGTTTCATCAACGTTTTGCCCAACGCCTTTCTGGAACAGCGCCAGCCACTCAGCACCGTCCATCGGCGGGAGGTTCAGCTCAATGCCCGTCTGCTCCGGCAGCGGCGGCGTGGAGCGGCTATCCGTTGTCCAAATGGCTTTATCGAGGGTGAGCTTGCGGTTAAGCAGCCAGCGGCTGTTGAAATGGTTTGTCCCACCCGCGCTGCCGGTCAGCGCGAAGCTGTTCAGGTTGCCATCGACGTTCAGCTTTACCGGCAGCGGCTGTCCGGCCTGTTTATCCAGCGGCGCAGGCAGCTGGCTCTGAAGGTTTTTCAGATCGCCCGTGATGTCGACCTTATACTGGGCACCCGCGTGATAAGGCAGGTCGATTGCCACTTTACCCTGCCAGGCAACCGCCCCCTCCACTGACGCCTCAATGGGCTTCGGCAGGACGTCCATACGTGATGGTTGCCAGTTACCGTCCAGATTGACGGCTACCTGATAGGCCTTTTCACCCTCGGTCGTCGTGAAGTCAATATTAACAGGCTGATTAAACCAGCTCGCCGTAAGTGGCTCGCTCTTCAGGTTACCGTTCTCAAAGCTGAACTGCCCGCTGAGATTTTTCAGCGTGCTCTCAAGGGGTTTGATGAACAGGCTGTTGTTCTTCAGACGGACGTCGCCTTTGGCGGTGGTCATCTTGCCGTCCAGCGGGATATCAAGATGTAAGCGAGCATTCACATCGCCATCAAGCTGCAGCTGTTGAAGCGTCGCGGCCAGCGACTCTTTCAGCGGCGTCTCCTCAAAGTACGGTCCGACCGCCTTGCCGGGACCGTTGATGTCGGCATCAATCAGCAGCTTCTCTTTTGAGTAGTCCGGAATGTTGGCCGTCAGGTTACTGGCCGTCACGCCGCCCAGCGCCACGCTGTCGGACTTCATCCACAGGCCGTCATTGAGGAAATTAAGTTCGATATCCAGGTTTTTCAGCGCGGGCCAGCCCGGCTGGAACGCGAAGGTGGCGTTATGCAGCGGCACCAGCACCTGGAACTGGCCTTCATTATGTTTATACGGGAAAAGATGCGGATTTCCGCCGTAGACCAGCGTGGCATTGTCCGCCTGACCGCCCTGAATCGCCCCGCTGAGATAGTCTACCAGCGCTTTTCCCATCAGGTTTTCCGGGAAGTAGCGCCAGGCCTGAGAGCCGTCATCGGTGCTGATCCCGGCGAGAATACCCAGCCACGGCTCATCCCCTTCAGGCTGCAGATAGCGGAAATCGCCGCGCGCGTGCACCGCTTTGGCTTTCACATCGATATGGCGGCCATCAAGCTGGAAACCCTTGTCGTTACGGAGCCAGTTAAGCACCGCGCTGCCCTGTTTGATTTCCAGCGGCGCGCGGAAGACCGTCTCGTAAGGCATTTTGGCGTCGTGCATATCAACCGTCAGCCTGCCGTTTTCCACGCTACCTTCTAGCTTGCCGCTAAAGTGCTCTGCACCCGGCAGCAGCTTCCACTGCTTCCAGGCAAGATCTTTCCACGTTGCCTGGAAGCGGGTTTTTTCCGTCGCCTGGAGCGGGATATCCAGCGCCAGAGCGTCTATCTTCCCGCTCGGCTGCGTTGCCAGCCAGATCTCGCCCAGGTCCGGAGAGAGCTTTGCCGCCATCGAGCGCAGCCCTTCAATGGCGGCCAAATCCAGGTTGCTGGCACGAATGCGCAGCTCGTCGCTGCGTTTACTGGCCGTGCCACCGACATCCTGCTCCGGCATCCAGGCCAGCGTCAGCGCACCGCGCGGCCACGGCTTGCCGTCCATCGTGATGCGCGTATCGGGAATGGCAAACTGCCAGCCCTCTTTCTCCTGCGTTACGTGTGCGGTGAGGTTATCGACGGAAAGCTGATGCTGTTGTTTTTCGCCTTTCCAGCTCGCGCCCCCCTGCTTGAGCCAGATATCACCGCTGGCAAATTCGCCTTTCGTCAGGGTCAGCCAGCCTTCAAGACTGAAGCGGGCCGTTTCCAGCTGCATATTTTGCTGGAGCCAGTCGCCCAGCCACGGCTTGACGTCCACATCGTCGGCCTGCAGCCAGACTTTGCCGTTATTTAACAGGCCGTCATCGTCGCGCAGATCCATGCGCACCTGCATCACGCCGTGCTGGCCGTTCAGGCTTGAGAGATTGACCTGCCCCTCGGCGCGGTGCCGATCCTTACCGTTGAGCCAGGTCAGCTGCGGGATCGCCAGCTCGGCGCGCTGGCCGGAAAGAGTAATAAAGCTCACTTCGCTGTCGCGCAGATCGAAATGATCGAACTGGCGGAGGAAAAGATCGCTGAAGCGGTTGGCTTCAAGCCCCTGACCGCTATCGCTACCCGACAGCGGCGTATTGGTCAGGAACTGGAGCTGATAAAAGGTGAGATCGCGAAACTGCCAGCGCAGATGCAGCAGGCTTTGCCAGACGTCCAGCGCCAGGGTCACGCGTTTGATTTTCAGATAACCGCCATCTTTCAGGCGGGCGTTGATATCCCGGACATCGAGCGTCGGGCCAAAATTTTGCCAGTTAGCGCTGACCTGACTGACGTTCACCGGCACGCCGGTGGTGGATTCGATTTTCGCCAGCAGCTGCGGACGCCAGCTGTCCAGATGCGGCAATACGAGGCGTAGCCCGCTCACGAGCAACGCGACAATCACGACCAGCGTTGCCCCTGTAAGCAATAAAATCCCCGGCAATCGCCTCACGCATCTCTCCTTGTCAGCATTCGTCACGCAGCGTACTGCGTTTACATCATTACGACGTCAAACTGCTCCTGGTTATAGAGCGGTTCAATTTGTACTTTTACCTGTTTGCCGACAAAGATTTCCACTTCCGCCAGCGCGTGTGACTCTTCGCCTTTCAGCGCTTCAGCCACCGCAGGGGAAGCATAGACCAGAAAACGGTCGGAGTCGTAGGCATGATGCACACGCACAATTTCACGCATAATTTCGTAGCAGACGGTCTCAACCGTCTTTACCGTTCCGCGTCCATGGCAGGTCGGGCATTCATTACACAGCACATGCTCCACGCTCTCGCGGGTACGCTTACGCGTCATTTCCACCAGCCCCAACTGTGAGAAGCCGTTGATGCTGGTTTTCACGCGATCTTTACTCAACGCCTGCTCAAGCGAGTGCAGCACGCGGCGACGATGGTCTTCATTACTCATATCGATGAAGTCGATGATGATAATGCCGCCCAGATTGCGCAGACGAAGCTGGCGCGCAATCGCCTGCGTGGCTTCGATGTTGGTGTTGAAGATGGTGTCATCGAGATTGCGATGGCCGACAAACGCGCCGGTGTTAATATCGACGGTGGTCATCGCTTCGGTCTGATCGATGATCAGATAGCCGCCTGACTTCAGTTCAACCTTACGCTCCAGCGCACGCTGGATCTCGTTTTCGACATCATAGAGATCGAAGATCGGCTGACGCCCTGAATAATGCTCCAGCAGGCCAGGCATCTCGGGGATATATTCGGCGGTAAATTCCAGCAGCGCTTCATAGGTCAGGCGCGAGTCCACGCGAATGCGGTCGAGCTGCGCATCAGCAAAGTCACGCAGAACGCGTTGTGCAAGCGCCAGTTCACCGTAGAGCTGGTAGCGGGTCTGGTTGCGTTTTTTACGCTCCATCACTTTGGTCCAGACGCGCTTCAGGTAAGCCGCATCCGACGCCAGGTCTTCCTCGCTGATCCCCTCTGCGGCGGTACGGATGATAAACCCGCCCTGCTCATCGCAGTAGGCACTCACCACTTTCTTCAGACGCTCGCGCTCGGTTTCGCTCTCAATACGCTGCGAAACGCCCACGTGCGACGCGCCGGGCATAAAGACCAGATAGCGGGAAGGTAAGGTGATGTCGGTGGTCAGACGGGCGCCTTTGGTACCGAGGGGATCTTTCACCACCTGCACCATCAGATCCTGTCCCTGACGCACCAGTTCGGAAATGTCGCGCACGGCAAACTGCTTTTGCTCTTCGCCCGCGACGCACTCGGTGTGCGGCATGATATCGGAGGCATGTAAAAATGCCGCCTTATCCAGTCCAATATCTACAAAAGCCGCCTGCATACCCGGTAGTACACGACTGACACGACCTTTGTAGATATTGCCTACTATTCCGCGCCGCGCTTCACGCTCAATATGAATTTCCTGAAGAATGCCACCATCAATATAGGCCACACGGGTTTCCGATGGCGTTACGTTTACCAACAATTCAGCCGTCATAATTATCCCTTCCCTCACGCAGTGAGTTAAAATTGCTCAGCAACTCATACGTTTCCACCAGCGGTAAGCCGACTACGGCGTGATAGCTGCCATGAATCTTCCTGACAAAACAGCCACCCAGCCCCTGAATACCGTATGCACCTGCCTTATCCATTGGTTCACCGCTGGCAATATAAGCGGCGATGTCGTCGTCGGTAAGCACTCTGAACGTCACTTCTGTCACCACCAGGCAATCCAGCACGTGCTGGCTGTCAGCCAGCGCGACGGCCGTCATCACCTGATGCGTATGTCCGGACAGTTTGCGCAGCATGCGCGCCGCATGATCGGCGTCGCGCGGTTTCTCAAGCACTTCACCGTTCAGAATAACGATGGTATCTGCTCCCAGCACGGGGAGATCGCGTGGCACACTGGCCACGCCCGCCTGCGCTTTCTCACGCGCCAGGCGAGACACGTACTGTTGCGCGCTTTCACCCTCAGCACGTTTTTCTTCAATGCCGGTTACGATGCGTTCAAAAGAGACCCCAAGCTGCGTCAGGAGTTCCTGACGGCGCGGGGAGCCGGAAGCGAGATACAAAGACGTCATAGAAACCTTTTATTGCACAGCAAACTGCTGGCGAACCTTACGCATCAGCAGGAATAACCATGGCCAGAGCACACCGTTTACTACACTACTCCAGAACACTTCCGGTCGGAAAGAGACGTTGATCACTAAAAACTCTGCCCAGAAAACAACGATATCCGCAGCGAGCGACAATAGCATCACCACCAGGGCCTGTTGCCAGAGCGCAAGGTTACGGAAGAGCTGGAATTTGAGTGCGACGAGGTACGCAATAATGCTCATGGACAAGGCGCGCACGCCAAGCGTAGAGCCGCTAATGAGATCCAGTATGGCACCCATCACGAAACCTGTGCCGACATTTACGCGATGCGGCAGGGCAAGGATCCAGTAGAGCAAAATGAGCAATACCCAGTTTGGCCGGAAAACGAGAATATCATCCGGCCAGGGCATCACTTGCAGCAACAGTGCAATGAGAAACGAGAGCCAGATGACCCAGCGTCCCTGGCTACGATAGCTTGCCACTACTGCCCTCCCGAAGAGAGTTTAGGCGGTGGCGGCGCATCCGGCAGCGGCTGCGTTAACCCGGTTGCCGGCGCCGGGACTGGCGCAGGCGGCCCCATGGAATCCGCAGGCGGGAGAACCTGCGGCATCATCTGCATCAGGCGCTCATTTGCTACGCGATGCACCTCTTCAGGCGTCATCGGGTTAGCACCGTTACGATCGGCGCCCCACAGCAGCAGCAGATAGCGCAGACGCTGCAAACCGGCGGTTGGACGCGCCTGAATTACGGTATAGGCACGCTGCGTATCCAGCTTCACTGAAGAAACCACCGCAACCGGATAGCCCTCAGGGAAGCGTCCGCCCAGACCGGAGGTCACCAGAACGTCACCCACGCGGATATCCGTGTTAGCCGGCAGGTGTTCCAGCTGCAGGTCGTCCGTACAGCCATTACCGGCCGCAATCACGCGGATGTCGTTGCGCAGAACCTGGATCGGCAGCGCATGCGTGGCATCGCAAATCAGCAGCACGCGGCTGGTCAGTTTGGCCACGGCAACCACCTGGCCCACGACGCCTTTGTCACTGATAACAGGTTGACCTTCATACACCCCGTTCACGCTCCCTTTGTCGATCACAACCTGATCGCTGTAGGGGTCGTTCACGGTGGAGATCACCTGCGTGACCATTTTCTGCTCATCCTGACGCAGCGGCGAGCCGAGCAGCTCACGCAGACGCGCGTTTTCCTGCTTGTATTGCCCCAGCATCAGCAGTTCGCTGTTTTTCAGCAACAGTTCCTGACGTAATGCCCGGTTTTCGAGTTCGAGTTGATCACGTGAAGACAGCGTTTGAGAAACGGAGTCGAGCAGTTCACGGGGACCATTTGAAACAAAGTAGAAAGGACTGACGGCGGTATCCATGTACGTTCTGATCTGGCTGAACGTACCGAGGCGGCTATCGGCAATAATGACCCCAAGCGCAACCAGAACCGCCAGAATAAGGCGAAACTGTAGCGATGGGCCACGGCTAAAAATTGGCTTCATAGGCTATGCGTATTCTCGCGTCAGAGAGAAAGGGTAGCAAATTGCTACCCTCTCAAACTCGACTACTCTTCGCTGAACAAATCGCCGCCGTGCATGTCGATCATTTCCAGCGCCTTGCCACCACCACGGGCGACGCAAGTCAGTGGATCTTCTGCAACTACGACAGGAATACCTGTCTCTTCCATTAACAGGCGGTCGAGGTTACGCAGCAGCGCACCACCACCGGTCAGAACCATACCGCGCTCGGAGATATCGGACGCCAGCTCTGGTGGGCACTGTTCCAGCGCAACCATTACCGCGCTCACGATACCCGTCAGTGGTTCCTGCAGTGCTTCCAGAATTTCGTTGGAGTTCAGGGTGAAACCGCGTGGCACACCTTCAGCCAGGTTACGGCCACGTACTTCGATCTCACGCACTTCATCGCCCGGATACGCAGAGCCGATTTCGTGTTTGATACGCTCTGCGGTGGCCTCACCGATCAGAGAGCCGTAGTTACGGCGTACATAATTAATGATGGCTTCGTCGAAGCGGTCACCACCGATACGTACGGAAGAGGAGTACACCACGCCGTTCAGAGAGATAACGGCCACTTCAGTGGTACCACCACCGATATCCACCACCATGGAACCGGTCGCTTCAGACACAGGCAGACCAGCACCGATGGCCGCCGCCATTGGCTCTTCAATCAGGAACACTTCACGCGCACCTGCGCCCTGGGCAGATTCACGAATTGCGCGACGCTCTACCTGGGTTGCACCAACCGGCACACACACCAGAACACGCGGGCTTGGGCGCATGAAGCTGTTGCTGTGAACCTGCTTGATGAAGTGCTGAAGCATTTTTTCAGTCACGAAGAAGTCGGCGATAACGCCGTCTTTCATTGGGCGAATGGCGGCGATGTTGCCAGGGGTACGACCCAGCATCTGCTTCGCGTCATGACCCACTGCGGCCACGCTTTTCGGCGAGCCTGCACGATCCTGACGAATGGCCACAACAGAAGGCTCATTCAATACGATGCCTTGTCCTTTTACATAAATAAGGGTATTCGCGGTACCCAGGTCAATGGACAGGTCATTGGAAAACATGCCACGAAATTTTTTCAACATACTAAGGGATAATCCTGAAAGCTGGGGCGGAAAACAAAATCCGCTTACTTTACCAACCACACGCAGCAGCGACAAGGCGCAAAAATCATCTGCAACGGTGAAAATTTGTGCAGTACGTTTCCTGATGTTACAAAATCATCCCCTGACTCCCTCAGGGCTGAATAAACAGTAGCGTTCCCCACTGACGTTTGTAACCCGTTAAAGGTCGTTCACTGGCTTTTTGCTCGACATACTCAAAGCTACAGGCGCGATATTCTACGTGAAAACAGCGTAAACGGCAGGTCAAACAGAGTATCTTTGCAAATATTTTTTCACGTTGGTGTCAAGCGGTTGAGAGGCAGCAAAAAAATCCCCCTGACCACCCATCACACCGCGCTCTGTTAACATCTGCCATTCACTTCTGGAGCGCACGCCCGTGGCAAATACTTGTGTTCGCGTTCCCTTGCATGCTTCAACCAGACTCTGTACCAGCAGCTGGTTTTCCGTACGCTTCTCAATATTCCTTACCAGCCCCGGATGTAGCTTTAATAACTCCACATCCAGCTCCTTGATCCAGTTGGTACTGACCAGCGTTAAGCCTGCCTGAGTCACCGCCACACGCGCACCGAGCGCATTGATCAAACGTACTACCGGACGTAACCGGCTGATGTGTTGACCTACATCGGCCTCAGCAAGTTCAAAAATAATGTGTTTGCGTTGCGATTTTTCGCATTGCATTAATGTATCACGAAGCCAGCGCTGAAAACGTGGGCGTATTAATGACTCAACGGTAACCTGTAATGCCAGGCTCTCTTCAGGCCAAAAAGATAAAAACGGAATCAATCGGGTAATTTGCTGGCGGTCATACTCTTCGGACAGGCCAAATTGCAGGACCATCGGCAGATATTCCGCCGAGATAACCTCTTCCGAACCGTCAAAAATACGACACATCAGTTCACGGTGATGAACGTTGCCGTTTTTCATGACCGCGGGTTTTTGATAAATACGTGGTCCACCGCGGCTAAGCATTTGCTCAATCAAAGTACGCCAGCGCACATTACCACGCCCTTTTTCCGGCAGCGAGTCATCGTAAACCGCCCATCCGTTCGCCCCCTGCAACACGGCGTTGCGGGTGGCCGCTTCCGCATGTTCCATCACCTGTTCTGTGGATTGTCCGCCACGCCAGGCGCAGATCCCCATGTGGACCATATCGTCCCTGTCGAGCATTTTGCTCTGCGGCAACGCATCCACCGCTTTCAGCAGCTGGCTGGCGATGCTTTCCGACTCCTTCAGCGTACGATGAGGCAACAATACGGCAAAGTCGCTGCGGTGATAGCGGGCCAGCAGCGCGCCCGGGTAGCGCATAATAAAGGTGGAGAGCAGGTTGATCAGCGTAAAGAGATTTTCTTCCGCAGCCCGCTGTCCCCAGGTATCGCGCAGGAGATCGAAATCGGGCAGGCGAATCATCATCACCACCCCGTGTGTCCCCACTTTTTCTGAATCGTCGAGCAGCGTCGCGAGCTGATTATCAAAGAAAAGACGGTTGTTAAGGCCAGTTTTATTATCCTGGGCGGCATAAGAGCGAATCAGCGTATCCATTCGGCTGCGCTGGTCGCTGGCAAACTGGATTTCCGAGAGCAGCGTATCCAGCGCGCTGCTGGCGCGTGACGGCCACTCATGGACCGAGCCACGCACCTGCGGACCGCGTTCACCGTTAAGGATCCGCACGGAGCGCATCTCCAGCAGCTCCTGGCCGGAGAGCTGTCGGCGCAGCCAGCGGACCGCGAGAAAGATCAGCAGGACGATAAACGCAACGGCGACGGTGAGCGGTGCGGTGGTCATCATTGAACGAAAATAGCTCGCCATCGGATCGAGGTAGACCATGTGTATGGTCATCCCCGGATTTTTCAGGGAATGCACCGTCACTTCCCGATACTGGCTCACCACGCCCGCGGGGCGATAGCTTCCCGGCCGTTCGTGGCTTAAAACACGATGCTTTCCCTGCAGAATGTCGATCTGAACGATATCAACAGGTACCATCAACTCATCGAGCTCACGGGAGAGCGCCGGTAGCGGCGTCGTCAGCAGACGCGCATCAATCACCGATGCAACAGACTGTACCCGGTTAACCAGCTTGTCCTGAATGGCGGTGTAAAAGCTCAGGGAGCAGCCCATAAGCGTGACAAAAATGGTAAGCCCCGTCAGCAAGGTGATAAAAGCCGAGAACTTCGTCGTTAATCGCATCCTTGAGATTACTCCGTGGGTTGATGGGGTAGCGAGTAAGCGCTAACTTGCATTCCAAATGCGGCATACTATCAAATCGGGTGTATCTGGCAATTTATTGCGTTAAATCGGCACTGCGTTTCCCTGAGCGAGTATAGTCTTCAGAAATTATTTTCCAATCATATGAGTCGAGAGGACCCCGTATGCAGGCTTTGATCTTAGAACAGCAGGACGGCAAAACGCTTGCCTCAGTGCAGGCGGTTGAAGAGAGTCGCCTGCCGGAAGGCGAAGTAACCGTCGACATCGACTGGTCCAGTTTAAATTATAAAGATGCGCTGGCGATTACCGGTAAGGGTAAAATCATCCGAAATTTCCCTATGGTGCCGGGGATTGATTTCGCGGGCCGGGTTCATACCAGCGAGGATCCGCGCTTCCACCCGGGCCAGCAGGTGCTGCTCACCGGCTGGGGCGTAGGTGAAAATCACTGGGGCGGGCTGGCAACGCAGGCGCGCGTGAAGGGCGACTGGCTGGTGCCGATGCCGAAAGGCATGGATGGCCGCAAGGCGATGATCGTCGGCACGGCAGGCTTTACCGCCATGCTGTGTGTGATGGCGCTGGAAGATGCGGGCATCCGCCCTGAGTCGGGTGAAATTGTCGTCACCGGTGCCAGCGGCGGCGTGGGCAGCACGGCTGTCACGCTGCTGCACAAGCTGGGCTATCAGGTCGCGGCGGTTTCCGGTCGTGAAAGCACCCACGATTACCTGCGCCAGCTCGGCGCCAGCCGCATTCTCAGCCGTGACGAATTCGCCGAAACTCGTCCACTGGAAAAACAGGTCTGGGCAGGCGCGGTGGATACCGTCGGTGATAAAGTGCTGGCAAAAGTCCTGGCGCAGATGAACTACGGCGGCTGCGTGGCAGCCTGCGGACTGGCGGGCGGATTTGCCCTGCCCACCACCGTGATGCCATTTATTCTGCGTAACGTCCGCCTGCAGGGTGTGGATTCCGTGATGACCCCGCCGGCCCGTCGCCATGAAGCCTGGGAACGTCTGGTACGCGATCTGCCGGAATCCTTCTACACCCGGAGCGCAACGGAGATTACGCTCAGCCAGGCACCGGACTATGCCAGTAAGATCATGGACAACCAGTTCCACGGTCGCGCGCTGGTGAAAATCGCCTAATCTTCAAATTTTCGTGACATATTCGCGCGAATCCCTCTCCTCCGTCATGCTTAGGAAAACGCATGACGGAGGATGCCATGAAAAACCGAAAACTGACGGAAGCCGACGTAACGTCCGAGTCTGTCTTTATGTTACAGCGCCGCCAGATCCTGAAAATGCTTGGTATCAGCGCCACAGCCCTGACGCTCTCTCCGGCGGCACACGCCGACCTGCTAGACTGGTTTAAAGGCAACGATCGGCCGAAGGCTCCTTCCGGCGCCCCGCTCACCTTTACGAAACCCGCCCAATGGAAAAATAAACTGACGCTGACGCCAGAAGATAAAGTCACCGGCTACAACAACTTCTACGAATTTGGTCTCGACAAGGCCGATCCTGCCGCCAACGCAGGCAGCCTCAAAACCGATCCGTGGACGCTGAAGATTGATGGCGAAGTGGCAAAACCCCTGACGCTGGACCACCACGATCTCACCACCCGTTTCCCACTCGAAGAGCGTATCTATCGCATGCGCTGCGTGGAGGCCTGGTCGATGGTGGTGCCCTGGGTCGGCTTCCCGCTGCATAAACTGCTGGCGATGGTTGAGCCCACCAGCAACGCAAAATATGTCGCTTTCCAGACGCGCTATGCGCCGGACGAGATGCCCGGGCAGAAAGATCGGTTTATCGGCGGCGGGCTTGAGTATCCGTATGTGGAAGGGTTACGCCTCGACGAAGCCATGCATCCCCTTACCCTGCTGACCGTCGGCGTGTACGGCAAGGCGCTTCCGCCGCAGAACGGCGCCCCCATTCGTTTAACCGTACCGTGGAAATACGGTTTCAAAGGAATTAAGTCCATCGTCAGCATTAAGCTCACCCGCGAGCGTCCGCCCACCACCTGGAATCTGGCGGCTCCGAACGAATACGGTTTCTTCGCCAACGTGAACCCGCATGTGGATCACCCGCGCTGGTCGCAGGCAACCGAGCGGTTTATCGGTTCCGGCGGTGCGCTGGACGTGAAGCGTCAGCCCACGCTGCTGTTTAACGGCTATGCGGATGAAGTGGCCTCGCTGTACCGTGGCCTCAATTTACGGGAGAACTTCTGAGTGCGTTTAACGGCAAAACAGATTACCTGGCTGAAAGTGCTGCTGCACCTGGCCGGGTTACTTCCTTTTATATGGCTGTTCTGGGCCGCCAGCCAGGGGCTCTTTAGCGCAGACCCGGCCAAGGATATCCAGCATTTTACCGGTCGGATGGCTCTGAAATTTTTGCTGGCCACCTTGCTCGTTTCGCCGCTGGCGCGCTACGCTAAACAGCCACTATTGATACGCACCCGTCGGCTGTTAGGGCTATGGTGTTTTGCCTGGGCGACGCTGCACCTCACCAGCTATGCCCTGCTGGAACTGGGAATTAACAATCTGGCACTGCTTGGCCGCGAACTGGTGACACGCCCTTATCTGACGCTGGGTATTGTGAGCTGGGTGATTTTACTGGCGTTAGCGCTGACCTCCACGCAATATGCGCAGCGAAAACTGGGCAGGCGCTGGCAGCTGCTGCACAACTTCGTCTATCTTGTCGCGATCCTCGCCCCCATTCATTACCTGTGGTCGGTGAAGATCCTCTCCCCGCAGCCGGTCCTGTACGCACTGGCCGCCGTGGCGCTTTTAGCATGGCGTTACAAGAAGTTCCGCCAGTGGTTGCGATAGTTCGCGAAACTGTGCGTTTTCCCGCATATTCCCCGTCAACCGCAAATCTTTTTCGGATAGCGGTTGATAATCTTCCCTGATAAGACCAGTATTTAGCTGCTAAATGCTACGAAATCGTTATAATGTGCGACCTTGGTTCGCCTGACAGCGGTTTTAAGCCTCTGAAAAGGTGACATTTGCGTTTCGAAGGTATATTTTGTTTTTTACCCGAAAATCGCAGGAGATAGCGGCATAATGACTGATAAGTTCCACATCTTAGTTTTGAACGGACCGAACCTGAACATGCTCGGAACCCGTGAGCCAGAGAAGTACGGCACGCTGACATTGAGTGAAATTGTTAACCGTCTGGGAACGGAAGCAGCGTCACTGAATGTGGATTTGGATCATTTTCAGTCGAATGCGGAGTACGCAATCATCGACCGTATTCATCAGGCTAAAGACAATGTGGACTATATCCTGATCAATCCGGCCGCGTTTACGCACACCAGTGTTGCTATCCGCGACGCACTGCTCGCGGTGAGTATCCCGTTTATCGAGATCCACCTGAGTAACGTGCACGCCCGAGAGCCGTTCCGCCACCATTCGTATCTGTCAGATATCGCTGCTGGCGTTATCTGTGGACTGGGCGCAGACGGCTATTCATACGCTTTACAGACAGCGGTAAAACGCTTGTCACAATCACACTAAACAAGAGTACGGAACCCACTCATGGATATTCGTAAGATTAAAAAACTGATCGAGCTGGTTGAAGAATCAGGCATCTCCGAACTGGAAATTTCTGAAGGCGAAGAGTCTGTACGCATCAGCCGTGCAGCCCCAGCCGCTAGCTTCCCGGTAATGCAGCAGGCTTATGCTGCGCCAGTGCAGCAGCCTGCGCTCTCCGCAGCCGTTGCGCCAGCAGCTGAAGCCGCACCTGCCGCTGCAGCAGAAATCAGTGGTCACATCGTACGTTCCCCAATGGTTGGTACTTTCTACCGCACCCCGAGCCCGGACGCGAAGGCGTTCATCGAAGTGGGTCAGAAAGTCAACGTAGGCGATACCCTGTGCATCGTTGAAGCGATGAAAATGATGAACCAGATCGAAGCAGACAAATCAGGTACTGTGAAAGCGATTCTGGTCGAAAGTGGTCAGCCGGTTGAATTTGACGAGCCGCTGGTCGTCATCGAGTAACGAGGCGTACATGCTGGATAAAATTGTTATCGCCAACCGCGGCGAGATCGCACTGCGTATTCTTCGTGCCTGTAAAGAACTGGGCATCAAGACCGTCGCTGTGCACTCAAGCGCGGATCGCGATTTAAAACACGTATTGCTGGCGGATGAGACGGTCTGTATTGGCCCGGCTCCGTCCGTAAAAAGCTATCTGAACATCCCGGCTATCATCAGCGCCGCTGAAATCACCGGCGCGGTGGCAATTCATCCGGGTTACGGCTTCCTCTCTGAGAACGCCAACTTTGCTGAGCAGGTTGAACGCTCTGGCTTCATCTTCATCGGCCCGAAAGCCGACACCATCCGCCTGATGGGCGACAAAGTGTCTGCAATCACCGCGATGAAAAAAGCCGGTGTGCCAACCGTACCAGGCTCTGACGGCCCTCTGACCGACGACATGGATGCTAACCGTGCTCATGCTAAACGCATTGGCTACCCGGTTATCATCAAGGCTTCCGGCGGCGGCGGCGGTCGCGGTATGCGCGTTGTGCGTAGCGATGCTGACCTGGCGCAGTCCATCTCCATGACCAAAGCTGAAGCGAAAGCCGCTTTCAGCAATGACATGGTATACATGGAAAAATACCTGGAAAACCCACGCCACATCGAAATTCAGGTGCTGGCTGACGGTCAGGGTAACGCGATCTATCTGGCAGAACGTGACTGCTCCATGCAGCGTCGTCACCAGAAAGTGGTCGAAGAAGCGCCAGCACCGGGTATTACCCCGGAACTGCGTCGCTACATCGGCGAGCGTTGCGCCAAAGCGTGTGTCGATATCGGCTATCGCGGGGCGGGTACCTTTGAGTTCCTGTTCGAAAACGGCGAGTTCTATTTCATCGAAATGAACACCCGTATTCAGGTTGAACACCCGGTTACCGAAATGATCACCGGCGTTGACCTGATCAAAGAACAGCTGCGTATCGCAGCCGGTCAGCCGCTGTCCATCAAGCAGGAAGAAGTTGTGGTGAAAGGCCATGCGATCGAGTGTCGTATCAACGCCGAAGACCCGAACACCTTCCTGCCAAGCCCGGGTAAAATCACGCGTTTCCACGCGCCGGGCGGCTTTGGCGTGCGTTGGGAATCTCATATCTACGCCGGTTACACCGTACCGCCGTACTATGACTCAATGATCGGTAAACTCATCTGCTACGGCGAAAACCGTGACGTGGCGATTGCCCGCATGAAGAACGCCCTGCAGGAGCTGATCATCGACGGTATCAAAACCAACGTTGATCTGCAGATGCGCATTATGAGCGACGAGCACTTCCAGAATGGTGGAACCAACATCCACTATCTCGAGAAGAAACTCGGTCTTAACGAGAAGTAAGACTGCGCGCACATGAAAAGGCCGGATTATCCGGCCTTTTTTATTTCTGGGGCCTGGAAAGCCTCATCATGTACAATCCCCGCTTTCTTCATCCACAAGGGACAAAAAATGGACAAACGTTTTGTTCAGGCCCATAAAGAAGCGCGCTGGGCGCTGTGGCTGACCCTTCTCTATCTCGCCGCATGGTTAGTAACTGCTTACTTACCGAATTCAGCGTCCGGCATAACCGGCCTGCCGCACTGGTTTGAAATGGCGTGTCTGCTGGTGCCGTTGGTTTTCATTTTGCTCAGCTGGCTGATGGTGCGCTTTATCTTCCGCGATTTCCCGCTGGAGGACAGTGATGCAAACTGAAATCATCACCGTACTGGTTGTCTATTTGATCGTGGTATTTGGCCTCTCTTTCTATGCCATGCGCAAACGCAGTACCGGATCGTTCCTGAGCGAATATTTCCTCGGCAGCCGTTCCATGGGCGGGTTTGTGCTGGCGATGACGCTGACCGCCACCTATGTGAGCGCCAGTTCGTTTATCGGCGGGCCGGGAGCCGCATACAAATACGGCCTGGGCTGGGTATTGCTGGCCATGATTCAGGTGCCCACGATTTGGCTGTCACTGGGTATTCTGGGCAAAAAATTTGCCATACTCGCTCGCCGCTATAACGCCATTACGCTGAACGACATGCTGCAGGCGCGTTATCAGAGCCGCGCGGTGGTCTGGATTGCCAGTATCAGCCTGATTGTCGCCTTCGTCGGCGCCATTGCCGTTCAGTTTATTGGCGGCGCGCGCCTGCTGGAAACGGCGGCGGGTATTAAGTACGAGACCGGGCTGCTCATCTTCGGGATCACGATTGCGCTGTACACCGCGTTTGGCGGTTTCCGCGCCAGCGTGCTGAACGACACCATGCAGGGCATGGTGATGCTGATAGGTACTCTTGTGCTGCTGGTTGGCGTCATCTACGCGGCCGGCGGGTTACACAATGCGGTGCAAACGCTGGAACAGATCGATCCTAAGCTGGTTAGCCCTCATGGTGCTGACGATATCCTGACGCCCGCGTTTATGACCTCCTTCTGGGTGCTGGTTTGCTTTGGGGTTATTGGTCTGCCGCACACCGCCGTGCGCTGTATCTCCTATAAAGACAGCAAAGCCGTTCACCGCGGGATTGTGATTGGTACCGTCGTTGTCGCCCTTCTGATGCTGGGCATGCATCTGGCGGGCGCGCTGGGTCGAGCTGTATTACCTCACCTGACCGTGCCGGATCAGGTGATCCCAACGCTGATGGTGCAGGTTCTGCCGCCGTGGGCCGCAGGTTTATTCCTTGCTGCACCGATGGCGGCCATCATGTCCAACGTTAACGCGCACCTGCTTCAGGCTTCCGCCACCATTATCAAAGATCTATGGCTTAGCGCGCGTCCGGCTAAAATGCATAATGAGCAGAAGCTGAAACGCATCTCAACCTGGACCACGCTGGTGCTCGGTATTCTGATGATGCTCGCCGCATGGCGTCCGCCGGAGATGATCATCTGGCTGAACCTGCTGGCATTTGGTGGGCTGGAAGCGGTATTCCTGTGGCCGCTGGTGTTAGGGCTCTACTGGGAACGCGCAAACGCGGCGGGCGCGCTGAGCGGCATGATCGTCGGCGGTGTGCTGTATGCCGTCCTCGCAACGTTTAAGATTCAGTACCTGGGCTTCCATCCGATTGTGCCTTCGTTACTGCTAAGTTTACTGGCGTTTGTGGTGGGGAACCGTTTCGGTCAGCCTGTCCCACAACCCGCTATGATTTCTACTGATAAATAAAGAGTTTTGCCATGCCGTGGATCCAACTAAAACTGAACACAACCGGCGCTAACGCCGAGGAACTGAGCGATGCGCTGATGGAGGCCGGCTCGGTCTCTATCACCTTCCAGGACACGCATGACACGCCGGTCTTTGAGCCGCTGCCGGGCGAAACCCGCCTGTGGGGCGATACCGACGTTATTGGCCTGTTTGATGCCGAAACCGATATGAAAGAGGTCGTCGCGATTCTGGAAAACCATCCTCTGCTGGGCGCGGGATTTGTGCACAAAATCGAACAGCTGGAAGATAAAGACTGGGAACGCGAGTGGATGGATAACTTCCACCCGATGCAGTTCGGCAAACGTCTGTGGATCTGCCCAAGCTGGCGCGACGTCCCGGACGAGAATGCGGTCAACGTGATGCTCGACCCGGGCCTTGCATTTGGTACCGGCACTCACCCAACCACATCCCTGTGCCTGCAGTGGCTGGATGGTCTCGATCTGGACGGGAAGACGGTGATCGACTTTGGCTGTGGATCCGGGATCCTCGCGATTGCCGCCCTGAAACTGGGCGCAGCTAAAGCCATCGGGATCGATATCGATCCGCAGGCGATTCAGGCCAGCCGCGACAACGCCGAGCGTAACGGCGTGTCCGATCGTCTGGAGCTGTATCTGCCGGATGCGCAGCCAGACGCCATGAAAGCCGATGTGGTGGTCGCAAACATTCTGGCAGGCCCACTGCGTGAGCTGGCCCCGTTAATCAGCGTGCTGCCCGTTGAGGGCGGTCTGCTGGGGCTTTCCGGTATTCTGGCGAGCCAGGCCGACAGCGTGTGTGAAGCCTACGCCGATCTTTTCACCCTCGACCCGGTGGTTGAGAAAGAAGAGTGGTGCCGCATCACCGGCCGTAAAAAATAAGCATTTGGCGTGGTCATCTGACCACGCCTTTCACCCTCTGATTATTCTCTCTCCCTCTGCCATTCTCCGGTAAAATAACCATACAAATCATGTTGATTTGTATTATAAAAATTCACCGGAAGAATATGATGAAACACATTACAGGCAAGGCAGCGCTGCTGGCGCTGAGCATGGTTTCGGCTTCAGCATTCGCATCACACTGGAGCTACGAAGGGGAAGGTTCGCCGGAACACTGGGGCGAGCTGGACGAGGCATACAAGACCTGTCAAAGCGGGATGAACCAGTCTCCGATTAATATTGATTCGACCGCTAACGCCCATCTCCCTCCGCTTAAAACACACTACATTGATGGCCCTGTCGGGCTGACAAACAATGGCCATACCATTCAGGCCAGCGAAAAAGCAGATACCCGCAACACGATAACCCTGGACAAGCAAACCTGGACGCTACAGCAGTTCCACTTCCATGCGCCGAGCGAAAACACCGTGCACGGCAAAAAGTACGCGATGGAGATGCATCTGGTACATAAAAACAGCGCGGGTGAGCTGGCCGTGGTGGCCGTCATGTTTGATAAAGGTGCTGCGAATCCCGAGCTGGAAAAGCTGTGGAGTGTGATGCCTCAGCAGGCTGAACAGAATGTATCTATTGAGAAGGAGCTCAACCTGAACAAACTGCTGCCAAAGGTGAAAACTTACTGGCGCTTTAGCGGCTCCTTGACCACGCCACCGTGTTCTGAAGGGGTCACCTGGATCGTGCTCAAACAGCCGTTAACCCTCTCAGCAGAACAGCTTGAGAAATTTACTCATACCATGCATCACGATAATAACCGTCCGGTACAGTCGCTGCATGGGCGCGTTGTGGTCGAATAAGACGCATTTTTCGCATGACGATCATGTTCTAAAATGCGACGCAGATCGCAAAGAAGTGGGGAAATCTGCTGCTAAAAACAGCAGATTATCCCGCTTCATCGAAGCATTTATTCAGAAATGATGAGAAGTTACGGGAAATTGTAAGCGCCTATAAAATAACCATTCTCGTATAACATAATGATTTAAATAATGAATAATTTTGAACAGAAAGATTGAGCGGCGATTCCTTGATCTACAACAGTGGATTGTTCAAAGTTTGGCCTTTCATCTCGTGCAAAAAATGCGTAATATACGCCGCCTTGCAGTCACAGTATGGTCATTTCTTAACTCATGCGCATCGGACACCACCAGCTTAGAAATCGCCTGATCGCAGCCCCTATGGCAGGTATTACAGACCGGCCGTTCAGGACGCTGTGCTATGAGATGGGAGCCGGTTTAACCGTATCCGAGATGATGTCGTCTAACCCGCAGGTTTGGGAAAGCGATAAATCCCGCCTTCGGATGGTGCACGTTGATGAACCAGGTATTCGCACCGTGCAAATTGCCGGAAGCGTGCCTGAAGAGATGGCAGATGCCGCGCGGATTAACGTGGAAAGTGGTGCCCAGATTATTGATATCAATATGGGGTGCCCGGCCAAAAAGGTGAATCGCAAGCTTGCAGGTTCAGCCCTTCTGCAATACCCCGACCAGGTGAAAGCTATCCTGACGGCGGTTGTCAGCGCAGTGGACGTTCCTGTTACGTTGAAGATTCGCACGGGTTGGTCGCCGGAACACCGTAACTGTGTAGAGATTGCCCAACTGGCCGAAGACTGTGGCATTCAGGCCCTGACCATTCATGGACGCACTCGCGCCTGTTTGTTCAACGGTGAAGCTGAATACGACAGCATTCGGGCAGTTAAGCAGAAAGTTTCCATTCCGATTATCGCGAATGGCGACATAACTGACCCGCTTAAAGCCAGAGCTGTACTCGACTATACGGGAGCTGATGCTCTGATGATAGGACGTGCCGCTCAGGGAAGACCCTGGATCTTCCGGGAAATCCAGCATTATCTGGACACTGGGGAGCTGCTTGCCCCGCTGCCTCTGGCAGAGGTTAAGCGCTTGCTTTGTTCGCATGTTCGGGAACTGCATGACCACTACGGTCAGGCAAAAGGGTACCGAATTGCGCGTAAACACGTCTCCTGGTATCTCCAGGAGCACGCTCCAGATGACCAGTTTCGGCGCACATTCAACGCCATAGAGGATGCCAGCGTACAGCTGGAGGCGTTGGAGGCATACTTCGAAAATCTTGCGTAATGAAATAAAGAGCTGACAGAACTATGTTCGAACAACGCGTAAATTCTGACGTACTGACCGTTTCTACCGTTAACTCTCAGGACCAGGTAACTCAAAAGCCCCTGCGTGACTCGGTTAAACAGGCACTGAAGAACTATTTTGCTCAACTGAACGGTCAGGATGTTAATGACCTGTATGAGCTGGTACTGGCTGAAGTTGAACAGCCACTGTTGGACATGGTGATGCAATACACCCGCGGTAACCAAACCCGCGCTGCGCTGATGATGGGTATCAACCGTGGTACTCTGCGTAAGAAACTGAAAAAATACGGCATGAACTGATACTAATCAGTTAAATGCTTGTTTAAAAAGGCGCTCTTCGGCATGGGGAAGCGCCTTTTTTATTACCTGTACCTCTCCGTCAACGCAGTGTAAACCTCCGCTTCTCCCGCTTTTAAACCACGGTTTTTCGTGTATATTTTTCCCCATCCTACAGGCGCTCTTCTCGCGGAATGACACAATGATTCGTAAATACTGGTGGCTGATTGTCTTTGCAATCTCCGTTCTCATTTTCGATGCACTCCTGATGCAGTGGATTGAACTGATGAGTACCGAAACCGATAAGTGTCGCAATATGAACTCCGTCAATCCGCTGAAACTCGTGAACTGCTCCGAGCTCGACTAACCGCCCGATTGCGCAAATCGCCCCGTTATTACCCACTAAAAACGGGGATTTAAATCCCTTTGAGCCATTACCTGACGGTGATAATGTCTCGCCCTTCTCAACCGCTCTAGCGTAACCCCACACTCGAGTAGAACCGTCCATGCTGGTCAGCCAATACAACCATATCCTTGTCGTCCTCTCCTTTGTTGTTGCCATCCTTGCGGCGTATACCGCGCTGAACATGGCTGCACGCGTCGCCGGGAGTGAGGGCGTCGCTGCCCGCGTCTGGCTGGCTGGCGGCGGTATTGCAATGGGTATTGGCGTGTGGGCCATGCACTTTATCGGCATGCTGGCGATGGACCTCTCCATGAGCATGAGCTACAACGCCACCCTGACGGTGTTATCCATGGTCATCGCCGTGGGTTCGTCGCTGTTTGCGCTATGGCTCGTGAGCTGCGAACAATTACGCCTGCGCCGACTGCTGCCCGGCGCGCTGGTGATGGGGAGCGGTATTGTTGCTATGCATTACACCGGCATGGCGGCGCTGGAAGTGATGCCGGGGATTATCTGGGACAAAGTCTGGGTGGCCATTTCGGTCGCGATTGCGCTTGCCGCTTCTCTCGCGGCACTATGGCTGACCTTCCGCCTGCGTCGCGAAGCCGCACAGGTCGTGCTGATGCGTATGGGGGCCGCCATCACGATGGGGATTGCCATTGCCGGTATGCACTATGCCGGGATGAAAGCGGCGCAGTTTCCCATGTCCACAATGGTTCATCATGAGGGGATTAACGGGAGCTGGCTGGCGGTGCTGGTCAGCGTTGTCGCCCTCTCTATTCTTGGGATTACCCTGCTGGTGTCGATGCTGGATGCCCGCCTTCAGGCACGTACCGCCCTTCTGGCCTCGTCGCTGGCAGAAGCTAACCGGGAGCTCGCTCAACTGGCGCTGCACGATACCCTGACGCGTCTGCCCAATCGTATCCTGCTGGAAGACAGACTCGATCAGGCCATCAGCAAAGCCGATCGTGAAGGGAATCACTTTGCCCTGATGTTCATGGATCTCGACGGCTTTAAAGCCATCAATGACGCCTACGGCCATGATGTTGGTGACAGGCTGCTGGTCGCCGTTACGCAGCGTCTGCTGCTTCTCCTGAAAGGCCAGTTCACCCTTGCACGTATCGGCGGTGATGAGTTTGTTCTGCTGGCAGAGGGAGAAGGTCCGGACGACGCGGCATCGCTGGCAAATTCGCTGGTCCGCGCGATCGATAGCCCGTTCAATCTCGGCCCCTATGAACTGGTGGTGACTCTCAGCATTGGTATCGCACTGTACCCTCACGACGGCAAAACTGAGCGTGAACTGATGTTTAACGCCGACGCGGCGATGTATCACACGAAGCATATGGGCCGTAACGGCTACCACTTTTTCCAGCCCTCCATGAACACCCTGGCGCAGACCCATCTCCAGTTAATGAACGATCTGTGGATGGCGATCGATCGCAATGAGCTGCGCCTGCTGTATCAGCCAAAATTTCACGCCCCCGCGGGTCCTGTCCTCGGATTCGAGGCGTTATTGCGCTGGCAGCATCCTAAGCAGGGGTTACTGACGCCGGAGCTTTTTCTGCCGCTGGCGGAAAAAACGGGGCTGATCATCCCCATTGGCAACTGGGTGATTAATGAAGCCTGTCGCCAGCTGCGGGAATGGCATCTTCAGGGGCATCAAAGCTGGTCAATGGCGGTAAACCTGTCGACACTGCAGTTTGAACAACCTTCGCTGGTGAAAACGGTTCTCGACTGCCTGGCTCTTCACCATGTGCCACCGGAAATGTTGATCCTCGAAGTGACGGAAACCACGGCGATGAGCAACCCGGATGAGAGCGTACGGGTGCTGACAGAGCTAACGGATGCGGGCGTGAAGGCCTCCATTGATGATTTTGGCACCGGATATTCGAGCCTGCTATATCTCAAGCGGTTACCGGCCTGTGAATTGAAAATCGACAGGGCGTTTGTGAAAGAGCTCAGCGGCGAAAGCGAGGATGCCACTATTGTCTCAGCGATTGTCGCCCTTGCCAAAACGCTTAACCTGAAAGTCGTGGCAGAAGGTGTAGAAACCGAAGCACAGCAAGCCTTTTTAACCGAGCTGGGCTGTAACACCCTTCAGGGTTATCTGTTAGGTAAACCCACCAGCGCGCAGACCATAGAAGCACTTTGTGCCCGAGGGGAAATGTTACCTGGCGCTGAGCTGTAAGCATCCTCATCAGGCGACACGCGAATGACAGGGAGTGTCGCCAGTATGCTATCAACCAGAGCGGGAGCCTGCTGATAAAGATTAAAACTGTCGTTATTCATTAACCAGTTTTTAATTATTCCGCTAAAAAAACCGTGGAATACAATCAAGGTGAGATCAACATTCACCTTTGGCGAAATGATATTCTGCGAAATACAGGTCTCCAGCGTGGCGCGTAGCGTGTCATCATTGAATCCAATGCGGTTTCTGATTTCACGCTCTGAAATCATATCACTGCTAAATTCACACTTATGATACAGAATTTGTAAAAGCGCACATTGCCGGGGTTCACGGGCAATATACTGCAGCGCAGTAATAAATTGCTCACGAAGTTTTAACAATGGGTCGTCGCTATCGGAAAGGGAAAGCCTGTCACGAATAATGTCGCGAAGCGGTAATTGCTGTTCCCAGATGGCATTAAATATTTCTGATTTACTGGTGAAGTGCCAGTAGATCGCGCCGCGCGTCACCTTTGCAGCATCAGCGATATCCGTCAGCGTCGTACTGGCTACGCCACGCGTCGCAAACTGTCCTATAGCCGCCTCAATCAGCTGCTGCCGGGTTTGTTGAGCCTCTTCTTTCTTTTTACGCGCCATAGGCAACTACTCGTTACTCACAAGGTTTAAAGGTAATATTGCGTTCATGCAAATGTAAGTATTCACTAAAATCCGTTTTAATTTTGCACAAAAAAAGTCACCTCTCTTAATTTATAATCAATACAAATACATCGAGTCAATTAAATTGACGGGATGAATAACCAAACAACATAAACCCCATTTACCTGATTAACATGCCTGAAGTATATCCCGAAATGGACCAGGTCTGATTCTGATTTTCTCCAGAAGCATGGTCATTCGCACTTATAAATTAAAAAACATTAAATACCCTCATTATTATACGCAGCTACATTTTATTTTTTATCCCTCTGCCCCAGCTACCGGTTCGCGGCATATATCGGTTAATGGGTATTTAAAGGAACGGTAATGACGAATCATTTCAGACGCTTGCCCTTATCCGGTTTCATTGTCTGCGCGGTACTGCTCACAGGATGCGATGGTCAGGAAAATCAACAACAACACCTGCAGGCGCCTCAGGTCAGCGTGCACATTGTGAAAAGCGCACCTCTGGCTGTCACCACTGAACTCCCGGGCAGAACAGATGCATTTCGCGTTGCGGAGGTTCGTCCTCAGGTTAGCGGCATTATCCTTCGCCGCAACTTCGCGGAAGGTAGCGATGTAAAAGCGGGTGAGTCACTTTACCAGATTGATCCTGCGACCTATCAGGCAGCCTATGACAGCGCGAAAGGCGAACTGGCGAAGGCTCAGGCGGCGGCCAATATTGCGCACCTGACGGTAAAACGCTATCTCCCGCTGGTAGGCACCCAATATGTCAGTAAGCAGGAGTATGACCAGGCCGTGGCGACGGCTCAGCAGGCAGATGCCAGCGTGGTTGCCGCGAAAGCCGGCGTTGAAAGCGCACGTATCAACCTTGCCTACACCAAAGTAACCTCGCCTGTTGATGGTCGTATCGGGAAATCCAGCGTGACCGAAGGGGCGTTGGTGACGAACGGACAGGCCTCAGCGCTGGCAACGGTCCAGCAACTCGATCCGATTTATGTCGATGTCACCCAGTCCAGTAATGATTTTATGCGCCTGAAACAGACTAGCCTGCAAAAAGGCGATACCGCCAGCAGCGTTGAGCTACTGATGGAGAACGGGCAGCCCTATCCGCTGAAAGGCACCTTGCAGTTCTCTGACGTCACGGTCGATGAAAGTACCGGCTCAATTACCCTGCGCGCCATTTTCCCGAACCCTCAGCATATGCTGTTACCCGGCATGTTTGTTCGCGCCCGCATCGATGAAGGTACCCAGCCGGATGCGATTCTGGTTCCCCAGCAAGGCGTGACCCGCACACCGCGAGGTGATGCAACCGTCCTGGTGGTGAACGATAAAAACCAGGTTGAGCCGCGTACCGTCGTCGCCCCGCAGGCAATTGGCGATCGCTGGCTGGTGACGGAAGGGCTGAAAAACGGTGACCGCGTGATTGTCAGCGGGCTACAGAAAGTCAGACCAGGGGTAACCGTCGTCGCCACGCCGGATACCACCACGACTCCAGCCGGTTAAGGGACGACGACATGGCTAACTTCTTTATTCAGAGACCGGTTTTCGCCTGGGTACTTGCCATCATCCTGATGATTGCAGGCGGGCTGGCCATTCTCAAACTTCCGGTCGCACAGTATCCGACCATCGCCCCTCCCGCCGTGGCGATATCCGCGACCTACCCGGGAGCGGACGCTCAAACGGTGCAGGATACCGTGACCCAGGTTATCGAACAGAACATGAACGGTATCGATAACCTGATGTATATGTCCTCCACCAGTGATTCAGCGGGTAACGTCACCATCACCCTGACCTTCGAGTCAGGCACCAACCCGGACATCGCTCAGGTGCAGGTACAGAACAAGCTGCAGCTCGCCATGCCGCTGCTGCCGCAAGAGGTTCAGCAGCAAGGGATTGGCGTGGAGAAATCCAGCAGCAGCTTCCTGCTGGTCGCCGGTTTTGTTTCTGACAACAAAAATCTCACGCAGGATGACATCTCTGACTATGTCGCCTCAAACGTCAAAGATGCCATCAGCCGAACGTCTGGCGTCGGTGACGTTCAGCTGTTTGGCGCTCAGTATGCGATGCGCATCTGGCTCGACAGCAACGCGATGAACAAATACCAGCTGACGCCGCTGGATATTATCAACCAGCTGAAAACCCAGAACGATCAGATAGCGGCAGGCCAGCTGGGCGGAACGCCGTCCATTCCCGGGCAACAGCTGAATGCCTCGATCATCGCGCAAACTCGCCTGAAATCGCCGGAGGAGTTTGGCCGCGTGACGCTCAAGGTGAACCAGGACGGCTCGATGGTTCATCTGAAGGACGTGGCTCGTATTGAGCTGGGCGGCGAAAACTACAACATGGTCACTAAAATCAACGGGCAGGCGGCAACCGGTCTGGGGATTAAGCTGGCAACCGGGGCAAATGCGCTGGACACTGCGGCAGCCATCAAAAGCAAGCTGGCGCAGCTGCAGCAGTTCTTCCCACAGGGGCTGAAAGTTGTCTATCCCTATGACACCACGCCTTTTGTGAAAATCTCCATTCACGAAGTGGTGAAGACCCTGTTTGAAGCGATCGTTCTCGTCTTCCTGGTCATGTACCTGTTCCTGCAAAACCTGCGGGCGACGCTCATCCCGACTATCGCGGTGCCGGTCGTTCTGCTGGGCACCTTTGCGGTTCTGGCGGCGTTTGGTTTCTCCATCAATACCCTGACGATGTTCGGCATGGTGCTGGCGATAGGTCTGCTGGTCGATGACGCTATCGTGGTCGTTGAGAACGTCGAACGTGTCATGGTCGAGGACAAGCTGCCGCCGAAAGAGGCCACGCAGAAGTCGATGGAGCAGATCCAGGGCGCACTGGTCGGGATCGCCATGGTGCTCTCGGCGGTCTTTATTCCGATGGCCTTTTTTGGCGGCTCGACGGGGGCGATCTATCGCCAGTTCTCGCTGACTATCGTTTCCGCTATGGCGTTGTCCGTACTGGTTGCGCTCATCCTGACGCCCGCACTCTGCGCAACGTTGCTTAAGCCCGTATCCGGCGACCATCATGAGAAAAAAGGGGGCTTCTTCGGCTGGTTTAACGCGCTCTTTGATAAAAGCGTTGAGCACTACAGCAACAGCGTGAGCGGTATTTTGCGTAAGACAGGGCGCTATCTGGTGGTGTACGTCATTATTGTCGGTGGGATGGCGGTACTCTTCCTGCGCCTACCCACCTCCTTCCTGCCCGAAGAGGATCAGGGGGTGTTTATGACGATGGTTCAACTCCCGGCAGGTGCAACCCAGACGCGTACTCAGCAGGTCCTCGACCAGGTTCAGGACTACTACCTGAACAAAGAGAAGGCGAACGTTGAATCCGTCTTTACCGTAAACGGCTTTAGCTTTAGCGGCCAGGGTCAGAACTCCGGTATTGCATTCGTCAGCCTGAAGCCCTGGGAGGAGCGCCCGGGGTCGGAAAATGGTGTCGAAGCCATTGTGGGCCGCGCGACGAAAGCCTTCAGTCAGATTAAAGATGGCCTTGTTTTCCCGTTTAACCTGCCTGCAATTATTGAGCTGGGTACCGCCACGGGCTTCGACTTTGAATTGATCGATCAGGCTAACCTGGGGCATACCCAACTGACGCAGGCGCGTAACCAACTGCTCAGCATGGTGAAAGAGCACCCTGATCTGCTGGTTCGCGTGCGCCCTAACGGTCTTGAAGATACGCCTCAGTTCAAACTGGATGTCGATCAGGAGAAAGCGCAGGCGCTGGGCGTCAGTCTTTCTGACGTCAACCAGACGATTTCGACGGCATTAGGTGGCACCTATGTGAACGACTTTATCGATCATGGGCGCGTGAAAAAGGTCTACGTACAGGCCGACGCCAAATTCCGTATGTTGCCAGGCGATATTAACAACCTCTACGTGCGCAGCGCGAATGGGGAAATGGTCCCGTTCTCCGCCTTTAGCAACGCTCACTGGGTCTACGGTTCACCTCGCCTGGAGCGCTATAACGGGATGCCCTCTATGGAGATCCTCGGTGAATCAGCCCCGGGTAAAAGTACCGGTGAGGCCATGGTTATGATGGAAAGTCTCGCGGCAAAACTGCCTTCCGGCATCGGCTATGACTGGACCGGAATGTCCTATCAGGAGCGGCTCTCGGGTAACCAGGCGCCTGCACTGTACGCCATTTCGCTGATCGTGGTGTTCCTGTGTCTGGCAGCGCTGTATGAAAGCTGGTCCATTCCGTTCTCCGTTATGCTGGTTGTACCGCTGGGGGTCATTGGGGCGCTTCTCGCAGCATCGCTGCGCGGGTTAAACAATGACGTTTATTTCCAGGTCGGCCTGCTGACGACGATTGGTTTATCGGCGAAAAACGCCATCCTGATCGTCGAATTTGCTAAAGACCTGATGGATAAAGAAGGCAAAGGCATTATTGAAGCCACGCTGGAAGCTTCCAGGATGCGCCTTCGACCGATCCTGATGACGTCTCTGGCCTTTATCCTTGGCGTCATGCCGCTGGTGATCAGCTCCGGTGCCGGGAGCGGCGCGCAAAACGCCGTCGGTACGGGCGTTATGGGGGGAATGCTTTCCGCAACGCTTCTGGCGATTTTCTTCGTGCCCGTCTTCTTTGTGGTTGTTCGACGACGGTTTACTCACCATAAAGAGTAATATTCCCCCTAAAAGGCACCTTTGGTGCCTTTTTTATTTTTAACATAAACAATGAATTACGCTTTACATAAAGGCAGTGTTAAAAATATGATGATTTGCATTAAGTAAAAACAGTCTCTTGCAGCTCCATAATGTCTCCATTAATTCCTCCTGAAACCGATTTTTCTCCACGATTTTTACAAACTACATAATTTGAGATTATTCCTCGTGTAACGAGGACTTATCCCGGTGGTAAAATAACCTCCAGTTCGTTAATAGCCCTCCTGGCTTTATAGCGGATGAGAAATAATACTGAGGTAACATCATGAAAAGATTCATTTCCGTTGCACTTCTCGCTGCGCTGCTGGCTGGTTGCGCGCACGACTCTCCATGTGTACCGGTTTACGATGACCAGGGCCGACTGGTTCATACCAATACCTGTATGAAAGGCACCACCCAGGATAACTGGGAAACTGCGGGTGCTATCGCTGGCGGTGCTGCCGCAGTAGCGGGTTTGACGCTGGGTATTGTTGCCCTGACGAAGTAACATCTGTTAAGAAAGCGCGGCTCTGGCCGCGCTTTTGCTTTTAATGAGTGCAGTATTTTCAAATAAGTAAAAAAATAGCCCCGTATTTATTCACGTAATTAATCTAAGCCTGAAGTCAGTCACAGCTTTTTCGCATACTCATTCAAATTACTTATTCTATCGTGATGATTTTCACACATTAATATTATTGAATACCCTGCCAATATTCACTCTGGAAACTATCTCCCCTTTTTCCTGACCCGACGCATAACTTTTGCTCCGATTTGTGGCACAGGTTGTAATTTCGCACCATTTCAGGGCGCTCGTTTTATTTAAGCCTGTCTACACTCAGCATTAAGCGTTCGCTCGTCTCTTATTTTGTCGAACGCAAAACTGGCATTACGTTTGCTTTATAAACGTTGGCCAAAGCCACAGACAGGTTAAGCGTTTAAAAACGCCTCTATAACGATAAATTTCGCCACACAGGATGCATTATGAAAAAGACGATGATAGCCAGCCTGGCCGCTGCAGGCATGTTGTTTGCCGTAGCCGGTCAAGCCCATGCGGGAACGACACTGGATGCCGTTAAAAAGAAAGGTTTTGTTCAATGCGGTATCAGTGACGGTTTGCCTGGCTTCTCTTATGCCGATGCGAACGGCAAATTTACCGGTATCGATGTGGACGTCTGCCGTGGCGTTGCGGCCGCCGTTTTTGGTGATGACAGCAAAGTAAAATATACCCCGCTGACGGCGAAAGAACGCTTTACGGCGCTGCAGTCCGGCGAGGTCGACATGCTCTCCCGTAATACCACCTGGACGTCCTCACGTGATGCAGGCATGGGGATGTCATTTACGGGCGTGACCTATTATGACGGCATCGGCTTCCTGACCCACAATAAAGCGGGCCTGAAAAGCGCCAAAGAGCTGGATGGCGCCACCGTTTGTATTCAGGCGGGCACCGATACCGAGCTGAACGTCGCGGATTATTTCAAAGCAAACAACATGAAATACACGCCAGTGACATTCGACCGCTCGGATGAATCGGCCAAAGCGCTGGAGTCCGGCCGTTGCGACACGCTGGCCTCTGACCAGTCACAGCTGTATGCCTTACGTATTAAGCTGAGCAACCCGGCAGAGTGGATTGTCCTGCCTGAAGTGATCTCCAAAGAACCTCTCGGACCGGTCGTACGTCGTGGCGATGAAGACTGGTTCTCAATTGTTCGCTGGACGCTGTTCGCCATGCTGAACGCAGAAGAGATGGGCATCAACTCGAAAAACGTTGATGAGAAAGCCGCTAAGCCATCCAACCCGGATATGGCACACCTGCTCGGTACAGAAGGTGATTTCGGCAAGGATCTGAAGCTGGATAACAAGTGGGCCTACAACATCATCAAACAGGTGGGCAACTACTCTGAGATCTTTGAGCGCAACGTGGGATCGGAAAGCCCGCTGAAGATCAAACGCGGCCAGAACAATCTCTGGAACAACGGCGGTATTCAGTACGCGCCACCGGTACGTTAAGTCATAGCTGTAACGGGCACTGCTCAGGCAGTGCCCTCTCCAGAGTCATGGTTACTGAGGTTTCTTTATGTCCCATCGCCGCTCAGCCGTAAAAGGATCGCTATCCTTTTCTCATCCCGCGGTCCGCGCCTGGCTATTCCAGATTATTGCTATTGTTGCGGTTGTTCTCATCGCCGTGTATCTCATCCATAACACCATTACCAACCTGAATAATCGTGGCATTACCTCCGGTTTCGCGTTTTTAGATCGCAGCGCGGGGTTTGGCATTGTTCAGCACCTTATTGATTACCAGGAAGGTGACACGTATGGACGCGTGTTCGTGGTCGGTTTACTGAATACGCTGTTGGTATCGGCGCTTTGTATCGTCTTCGCGTCGATACTGGGCTTCTTTATTGGTCTGGCACGTCTTTCTGAAAACTGGCTGCTGCGGAAACTGTCGACTGTTTATATCGAGACGTTCCGCAATATCCCCCCGCTCCTGCAGATCTTCTTCTGGTATTTCGCCGTACTGCGTAACCTTCCCGGTCCCCGTCAGGCCGTCGACGCGTTTGAGCTGTTTTTCCTGAGTAACCGTGGGTTGTCCATTCCTTCTCCTCAGACGGGTGAAGGGCTGTACGCTTTCATTGGCGCGATTGTGATGGCGCTTGCTCTTTCTGTTGGCGTATTTCGTTTTAATCGCAAGCACCAGATCAAAACCGGTCAGCTTCGTAGAACCTGGCCAACGGCTGTGGTCCTGATCGTTAGTCTCCCGCTATTGGCACACTGGCTGTTTGGGGCTGCGCTGCACTGGGACATTCCCCATCTGCGTGGCTTTAACTTTCAGGGCGGGATGGTATTAATTCCCGAGCTGGCAGCGCTGACATTGGCGCTGTCGATTTATACGTCCGCGTTTATCGCAGAGATTATCCGTGCCGGGATCCAGGCTGTACCTTACGGACAGCACGAGGCGGCACGCTCGCTGGGATTACCCCATACCGTGACGCTTCGCCAGGTCATCATTCCGCAGGCTTTACGGGTCATCATCCCCCCCCTGACCAGCCAGTATCTCAATATTGTCAAAAACTCGTCGCTGGCCGCTGCCATTGGTTACCCGGATATGGTGTCACTTTTCGCCGGAACCGTGCTTAACCAGACCGGACAAGCCATTGAAACCATCGCCATCACGATGTCTGTCTATCTGATCATCAGCCTGGTGATTTCACTCCTGATGAACCTTTATAACCGTCGTATAGCACTGGTCGAGCGCTAAGGATCTATGATGACAAAAGCGATACTGTCGCACTCCTCGCGCCCTGCCAACTCGACAGGTGGACGTTTCATTCTCTGGGCGCGTAAGAATCTGTTCTCCAGCTGGAGTAACAGCCTGCTGACGATTGTCTGCCTGTGGCTCATGTGGGAATTGATTCCTCCCCTGCTGAACTGGGCGTTTTTACAGGCCAACTGGGTCGGTTCAACCCGAGCAGACTGCACAAAAGCCGGTGCCTGCTGGGTGTTTATCCACGAGCGATTCGGTCAGTTCATGTATGGGTTGTATCCGCATGAACAGCGCTGGCGGATTAATCTGGCGCTGGTTATCGGCCTGCTCTCTGTCGCAGCCATGTTCTGGAAAAAGCTGCCTCATCGCGGACGCTATATTGCCGTCTGGGCAGTGGTTTATCCGATTATTGTCTGGGTACTGTTGTATGGCGGTTTTCTGGGGCTGGAACGCGTAGAAACACGCCAGTGGGGCGGGCTGACGCTGACGTTGATTATCGCTTCAGTGGGGATAGCCGGTGCTCTGCCGTGGGGGATTTTACTTGCCCTGGGGCGGCGTTCAAAAATGCCGATCGTACGCGTGCTCTCCGTTATCTTCATTGAGTTCTGGCGCGGCGTACCGCTTATCACCGTTCTGTTTATGTCGTCGGTCATGCTGCCGCTGTTTATGGCAGAAGGGACCACCATCGACAAGCTGATCCGTGCCCTGGTGGGGGTGATTCTCTTCCAGTCCGCCTATGTCGCTGAAGTTGTGCGCGGAGGTCTGCAGGCGCTGCCTAAAGGCCAGTACGAAGCGGCGGAATCACTGGCTCTCGGTTACTGGAAAACGCAGGGGCTGGTCATTCTTCCACAAGCACTCAAGCTGGTCATCCCAGGTCTGGTCAACACGATCATTGCCCTCTTCAAGGATACCAGCCTGGTGATCATCATTGGATTGTTCGATCTCTTTAGCAGCGTGCAGCAGGCAACCGTTGACCCTGTCTGGCTGGGTATGTCCACCGAAGGATATGTCTTTGCAGCTCTGATCTACTGGATCTTTTGTTTTAGCATGTCGCGCTACAGCCAGCATCTGGAAAAGCGCTTTAACACCGGGCGTACACCGCACTGAGGAAATTATGAGCCAAATAACTATGACACCCGCCGACGCGATGATTACGCTGGAAAACGTGAATAAATGGTACGGACAGTTTCATGTCCTTAAGGACATTAATCTTAAGGTCAAGCAGGGAGAGCGCATTGTCCTGTGCGGCCCTTCCGGATCCGGGAAATCCACAACTATTCGCTGCATTAACCATCTTGAAGAACACCAGCAAGGACGCATCGTGGTTGACGGTATCGAGCTGAATGAAGATATCCGCAATATTGAACGCGTGCGTCAGGAAGTGGGAATGGTCTTTCAGCACTTTAATCTGTTTCCGCACCTGACCGTTCTGCAGAACTGTACGCTTGCACCGATTTGGGTACGAAAGATGCCGAAAAAGGAAGCGGAGGCATTAGCCATGCACTACCTGGAGCGCGTACGTATCGCAGAACATGCGAATAAGTTCCCTGGCCAGATATCGGGTGGCCAACAGCAGCGTGTGGCTATCGCCCGTTCTCTGTGTATGAAACCGAAAATTATGCTGTTTGATGAACCGACATCTGCCCTCGATCCTGAAATGGTTAAAGAGGTTCTGGACACCATGATTGGGTTGGCACAATCCGGCATGACCATGCTGTGTGTGACGCATGAGATGGGGTTTGCGCGAACCGTGGCCGACCGAGTGATCTTTATGGACCGCGGGGAGATTGTTGAGCAAGCGCCGCCGGATGAGTTCTTTGCCCATCCGAAGTCAGAACGTACGCGAGCATTCCTGTCGCAGGTGATTCATTAGTCGTTTGCTCTGCCGGGTGGCGGCTTCGCCTACCCGGCCTACCGTTTTTTCGGCGCACAAACGCAAAAAGGCCATCCTTTCGGATGGCCTTCTCACTTATTTGATGTCTGGCAGTTCCCTACTCTCACATGGGGAGACCCCACACTACCATCGGCGCTACGGCGTTTCACTTCTGAGTTCGGCATGGGGTCAGGTGGGACCACCGCGCTAAAGCCGCCAGACAAATTCTTTTACTTCTTGCCGAACTTTAACCTAAGTATAAAGTGGTGCTGATACCCAGAGTCGAACTGGGGACCTCACCCTTACCAAGGGTGCGCTCTACCAACTGAGCCATATCAGCACGCTAAATTTGATGCCTGGCAGTTCCCTACTCTCACATGGGGAGACCCCACACTACCATCGGCGCTACGGCGTTTCACTTCTGAGTTCGGCATGGGGTCAGGTGGGACCACCGCGC
>NZ_JBFTVM010000002.1:0-499514 GCF_041365315.1 Enterobacter cloacae complex sp. 2015409 | reverse complement strand
TACCGCTCGACTTGCATGTGTTAGGCCTGCCGCCAGCGTTCAATCTGAGCCATGATCAAACTCTTCAATTTAAGTTTGATGCTCGTGAATTAAACTTCGTAATGAATTACGTATGTTCACTCAGAGACTTGGTATTCATTTATTGTCCGAAGACATTAAGAATCCATGTCACTTTGAGTGCCCACACAGATTGTCTGATAAATTGTTAAAGAGCAGTGCAACGCGGCTTTCGCTCACCGTTGCGAGGTGGCGTATATTACGCTTTCCTCTTTCAGAGTCAACCCGTTATTTCAGGATTTTTTCTCTTCAACCGACCGGGTTGTTTGTGAAGTGATTCACATCCGCCGTGTCGATGGAGGCGCATTATAGGGGGCCGCCGAGGAATGACAAGCGGAAAAATGCATTTTTATTTCAACCGCTCATCTTTTCGCCAAAAAGGCTATTTATGGTGCTTTTTAATCTCTTTTGGCAGATCGGCCAGACTATTAATCACCCAATCCGCTGCATTTTCTGCTTCTGGCGTTACTGGCTTACCGGTGCGGACTAATATTTTGGTCCCTACACCCGCTGCTGCTGCTGCCTGCATATCTTCCAGTTTATCGCCCACCATATAAGAAGCAGACATATCAATGTGCAGGAACTCCTGCGCAGAGATGAACATCCCCGGATGCGGCTTACGGCAGTCGCAGGTCTGGCGATACGCTTCTACCGTTCCCTGCGGGTGGTGCGGACAATAATAGATGCCGTCGAGATCCACGCCGCGGTCGGCCAGCGACCAGTCCATCCATTCCGTCAGCGTCTCGAACTGCGCTTCGGTGAATTTACCGCGTGCAATACCGGACTGGTTCGTTACAACTACCAGCGCATAGCCCATCTCTTTCAGCTGGCGCATGGCATCTATTACGCCCTCGATAAACTCGAACTCATCAATCTCATGGACATAACCGTGATCCACATTAATAGTGCCGTCACGATCGAGAAAAATTGCGGGTACTGATTTTGCCACCGGTTTGCTCCTGAAAAAGGCATGTTCGACTAGTATCTCATGAATCGCAGCGCAATAAAGTGCTCATCATACAGAGTTGGATTGATTTAGACGTCTGGATGCCTTAACATCCGTTTTGTTTACGGTCATCACCCGTATCTGGCAGAAGAAAATGCCACGGCTAACTTACATACGATAAAAATAATCTAATGATTAAACTTTCCAATATCACCAAAGTGTTCCAGCAGGGGAACCGAACCATTCAGGCGCTGAACAACGTCAGTCTGCATGTTCCTGCTGGTCAAATTTATGGCGTCATTGGCGCATCGGGTGCAGGTAAAAGCACGCTGATCCGTTGTGTTAACCTGCTTGAGCGCCCAACCCAGGGCAGCGTAGAAGTTGGCGGCCAGGAACTTACCGCCCTTTCAGAAAAAGAACTCACCAAAGCGCGTCGTCAGATTGGCATGATTTTCCAGCACTTTAACCTGCTGGCCTCCCGCACCGTGTTCGGCAATGTTGCCTTACCGCTTGAGCTGGATAACACGCCGAAAGAAGAAGTGAAGCGTCGCGTCACCGAGCTGCTCGACCTCGTGGGTCTGGGCGATAAACATGATAGCTACCCGGCAAATCTGTCCGGTGGGCAAAAACAGCGTGTGGCCATTGCCCGCGCGCTGGCAAGCAATCCTAAGGTACTGCTGTGTGATGAAGCCACCAGCGCACTGGATCCGGCCACCACGCGTTCGATTCTGGAACTGCTGAAAGACATTAACCGTCGCCTGGGCCTGACGATCCTCCTTATTACGCACGAGATGGACGTGGTGAAACGCATCTGCGACTGCGTGGCGGTCATCAGCAACGGTGAACTGATCGAGCAGGACACGGTAAGTGAAGTGTTCTCGCATCCGAAAACCCCGCTGGCACAGCAGTTCATCCAGTCCACCCTGCATCTCGATATTCCGGAAGACTATCTGGAGCGTTTGAAAACCGAATCCACCGCAGACAGCGTCCCGATGCTGCGCATGGAGTTCACCGGTCAGTCCGTTGACGCTCCCCTGCTTTCCGAAACCGCGCGTCGCTTTAACGTGAACAACAACATCATCAGCGCGCAGATGGATTACGCCGGTGGCGTGAAGTTCGGCATCATGCTGACAGAAATGCACGGCACACAAGAAGAAACCCAGGCCGCGATTGCCTGGCTGCAAGAACATCATGTAAAAGTAGAGGTACTGGGTTATGTCTGAGCCGATGATGTGGCTGCTGGTTCGCGGCGTTTGGGAAACGCTGGCAATGACCTTTGTCTCTGGCTTCTTTGGTTTTGTGATTGGCCTGCCGGTCGGCGTATTGCTGTACGTAACGCGTCCGGGTCAAATCATTGAGAACGCGAAACTGTACCGTACGCTCTCTGCGCTGGTGAACATCTTCCGTTCTATCCCCTTCATTATTCTGCTGGTGTGGATGATTCCGTTTACCCGCGTGATCGTCGGAACGTCTATCGGTCTGCAGGCAGCGATCGTTCCGCTGACCGTAGGGGCTGCGCCGTTTATCGCCCGTATGGTGGAAAACGCCCTGCTGGAAATTCCAACCGGTTTGATCGAAGCTTCCCGCGCGATGGGCGCAACACCGATGCAGATCGTGCGCAAAGTCCTGCTCCCGGAAGCACTGCCAGGCCTGGTGAATGCGGCAACCATCACGCTCATCACCCTGGTCGGTTATTCGGCAATGGGTGGTGCAGTTGGCGCGGGCGGTTTAGGTCAGATTGGTTACCAGTACGGCTATATTGGATATAACGCTACCGTGATGAATACCGTTCTGGTATTGCTGGTTGTTCTGGTTTACTTAATCCAGTTCTCTGGCGATCGCATCGTCCGGACCGTTACTCACAAATAACGTTACACACAACACAAACTCTACGAGTTAAGGATAAAACATGGCGTTTAAATTAAAGACCTTTGCAGCAGTAGGCGCGCTGATCGGCTCTCTGGCACTGGTGGGTTGCGGTCAGGACGAAAAGGATCCAAACCACATTAAAGTGGGTGTTATCGTGGGTGCAGAACAGCAGGTTGCGGAAGTTGCTCAGAAAGTGGCAAAAGAGAAGTATGGCCTGGACGTTGAGCTGGTGACCTTCAACGATTACGTTCTGCCGAACGAAGCGCTGAGCAAAGGCGATATCGACGCGAACGCCTTCCAGCATAAGCCATACCTGGACCAGCAGATCAAAGATCGTGGCTATAAACTGGTGGGTGTCGGTAACACCTTCGTTTATCCAATTGCCGGTTACTCTAAGAAAATTAAATCGCTGGACGAACTGCAGCCGGGCTCTCAGGTAGCCGTGCCTAACGACCCAACCAACCTTGGTCGTTCCCTGCTGCTGCTGCAGAAAGTGGGTCTGATCAAACTGAAAGACGGTGTTGGCCTGCTGCCAACCGTTCTGGATGTCACCGAGAACCCGAAAAATCTGAAAATTGTTGAACTGGAAGCGCCTCAGCTGCCACGTTCTCTGGACGATGCCCAAATTTCCCTGGCCGTTATCAACACCACTTACGCCAGCCAGATTGGCCTGACGCCAGCCAAAGACGGTATCTTCGTTGAAGATAAAGATTCCCCGTACGTTAACCTGATCGTGACTCGCGAAGACAATAAAGACGCGGAAAACGTGAAGAAATTCGTTCAGGCTTATCAGTCTGATGAAGTTTACCAGGAAGCCAACAAAGTGTTTAACGGTGGCGCTGTTAAAGGCTGGTAATCTCACCTCAGTGTAATATCATCAGGACGGGCTTATGCCCGTCTTGTCATTTGTGCAGTCAACTGATTCAATATCTGACGTTTTGATTATCCATTGAGGAAATATTATGCGTGCTTTACCGATCTGTCTTTTAGCACTCATGCTGAGCGGCTGTTCAATGCTAAGCAGATCTCCCGTTGAACCCGTTCAAAGCACGGCAACCCCGCCAAAAACAGAGCCTGCGAAACCAAAAGTGGTTCGCCCTGCGCCAGTTCGCATTATCACGAAAGCGGACGAACTCGTCGGTAAACCGTTCCGTGAACTGGGCGAAGTAAGCGGCGATTCCTGTCAGGCGTCCAATCAGGACTCACCACCGAATATTCCGACAGCGCGTAAACGCATGCAGATCAATGCCGCAAAAATGAAAGCTAACGCGGTCCTGCTGCACAGCTGCGAAGTCACCAGCGGCACTCCGGGTTGCTACCGTCAGGCGGTTTGCATCGGTTCTGCGTTGAACATCACGGCGAAATGAGTGCATTTCAGTTCGAGCAGATAGGCGTTATCCACTCTCCCTATAAAGAGAAGTTCGCCGTCCCCCGCCAGCCCGGTCTTGTCACCAGCGGACGCGGTGAGCTTCACCTGATTGCGCCTTACAATCAGGCCGATGCGGTACGCGGGCTCGAGGCTTTCAGCCATTTATGGGTGGTATTCGTGTTTCACCAGACGATGGAAGGCGGCTGGCGTCCTACCGTGCGCCCTCCTCGTCTTGGTGGAAATGCGAGAATGGGCGTGTTTGCAACGCGCTCGACCTTCCGCCCAAATCCGGTTGGCATGTCGCTGGTTGAACTGAAAGGCATACGCTGCCAGAAAGATCGGGTGATACTGGAGTTAGGTAGCCTGGATCTGGTCGACGGCACGCCGGTTATCGACATCAAACCCTATTTGCCCTTCGCCGAAGCCCTCCCGGACGCGCGTGCAAGTTATGCTCAGGACGCACCGCAGGCGGACATGCCTGTTTATTTTACGCCTGAGATAACCGCGCAGCTCGGTCAACTGGAGAAACGCTATCCTCGCTTACGGGATTTCATCACCGAAGTTCTGGCACAGGACCCGCGGCCGGCCTACCGTAAAGAAGAGGAAGCAGGAAAATCATACGCCGTCTGGCTGCTTGATTTTAACGTTCGCTGGCGCGTCACCGGGGCAGGTTTTGAAGTGTTTGCCCTTGAACCCAGGTAATTTTGTTCTCCTCTCTTTTGGCATCTTTGCCACACTGGTAAACTAAACCACTTTTTTTGTGTCAGGCTGGTGTTTCAGCCTGTTCCAATCGTCGAAATGGAACCGTAACAACATGCGTACTAGCCAATATCTGCTCTCCACTCTGAAGGAGACGCCTGCCGACGCCGAAGTGATCAGCCATCAGCTGATGCTGCGCGCCGGGATGATCCGCAAGCTGGCCTCCGGGTTATACACCTGGCTGCCGACCGGCGTGCGCGTCCTGAAAAAAGTCGAAAACATCGTGCGTGAAGAGATGAACAACGCCGGTGCTATCGAGGTGTCCATGCCTGTGGTTCAGCCCGCTGACCTGTGGCAGGAGAGTGGCCGTTGGGAACAATATGGCCCTGAACTGCTGCGCTTCGTCGATCGCGGCGAGCGTCCGTTCGTTCTCGGCCCAACGCATGAAGAAGTCATTACCGACCTGATTCGTAATGAGCTGAGCTCTTACAAACAGCTGCCGCTGAACTTCTTCCAGATCCAGACCAAGTTCCGTGACGAAGTTCGCCCACGTTTCGGCGTCATGCGCTCTCGCGAATTCCTGATGAAAGATGCCTACTCTTTCCATACCTCTCAGGAATCCCTGCAAGAGACGTACGACGCAATGTACGCGGCATACAGCAAAATCTTCTCCCGCATGGGTCTGGATTTCCGTGCTGTGCAGGCTGATACCGGCTCCATCGGCGGTAGCGCATCCCATGAGTTCCAGGTACTGGCGCAGAGCGGTGAAGACGATGTGATCTTCTCTGACTCTTCAGACTACGCGGCGAACATCGAATTTGCAGAGGCGCTGGCGCCAAAAGAACCACGTGCTGCTGCAACGCAAGAGATGACGCTGGTTGACACGCCAAACGCGAAAACCATCGCCGAGCTGGTTGAGCAGTTCAACCTGCCAGTTGAAAAAACCGTTAAGACCCTGCTGGTGAAATCCACCGAAGGGAGCGCTTACCCGCTGGTTGCCCTGCTGGTGCGTGGCGATCACGAGCTGAACGAAGTGAAAGCCGAGAAGCTGCCGCAGGTAGCCAGCCCGCTGACGTTCGCGACGGAAGCGGAAATCCGCGCCGTGGTGAATGCGGGTCCAGGTTCACTGGGTCCAGTCAATCTGCCGGTTCCGGTTGTTATTGACCGCACGGTAGCCGCGATGAGCGACTTCTCCGCCGGTGCGAACATCGACGGTAAACACTTCTTCGGCATCAACTGGGATCGCGATGTGGCGACGCCGGAAGTGGCTGACATCCGCAACGTGGTAGCAGGCGATCCAAGCCCGGACGGCCAGGGTACCCTGATGATCAAGCGCGGTATCGAAGTGGGTCACATCTTCCAGCTGGGCGATAAATACTCGCGCGCGCTGAACGCCGCCGTTCAGGGTGAAGATGGCCGTAACCAGATCCTGACCATGGGTTGCTACGGGATCGGGGTGACGCGCGTGGTAGCTGCCGCCATTGAGCAGAACTACGACGAGCGCGGCATCGTCTGGCCGGACAACATCGCGCCGTTCCAGGTTGCTATTCTGCCAATGAACATGCACAAGTCTTACCGCGTGCAGGAGCTGGCCGAGAAGCTGTATGCCGAGCTGCGCGCTCAGGGTATCGAAGTGCTGATGGATGACCGTAAAGAGCGTCCGGGCGTGATGTTTGCCGATATGGAACTGATCGGTATCCCACACACCGTCGTGATCGGCGACCGTAACCTCGACAGCGACGAGATTGAATACAAATACCGTCGCAGCGGCGAAAAACAGATGATCAAGACCGGCGACATTCTTGATTACCTGGTGAAAGCCATCAAAGGCTAAACAAAAAACCCCGCTCAGGCGGGGTTTTTTAATGGCGCTACGTCAGCTTACTTGCTGTTACAGTCTTTGCCCGCAATAAATTTCGCGTCTTTGTCCGCCACCAGCGTTTTCACCATCTCTCCGCTATCCGGGTTTGGCTCCAGCGTAAAGTGACCGTCCACCGTCAGCAATACCGGTTTGCTGTCATTGCCGCGCGCCACAGCGTAATCGCGTTCAAGCTGGGCATTGTTTGCCACGCTGACCTTCTTGCCGGTTGCGCAGTCGGTAAAGATCGCCGCATCCGCCATATAGAAGTACATCCCCCGCATTGCCATCGGCGTTGCAGGCAGGGCCGCTTTCACCGGCGCCAGCGTGTAGTTTAACTGGGATTGAATAGGGTTACCTTCGCGGTCGAGCATCTCCATGCTGTCACCTTTAGGACGGAACCAGGTTTTCTCACCGGTGGTATCGGTCAGGACCAGCTTCTCCGCCGTACGCGCCCATGTTCCATAAGTCGCAAAAGAAGAAGGCTCTTTCGCCCCCTGATAGCGCTGGTTCATTACCCAGGTGCCGTCTTTTTGCAGGAACAGGGACGTTTCAATGCCTTCACAGTCCGCGCAAGGCAATACGCCACGCCAGCTCTGCTGCATCGGTTTTAATTCTTCCGTTTGCGTGGGTTGTAAAACCTGCGTTTCGGAGCGGTTGTTACACCCGAAAAGCGCAAACAGCGTACTCACTGCCAGCGCTGACCATAATGCTTTTTTCACAATGAATTCCTTATGAAAAGTGTGTTCCCTTTCGTCACTCTGTCGGGCGACGAACTTTACCGCGTAGTGCTTTCACTGTGGATTTTTGGGCCTTCGAGGACAAACGACGCTCTTTCGATGCGCGGGTTGGCCGCGTTGCCCGGCGGCTTTTTTGTACTGCCGTTAACTCTTTGATGACCGCCACCAGCCTGGCTATCGCCGCTTCCCGGTTGAGCTCCTGGCTACGGTACTCCTGGGCTTTAATCACAATCACACCATCGCTGGTGATCAGGTGGTGGCTGGCGGCAAGCAGACTTTCTTTATAATACTCTGGCAGGCTTGAGGCCCGAATGTCAAAACGCAAATGGATAGCCGTCGACGCCTTGTTCACGTGCTGCCCACCGGCCCCCTGTGCACGGATAGCGGTGATCTCCAGCTCGTTGTCCGGAATGCTGACGTTTCGGGACAAGACGATCATGAGGCCGGTTGCCACGCCGTCAAATGAATTTCCAGATTATTCTGAGAATCAGAAAGCCAGATTGCACCGTCCTGAATCGTAGCCTGCAATACCATGGTCCGGCTGGCAAACTCGCTCAGCTGAGCCAGCTGCTCATCATCCAGATACCAGACCGTAAGATTTTTAAACTGTCCGCACTTGCTCTTGTTTTGCTGCCACCAGATCTCCGCAGCGCGCTGATTATACGCGAATAAGGCCACTTCAGCGGACTGGGTGCAGGCCTTCTTAATTCTGCGCTCGTCCGGCAGTCCGAGTTCGATCCACAAATCGATACCCAGATGATCGTTGCGCAGCCAGGCTTCAGGCTCGTCTTCTGCGCTTAAGCCACGGGTAAACTGCAGACGCTCGTCGGCATACTTTATCCACGCCAGCAGGCGCAGCATCATGCGCTCCTGGGTTTCGGAGGGGTGGCGTGCCAGCGTCAGCGAGGCGTCCAGGAACTGGTTGCGATCCAGATCGGCCACATTGACCACTGCTTTATAAATTGTCGCTTTCAGCGCCATGAGAGAACTCCATTCGAATCAGGCGCCCATTGTAGCGAAAACCGCGGCAAAAGGCTGTTATGGGGTGTTAAATACACCGCTATCAAGGCGCTGATATTGCTTAAATGAGTATGGTATAGTCACCTTGCTAAACCGAGTTTATCTTCGTAGGCTTAATGATATCTCACAGTAAGTCAGTGCGCTGGCGGGAGGGGATGTGAATAATTATTGTGAGTTAATTCGCAAACGGTATGCGGAAATCGCCAGCGGAGATCTGGGGTATGTCCCGGATGCGTTGGGCTGTGTATTGAAAGTGCTTAATGAAGTGGCCTCTGATGAGAGCCTTTCAGAGTCGGTCAGGGAAAAAGCAGCGTATGCTGCGGCGAATTTACTGGTGAGCGATTATGTCGATGAATGATACTTATCAACCCATCAATTGTGATGACTATGACAACCTCGAACTCGCCTGCCAGCATCATTTATTACTGACGCTGGAGCTAAAAGATGGCGAAGTGTTGAAAGCGAAAGCCAACGATCTGGTTTCACGTAAGAACGTGGAATACCTGATAGTGGAAGATGCCGGTGCGACGCGTGAGCTGCGTCTGGATAAAATAGCCAGCTTCAGCCACCCGCAAATCGGCACCGTCGTGGTGAGCGAATCCTGATGACATTAACGGGCAGCCAGGCTGCCCGTTACGCTTTCTGCCACTCAAACCTGGCACCCTCTTCTGACCACCCCTCTTCCGTGATGAAAACTCCTGCCGCAGCGATAAGCGTTTCACCGTAGAACAGCAGTGGCGTGGTGTCGCGCAGCCACGGCGGCACGTTACACTCCTGCCATATTTTCTTCAGCTTCCGCCCCCCGTTGCGCCCGACGATATGCAGCATTCCGCCAGCCTTAAAGCGCACGGTGACCGGTTCACCGGGCTTCGGCAACCTCACATGACCAGACGGCAGGAGAGAGACGTGTCCTGCCTCACAGGGCAATACCAGCGGTGCGTCAGGTGAAAGCCAGTCGAGCACCACATCGGTCAGTGAGGGCGTGGATTTTATCCACCAGAGTTCCCCTTTATAGCGTCTTACGTCAAAACCGTTCAGTTGGACGCACGGGGAAGCATCATCCCGCGCCAGCGCGACTTCGTCCCAGATGCGGCTCAGCATCGCCCGCGACGGCATCGCAGCGTGATGACAGGCCAGCCAGCGTCGTATCAGTGCGGCGCGACGCACCGGGCTCATCGCTGTCAGCGGTGCAATGGCCAGCGCTCCGGCCTCAGAAATCAGTTCAGCTAGCTCGTCGCTCAACAGCTCGTCCAGCAGCGATTCCTGTTCGGCGCACAGCATGGCGCTTCTTGCCGTCGCGTCGGCGAAATGCGGCCAGCGCTCGCTTAAAAGCGGGAGGACGCGCAGACGCAGAAAGTTACGGTCATAGCCGTCATCCTGGTTGCTCTCATCGTCAATCCAGCTCAGCTGATGTTCTCGCGCCCAGGCCTCAAGCGAGGCGCGCGTCTCGCCAAGCAGCGGACGCAGTAACGTTGTGCCGGCAAATGCAGAACGCGCCGGCATGGCTGACAGCCCCGCCGGTCCGCTGCCCCGCTTAAGCGCCAGCAGAAAGGTTTCACACTGATCGTCCAGATGCTGGGCCGTGACCAGCGCTTCTCCAGGACGTAACGCCCCGGCAAACGCGGAATATCGGGCTTTACGCGCCTGCGCCTCGATGCCAAGCCCTTCCTCCGCAAGCGTGACGCGCTCGACGATGAGCGGGATCGCCCAGGCCGCACATAAGGCTTCGCAGTGCGCCACCCACTCCTCTGCGTGAGGACTTAATCCGTGGTGAATATGCATCGCCCGAAGCTGGACGTCAGGCTCCCGGTCGCGCCAGCGTTTAAGACGATGGAGCAGAACGGTGGAATCCAGGCCACCGCTAAACCCCACCAGCAGCTGGCGGTACGGTGAAACGGCGTGTGCGATAGCGGGTAAGGTCATAGGGAATTACACATAAAAAATGCCCGAACTGAGCGGGCATTATCACACAGGACGAAGATTACTGCTGATAAAGCTCCAGCGGCAGGCCGTCCGGGTCGTTGAAAAAGGTAAAGCGCTTGTCGGTGAACGGATCGACGCGGATCGCTTCACACGTCACGCCGTGCGCTTCCAGATGTTTGACTGCGCAATCCAGATCATCGACGCTGAAGGCAAGGTGGCGCAGGCCGCATGCTTCCGGACGGGACGGACGCGCAGGCGGAAAAGGAAAAGAGAACAGCTCAATCACATACTGCCCGTTTAACGCCAGATCGCCCTTCCAGGAGTCGCGCTCTTCACGGTAGGCCTCGCTCATGAGCGTAAAGCCCAGGATGTCGCAGTAGAAGGCCTTACTTTTCGCGTAATCGGTCGCAATAATCGCAATATGATGAACAGCTTTTAAACCCAGCATAGCTTCTCCTTTTTATGATGCCTGAACGTTACAACCGAAAACCCGCACCTTGCAAGCGGTCACCCTTATTTTAGGACTCGCACCCAGTAAACGCCGTTCTCATCGCGCTTCGCACCGTGAATATCCGTCTCAAAACCGGGATAGTGACGCCCTACCGAACAGAGCATCAGCAGGAAATCGAGCACGGCCCGACTCTCCTCGGTAATCATCTCTCCTGGCATCAGGAGCGGAACGCCCGGCGGGTAAGGCAGGATCATGTTGGCCGATACGCGCCCGACCAGATTTTCCAGTTCGACGGTTTCGACCTCCCCTTTCACCTGGCGCTGCCAAGCCTTGTGCGGGGTTAATTTCATCTCCGGTAACACATCGAACGCCTGAAGCATCAGACGCGGCAGATCGTGCTGACGGATCAACCTATGGATCCCCTGGGCCAGATCCTGAATACGCATATTGCGATAGAAGTCAGGATCCTCCGCGTAGAGATCCGGCAGCATGTTCTTCACCCGCAGGTTAAGATCGTAGGCGCGCTTAAACTCCATCAGACCGCGCAACAACCCCATCGCCCGCGTTTTATCAATACCAATACTGAACAGGAACAGCAGGTTATAGGGGCCGGTTTTTTCCACCACCACACCCCGTTCATCAAGGAATTTCGCGACCAGCGCGGCCGGAATACCTTCTTCACTCATCTTGCCCTGCTCATCCATGCCCGGCGTCAGGATCGTCACTTTTACCGGGTCGAGGAACATATGGTCGCTATCTGCATCCCGGAAGCCATGCCAGTCTTCGCCGGGCGAGACGGGCCAGCATTCCGCCTCATCAATCTCTTCAGGCTGCCAGATATCAAAGAACCAGCCGTCGGCTTCATCTTTCAGCCGCTGAACCTCTTTGCGGAAATGCAGCGCGCGCTCCACCGAACGGTTGATGAGACGTTTGCCCGGGTTGCCGCGCAGCATCGCCGCGGCCGTTTCAATGGAGGCCACCAGCGGATAGCTCGGTGAGGTGGTAGTGTGCATCATAAAGGCTTCGTTGAACGTGTCTTCGTCGTACTCACCTTTAATGTGGATAAGCGAAGCCTGGGAAAATGCTGCCAGCATTTTGTGCGTCGACTGCGTTTCAAAGAATACTTTACCCGGCACGCGTTCACCGCTCATGCCGCTTTTACCTGCGTATATCGGGTGGAAGTTGGTATACGGTACCCATGCGGAATCAAAGTGGATCGACGGCACGTCCAGCGCCTTTTTGATCCAGTCTGTATTGTATAGCAGACCGTCATAGGTCGAGTTGGTGATCACCGCATGGACGGGCCAGCCTGCGCCTGGCACTGACGCGACCTTGCTTTCAATGGCTTCATGCGTGAACTCCCGGCGCGGAATGCCGCCAAGGATACCGAGCGCGTTACGCGTGGGTGACAGCCAGAGCGGTACGACGTCGCTCATCATCAGCAGGTGCGCCAGCGATTTATGGCAGTTACGGTCAATCAGCAGGGTGCTGCCCGCCGGCGCGGCGTACATACCGACGATTTTGTTCGAAGTCGAGGTGCCGTTGGTCACCATATAGCTCTGCTCTGCGCCAAAGGTGCGGGCGATATACTCTTCGGCTTCCAGATGCGGGCCGGAGTGATCCAGCAGAGAGCCTAATTCGGTGACTGAAATCGACACGTCCGCTTTCAGCGTGTTGCCACCAAAGAAATCATAGAACAGGCAGCCCACCGGGCTTTTTTGATAAGCCGTACCCGCCATATGACCCGGCGTACAGAAGGTATATTTCCCCTCCTTTACGTAGGTGAAAAGCGCCCGGGTAAACGGTGGCGTAATGTTATCGAGATATTCATTCGTGTATTGTTGAATGCGGGTCGCAATATCGTCCGCCACGCCGAGGGAATATTCAAAGAACCACAGCGCCATACGCATATCATTGGCGCTGACGTCCATGGTGGAGTGGGTATTAATAAACGCATACAGCGGGAGGTATTCGTTCAGCTTGTTGATGTCGCTGCACAGTTCGAGATCATATTCATCCCAGTCGAAGATCACGCCGCAGATACGCGGGTTATGCTCGATGAACTTCAGCAGGTCGGCGCTGTTGTGCGGCCAGATTAGCTGATACCCGCGTGACTGCAGGGCTTGCTCCAGCTCCTTAATCGGCTCATCTTTATAAAAGACGCCGTGCGGCCCCATAACGGCAATGATATTCATGGGCTTCCTCCTTAAAAAACATTAGCTAAGCATAGTCCGGCTAAACCGCAGGTATAAAAAAAGCCGCAACATTGTGCGGCTTTTAGGATAATTGTGAAGCTTACGCGTAGCCGTAAGTCATCAGACGCTGGTAACGGCGGTTGAGCAGATCTTCTTTGCTCAGCACGTCAAGGTCTGCCAGATCGGCCAGCAGCTGCGCTTTCAGGGACGCGGCCATCACTTCCGGCTTACGATGTGCACCACCCAGCGGTTCCGGGATGATGGAATCGATCAGCTTAAGCTCTTTCAGACGTGGCGCAATGATGCCCATTGCTTCTGCAGCCAGCGGCGCTTTGTCGGCGCTTTTCCACAGAATGGACGCGCAGCCTTCCGGGGAGATAACGGAATAGGTGCTGTACTGCAGCATATTCACTTTATCGCCCACGCCAATCGCCAGCGCACCGCCGGAACCACCCTCGCCGATAACGGTACAGATGACCGGCACCTTCAGACGAGACATCTCGCGCAGGTTGCGCGCGATGGCTTCAGACTGACCGCGCTCTTCCGCGCCCACGCCAGGGTATGCACCCGGGGTATCGATGAAGGTGATGATTGGCATGTTGAAACGCTCAGCCATCTCCATCAGACGCAGGGCTTTGCGGTAGCCTTCTGGTGCTGGCATACCAAAGTTACGACGGATTTTCTCTTTGGTTTCACGACCTTTCTGATGACCAATGATCATCACCGGGCGTCCGTCCAGACGCGCGATACCGCCAACGATAGCTTTATCGTCAGCGTATGCGCGATCGCCTGCCAGTTCGTCAAATTCGTCAAACGCCAGGCGGACATAATCCAGGGTGTACGGACGCTGTGGATGGCGAGCCAGCTGGGCCACCTGCCATGCGCCGAGATCGGCAAAGATTTTGCGCGTCAGCTCTACGCTTTTCTCGCGCAGACGATGCACTTCTTCGTCGATGTTAATATCCAGTTTTTCATCCTGACGGCTTACCGCTGTCAGAGAATCGATTTTCGCTTCCAGCTCAGCAATCGGCTGTTCGAAATCAAGGAAATTCAGACTCATAGTATTCCTGTATTAGTCAAACTCCAGTTCCACCTGCTCCGAACCAATGAGGCCACGGAGATCGTTCAGTAAACGATCGCTCGGAGAGACACGCCACGTTGCACCAAAGCGCAACCGCGCACGTGCATCCGCCCTCTGATAGTAGAGATGTACTGGAATTGTCCCCGAGCGGTGGGGTTCCAGAGACTGACGGAGTCGGTTTAAAAGCTGGTCATCAATTTGCCTGTCCGTCAGCGAGATAGCAAGCCCGCGAGCATATTTTTCCCGGGCTTCGTCAATGTCCATCACTTCGCGGGCGGTCATTTTAAGCCCCCCACTGAAGTCATCAAAGCTGACCTGTCCGCTGACGATAAGTATGCGGTCTTTTTCCAGCAATTGCTGGTATTTATCCAGCGCGTCGGTGAACAACATCACCTCCAGACGCCCGGAACGGTCATCCAACGTACAGATGCCGATACGATTGCCGCGCTTGGTGACCATAACCCTTGCAGCAATCACGAGCCCCGCAGCCGTGGTGATTTTACCACGTTCTGTCGGATGCATGTCTTTAAGCCTGTGGCCGCCGACATAGCGCTCAATTTCTTTGATGTACTGGTTGATCGGGTGCCCCGTCAGGTACAAGCCTAACGTCTCACGCTCCCCATCCAGTACCACCTGTTCAGGCCACGGCTGGCAGTTGGAGTAAGATTGCTCGATCTGCTCCGGCTCTTCCGCCAGCACCCCGAACATATCCGCCTGACCAATGGCTTCCGCTTTTGCATGCTGATCCGCCGCTTTCAGCGCATCGCCGAGGGAATTCATCAGCGCGGCGCGGTGCGGCCCCAGCCGGTCAAACGCGCCGGACATGATCAGTTTTTCCAGCACGCGACGGTTCAGTTTTTTGGTATCGGTGCGGGCGCAAAGATCGAACAGCTCGCGGAAATACCCGCCGTTGTTACGCGCTTCGATGATCGCCTCGATCGGACCTTCACCCACGCCTTTGATTGCGCCGATCCCGTAAACGATCTCTCCGTCGTCGTTGACGTGGAAGTGGTAGAGCCCTGAGTTAATGTCCGGCGGCAGGATCTTAAGCCCCATGCGCCAGCACTCGTCCACCAGGCCCACCACCTTCTCGGTGTTATCCATATCGGCCGTCATTACCGCCGCCATAAATTCAGCAGGATAGTGCGCTTTCAGCCACAGCGTTTGGTACGACACCAAAGCATAGGCGGCGGAGTGGGATTTGTTAAATCCGTACCCGGCGAATTTCTCAACCAGGTCAAAGATCTTAATCGCCAGTTCACCATCAACGCCGTTTTTTCTCGCGCCTTCTTCGAAAGTGCCTCGCTGCTTGGCCATCTCTTCCGGCTTTTTCTTACCCATCGCACGACGCAGCATGTCCGCGCCGCCGAGGGTATAGCCGGAAAGCACCTGGGCGATCTGCATAACCTGTTCCTGGTACAGGATGATGCCGTAGGTGGGCTCCAGCACCGGCTTCAGGCTTTCATGCTGCCACTGAACGTCCGGGTAGGAAATCTCTTCGCGCCCGTGCTTACGGTCGATAAAGTTATCTACCATCCCTGACTGCAGCGGGCCCGGACGGAACAGGGCAACCAGTGCGATCATATCTTCGAAGCAGTCGGGCTGCAGGCGCTTAATCAGATCTTTCATGCCGCGCGATTCCAGCTGGAAGACGGCGGTGGTCTCCGAGCGCTGCAGCATGTCGAAACTTTTCTTGTCATCCAGCGGGATGGCCGCGATATCCAACGGCGGCTCGCCGTTCTTCTCGCGGCGGGCGTTGATCATCTCCAGCGCCCAGTTAATGATGGTCAACGTACGCAGACCAAGGAAGTCGAACTTCACCAGCCCGGCGTATTCTACGTCGTTCTTATCGAACTGGGTAACCGGGTGCTGACCCGCTTCGTCGCAGTAGAGCGGCGCAAAGTCGGTAATTTTGGTCGGGGCGATAACTACGCCCCCCGCATGCTTACCGGCGTTACGCGTGACGCCTTCCAGCTTGCGCGCCATGTCGATCAGCGCTTTGACTTCTTCGTCCGCTTCGTAGATTTCCGGCAGCTGTGGTTCAGCCTCAAAGGCTTTTGCCAGCGTCATGCCCGGATCGGGCGGTACCAGTTTAGAGATGCGATCGACAAACCCGTACGGGTGGCCCAGCACGCGGCCGACGTCACGGATAACCGCTTTCGCCGCCATCGTACCGAACGTAATAATCTGCGATACCGCATCACGGCCGTACATATCGGCGACGTGCTCGATCACCTGGTCACGTTTCTCCATGCAGAAGTCGACGTCAAAGTCGGGCATGGAAACACGTTCCGGGTTAAGGAAACGTTCGAACAGCAGGTCGAATTCCAGCGGATCGAGGTCGGTAATTTTAAGCGCATAGGCCACAAGCGACCCAGCACCGGAGCCTCGGCCCGGTCCGACCGGTACGCCGTTATCCTTCGACCACTGGATAAACTCCATGACGATCAGGAAGTAGCCCGGGAAGCCCATCTGGTTGATCACCTGGAGTTCAATGTCCAGGCGTTCATCGTACGGCGGCCGCTTCTCTTTGCGAACGGCCTCATCCGGGAACAGAAACTCCAGACGCTCTTCCAGACCTTCTTTTGATTTTGCGACCAGGAAATCTTCCGTGGTCATGTCTCCTGTCGGGAACTGCGGCAGGAAGTACTCGCCAAGTCGGACGGTAACGTTACAGCGCTTGGCAATCTCTACGCTGTTTTCCAGCGCTTCCGGGATATCGGAGAAGAGCTCACACATCTCCTCTTCGCTGCGCATGTACTGCTGCGATGAGTAGTTGCGCGGTCGTTTAGGATCGTCCAGCGTGAAGCCATCGTGGATCGCCACGCGAATTTCGTGCGCGTCAAAATCCCCCGGCTCAAGGAACCGCACATCGTTGGTAGCCACCACAGGCAACCCACGCTCTTCTGCAAGTGCCACAGCGGCATGAAGATAGTTCTCTTCGTCCTGACGGCCGGTGCGGATCAGCTCCAGATAATAACGATCCGGGAAATACTCTTCATAGAACGAGAGGCATTGATCCACCAGCGCGCTATTGCCGCGCAGCAGGCATTTGCCGACATCGCCCATACGGCCGCCGGAGATCAGCAGCAGCCCTTCGTTCAGCTCAGCCAGCCAGTCACGGTCGATCCACGGCCCCAGCGCACCGTATCCACGCTGGTAGGCTTTTGAGATAAGCAGAGTGAGGTTTTGATAGCCCGTGTTGTTCATCGCCAGCACGGAGATTTGCGTCATTTCATCGCCGATGAGATCGCTCTGCACATGAAAATCTGCGCCAACGATAGGCTTCATCCCCGCGCCATGCGCCGTTCCGTAGAACTTCACCAGGCCACACAGGTTGGTAAAATCGGTTATCGCCAGCGCGGGCATGCCAAGGGAGGCCGCCTTTTTTACCAGCGGCCCGGTCTTCGCCAGCCCATCGATCATGGAGTAGTCGCTATGCACCCGCAGGTGTACGAAACGTGGTTCAGCCATCTTCAGATTCCGCGTTACTTAATTGCTTGCGTATTGATTCAGGACACCCGTCCCAGCGCGCGTTTCACCGGGCCAAAGCTGCGCCGGTGATGTTCGGTTGCGCCATGTTCAGCCAGCCTTTCGAGATGGAAAGGTGTGGGATACCCCTTATGCTGGGCGAAACCATACTGAGGGTAAGTGAGGTCCAGCGCGGCCATTTCAGCGTCGCGCGTCACTTTGGCAATAATAGAAGCTGCGCTGATTTCTGCGACCCGGCTATCGCCTTTGACAACCGCCATTGCAGGCATGGGTAGTGCCGGACAGCGGTTGCCGTCAATCAGGACATATTCCGGAGAAATGTTAAGACCCGCTACCGCACGCTGCATCGCCAGCATCGTGGCATGCAAAATATTCAGTTCGTCTATTTCATGCGGTTCAGCGCGCCCCAGGCTCCAGGCCAGCGCCTTCTCCTGAATCTCACTAAACAGCGCCAGCCGGCGCTTTTCAGACAATTTTTTTGAGTCGTTCAGCCCGATAATCGGGCGAGCCGGATCGAGGATCACCGCGGCGGTCACCACGGCCCCCACTAACGGACCACGACCCACTTCGTCCACGCCCGCCACAAGGTGAGTGTGAGGATAAACAAATTCCATCATTTTGCTAGCTCCAGCACCGCATCAGCCGCTTGCTCATCAGCACTACAGCGGATCAGTTGATGCAGTTCGCGGAAGGTATCGTGCATCTGGTGGCTGGTCTTGCCGTTTGCCAGCAGCGGCAGCAGTGCATCGGCAAGCGCCTGCGGCTGGCACTCATCCTGCAATAACTCTTTCACCAGTTCGCGCCCGGCAAGCAGGTTTGGCAGGGAGACATAATCCGTTTTCACCAGACGTTTTGCCAGCCAGAAGGTGAACGGCTTCATGCGGTAACCGACCACCATCGGGCATTTCGCCAGCATACATTCCAGCGCCGCCGTGCCGGAGGCCAACAGCGCGGCATCGCTCGCATACATCGCTTCTCGCCCTTTCCCGTCCAGAAGACGGACGTGGAGATCCGGGGCGACTTCCGCTTTGATGCGCTCAAACTGCTCGCGGCGTTTGGCATTCACCAGCGGAACAACCACTTCAAGGTCGGGATAGCTCTGGCGAAGAATTTGCGCTGTTTTGAGGAAATCGGCGCTCAGCATCTCCACTTCTGCACCACGGCTGCCTGGCAGCAGTGCCAGACAATGCACATCATGGGGGATGCCCAGCACGTCGCGCGCCGCGTTTTTATCCGGATCCAATGGCATCGCATCCGCCATGGTATGACCGATAAAACGGCACGGAACATTAAATCTGTCGTAAAACGCTTTTTCGAAAGGCAGAAAAGCCAGCACCAGGTTGGTGGACCGTCCAATTTTGAAAACGCGTTTCTGTCGCCACGCCCAGACGGACGGACTGACGTAGTGAATGGTTTTTATGCCCTGCTTTTTCAGATTCCCTTCGAGGGTAATGTTGAAATCAGGTGCATCGATACCGACAAACACATCGGGTTTGAGTTCGGTAAAACGGCGGGTGAGATCGGCACGAATGTGCAGCAAACGGCGGAGCCGTCCCAGCACCTCAACGATGCCCATCACGGCCAGCTCTTCCATTTCATACCAGGCTTCACAGCCTTCGGCCTGCATCAGCGGGCCAGCAACGCCGACAAAGCGAGCGTTGGGTACACGCGCCTTAAGCGCGCGGATGAGACCTGCACCAAGAATATCGCCGGAGGTTTCTCCGGCGACCAGGGCTATCGTAAGCGGACGACTGTCGACCATTAACGAATCAGACCCCTTGTTGAACGGTCAAAGAATTCCATGAACGCGTTCACTTCCGGGTGCTTATTCGCCAGCTCGGCAATTTCCGGCTTCGCCTCTTCCAGCGTTTTACCGCTACGGTACAGCAGTTTGTACGCGTTGCGAATGGCAGTAATCGCTTCGCGGCTAAAACCACGACGCTTGAGGCCTTCGATGTTCACGCCAAACGGCGTGGCATGGTTGCCCTGCGCAATCACATACGGTGGGACGTCCTGCGCCACACCGGAGCAGCCGCCAACCATCACGTGTGCACCAATGATGCAGAACTGATGGACTGCGGTCATGCCGCCAATAATTGCGAAGTCATCAACCGATACGTGTCCTGCCAGCGTTGCGTTGTTGGCAAGAATACAGCGGTCACCCACGGTACAGTCGTGCGCGATATGCGCATTAACCATAAACAGGTTATCGCTGCCCACCTTCGTCAACCCACCACCCTGTACTGTTCCACGATGAATGGTGACGCTTTCGCGAATACGGTTACGATCGCCAATTTCCAGACGGGTCGACTCACCAGCATATTTCAGATCCTGGTTAACTTCGCCGATGGAGGCGAACTGATAGATCTCGTTATTGCAGCCAATGGTCGTATGACCATTCACGACAACGTGAGATTTCAGTACTGTACCCTCACCAATTTCGACATGGGGTCCAACAATACAAAACGGGCCAATGTGGACGTTAGCACCAATGATGGCACCGGTTTCCACAATCGCGGTAGGATGAATAAAGGCGGATTTATCAATCACGTATCAGGACTCCCGGCTACGAGCACACATCATCGTCGCTTCGCAAACAACTTTGCCGTCAACCAGTGCTACGCCTTTGAAGCGAGTCAGGCCACGACGCGTTTTTTCAAAAGTGACTTCCATGATCATCTGATCACCAGGCACGACAGGGCGCTTAAAGCGCGCTTCATCAATACCCGCGAAGTAATACAGCTCACCTGGCTCCAGTTTACCGACGCTTTTAAACGCCAGAATACCGGTAGCCTGAGCCATCGCTTCCAGAATCAACACACCCGGGAAGATAGGCTTACCAGGGAAGTGCCCCTGGAAGAACGGCTCGTTCACGGAAACATTTTTCACTGCGCGCAGAAAACGACCTTCTTCAAAATCCAGCACGCGGTCTACCAGCAGAAACGGGTAGCGGTGCGGCAGAAGTTCTAAAATCTCTTCAATATGCAGAGTATGAGTGTCAGTAGTCAAAATACTCTTCCTGTCAAAATGTACTGATAACAATAATAACACGGCCTGCCGGTTTATTAGAAAGCCGACAGGCCGGGAAAAATAGCGTTAAACGGATGACGCTTAGTCTTGTTGATCGATCTTACGCTCAAGAGACTTGAGGCGCTTGCTCATATCATCAATGTTCATCACCAGAGCTGCTGTTTTACGCCATACCTTGTTGGGCTGTAGCGGAATGCCAGAGGAATAAACGCCAGGTTCAGTGATAGGACGCATTACCATGCCCATTCCCGTCACGGTCACCTTGTCGCAGATTTCCATATGGCCATTAATCACGCTCGCACCGCCAATCATGCAATAACGGCCAATTTTCAGGCTGCCCGCCATGATGACGCCACCCGCAACCGCGGTATTGTCGCCAATCACAACGTTATGCGCAATCTGGCACTGGTTATCGATGATAACACCATTGCCAATGATCGTGTCGTCAAGCGCGCCACGGTCAATGGTGGTACAGGCGCCGATCTCCACGCGATCGCCAATAATAACGCGACCAAGCTGTGGGATCTTCACCCAGTTACCGCGATCGTTAGCGTAACCAAAGCCATCAGAACCAATCACGGTGCTGGACTGGACGAGGCAGTTTTCGCCAATTTCAACGTCATGATAAACGGACACATTGGCCCACAAACGGGTCCCTGCGCCGATTTTCGTATTTTTCCCAACGAAGCAGCCTGGGCCAATGACGACGTTATCGCCCAGCACAACGCCGGATTCGATAACCGCATTCGCCCCAACGGCGACGTTGTTACCCAGCCTGGCCGTCGCATCAATCGCTGCGCTGGCAGCAATGTTCTGGGCCGGTTGCGGCGTGGTATCAAGAATTTGAGCCATGCGTGCATACGTCAGGTAGGGGTTTTTCACTACCAGCGCGCTTACAGTGGCAAATGGAAGATCGTCCTGCGTCAGTACAACAGCTGACGCCTGGCATTGAGCCAGTTGCTCACGGTACTTAGGGCTTACCATGAAGGTAATCGTGCCAGCTTTAGCAGATTGCATGGACGCAACAGCGGTGATGACGATATCGCCATCACCGTGTAATTCTGCATCCAACTGCTGAGCTAAATCAGCCAGTCGAATTGAAGGCATTACTTATTTAACCTGTTTCAGAACATCAGCAGTGATGTCTTTAACATCTTTGCTGTTGAAAGCGACGGCGTTCGCATCAACAACCAGATCGATGCTCTGATCGGCAGCCACTGCTTTAACAGCGGTCTGAATGCGAGTCACCAGCTTGCCGCGTTCTTCGTTAGAACGACGCTGACGATCCTGCTCGAAAGCCTGCGCTTTCTGAGAGAACGCCTGGCGCTGAGCCATTACGTCTTTTTCCAGCTTGCTGCGGTCGCTTGCCTTCATGGTAGAACCATCACGCTGCAGACGCTGCATTTTGGACTGAAGATCGTTTTCCATACCCTGCAGTTCGCTTGCACGGCCTTTGAATTCGTTTTCCAGAGTCGCAGAAACACCTGTTTTCTGTGCAACCTGCTGGAACAAATTACCCATGTTGACGATTGCAATTTTGTCTGCTGCCTGAGCAGAAGTTGCCATCGCTAAACCGAGACCTGCAGCTAATAACCACTTTTTCACAATTAACTCCTTACCATCCCATTGGCACCAGAAGGTACCGTTCTTTGCGTGGCAAGGCGACCGTGTTACCGATCGCCAGTTGTCAGCGCTACACTGCCAACGCATTCCTTTGCAGCGGATTATTACCAGGTTTTACCAATGTTAAACTGGAATTGCTCCGACTTATCTCCATCATATTTCTTAAACGGCTGGGCGTAAGAGAAGACCAACGGTCCCAGCGGTGACATCCATTGTAATGCGATACCGGCAGACATGCGAATATTGCTCGGATCGCTGTAGTCAGGAATGCCTTCTGCGCGCATCTGGGCAGTATTCTGCCAGTTGGTATCCCATACGGTACCGGCATCCCAGAAGAAGGACGTACGGACCGAGTTCGCATATTTATCGCTGATAAACGGCGTTGGCGTGATGAACTCCAGGCTGGCAACGGCCATGGCGTTACCGCCCACCGCATCATTAGAGCTACAGACTTCCGAAGAGGAAGACTTATCACAGTTATCTTTGTCGTTCCCGCCGTAGTAAACCGCTTTCGGACCAATGTTGTTGGACTGGAAGCCACGAACGGTACTGGAACCACCGGCATAGAAGTTTTCATAGAACGGCAGTTCTTTGCCGCCTAAACCGTCGCCGTAGCCCCAGCGGGTACGACCCAGAACCACCCACTTATGATCGTCATCGATCGGGAAGTAGGACGCGGTATCCAGCGTGACCTTATAGAACTCGTTATCGGAGCCCGGCACGGTCACTTTACCGTTCAGGTTGACGCGAGAACCTTCCGTTGGGAAGTAACCACGGTCAAGACGGTTGTAGGTCCAGCCGTAGTTAAAGGTGAAGTCATCCGCAGCGAAGCCATTGTCATGACCAGTTTTGCTGGTTGACTGACCAATGGAGTCCAGGTAACGCCACATCGCCACCTGCGGTTGCATATTGGACAGGTCGTTATGCACGTAACCTAAGCCCGCACGCAGGGTGTTGTATTCGTTAACCGGGAAGCCAAGCGTACCGTCCACACCGTAACTCTTGTTGGTGTAAGAAGACAGATCCGCATCGTCTGCTTTAAAGTCGTTATAGAAGATACGACCGCCCAGGCTCACACCGTCAACGGTGAAGTATGGGTTCGTTACAGAGAACTCAGAGTAGGTCTGGTAGTCGTTTTTGGTGCCGTTAATCCCGACAGAGTAACCCGTACCCAGCCAGTTATCCTGCTGCACGCCGACCTGGAAGCTGACGCCGCTCTCGGTACCGTAGCCCACACCGAAGTTGAAGCTACCGGTGTTGCGCTCTTTCACTTTATAAACGACATCAACCTGATCCGGGCTGCCCGGTACGCGCTGGGTATCGGTATCCACCGTTTCAAAATAGCCCAGACGGTTCAGACGCTCTTTACCCTGATCAACGAGGTCGCTACCCAACCATGCGCCTTCCATCTGACGCATTTCGCGACGCAGAACGGAATCTTTGGAGGTGTCGTTACCGACGAAGCGGATCTTACGCACGTAGAAACGGTTGCCCGCGTCAACATTCACGTGCAGCTTAACGGTTTTATCCGCGTCATTGATTTCAGGCTGAGTCTGTACGCGCGGATAGGCATAACCATAGCGGCCGAGCAGCTTCTTAATGCTGTCTTCCATTTTGGTTACCTTGGAACCGCTATACAGGTCGCCTGGCTGAATTTTGGTCAGCGATTCGATTTCAGCAGAATGCCCGGCCAGGTTACCACTCACCTCAACACCCGAAAGCTTGTACTGCTCGCCTTCAGTGATGTTGACCGTGATGTAGATCCCTTTCTTGTCCGGCGTCAGGCTTACCTGAGTCGAGTCGATGTTGAAACGCGCATAGCCACGATCGAGATAGTAGCTGCGCAGAGTTTCAAGGTCGCCCGCCAGTTTCTGTTTCTGGTATTTGCGATCGCCTACCACGTTCCACCATGGCACTTCATCGCGCAGCTGGAAGGTGGAGATCAGTTCGTCGGTGCTGAACGCGTGGTTGCCGACAATGTTGATCTGCTGGATCTTCGCAGAAACACCTTCCTGGAAGACCAGCTTCAGGTCAACACGGTTGCGCGGCAGCGGAGTGACAACCGCTTTCACGCTGGCACTGTATTTACCGACGCTGTAGTAGAAGTCTTCCAGACCTTTTTCAATATCTGAAAGGGTTGTGCGGTCCAGGGATTCCCCCACACGAACACCGGATGCTTCAAGGTTTTGCTTGAGCATGTCATCTTTCACCGACTTGTTACCGGAGAAAGTGATACTGGCGATCGTTGGACGTTCTTTTACCTGTACCAGCAGCGTATCACCATCGCGCAGGACGCGGACATCCTCAAAGTTGCCGGTGGCAAACAGAGCACGGATGGTGTTACTGATATCATCATCATTAACCGTATCGCCGGGGCGTACAGGCATACTGAGGAGGGCCGCACCAACGGCGACACGCTGGAGGCCTTCGAAATGAATGTCTTTCACTACGAACCCGTCAGCACCGTATACGGTGGCGCTGCTAAACAGCAGCGACGCTATGAGCAACTTTTTCATCGCCATCGTTATTATGCGTTCTTCCTAACACTCTCTTACAACCGAGAGAAATCATTGAAAAGTGCAAGCCCCATTAACAGCACCAGCAAAATCGAGCCAATGCGATAACTAAAGTCTTGAACTCGCTCGGATACCGGTGCGCCTTTTAGCTTTTCAATCGCTAAAAACAGCAGATGACCCCCGTCTAAAACGGGAAGCGGGAACAGGTTGATTATCCCAAGGTTCACGCTAATGAGCGCGAGGAACATGAGATAGTAAATCACCCCGAACTCCGCTGACATCCCAGCCCCCTGAGCAATTGAAATTGGCCCACTGAGGTTGTTCAGTTTCACATCACCGGTTATCAATTTCCCCAACATGTTGACCGTCAGCTTCATCAGTTGCCATGTTTTATCCGTGGCTTCAAGGATGGCGCTGAACGGCCCATACTGGCGTATTGTCTTGTACTCATCTGGCAGCGGGATCACTTTTGGCACAACGCCTGCAAACCCTTCTGCCTTTTTGCCGACCGACTTCGTGTCCGGGATCAGCGTCAGCGAAAGCGGACTGCCTTGCCTTTCAACTTCCAGCGCGAGAGACGTTCCCGGATTATCGCGCACCAGAGTAACAAAGGTCATCCACTCTGTTAATGGTTGACCATCGACTTTAACGATCCTGTCGCCCGCTTGCAAACCCGCTTTGCTCGCCGCCGAATTTGCCTGTACTTCGGCTAATACCGGCTCGATCTGCGCACCGCGTGGACGAATACCCAGCGCAGCGACGGGATCTTCTTTGTCTGGCTCGAAACGCCAGTGACGTAAATCGAGCACTTTGTCCTGACGCGCATCGGAACCAAACGGCGATACGCTGATGGTGGTCTGCGGATCGCCAATTTTGGCAACCAGCTGCAGTCGCACGGCATCCCAATCAGGGGTTTCGATGCCATCAATCGCTTTAAGTTCCATCCCGGATGTAATTTGCGCACTCGCCGCGATGGAGTTGGGAGCAATTTCCCCCACCACCGGACGCACGCCCGGGACGCCGATGATAAACACCAGCCAGTAAGCGAAAATCGCAAAGATGAAGTTGGCTACCGGTCCGGCAGCAATGATGGCGGCGCGTTGTCCAACGGTTTTATTGTTGAAAGCGCTGTGTCGCAGCTCAGGTGCGACAGGCTCGACGCGTTCGTCGAGCATTTTGACGTAGCCGCCCAGCGGGATAAGGGCGATGACAAATTCCGTGCCGTGGCGGTCGGTGCGCGTCCAGAGTGATTTGCCAAAACCGATGGAAAACCGCTCTACGCGCACGCCACAGCGGCGAGCAACCCAGAAATGGCCAAATTCATGCACGGTAATCAGTACACCCAGTGCAACAATGAACGCCGCCAGATTCCAGAGAATGCTCAGCATAAAACCTTCCGTTAAATCGTCCCGAATACCAGTAAAAGCAAACATGCAAACACTGGAACAGCCGCTGTCAGGCTATCAATGCGATCCAGTATACCGCCATGCCCTGGAATCAGGTGTCCGCTGTCCTTAATCCCTGCTTCACGCTTAAACATACTTTCGGTTAAATCACCGAGCACGGAGGCAAGCGCAGCAAAAATCGAGCACACCAGCAGTATTGACGGTGCCACTTCAAGATTCGCCCAGACGCCGTAGCCCCAGGAGATGATCGCTGCCGTAAACAGGCCGCCGATGAATCCTTGCCAGGTTTTACCCGGGGAGACCTTCGGTGCCAGCTTATGTTTGCCAAACAGTTTACCAAACATATAGGCCCCGGAGTCAGCCCCCCAGACCAGAATCATCACATAAAGCAGCCAGATCGCACCGCTGTAGTGGTTTTCGTCGTAGTGCCAGGCGCGCAGCGCAACCATACCCCAGAAAAAAGGAATAATGGTGAGCAAACCAAAAATCAGTCGTAGCACTTTTGAATTACGCCATAATGCCGCGGAACCTGGATAAAAAAGGACCAGCAACAGCGCGGCAACCCACCAGACCAACGATATCCACAAGGAGCCGGCAACCAGGGGCTGATGAATATCATGGTGATATTCAGGCAACGTAAACAGCATTATGGCCAGGATAAAGCCACAAAGTACCGCGAGCCATACCCGCTGAGTGCGCGAGGTAAAGCCGCTAAACTGTCCCCATTCCCACGCGGCGAGCATGCACACCACCAGCGTGACAATAGCGAATCCCACCGGGGGCAGTAAAAACAGCGCCGCAATGACAATGGGTATTAATACAAAAGCGGAAATCAGGCGATACTTCAGCAAAAGCTACCCCCATCAGGCTTTGTCGCCACCAGGCTCGGTGCCGCCGAAACGACGCTCTCGATTGGCAAAGGCATGCAGCGCACCTTCAAAGTCTTGTTCATCAAAATCGGGCCAAAGAACATCCGTAAAGTAAAGTTCGGCATAGGCAATTTGCCATATCAAAAAGTTACTTATGCGATGTTCCCCCCCTGTCCTAATTACCAAATCCACAGGCGCCTGTTCATTCATGCAGATTTGCTTGCTCAGCGCCTCTTCATCAATTTGGTCGGGTCTCAACAGCCCTTCCTGAACCTGTTCGGCCAGATGCCGAACGCCCTGGATAATATCCCAGCGTCCGCCGTAATTCGCCGCAATATTCAGCGTCAGACCGGTATTATTTTCCGTCAGCGCTTCTGCTTTACGAATCCGTTCCTGCAAACGTGAGTTAAAACGACTGGTATCGCCAATGATACGCAGGCGGACGTTGTGGCGGTGCAGGCTTTTTACTTCGCTGTCTAGCGCCCACACAAACAATTCCATCAACGCAGTCACTTCCTGCAGAGGTCGATTCCAGTTTTCACTGCTAAAAGCATAGAGCGTTAACGCATCAATGCCGTTGTTGGCGGCAAAAGAAACGGCGCGACGAACGGATTTCGCCCCCGCTTTATGCCCAAAGGCTCGTATCTTCCCTTGTCTTTTCGCCCAGCGGCCATTGCCATCCATAATGATTGCTACATGACGGCAGCCATGAGCTGGCAAATTTTCGCTTATTGGTTGATTCGCAGACAACATAACGCGTTTTTTGTCCCTGAAAAGGATTTAACGGTACTCAGGAATACTGAAGCCTATACATAAAAAAGCCGTGTCAAACCACGGCTCACCTGACCACATTAAGTCAAATACCTGCGATCAGGTGGCGCAGACTATATCACTGAAGCCCAACGCTAACAAATAGCACGACGACTAGTGGTTGCTTTATCACCAGCTTGCGAGACGTGTCACCTGTTGACGCGCAATATTACGCGCAGCTGCATCCACCGCCAGCACCTCTTCCACGCTTTGTGGTTCGCGCAAATCCATCATCTCCAGTACCGATAAATTTAACGACGCGATATCGGTAAAACGAATTTGCTGATTCAGAAATGCCTCAACGGTAATTTCATTGGCTGCATTAAGTGCCGTCGTCGCCGCCTGCCCCTGGTCAAAGGCAGTCATCGCAAGCTTCAGACAAGGATAGCGGTCATAGTCCGGTTCACTGAACGTCAGGGAACTTAGCTTGCAGAAATCAAGCGGCTTCACGCCGGATTTCACTCGATTTGGCCACGCCATGGAATGGGCAATCGGCGTACGCATGTCCGGCTCGCCCAGCTGTGCCAGCACGCTGCCATCCTGATAACGCACCATCGAGTGAATCACCGATTGCGGGTGAATCAGTACTTCCATCTGTTTCGCTGACGCATTAAACAGCCAGCGCGCTTCAATGTATTCCAGACCTTTGTTCATCATGGTGGCAGAGTCAACGGAGATTTTACGCCCCATCGACCAGTTCGGATGACGGCACGCCTGATCCGGCGTCATGGCGCGCAGTTCAGACAGTGGCGTTTCACGGAACGGGCCACCAGACCCGGTAAGCAGGATAGACACCACGCCATTCTGCTCCAGGTCAGCGTACCCCAGGTTCTGTTGAAAAGGTTGCGGTAAACTCTGAAAAATCGCGTTGTGCTCGCTGTCGACCGGCAAAAGACGCGCGCCGCGCTGCTTCACCGCATCCATAAACAGGCGTCCACAGGTGACCAGCGACTCTTTATTGGCCAGCAGAACGTCCTTGCCGGCATCAATCGCGGCAAGCGTAGGCAATAACCCTGCCGCCCCGACGATGGCCGCCATCACCTGATCCACCTCATCCAGCGCCGCCATCTCGCAGGCCGCCTGTTGGCCACTCAGCACCTCGGTTCGACAGCCCTGTTCAAGCAGCTGTGCTTTCAGCAGACGTGCGCTCTCTTCGTCATCCATCACCGCATAGCGGGGCGCAAACTCCAGGCACTGCTCGACCATTCGCTGCACATTCTTACCGGCCACCAGCGCTGTCACGGTGTAGAGTTCAGGATTATGGCGAACGACGTCGAGAGTGCTGCAACCGATAGAGCCGGTTGAGCCAAGGAGTGTTAAATGCTTCATGAGATGCCCGAAAAAAGTTAGACCAGATAAAAGCAAAACGCCGCCAGCAAGACCCGAAGTCCCTCTGAACGGCGTTTATCAGTGTACGACAGAAATCAGAACTGCATCAGTTCCGCTTCTTTATCTGCCAGCGCCGCATCAATTTTCTTGATGGCAGCGTCGGTCATTTTCTGAATGTCGTCCTGAGAACGACGATCGTCATCTTCACTGATCTCTTTTTCTTTCAGCAGCGCTTTTACTTTATCGTTCGCATCGCGACGGACGTTACGCACGGATACACGACCCTGCTCAGCTTCGCCACGAACCACTTTGATCAGATCTTTACGACGCTCTTCCGTCAGTGGAGGCAGTGGAACGCGGATGTCAGAACCCGCAGAGCTTGGGTTCAGTCCGAGGTCAGAGGCCATGATCGCTTTCTCAACGGCCGGGCTCATAGAACGATCGAACACGTTGATTTTCAGCGTACGGGTATCTTCTACCGTTACGCTCGCCAGCTGACGCAGAGGGGTTGGCGTACCGTAGTATTCTACGATGATGCCATCCAGCAGGCTTGGGGAAGCACGGCCAGTACGGATTTTGCTGATTTGGGTTTTGAACGCTTCTACGCATTTTTCCATGCGTACTTCAGCATCTTTTCTGATGTCGTTAATCACGTTACGAATCCTTGAAAACTTGTCTCAGGCAGACTATCCGCCAGCACAGCGCTACAGGTGTGCTAAGTATAGTCGCGTTTAATTCATGACAACGCCAAAGGCGCGCCCGGGTAAGATACCACTACAAAATAAAGCGGAATCTTACCTGTATTTATCGTCAACGGAAATTATTCCGTGATCAAAGTGCCTTCTTTTTCGCCCATGACCACGCGACGCAGTGCGCCAGGCTTGTTCATGTTGAAGACACGGATCGGCAGTTTGTGGTCGCGAGCCAGCGTGAAGGCGGCAAGATCCATCACTTTCAGCTCTTTATCCAGCACTTCGCTGTAGCTCAGCTGATCGTACATGGTGGCAGAAGGATCTTTTGCCGGGTCGGCAGTAAACACGCCGTCTACTTTGGTCGCTTTCAGTACCACATCGGCTTCGATCTCGATACCGCGCAGGCAGGCAGCGGAATCGGTTGTAAAGAACGGGTTACCCGTACCGGCGGAGAGGATCACCACGCGGTTATTGCGCAGCAGGCTGATAGCTTCTGCCCAGCTGTAATTATCGCAAACGCCATTCAGCGGAATCGCGGACATCAGGCGGGCATTCACATAGGCGCGATGGAGCGCATCACGCATTGCCAGGCCATTCATCACGGTTGCCAGCATACCCATGTGGTCGCCCACTACGCGGTTCATCCCCGCTTTCGCCAGACCAGCACCACGGAAAAGGTTGCCACCGCCAATGACCACGCCAACCTGGATACCCAGTTCGACCAGTTCTTTGATTTCCTGTGCCATGCGATCAAGGATGCTTGCGTCAATACCGAAGCCTTCCGATCCCTGCAGCGCTTCGCCACTCAGCTTAAGCAGAATGCGTTTGTACACGGGTTTTGCATTGGTAGCCATGTTTCTTTCCTGAGACTGTCAACGATTAAGATGGGGGTTAATTCTGGCGACATGATATGCCGCAAATCAGCACAGCGATACTGGAGCCTGTCTGATTTCCTGTGACGGGTGACAAAAAGAAGCCGCCCTCAGGCGGCTCCTTTTCAATCATTAAGACTGCTTGGACATTGCAGCAACTTCTGCTGCGAAGTCAGTCTCAACTTTCTCGATGCCTTCGCCCACTTCGAAGCGGATGAAGCCAGTTACGTCAGCGTTGTGCTCTTTCAGCAGCTGCGCAACAGACTTGCTTGGATCCATAACGAATGGCTGGCCAGTCAGAGAAACTTCGCCGGTGAATTTCTTCATGCGGCCTTCAACCATTTTCTCTGCGATTTCTTTTGGCTTACCAGACTGCATCGCGATGTCCAGCTGAACCTGGTACTCTTTTTCTACCACTTCAGCAGACACGTCTTCTGGCTTAACGAATTCTGGTTTGCTTGCAGCGATGTGCATAGCCAGCTGTTTAACCAGCTCTTCGTCAGCGCCTTTAGCCGCAACCAGAACACCGATACGTGCACCGTGCTGGTAAGAGCCCAGAACGTCGCCTTCCAGAGAAGCAACGCGACGGATGTTGATGTTCTCACCGATTTTAGCAACCAGCGCAACACGTTCTTCTTCGAACTGTGCTTTCAGAACTTCAACGTCAGTGATTTTGCCAGCAACAGCTGCGTCCAGAACTTTGTTAGCAAATGCCTGGAAACCACCATCTTTAGCAACGAAGTCAGTCTGGCAGTTAACTTCCAGAATGATGCCGTAGGTGCCGTCGATTTTAGTGATGATCACGCCGTCAGCAGCAACGTTGCCTGCTTTTTTAGCTGCTTTGATCGCACCGGATTTACGCATGTTTTCGATTGCCAGCTCGATGTCGCCGTTCGCTTCAGTCAGCGCTTTTTTGCAATCCATCATGCCTGCGCCAGTACGCTCGCGCAGCTCTTTTACCAGGGATGCGGTAATTTCAGCCATTCTTAAATCCTCGGGAGATGTGAACTGCCCGGCCGGGGGCCAAACAGTGTAAATTGAAAAAAGGGGCCGGTAATGGGCCCCTATTCATACACGGTACTAATAAGGGGTAAAACCTTATTATTCAGCTTCTACGAAGCTTTCTTCCGCCTGAGAAGCCAGATCCTGGGAACGGCCTTCACGAACGGTAGCAGCTACAGCGCTCAGGTACAGGCTAACAGCACGGATTGCGTCGTCGTTACCCGGGATAACGAAGTCAACACCGTCCGGATCGGAGTTGGTATCAACGATAGCGAATACCGGGATACCCAGGTTGTTAGCTTCTTTGATTGCGATGTGCTCGTGGTCTGCATCGATTACGAACAGCGCGTCTGGCAGGCCGCCCATATCTTTGATACCGCCCAGGCTGTTTTCCAGCTTGTCCAGTTCACGAGTGCGCATCAGCGCTTCTTTCTTAGTCAGCTTGTCGAAAGTACCGTCCTGAGACTGGGTTTCCAGATCTTTCAGGCGTTTGATGGACTGACGAACAGTTTTCCAGTTGGTCAGCATGCCGCCCAACCAGCGATGGTTCACGAAGAACTGGTCGCAGCTGTTAGCAGCATCTTTCACAGCTTCGCTTGCAGCGCGCTTAGTACCAACGAACAGAATCTTACCTTTACGGGAAGAGATCTTGTTCAGCTCAGCCAGGGCTTCGTTGAACATTGGTACAGTTTTCTCAAGGTTGATGATGTGAACTTTGTTACGCGCGCCGAAGATGAAAGGCTTCATTTTCGGGTTCCAGTAACGGGTCTGGTGACCAAAGTGAACACCAGCCTTGAGCATGTCGCGCATGGAAACAGTTGCCATGTTTAAAACCTCTATATTGAAAGTTGGGGTTATGCCTCCACGTATCCCATATTACCGACCCCAAAGGGCACCCCGGAATATGTGCCGATACGTGTGTGTTGTTACACAAAGTGAGATTTGTCGCTTCCGTCCAGCCTGTGTATCTGAGATGGATCGGAAGTCCGGCGCGCTTTATACCACAAAACACGACCAGAAACCAACAGTTGTTGGCGGAGTGTGCTGTTAATGATTCTCAATTTGGCACAGGGTGTGCCTGACTGATACCATTGACGACACTTAGACTAGTATTGTCGAAAAATCGACACCGATGGACAGATTACATGGCTATCTCTATTAAGACACCTGAAGAAATTGAAAAGATGCGCGTCGCCGGTCGTCTGGCCGCGGAAGTGCTGGAAATGATCGAGCCGTTCGTGAAGCCGGGCGTCAGCACCGGTGAACTGGACCGTATCTGTAACGACTATATCGTGAACGAGCAGCACGCGGTTTCCGCCTGCCTCGGCTACCACGGTTTCCCGAAATCCGTCTGCATCTCTATTAATGAAGTGGTATGTCACGGCATTCCTGACGATGAAAAACTGCTGAAAGATGGCGACATCGTCAACATTGACGTGACCGTCATTAAAGACGAGTACCACGGTGACACCTCAAAAATGTTCATCGTTGGCAAGCCGACTATTCTTGGCGAGCGTCTGTGCAAAGTGACGCAAGAGAGCCTCTACCTGGCGCTGAAAATGGTTAAACCGGGTATTCGCCTGCGTACCATCGGTGCGGCAATCCAGAAGTTTGTGGAAGCAGAAGGTTTCTCCGTGGTGCGCGAGTACTGCGGTCACGGCATTGGTCGCGTCTTCCATGAAGAACCGCAGGTTCTGCACTATGATGCAGATGACGGCGGCGTGGTGCTGCAAAAAGGCATGACCTTTACCATTGAGCCGATGGTCAACGCGGGTGACTACCGCATCCGTACCATGAAAGACGGCTGGACGGTGAAAACCAAAGACAGAAGCTTGTCTGCGCAGTACGAGCATACTATTGTGGTAACAGACAACGGCTGCGAAATTATGACGTTGCGCAAGGATGACACCATCCCGGCGATACTGACGCACGACGAATGATAAAAAAGCCGGCAAATGCCGGCTTTTTTAATGGCTATAGCTTTTTCTTATGGGTGGCGCACGATGAGTAATCTTTTACCCGAACAGTATGCTAACACAGCACTTCCCACCCTTCCCGACCAGCCCGATAACCCGGGCGTCTGGCCGTCGCACGAGCTGACCTGCGCGCATATTAAAGCCCATATGGATGTTTTCCATCGCTGGCTGGGCAGCGCGTTCGACGCAGGCGTGTCGGCCGAGCAGCTCATTGAAGCGCGCACCGAATTTATCGACCAGCTTCTGCAGCGCCTGTGGATCGATTACGGGTTTGGGCAAATCAGTGATGTTGCTCTGGTTGCCGTCGGGGGCTATGGCCGCGGTGAGCTGCATCCGCTTTCCGATATCGATCTCCTGATCTTAAGCCGCAAAAAGCTGCCGGACGAACAGGCGCAAAAAATTGGCGAACTGCTGACGCTCCTCTGGGACGTGAAGCTGGAAGTCGGCCACAGCGTGCGCACCCTGGAAGAGTGTCTGCTGGAAGGGTTATCGGACTTGACCGTCGCCACCAACCTGATTGAAACCCGCCTGCTGATTGGCGACGTCGCGCTGTTTCTGGAGCTGCAAAAGCACATCTTCAGCGACGGCTTCTGGCCGTCAGAAAAGTTCTTCGCCGCGAAGGTCGAGGAGCAAAACCAGCGCCACCAGCGCTACCACGGCACCAGCTATAATCTTGAGCCCGATATTAAAAGCAGCCCCGGCGGCCTGCGCGACATCCATACCCTGCAGTGGGTCGCTCGCCGCCATTTTGGCGCCACCTCGATGGACGAGATGGTCGGCTTCGGCTTCTTAACCGAGGCAGAGCGTAACGAGCTGAACGAGTGCCTGCACCTGCTGTGGCGCATTCGATTTGCCCTGCATCTGGAAGTCACCCGCTACGATAACCGTCTGCTGTTTGACCGCCAGCTCAGCGTGGCTCAGCGCCTGAATTATCAGGGCGAAGGCAACGAGCCGGTTGAGCACATGATGAAGGATTTCTTCCGCGTCACCCGCCGGGTGACCGAGCTGAACCAGATGCTGTTGCAGCTGTTCGACGAGGCCATTCTGGCCCTGACGGCGGATGAGAAACCGCGCCCGATTGATGACGAATTCCAGCTGCGCGGCACGCTTATCGATCTGCGCGACGAAACGCTGTTCATCCGCGAGCCGGAAGCGATTCTGCGGATGTTCTATACCATGGTGCGCAACAGCACCATCACCGGGATCTACTCCACCACCCTGCGCCATCTGCGCCATGCGCGCCGTCATCTGACGGAGCCGCTGTGCTATATCCCGGAAGCGCGCTCGCTGTTCCTGAGCATGCTCCGCCATCCGGGTGCCGTCAGCCGTGGGCTGCTGCCGATGCACCGCCACAGCGTGCTGTGGGCCTATATGCCGCAGTGGTCGCACATTGTCGGACAGATGCAGTTCGATCTGTTCCACGCCTACACGGTGGATGAACACACGATCCGCGTGATGCTCAAGCTGGAAAGCTTTGCAAAAGAAGAGACGCGCTCCCGCCATCCGCTGTGCGTGGAGCTATGGCCGCGCCTGACCCACCCGGAACTGATCCTGATTGCTGCCCTGTTCCACGATATCGCCAAAGGTCGCGGCGGCGATCATTCGGTGCTGGGTGCACAGGACGTACTGAAATTTGCCGAGCTGCACGGCCTGAACTCACGTGAAACACAGCTGGTGGCCTGGCTGGTACGCCATCATCTTCTGATGTCGGTTACTGCGCAGCGTCGTGACATTCAGGATCCTGAGGTGATCAAGCAGTTCGCGGAAGCGGTTCAGACGGAAAACCGTCTGCGCTATCTGGTCTGCCTGACGGTGGCCGATATCTGCGCCACCAACGAAACGCTGTGGAACAGCTGGAAGCAGAGCCTGCTGCGCGAGCTGTACTTCGCTACCGAAAAACAGCTGCGTCGCGGGATGCAAAACACCCCGGACATGCGCGAGCGCGTGCGTCATCACCAGCTGCAGGCGCTGGCGCTGCTGCGGATGGATAACATTGATGAAGAGGCGCTACACCAGATATGGGCCCGCTGCCGTGCCAACTATTTTGTCCGCCACAGCCCAAACCAGCTTGCGTGGCACGCGCGGCACCTGCTGAAGCACGACCTGTCCCAGCCAATGATTCTGCTGAGCCCTCAGGCCACCCGCGGCGGAACGGAGATTTTCATCTGGAGCCCGGACCGACCTTATCTGTTTGCTGCGGTCTGCGCCGAGCTGGACAGGCGAAACCTGAGCGTTCACGACGCGCAGATTTTCACCACCCGCGACGGCATGGCAATGGACACCTTTATCGTGCTGGAGCCGGACGGCAGCCCGCTGTCGTCGGACAGGCATGAAGGGATACGTTTTGGTCTGGAACAGGCGATTACCCAGCGCAGCTGGCAGCCCCCGCAGCCGCGTCGCCAGCCGGCGAAATTGCGCCACTTTACCGTCGATACCGAGGTCAACTTCCTGCCGACCCACACCGACCGTAAATCGTTCCTGGAGCTGATCGCGCTCGACCAGCCGGGGCTGCTCGCCCGCGTCGGCCAGGTTTTTGCCGATCTGGGAATTTCGCTCCATGGAGCCCGAATTACAACGATTGGCGAGCGAGTAGAAGATTTATTTATAATCGCGACAGCGGACCGGCGTGCCCTTAATAATGACCTGCAGCTTGAAGTGCAACAACGGTTGACAGCAGCCCTCAATCCAAACGATAAAGGGTGATATGTTTTTTAGTGAAATGGAAAGAGTAAACAATGCAGCAGTTACAGAACGTTATTGAGTCCGCTTTTGAGCGTCGCGCCGAGATTACCCCGGCAAATGTGGATACCGTGACCCGTGAAGCGGTAAACCAGGTGATTTCCCTGCTGGATTCCGGCGCGCTGCGCGTGGCAGAAAAAATCGACGGTCAGTGGGTCACTCATCAATGGCTGAAGAAAGCCGTGCTGCTCTCTTTCCGTATCAACGATAACCAGGTTATCGACGGAGCTGAAAGCCGCTACTTCGATAAAGTCCCTATGAAATTCGCTGACTACGACGAAGCGCGTTTCCAGAAAGAAGGCTTCCGCGTGGTGCCACCTGCGGCAGTGCGTCAGGGCGCCTTCATCGCACGCAACACCGTCCTGATGCCATCCTACGTGAACATCGGTGCCTACGTTGATGAAGGCACCATGGTTGACACCTGGGCGACCGTTGGCTCATGCGCGCAGATCGGTAAAAACGTTCACCTGTCCGGCGGCGTGGGCATCGGTGGTGTTCTGGAGCCACTGCAGGCTAACCCGACCATCATCGAAGACAACTGCTTCATCGGCGCGCGCTCTGAAGTGGTTGAAGGCGTGATCGTTGAAGAAGGCTCCGTGATCTCCATGGGCGTTTACATCGGTCAGAGCACCCGTATTTACGACCGTGAAACCGGCGAAGTTCACTACGGTCGCGTTCCGGCGGGCTCCGTGGTGGTTTCCGGCAACCTGCCGTCAAAAGATGGTAAATACAGCCTGTACTGTGCGGTTATCGTGAAGAAAGTGGATGCGAAAACGCGCGGTAAAGTGGGCATCAACGAGTTGCTGCGCACCATCGATTAATCGGGTATAACAAAAAGCGGGGGCAACCCCGCTTTTTTTGTATCTGAGAGTGGCGAAAATAGATTTTTTCGTTAATTATTCAAAGGTTATGTTGAGATCAAGGGTACCGCTATGTACGATAATCTGAAAAGTCTGGGCATTACCAATCCTGATGAAATTGATCGTTACAGCCTCCGTCAGGAAGCCAATAACGATATTCTGAAAATCTATTTTCACAAGGACAAAGGTGAGTTTTTCGCCAAAAGCGTGAAGTTTAAATATCCACGCCAGCGTAAGACCGTTGTTGCTGACGGTGTAGGACAGGGATACAAAGAAGTACAGGAAATCAGCCCTAACCTGCGCTATGTGATCGATGAACTCGATCAGATCTGCCAGCGCGACCGCACCGAAGTCGATCTCAAGCGTAAGATCCTTGACGATCTGCGTCACCTTGAAAGCGTTGTTACCAATAAGATCAGCGAGATTGAAGCGGATCTTGAGAAGTTAACCCGCAACAAATAAGTTGAGTGCGGCCTGATGCCCTCACCCCGACCCTCTCCCACAGGGAGAGGGTGAAACCCTTATCGCTGTTCATCCAGCTGCAGCGCCACATACAGCAGCAGCCTGTCGTCGAAATTCCCCAGATCCAGCCCCGTCAGCTCTGAAATTCGGTTCAACCGATACTCCAGGGTATTGCGGTGAATAAACAGCGCTTTTGACGTCGCCAGCGGCTGCACGTTATGACCGAACCACGCCTGCAGCGTCCGGCGCAGCAGACCGTTATTGTCCATGGCTTTCAGACGCGCTAATGGTCGCGCCAGCTCATTGGCCTGCCAGCCCCCGCGCAGGCTGTCGAGCAGCACCGGCAGCATCAGGTCCTGATAGAAATAACTGCGGCTCTCCGGCATCCGCTGCTTGCCCACCATCATGGTGGTGCGCGCGGTACGCCAGGAGCGGGCGATGCTGCCCGGCCCGGTAAAGTAGTTGCCCAGCGCAACGCGAAAACGCAGCTGACCATTCTCCTTCATCCGGGAGATCAGCAGCTCCACGCGACGACGATGATCTTCCGCATCCCAGCGGCCGAACGCATTGAGCGCCGGTTTGAGTACCACCATTTCCGTCAGAGAAACGATCGCCACCAGGTTATCGCGCTCCGGCGTGGCCAGCGCATTTTGCAGCTGCTGCAGCTCGGCCATCGCGCTGTCTACGCCCAGCTGGCCGCTATCGACCTCAATCACCGCCACCACGCGCGGCTGGTTCAGATCGATCCCCAGACGCTGCGCCCATTCGCTGAGCGCGGGCGTGTGCTCTTCCGCCTGAATAAGGTTCATCACCAGCTCTTCACGCAGGCGGCTGTCCTGGGCAAGCAGGTGCATCAGGCGCGACTGCTCCAGCATCATCTCTGCCGTCATACAGACCAGCTCACCGTATTTTCGCAGTGACTCGGGCTCGCCGGTCAGGCCGATGACCCCTACAATCTCTCCTTCAAGACGCAGCGGTAAATTGATGCCCTGACGGACGCCGTGCAGGTGTTTCGCTACCGCATCGTCGATATCCACGACCCGCCCCTGGGAAAGCACCAGCAGCGCGCCTTCGTGCAATTCCCCAATACGCTCGCGATCGCCGCTGCCAATAATGCGCCCGCGGGCATCCATCACGTTGATATTGGTATCAATGATGCGCATGGTGCGCGCCACGATATCCTGCGCCATTTTGGTATCAAGATGCCAGCCAGCCATAGAACCCTCCCGTGAGCAGAGCTCAAGCATAGGGAAGTTCAGCGGCGGCTGCATTGTGCGAATGCACAAAGAGAGAGGGAGATGTATGGAGTTGTGGCAAGAATCACAGAAACGAAAAAGCCCCTGCGAACAGGGGCTTCAGAGGATTACTGCATCAGCAGATAAAGCGAAGTATCACCACGCTGGATATTCAGCGCCAGCACGGAAGGCTTGCTGTCGAGGATCTTGCGCAGTTCAGCGATGTTTTTCACCGGCTGCTGGTTAGCGCCCATGATCACATCGCCTTTTTTCAGGCCGATACGGGCTGCCGGTGAATTCGCTTTCACGTTGTTCACCACCACGCCTTTGTCTGCGCCTTTATTGCTCATCTCGGCACCTTCAATGCCGCTGAAGATAGTGCTGGAATCTACCTGATTCTGGCTGCTCTGCTGCAGCTCCAGGCTCACGTTAACCGGCTTACCGTCGCGCAGCAGGCCGAGGGTCACTTTGCTGCCAATCGGCATTGAGCCCACTTCGGCACGCAGGGCGGCAAAGCTGCTGATCGGCTTACCGTTCAGGGAGGTGATCACATCCCCCGCTTTAATGCCCGCTTTCGCCGCGGAGGAGTTCGGCATCACCTGGCTGACAAATGCCCCGCGCTGGGCGTCAACTTTCATCGCCTTAGCCAGTTCGGAGTTCAGCTCGGTCCCGAGGATACCCAGCTCGCCGCGTTTCACCTGGCCATACTGCACCATCTGCGCGGTCAGGTTTTTCACCATGTTGCTTGGGATAGCAAAGCCGATCCCGATGTTGCCGCCGTCCGGTGCCAGAATCGCGGTGTTGATACCGATCAGCTCACCGTTCAGGTTCACCAGCGCACCGCCGGAGTTACCGCGGTTGATCGCCGCATCCGTCTGGATGAAGTTTTCGTAGTTTTCCGCGTTCAGGCCGCTACGACCCAGCGCAGAGACGATACCGGAGGTCACGGTTTCCCCCAGACCGAACGGGTTACCGATCGCCACGGTATAGTCGCCCACGCGCAGCGCGTCAGAGTCGGCAATTTTAATCGCCGTCAGGTTTTTCGGATCCTGGATCTGGATCAGCGCGATGTCGGAGCGCGGGTCTTTACCCACCACTTTCGCGTCGAACTTACGGCCATCGCTCAGCTGAACCTTAATGCTGTTCGCGTTATCGACAACGTGGTTGTTAGTGACGACATAGCCTTTCGCTGCATCAATGATTACCCCCGAGCCAAGCGCCATGAATTTCTGCTGCTGGGCGCCGCCCTGGCTGTCATCCCCTGCGCCACCGCCCTGGCAGAACGGAGAGCTCTGGAATGGCGAACCGTCCTGGCAGAACGGCGAGTTGTCGCCAAAGAACTGCTGGAAGTTACGCGGCATGCGCGGCGTATTGACGGTCGTACTGCCCTCAACGTTAATACTCACCACCGATGGCATCACTTTTTCGAGCATCGGTGCCAGGCTTGGCATCTGCTGCGCGGTTGCTGCCGACGACGCGGTCTCGGCTGCAGTAGCAGTCAGAGGAGACAGCGCTAAACCTAAACTCAGAGCCAGTGCACTCATTGCTAATGTGGTTTTTTTCATGTTTCTCAATCTCGATTTACAGGTAACGCAAAATTGCTGTGTAACTCAGATTCGTTTTATACCGCTTAGTTCCGGCGATAAGTTTATGGAAAAGGTAAAAATTTATTGGCCGTCTTTACAAAACTCCGGGGTTATTCCACCGCCATCAGCTTGCGGTATTCATCCCAGGCATACAAATCCGTCATGCCGCTGATATAGTCCTGGATAAGACGGCAGCGATAATAATATTCCATCACCTGCCATTGGGAAGAGTGGCGATCCAGCTTGCCTATTGCTTCGACATACGCCAGACGATGCCGGGTAGAAAGTTTCTGATAAAGACGCGATTCGATAGGTATTCTGCGCACGCGCTCGTGTTCCACCAGCTCGCTGAACTCGTCGACCGACAGCTGGAGCAACGGGGAATAAATTTCCAGTAACCCACTGATTACCCGATAACCCTGCAGCTCTAACTGCTCGACATCCGGATGGCTAAATACATGCCGCATCGCCACATGTTTATAAAGCTCAAGGAGTTGACTGAAACTGCTGTCATCTTCCAGCAGCGCGTGGTTGAATTCCCCGCTGAAGATGAGCGGTAAATTATCAATAAAGCGCGACGCCGCATACGGCACCAGTTTATTTAATGTATTGACCCGCAAATACATAAAGAACTGGTCTTCTGTACTACGGCTTAATGTATTTGAGCGCGATTTTTCCCAGGCATTTTCGACAACCTGCGCAAACAGCGAGCCTTTTTCATGAGTACCCCAGGCCGCATAAAGATGCTGATAAAGCTCCTCAACGCTGAAGATTCTTTTCTCAACGGCATCTTCCAGATCGGCCACGCAATAGGAAATATCATCGGCGGCTTCCATAATCCAGGTCAATGGAAAGCGGCCGTTTGGCGTCAATGAAAGTTCTTTACGTAGCCGTTCAATATAGGCCTCTTCGGAAAGATAATAGCCCGGTTTTTTCATTAAATAACTGTGGGACGCGGGCGTCTCCCCCATCCACCACGCGGGGCGCGTATATTTCAGAATGCAGCCGACCTGTGCCCAGGTCAGGTTCATACGCATCAGGGAGTGGACCAGCCGGATCCCCTGCGCGTTGCCCTCAAAGTGACACAAATCCTGGCGCACTTTGCGTCGCAGATCGTTCAGCCTCTCTTCGCCTTCACGCAGGCGTAAATCGCGTACGATGCAGCGGTCGTCGCTCAGCGGCTGGCTTACCGCATCCGAAGGGTAAAGCCGCTGCTTAAACCAGTCATTGATCGCCGCCTCACCAAAGTGGCCGAAAGGCGGGTTGCCGATGTCATGCATCAGGCAGGCCATCTCAACGATGCTCTCAAAAGGCCCCGTCAGCTCGTCCAGACCATAGGTTTCCAGTAAGCGCTGCTCTTTGAGACGGCTTAAAATCTCTTTGGCAATGTAGCGCCCGACCTGCTGCACCTCCATGGAGTGGGTTAAGCGCGTGCGCACCGCGGCGTTACGCTCAAGCGGAAAGACCTGGGTCTTTTGCTGCAGACGGCGGATAGCGGGCGAGTTAATGATCCGCCCGCGATCGCTTTCGAAGATACGCAGGATCTCATGTTCGCTCTTGTCGCCCTGCGGCGAACGGAAACGTCGGTGCCAGTTAATTTTGGTGCGAAAATCGATTGGTGCCATGTGCTCCCCCGCGTGAGAATGCGTTTCCCCTTAACCGCATGATAGACTATGCATCTTAACAAGGCACATCGCGAGTAAATCTATGAAAATCGGCATTATTGGTGCAATGGAAGAAGAAGTTACGCTGCTGCGTGACAAAATTGAGAACCGTCAGACCCTCTCTCTTGGTGGTTGTGAGATCTACACCGGCCAGCTGAACGGTGTTGACGTGGCTCTGCTGAAATCAGGCATCGGTAAAGTGGCAGCTGCGCTGGGTGCAACCCTGCTGCTTGAGCGCTGCAAGCCGGACGTGATCGTGAATACCGGCTCTGCGGGCGGCCTGGCGCCGACGCTGAAGGTGGGTGATATCGTTGTCTCCGACGAAGCGCGTTACCACGATGCCGACGTCACCGCGTTCGGTTACGAGTACGGTCAGCTCCCGGGCTGCCCTGCTGCTTTTAAAGCTGACGACAAACTGATTGCGGCGGCGGAGACCTGCATCGCAGAACTCAACCTCAACGCGGTACGCGGTCTGATTGTCAGCGGTGATGCGTTCATCAACGGCTCCGTTGGGCTGGCGAAAATCCGTCATAACTTTCCTCAGGCGGTTGCCGTTGAGATGGAAGCGACCGCGATTGCGCACGTTTGCCATAACTTCAGCGTACCGTTCGTGGTGGTTCGCGCCATCTCTGACGTGGCAGACCAGCAGTCCCACATCAGCTTCGACGAGTTCCTGACCGTTGCGGCAAAACAGTCCACCGTGATGGTGGAACGCCTGGTGCAGAATCTGGCACGTGGCTAAACATACCGTCAGGGCGCTGGCCGCCCTGCTTCTTCTCGCACCGCTGTGGCTCTATGCTGTACCGCGCGTGATTACACTCTCTCCCGCAAATACGGAACTGGCGTTTGCCGCCGGGATCACGCCCGTTGGCGTGAGTAGCTATTCGGATTATCCGCCGCAGGCCGCGGGAATTGAACAAGTCGCCACCTGGCAAGGGATGAACCTTGAGCGCATCGTGGCGCTTAAACCGGATCTCGTGCTGGCCTGGCGCGGCGGTAACGCCGAGCGGCAGGTCAACCAGCTCACCTCGCTTGGCATAAAAGTGATGTGGATTGATGCCGTCAGCATTGAGCAAGTCGCTCAGGCGCTACGCGCCCTGGCACCTTATAGCCCTACGCCCAAAAAAGCCGAGGTGGCGGCGAAACAGATGCTGAGCGACTATGCCGCGCTGAAATCCCGATACGATACCCCTGTTAAAAAGCGCATCTTCCTGCAGTTTGGCAGCCAGCCGCTGTTCACCACCGGAAAAGGGTCGATTCAGAACCAGGTGCTGGAAGTCTGTGGCGGTGAAAACATCTTTGCAGCCAGCCGGGTGCCGTGGCCCCAGGTTAGCCGTGAACAGGTCCTGGCGCGCCAGCCGCAGGCTATCGTCGTGGTCGGAAATGCGAGCGAAATTCCCAAAATTGAACAATTCTGGCAACGGCAGCTAAAAATACCGGTAATTCCCCTTAACAGCGACTGGTTTGAACGCGCCAGCCCGCGTATTATCCTCGCCGCAAAACAGCTCTGTGCCGCGCTGGCAGAGAGTCACTAACATAAGACCCTTTTCGAGGATTTAACGATGCTCGTTTATTGGCTGGATATTCTTGGCACAGCCGTTTTTGCTATCTCCGGCGTCCTGCTCGCCGGAAAACTACGCATGGATCCGTTTGGCGTGCTGGTGCTTGGGGTCGTGACCGCCGTCGGCGGCGGGACTATCCGCGATATGGCGCTGGCAAATGGCCCGGTGTTTTGGGTGAAAGATCCTACCGATCTGGTGGTCGCGATGGTCACCTGTCTGTTAACCATTATGCTGGTTCGCCAGCCCCGCAGATTACCCAAATGGATATTGCCGGTACTGGATGCCGTCGGTCTGGCCGTGTTTGTCGGTATTGGCGTCAATAAGGCGTTTAATGCGGGTACCGGTCCAATGGTGGCAATCTGTATGGGCGTATTAACCGGCGTGGGCGGTGGGATCATTCGCGACATTCTGGCGCGTGAAGTACCGATGATCCTGCGTACTGAAATTTACGCGACGGCCTGTATCGCGGGGGGCATTGTCCACGCGACCGCGTACTACACATTTGCACTTCCGCTGGAAAACGCCGCGATGCTGGGGATGGTCGTGACGCTGGTGATACGTTTAGCGGCGATACGCTGGCACCTGAAGCTGCCGACGTTTGCGCTGGATGACCGGTAAAAGCAAAACGGTAACCTGACGGTTACCGTTTTTAGTCTTTTCTCCCTCTCCCTGTGGGAGAGGGCCGGGGTGAGGGCAACAGCCCGCCCCCTCTTAAATACTGAACGAAGAACCACACCCGCAGGTGCTTGTTGCGTTCGGGTTGGTCACCACAAAGCGCGAACCTTCCAGACCTTCGGTGTAATCCACCGAACCGCCCACCAGATATTGCAGGCTCATCGGGTCAACCACCAGCGCAACGCCCTGTTTCTCGATAGTCATATCGCCATCGTTAACCTGATCGTCAAAGGTAAAACCATACTGGAAGCCGCTGCAGCCGCCACCGGTAATATAGACGCGCAGTTTCAGATCCGGATTGTCTTCGTCTGCAATCAGGGTTTTCACTTTGTTGGCTGCTGCTTCGGTAAATTCCAGCGGCAACGCTACATCATCACTCATCATATGCTCCCATGAATACTGCTACTGCGATTGGGTAAAATTCACCCAATTCTTTGTGTCATTATCTAATACCCTGGTAATTCATTCAAGTATTCTGCGCTGCGGCCCGTTCCGCCTCTTGTTTTGCCAGAGTACGCGCAAGGATGGTGGAGTATAGCGGCTTTCCACCCAGGAACTGGGCTAATAGTGTCGCGCCGAGACAGGTAATGATCATTGGCAAAATGAGCTGGTAATTGTCCGTCATCTCCAGCACCAGCACGATCCCGGTCAACGGCGCACGCAGGGATGCGGCCAGCAGCGCTCCCATTCCGGCGATGGCAAAGGTCCCGGCGTCAAGATGATAGGCGGGAAAACCCACTTCAGCCGCCATTCCAAACGCGGTGCCCAGCAAGGTCCCCAGCGCCAGCATCGGGGCAAATATCCCGCCGGGCGCGCCGGAGGAAAAACAGAGTACCGTCGTGATGACGCGGGAGATAAACATAAACAGCAGCAGACCCACGCTGAAATTCCCCGCCGCCGCAATGGGGATCAGCCCGAACCCGCCGCCAGCGGCATTCGGCTCGATAAACCCGAGCACGCCGCAGATTCCACCCAGCAGGCCGCCCATCAGCACCCATTTCGTGGTGTTCCCGCCGTGAATGCGCTGGAACATATCCTGAGCGCGCAGGATAAAGGTGTTAAACAGCGGCCCCACCACGCCAAAAATCATGCCGAGGATCAGGTAAAGCCACAGGGTGTTGACCGGCGCGTTGGTCAGTTTACCCACCTCAATGACCGCCCCTTCGCCGTTAAAGAGGCGAAAGACGATGCTCGACATAATGACGCCGGTAAACACCGCTTTAATGGAGATCAGGTTGTAGCGAAACTGCGCGCGCATCTCTTCTATAATGAACAAAATGCCCGCCAGCGGCGCGTTAAACGCCGCCGACAGTCCCGCCGCCGCACCGGTAGCCAGCAGCGTATGGCGCGCTTCGGCGCTTCGCATCCGAAACAGATCGCCCACCATGCGGCCGACGTTCCCCCCCAGCTGTACCGTGGGCCCTTCCCGGCCAAGTACCATGCCTGCGCCCAGCGTACCCATGCCGCCGATGAATTTAACCGGAATCACCCGCCACCAGCGCACCGGACGCAGCTCCTCCAGCGCACCTTCAATTTCCGGGATGCCCGACCCACCCGCCTCCGGCGCGAATTTACGCACCAGAAAATACCCCACCATGGCAAACAGCGCAGACAGCCCGAATGCCCAAACCCAGACCAGCCATTCGCTATCGGCGAAACCGGCCACGGTGCCCACTCGCCAGTTGAGTACGGCATTAACCGCTTTTTCAAACGCCACGCCAATCAACCCCGCGACAGTCCCCACCACGGCAGCGGCCAGCAGGATCGCCAGCGGCGTTTTATCGCGATTGAGCAGCCGCCTAATACTGACCCGGTGCCGGGCGCGCGTAAACTGTTGTTCTTCAAAAGACGGAGAATCTGATTTCATGTCCTGTTCTTATTCGTCATACAAAAAGCCGCGAGGATTTTACCAGAGACTGCCCCACCGTCTCCTGAAAATTACTTAACAAATCTTAAAGCATTACCCGGCTAAAAATTTCATAACCTTCCCCGAATCACTTAGAATAGTGGGCTTAATCATTTTATACGAACCAGGAACGACGCCATGAGCAAGTCTGAAAACCTCTACAGTGCAGCCCGCGAACTTATTCCGGGTGGCGTGAACTCACCTGTGCGCGCCTTCACCGGCGTGGGCGGTACGCCGCTGTTTATCGAACGTGCTGACGGCGCGTATCTGTATGATGTCGATGGCAAAGCCTATATCGATTATGTCGGCTCCTGGGGCCCGATGGTGCTGGGGCACAACCACCCGGCTATTCGTAATGCGGTGATTGAAGCTGCCCAGCGCGGCCTGAGCTTCGGCGCGCCAACCGAAATGGAAGTGAAAATGGCGGAGCTGGTGACCGAACTGGTGCCGACCATGGACATGGTGCGTATGGTGAACTCCGGTACCGAAGCCACTATGAGCGCCATCCGCCTGGCGCGCGGTTTTACCGGTCGCGATAAAATCATCAAGTTTGAAGGCTGCTACCACGGCCATGCGGACTGCCTGCTGGTGAAAGCCGGTTCCGGCGCGCTGACGCTCGGCCAGCCGAACTCGCCGGGCGTACCAGCAGATTTCGCGAAGCACACCCTCACCTGCACCTACAACGATCTGGACACCGTTCGCGCGGCGTTCGAGCAGTATCCGCAGGAGATCGCCTGCATCATCGTTGAGCCGGTTGCAGGCAACATGAACTGCATCCCACCGCAGCCTGAGTTCCTGCCGGGCCTGCGCGCCCTGTGCGACGAGTTCGGCGCGCTGCTCATCATCGATGAAGTGATGACCGGCTTCCGCGTAGCGCTGGCGGGTGCCCAGTCTTACTACGGCGTTGAGCCGGACCTCACCTGCCTCGGTAAAATCATCGGCGGCGGCATGCCGGTCGGCGCATTCGGTGGTCGTAAGGACGTGATGGAAGCCCTGGCGCCAACCGGCCCGGTTTACCAGGCGGGCACGCTCTCCGGTAACCCCATAGCCATGGCCGCGGGCTTTGCCTGCCTGACCGAAGTGGCCCAGCCAGGCATTCACGAAACCCTGACCGCCCTGACGACGCAGCTGGCAAACGGACTGCTTGAAGCGGCAGAGGAAGCCGGTATTCCGCTGGTGGTTAACCACGTGGGCGGCATGTTCGGGATCTTCTTCACCGATGCGAAAACCGTGACCTGCTATCAGGACGTGGTGAAGTGCGACGTTGAGCGCTTCAAGCGCTTCTTCCACCTGATGCTGGAAGAAGGCGTGTACCTGGCACCGTCAGCGTTCGAAGCGGGCTTTATGTCCGTGGCGCACAGCGAAGAAGATATCAATAACACCATCGACGCGGCGCGTAAGGTGTTTGCGAAGCTCTAAGGTCATTGCCGGGTGGCGCTAACGCTTACCCGGCCTACGATGTTCTCCCTCTCCCTGTGGGAGAGGGCTGGGGTGAGGGCATCAGGCCGCACCTGACTACCGACTCTGCTTTCTCAACAGATAAATAAAGTACGGCGCACCGATAAAGGTCGACAGCAGACCCGCCGGGATCTGGTACGGGAACAGCACCATTCTTCCGCACCAGTCCGCGAACACCAGCATCACCCCACCCGTCAGGGCCGACATGACGATATGCGGCATCGTCCTGCGGAAGCCCATCATTCTGGCAATGTGCGGCGCCATTAACCCCACAAAACTCAGCGGTCCAATCGTCAGGGTTGCCGTCGCCGTCAGGCACGCCGCCAGCAGCAGCAGCGCGACACGCGCTGGGGTCAGCGCCATTCCCACCGCACGCGCGGTTTCGCCGCCGAGCGGCAGAATGGTCATCCAGCGGCGGCACAGCGGCACCATCGCCAGCAGCACGAGCATCACCATCCCGGACCAGACCACCTGGCTGCCGGTGGCGTTGTAGGTCGAGCCGGAAATCCAGGTCAGTATCTTCGCCATACGCGGATCGCCGCTTGCCTGCAGCATCATCAGCAGCATCGTAAACGCGGTGCTGAGCGCCATCCCGGCCAGCAGCATGCGGTGCGGCGAAAAGCCGCCGCGACCGGCGGCTATCAGGATAATCATCAGCGTGGCTGCCGCGCCGATACTGCCGGCAGGCATCAGCCAGCCAAACGCATTGCCCGGCACGAAGAAGAGCATCAGCACCACGCCAAAGGCGGCGCCAGAGCTGATCCCAAGCACTTCCGGGCTCGCCATCGGGTTGCCGGTCAGACGCTGAATGATGCACCCCGCCACCGCCAGCATCACCCCGGCGATCAGCGCAGCGACGATACGCGGCCAGCGCCACTGCAGCAGTTCATTGAGCAAATCACCCGTTGCCCAGTGCCAGCCCGCGGCATCGCGTCCAAATGAGAGCGCCGCGAACGAGGCGATAATCAGCACCGCCAGACCGGCAAGGCTAAACCACAGCACCGACCGACGTTCAGCGTAGACTTTATCGCCCGCGTCCATCGCCGGTGCACTCATGCTGCGCAGCCGCGGGAGCAGCCACAGCAGCAGCGGCGCCCCGATAAGCGCGGTCACAGAGCCGGTGGAGACTTCCCGCCAGACCTGCGCCAGCCAGAGAATAAGCTGATCGGAAAGCCAGAGGATCAGCGCCCCAATCAGCGGCGCCAGCATCAGACGCGTCAATAAACGACGCGCCCCAAGCATTTTCGCCAGCAGCGGCGCAAACAGGCCGATAAACCCGATGATGCCGACCGCGTTCACCAGCAGGGCGCTCAATACAATTGCCAGCGTCAACGCCGCCAGGCGAACCAGCGACAGCGCCAGCCCCAGGTTGCGCGCCACGCCGTCATCCAGTCCCATCAGCGTAAGAGGACGCAGCAGCAGCAGCGTCAGCACAACACCGCCAGCCAGCTGCGGCCACAGGCGCTGCACCACGCTCCAGTCGGTCTGGGTCAGCGTGCCGGTGCTCCACAGGAACATGCTTTGCAGCTGATCGTGGTGGAACAGTACCAGCAGTTGGTTGATCGCCCCACAGTAGAGGCTCACCACCAGCCCGGCCAGGATAAGCGTTACCGGCGAAAGGCGCTTGCCCCAGGCCACGCCAAAAACCAGCGCACCCACTACGCACGCCCCCGCGAGTGCCGCAAACTGCGAGGTTAACGCACCCGGCAGCGCCCACAGCGTGGTAATGGTGATCCCAAGCTGTGCGCCGGTCGCGACGCCGAGCGTGGTTGGCTCTGCCAGCGGGTTACGCAAAACCTGCTGGAACAGCACGCCCACCAGCCCTAAACCGGCGCCGACTAACAGGGAGATCGCCAGACGCGGCAGCAGGCTGTAGTGGAACAGCATCTGCTGAATATTATCGATATCCGGCGAGGCCAGAGCGGCCCCCCACTGCGCGCGGGGTAACGCCGTCGAGAGGTTGAACCCGGTTAATACCAGCGCAACCAGAAAAAGCAGGGATAGCAGCAGCGCCGGGAAGCGGGCGATACGCGTACTCATGCTTTCCCTCCCAGCGCGTTATCCAGCACGCGGGCAAAATGCATGGCCGACAGCGTCGCGCCGTAGAACCAGACCGCCGGGGCGCGCTGGAAGCGCTGCTCACGCACAAACGGCATCGCCTGCCAGAGCGGCGTCGCCATCAGGGTCTGCATGGCGCGCTCGTTGCCGTGAACGAAGCACAGCACATCCACGTCGCGAAACGCCGCCAGACGATCGATACCCACGGCGGTACTGCCCCAGAACGTCATCTCCCCTTCCCAGGCATTACGAATGCCGAAGCTGTCGAGCACTTCCTGGAAGAGGCAGTTTTTACCGAAAACCAGCATATGGCGGGCATCCAGCAGCGTCACCATCAGCAGCGGACGATCGCCCCGGTGAGCAAATCGGGGCTTCAGGGAGTCGATCAGGGCATCAAATTCGTCGAGATGTTTTTTGGCCTCGACCTCGCGGTTGAGGAAACGCGCCATCTCGTTAATCGAATTTTTCGCCATGGCCAGCGGTTTTTTACCGTCACTGAAGGCGAATCCACGACCGGGCGCGATGCGCGCCATGGTCTCCTCTGACGGACCGTAGCCCGCTGACCAGAACATGAACGAGGGTTTCATCTGGGTGAGCAGCTCGAGGTTTGGCTCCGTCCGCAGGCCGATGTCGATCACCGAGTCCGGCAGCTTCGGCTCGTTCACCCAGAGGTTATAGTTAGGAATGTCCGCCACGCCGTAGGGCGTGACGCCGAGCGCCATCATCAGCTCGACCGGCAGCCACTCCAGAGCGACAATGCGGTGCGGATCGACGGCGGCAGCACGCGCCGTATTCATTTTTAACAGCAGCGGTGAGAGCGCCATCGCCGTCAGCAGGCGACGGCGGCTAATGCGTGTGTTATCGAGCATCAGTAGACAAAGCTCACCGGTGCAGCCCCGGCCGGGTGAGGCAGAATACCCATCGGAATACCGTAAATATGTTCCAGCGTTTCGCTGCGCATCAGCTCTGCGGATGTACCCTGGGCAATCATCTCGCCCCCGCGCAGCGCGACGAGGTAGTCACAATAACGCGCGGCCATGTTGATATCGTGCAGAACCGCAATGACCGTCAGACCGCGCTGCTGGCTCAAGCGATGCACCAGCGCCAGGACGTCGACCTGATGCGCAATATCCAGCGCAGAGGTCGGTTCATCCAGCAGCAGGCAGCGGCTGTCCTGCGCCACCAGCATCGCAATCCACGCGCGCTGACGTTCGCCTCCGGACAGGCTATCCACCAGACGGTGCGCCAGCGGTTTTAGCCCGACCAGCGCAATCGCCTCTTCCACCTTCTCTCTGTCGGCCACGCCAAATCGTCCAAGCGCCCCGTGCCACGGATAACGCCCAATCGCCACCAGCTCACGCACCGTCATTCCTTCCGCCTGCGGCAGCTGCTGCGGCAGATAGGCCACTTTGCGCGCAAAGGCTTTACTGCTCCAGATCTCCAGCGGTTGGTCATCCAGCAGAATATCGCCTTCTGAAGGCGGCTGATGGCGCCCCAGCATCTTGAGCAGCGTGGACTTACCGGAACCGTTGTGACCAATCAGGCCAGTGACTTTACCGGCGGGGAACGTCAGAGAGAGCGGATGCAGCAAGGTGCGCCCGGGTACGCGAAAGGAGAGATGGTTGAGCGTAAAGGTGGTGTCGGGTTGCGTTTGATTATCCTGCATATCAGCCAACTTAAATAAAAAGGGCACGGCGAACCGTGCCCAGACAGAGATTAGAAGCGGAAGGTCGCGGTAGCAACAACCTGACGTTCAGCACCCCAGAAGCAGCCGTAGGTGTTGAAGCAGCTGGCAACGTACTCACGATCGAACAGGTTGTTCACGTGCAGCGCCACGTTCGAGCCTGCCATGCCAACGCGTGCCAGATCGTATCTGACCAGCGCATCGACAACGGTGTAGCTGCCCACCTTGAAGGAGTTCGCCGGATCGCCATAGCTGGAGCCCGTGTAACGCACGCCGGTACCCAGCGTCAGGCCAGACAGTGGGCCATCAAACATCGTGTAATCACCCCAAACGGATGCCATGTGTTTTGGCACCTGAGCTGGCGTGTTGCCTTTGTAGTTCGTATCGGTGGTGTATTCCGCATCGGTATAGGTATAGGAGCCGACGACGTTCACGCTTGCAGAGAGGGCCGCTTTCGCTTCCAGCTCTACGCCACGCGCGCGGATTTCACCGCCTTCAACGGAGAAGAAGGAGCCCGCCGGGTCCGCCATCAGGTTGTTGGTTTTGGTCAGCTGGTATACCGCACCGGTAACAACGATCGGACGATCGTTCGGTACGTATTTCACGCCCGCTTCGTACTGTTTGCCTTTGGAAGGCGAGAACAGTTTACCCTGGGCATCGGTCTGCGAAGCCGGTTCAAACGATTCGCTGTAGCTAAAGTACGGGGTGATACCGTTATCAAACAGGTAGTTAACGCCGCCGCGCCAGGTGAACTGGGTGTCATCACGTTTGGAAGTGGTGTTCGTCACGCGGTTGTAGGATTCCTGATCGGCCCAGTCATAACGGCCGCCCAGGGTTACCAGGACCTTATCCCACTGCGCCTGATCCTGAACGTAGAGTCCCGTCTGTTTCTGACGGTTAAGGATCTGATACGGGCCGGAGTTTGCCGGGTCTTTTGCACCAAAATCAAAATCGCTGTTCACCGGATGGTAGAGATCCAGCAGCGGAACAGAGTCGTCATAGCCAAACCAGGAGTTGATGTCGTTACGCATACGCATAAAGTCAACGCCGGTCAGCAGGATGTGGTCCACCTCACCCGTAGCGAATTTGCTCTGCAGCTGAGTATCAACGGTAAAGTTCTGCAGTTTTTCATTATCGACAACGTATTTACGCGCCAGATAATGGCCTTTATCCGATGGCGCTAGTGCCGCGCACTGCTTGTTGCCGCTGTTCGCCGGGTCGGTACAGACACCATAGCCGTATACGCTGTTTTGCGAGGTTTTGTTCTCAGCAAAGCGCAGGTTCTGGCGCACGGTAAAGGTATCGTTGAATGCGTGGTCGAAGCTGTATCCCACCATTTTCTGGTTACGGGAGTAGGTGTTGTTCTTCGCGCCTTCGTTGAAGTTCGTCGGAAGACGATCGCCATTTGGCAGCGGATCAACCGTTCCCTCTTTTGGCAGCCAGCCGTAGTAGCCTGTCTCAGGCTCGTTCTGGAAGTATGAGAGGAACGTGAAGGTGGTTTTATCATCCGGACGCCAGGAGAAAGAAGGCGCGATGGCATAACGCTGCTCACCTTTGCCTTCCTGCTGCGAGTTGTTCGAACGTGCAACGCCCGTTAAGCGGTAAGAGTAAACGCCGTCATCGTCGATCGCATCGCTGAAGTCAAAGCCGGTCTGGAACAGGCTATCAGTGCCCATTTTGAACTGAACTTCTTTCAGCGGCTCGGTGGTTGGGCGCTTGCTGACCATGTTCAGCAAGCCGCCAGGGCTGCTTTTTCCGTAAAGAACGGAAACCGGGCCGCGCATGATCTCGGCGCGCTCCAGCATATAAGGGTCAATCACCGCGTCGTTATAGAAGTTGCCTTGCATCTTCATACCGTCGAGGTAGTTATTTTGGGTCTGACCGTCGGCCGCGAAACCGCGAATGACCAGGTAGTCATAGGTGTTAGACGCGCCACGCGTACCCACCGCAACACCCGGCGTGTAGCTCAGGGCTTCTTTCACCGAGCGTGGCTGGTGCAGCGCCATCTCTTCAGCGGTCACCACGGAAATAGACTGTGGAACCTTTTGAATCGGAGTATCCGTTTTGGTCCCGGTCGCCGATTGCCGTGCAGCGATGGTCGCCGCCGGTCCCCAGGCACTTTCCTGTGCCGCAGGTGCTGCTGTTACCGTGATAGTTTCTTCTTTTTTCGGGGTTTCGGCCGCATGAGCATACGCGGACACGCCGGCAACCGCTGTGGCGACGACGACCGCGAGTTTACGCAGCGACGTGTTCATTGGCTGAGCAGTATTGGAAAGCGCCATGATGTTTCTCTGATGGAAAAGTGAATGATAACGTAAACGAGAATTATTATTATGAGCGCCAGAATAATATGCGAAACGCGGGTTGCATAGCAAGCAGTAAGCAGCCCTACAAGATTTAAGGGTTTAAGAATTAACCAGATGAAAAGAGTGGGTTAATAAGGATAGCGAAATGATCGCTAAAGCCCGCCAAAACGGGCAGAGAGGGTTAACGGTAAAATACCTCGAACGTGGCGACGGAATCGACTTTGCCCGCTTTAACCTCCCCCGTTTTGACGTAGCGCGCCTTGAGAGGGATTTCAACTGGGATCTTGTCCTGCGTACTGGTTATCGCCGTGTAGTTCTGATCAAACTGCAGCACCGTATTATTCTTATCAAGAATTTGGATGCCGACACCCGCGGCGGCGGAATCTCCGGCAGCGATGCCGAGGATATTGCCGTTCTTCACGCCCGTTGAGCCTGCGCTGGTGAACTGATAATCGATCTTTGTCCCCGCAGAACAGTCGGTGATTTCAATCTTAAAGCTGCTGTCGGTAAGTATCTCTGAGTATTGCCCGTCAAAATCCTGAACGTTAACCGTTTTAAGAGGCACATAAATGTTACGGTCGACCAGGTTACAGGTGTTGGTCGTAATGCGAACGCTGGTGGGCGAAAACCGCATTTCACCGATCACCGCGTTCCCCAGGATATCCATTGAGGTTAATCGTGAGGTATCGAGATATCCTTCCTGAATATCGCCCGTTACCACCAGCTGCGCAGTGGCGCGAAAGGTAGATACTCCATGCGAATAGCCATGTGTTGAGCCGATATAGTGCATTGGCCTGACAAGATCCTCGTCATTATAGTTTGGTAACTGCTCATTCGAGGAAGCGGCCCGAATTCCAATCCCCGGGACATTAGTTTGATAAACGCCAGGCATAACATCTTCACGCGCATCGCTTTCCGTCAAGGAGAGATAGCCTCGCCGTATTTGCGCTTCACCGCTGCAGTCTATGGCCACTTCTTTACCTTCAACGCTGTCATCGTAAATGATTGTGCCTTTCGGGGTATCAGGAGCAACAATAATCACCGGCGGAAGTTGAAACGTCACCACAGCATCCACGCCAGAGCTGCCGTTAAAAGTACAGTCTGCTCGAGCTGAATGGAAAAAGGCGGTCGCCAGCAACATCAGCACGGGTAAGAAAAACGTTTTCATGGAACAGTGTAGATTCATGAAATTCCTCTTTTAATGACAGTTGACCGTGGCTTTCACGATCCCTGCTGAGCCCTGGGAGGGAAGATCCAGCTCCCCATGACACTGATGAACATGTTCTTCCCCCCACTGCACGCTAAACGTTGTTTTGCCGGACAGCCCCGTGAGGTAAACCTCACCGTCATCCCCGACGATGGCGGTGGTACTCTCCAGCGCTACCACAGCCCCAAACGGAACGGGCTTACCTGCGTAGAGCAAGGTCACCAGCGCGCGTCGTCCAACGCGAGCATCGAAGGTCGCGTGCAGAGCCGCCCCTTTCGTCGGCACGAGATCGAGCGTTGCCGCATCGATATCAATATCTTCCCGATCCTGGGTATTTACGGTGATGACATTGTGCCGATAGGCCGTCATAGAGGGCACTATGGCGTTACCAAAACGGTCTGTAGAGATGCCGCGCCCGTTTTGCACTTTGACGTTATCGCCATCCTTAATGTGCACAATGGCAAAAGCGTCGCGTACGGGTTGCCCCAGCGTCACGCCATGCTCGTGGGCAACGATCGACCCCTGCGCGCTGTAGTTCCACTGTCGATTATCACCGCTGTAGCTGTAGCCCATCCCGACCTCACCGGAAGCGCCACGGTAACGCCCGGACAGGCTGCCGCCGTAGCCGGTATTCTGATTGGCATAGCTCTGCTGGAGGTTGTAGCTCAGCTTATTGTCCTCCAGCGCGGTGCCGCCGAGCCCGACCTGATGCGAAACAAACCCACCGCTGGCGGTGTTAGCGCTGTAGGTTGCCCAGGAGTCAGGCAGCCACTTTGAGAACGGAATGTTGACCGTCAACGCCATCTGCCGGTCGGTATTGGCGTCCGGCGTGCGGGTCAGGTTGTAGCTTACCGACCAGGTGATATCGCGCCAGCTGGAGCTCAGCCCCGCGCTGACGCTGCGCTCATGGCCGTCCATATCCCAGTAATCCTGCTGATAGCCGTTGAGATAAGCCGAGCCCCAGTCTGAAATACGCTGGGAAAGGTTTAGCTGCATGCGGCTACGGCGGTTGTTGGTTCTGCGATAGGTATAAATGCCGTCATCGATCTCGCCGTCACGCCGATCGATAGCTTCCTGAAAGGTATAAAACCCCGAGGTAGAGTAGCGGTAGCTGGCAAGCGTGACGGTCGTATCCGTGTCAGGGATATCTTTGGAGTACTGGGCCCGCCACGATAAACCGCTAGCATCGTCAAGCTCGTCATCAAACGCGGTACGCGCGGCGGTGAAGTCGACAGATGCGGAGCCGAAGTGCCCCAGGTCGGCACCAAGCCCCAGCAGCAGCGCATGATACAGTGACGCCCCCAGCGCGCCGGTATAGGCCGTGACGCCGTAAGGCAGACCATAGATAGCCGTACCTTGCGCAAAGATGGGTTCATCTTCACCTTCATTACCGCGATAGCGCCCTGCTGCCAGCGAGTACTTAAAACCGCCTTCTCGCTGTAACACCGGCACCGACGCGCTGGCCTGAATGAAGCTATGCTCGCTGCCATCCGCCTCTTCGACGGTCACTTCCAGATCGGCTCCGGAAGTCACCTGGCTCAAGTCGCGGATCTCAAAAGGCCCTGGCGAGACGTTTGTCTGATAGATGGTATAGCCGTTTTGCTTGATGGTGACTTTCGCGTCGCTATTCGCAATACCTCGCACAACGGGCGCAAAGCCTTGCTGGCTGACGGGCAGCATAGCGGTGTCCGTTTCCAGCTTCACGCCGGTCATCTGGACGCTGTCAAAAAGCTCGCCATTGGTATACGTCTGCCCCATCTCAAGCTGGCTTTTCAACGCTTTGATGTCACGCTGTAAAGTGCTGGCGATAGCCTCCCAGCCGGAAGCATCGCTCCAGGTGCTGTTATTACGCAGTCGCCACGCGCCAAGATTCATCCCCGACTCCAGACCCAGCCAGGTTGAAGAGGCTTTGCCCGAGCTATAGTGTTGCTGAGAGCCGCTGAGCTGATAGCTTGTCCAGGCGGCAGGCGCGCCGTCATCCCAGAATTTCGGGTTAATCGCTCCGGCGGCGGCGCGATCGCGATAGATCTGCGGAATGACCAGCTTCAGGGTCTGGTTATCCTGATCGTAATCGTAGCGTGCATTTTCAATGAAATGAGAGATGTCCCGAACGTAAGCCTCGTCGTCCAGACCCTTTAAGTCAGGGATCGTGTCAACTTTCACGCCGTATTCGCGCAGGTCCGCTTTGGTCAGCTCCGGCAGCAGATGCTGTTTGTCGTCAGAAAGCACATAGGTGAGCGTACGTGTATCCAGCACGTCCCGATCCCACATAATCGTCGTGGGGTAGCTCCCCGCAAGTAAGCCATTATCATTGATGAATTTTTTGAGCGTGGAGGTATTTTCGAGAGGGGTATCCAGTTCAAGGATCCGCAGGTTGAATTCGTCATCCGCACTTGCAGGCTGGATCGCGGCGAGCAGCGCCAGCGCGATCCCGGACAGTACCTGTTTGTGAAGTAAAGATGACGACATAACTTACCAACATGATCGATTTAAAGAGCCTGCTTGCGTAGAGGAGTCTGGGCGCCGAAATCATTAATAGCCGTCCAGGTCACCGCGCCATTTGCCGCTTTTGGTAGCGCGAAACTCTGCTTGCTAAACGGTGCAACCATCATTGAAATGGCACCCGGCGTGGTTTTGGTCTCTTTCACCGGTACACTTTTCCCGCCAACGGCCAGTTCGCCAAAAGAGACGTAAAAAGGGGTAGGGTTGTTTGCAATTAGCGTCTCACCCTGACGATGGAACGTGATTTTTTCATAGGCTCCCAGGGCATCGGTTTCCTTCAGTTGAGCAGGACGCCAGAAAAGCTTCAGGCGCGTTTTCATCGCGAACTGCAGCGTGTTTTTCTCTTTCAGATCGGGCGAGAGTGCAGAGACGGATTTCACATTCGCCAGAAAAAGTGATTCGCGGTCTGCCGGCAGGCTGTTTTTATCGCCGGTAAAAATAACGTGTAATAGCGTCTGACGATTTTCCTGCAACTTATAGACAGGCGGCGTAATAATAAAGGGAGCCTTTGCATCATTGGGATAACTGACCCAGCTTTGCACCAGATAACGCGTATGAGGATCTTTATTTTTAAGTGCGATTTGTACTTCAGATTTATTCGATGGATAAATAATTCGCGTACCACCGAGAACAACGCTTGCCTGCACTGAAAAGCAAGAGATAATTAAACAACCACATAACAATTTAAATAACGTCTTCATACAGCGTTCCAGGAGGCAGCCGTTCAGGCTGCCAATAATTGCTTAGCGATAGACAACCTCAAATGTGGCTGAGGAGGAGTAATGACCCGCGGTTGGCGCGGCATCACCGACCTGAATCACTTTCGCGGTGTAGTTAAAGACAGAAGCCGCTGCGCCGGTCGGATCGTTAGCCACGTCGGTGCCCGCATCCGGTACTGAACCGTCGAAGACCACATCGCCTTTGGAGCCGTTGTCGTTGCTGACAATGATGCCAACGTTAGTGGCGTTGCCTGCGCCGGAGAGATCGTTCTTCAAACGCTTGTACGCGGCGTCTGTCGTTGTGCCGCTGAACTTGAGGTTCAGTTTGGCGACCAGCGGGTCACATTTTTTTACTTCAATCTTAAAAGCTTTAGACGTCCCGACCTGACCGTCGATGCCAAAATCTGAAGGATAAGTATCTGCGAATGTGACGGTGGATTCATTGGTCCCCGTACCATCAACATTGATCTCGCAGGTATCCGCCACAATTTTTCCGGCGAAATTTACCGTACCTGAATCATTCGCTGCAAAGACCGGCAGCGACAAAGCCGCCATAATGCTTCCGGCCAATAAAGAAGAAATAATTATCTTATTCATAACAACATCCTTATATATGTTTATAATGGAATCCATTCCTGGGAAAAATACTTTTCGCCAGAATGCCATTTAAAATTGGACGTCACTTAGCCCCGAAAAACCATTAATAAGAACATCCCATGAGGAAAGTGAAACTCACGAACTTAATTACATCAGATTAATCTTTACCGTGTCCAGCAGGATGGCGAATAAAATAGTTTAAAGTGATACCAACGCACTGATTAAAAAAAGAAAAATCACGCATTAATAATTCTTAATTAGACATTTACTAAAATTAAAATAAGAATAAATGTTAAGACAAAAAAAGCCGCTTATCACTAAGCGGCTTTTTTATTCAGGAAACTAATCAGTTTCCGCCAAACATGTCCTTAATCCAGCCGGCTACGCCATCGCTGTCTTTCTTCTCATTCTGCTGCTGCGGCTGTTGCTGCTGCGGCTGCTGTGGCTGAGAAGACTGATCGAACGGGTTGCCCGTCGGCTGTTCAGGCTGGCTCTGCTGGCACAGGGAATCCGGGTTGGTTGTCCAGACCGGCAGGGTACGCATTCCGCCACCGCAGACAAAGTTACCGGAGCTGTCCACGCCCATATCCACGATATCTTCCGGTGCAACGAGGTTCAGCGGCACCGGTGACTGATTGGCCAGATAGCGCTGGTAAATCGACATCGCCCCGCTCGCCCCGTACAGTTTGGTCGGCTGGTTGTTGTCGCGGCCTACCCAGGTGATCACCACTTCGCGGCCATCAATACCGGCAAACCAGGTATCAACGTTGTTGTTGGTGGTCCCGGTTTTACCCGCCAGATGCAGACCCGGATACTTCGCCCCCAGCTGACGCCCGGTACCACGCTGCACCACCTGCTGCATGGTCCACAGCGTCATGTAGGCGGCCTGAGCAGGAACGGCACGCTCTGCCTGCGGGAAGCTCTGATACAGCACGGAGCCATCTTCGGCAATCACCGAACGCAGGGCAGACAGCGGTGCGCGGTTACCCCCGCTGGCAATGGTCTGGAAAGCCTGGGCGACTTCGATCGGCGTCAGGTTAAGCGCGCCGAGGATCATTGCCGGCACCGGGTGCAGCTGATCTTTCGATACGCCCAGTTTTTGCCAGGTGTCGACAATCGCTGGCAGTCCCAGCGACATGCCCAGGTTAACGGTTGGTACGTTCATGGAACGCGTTAACGCATCCACCAGCATCACCTGACCGCTGAACTGTTTATCATCGTTCTGCGGTGACCACACCTGGCCGTTAGGCTGGCGCAGGGAGATAGGCGCATCCGCAATCCAGGTATTCAGACGATACTGGTTTGGCTGACTCAGGGCAGTGAGATAGGTCGCCGGTTTTGCCAGAGAACCGATCGAGCGACGCGCCTGCATGGCACGGTTGTAGCCTGCAAACTGCGGCTCGGCACCGCCCACCATCGCACGCACTTCGCCGGAGTTGCGATCAACCACTACCATCGCGGTTTCAAGATCGGAGAGCTTACGCTGTTTCTTCAGCGCCGGAATGCCTTCCACCGCCGCTTTTTCTGCCGCATCCTGCGCCACGGAGTCAAAGGTGGTGAAGATCTTCACGCCGGAGAGATCTTTGACCTTATCGCCAAGCTTGCTTTGCAGCTCCTGACGCACCAGCTGCATAAACGCAGGCTGAGGCGAAATCACACCGCCGCGCGGCTGAACGCCAAGCGGACGTGCGCTCAGCATGTCGTACAGCTCCTGATCAATCACCTGCTGTTGTTGCAGCAGACGCAGCACCAGGTTACGACGCTCCAGCGCCAGTTTCGGGTTACGCCACGGGTTATAGATGGACGCCCCTTTCACCATGCCCACCAGCAGCGCCTGCTGATCCAGGCTCAGCTCCTCCACCGGACGACCAAAGTAGTACAGGCTCGCCAGCGGGAAGCCGCGGATTTCGTTATCGCCGCTCTGACCGAGGTACACCTCGTTCATGTACAGCTCAAGGATGCGATCCTTGCTGTAGCGCGCATCCATCAGCACGGCCATGTAGGCTTCGTTCGCTTTACGCCAGTAAGAGCGTTCGCTGGAGAGGAACAGGTTCTTCACCAGCTGCTGGGTCAGCGTACTCGCGCCCTGTACGGTACGGCCGGCAGTCAGGTTAGCCAACACCGCACGACCAATCGAGTAGAGGCTGATGCCATCATGCTCGTAGAAGTGGCGGTCTTCAGTCGCCAGCAGGGTATCGACCAGCAGATCCGGGAAGCCGTTACGCGCCACGAACAGGCGCTGCTCGCCGTTTGCTGACGAAAGCATGGTGATCAGACGCGGATCGAGACGGAAGAAACCGAACTGACGGTTGTTATCCATGTTCTCGATGGTATCCAGACGATCGCCGTCAAAGGTCAGACGCGCGCGCACCTGCCCCTCTTTGCTGTCCGGGAAATCAAACGGACGACGGATCATCTCAATGCTGTTGGACTGCACGGTAAATTCGCCAGGCCGCGTCATTTTTGACACCTGACGATACTGGGTGGCTTCGAGCAGTTTAACCATCTCGTTCTTCGTGATGGACATATCTGGCTCAAGGTTCACCATACGGCCATATACTGCCGCAGGTAACTGCCAGACTTTACCGTCGATACGGCTGCGGATCTTCTGATCCAGATACACGCCGTAAATCGCCATCAGCACGACAAAAACAATGAACAGCTTCAGCAGCAGCCAGAACAAGCCGCGCTTGCCCCGAGGCTTACGCCCTTTGCCTTTTCCATTACGCGGCATCGGTTCTTCATCCTCATAATCGTCTTCATAGTCATCGTCATAGTCCTCATCTCTGAGGCGACGACGGCTTACCTTTTCTTTCGCCGGACGCGTTGGTTTTCCCTTACGTCCTATTGGCTCGCGGTCATTCCCCGCCATGCTTTTTCTCCGCAACTTTCAGGCGCAAAGGCCAGATTTTCTTTTCTTTCACAGGCCTGTGAAAGAAGAAATCTCTCAAAATTAGTTCTCCCTCTCCCTGTGGGAGAGAGCCGGGGTGAGGGCATCAGGCCGCACAACCCTTTCAGGAATATTTCTTCGTCCGCCTCGTCGGCGCCGTATTCGCCGGATCGTCCGGCCAGACATGTTTGGGGTATCGCCCCTTCATCTCTTTTTGCACTTCACGGTAGCTTCCCGCCCAGAACGCCCCCAAATCTCGGGTGATTTGTAATGGACGATGCGCAGGCGACAGCAGCTCAAGCACTAACGGCACACGCCCTTCCGCAATAGACGGCGTGGTGGCCTCACCAAACATCTCCTGCATCCGAACCGCCAGCGCCGGCGGATTATCCTCATGATAACGGATGGCAATCCGGCTTCCGGTCGGCACAGTGTAATGCCCTGGCAGTTCACTATCCAGACGTTGACGCAATGACCAGTCCAGTAAATTCTGTAACGCAGTCTTAACATCAAGCGCTTTAAGGGCGCGCAGAGAGTGCACGCCGCTCATCTGCGGCAGTAGCCAGCGTTCAAGCGTAGCCAGCAGCGTCTCGTCATCCACCGCTGGCCAGCCATGTTCCGGTAGCCACTTTGCGGCGCAGAGCAGGCGAATGCGGTACTGTTCAGCCTCCGGCGTCCAGTTCAGCACGCTCAGCCCTTTTTCCCGAATGCCGTTCAGCATAGCCTGATGAAGCTCGTCTTCCGACGGCTTCGCCAGCGGCTTCGTCCCGAGGGTCAGTTTACCAATCTGGCTACGCCGAAACGCCTTCAGCGTGCCCTGGGCATCATCCCACTCGACGATGTCCGATTGCTGAAGCAGATGCGGACAGGTACGGGTCAGGGCGTCAATATCTATGGCAATCGCCTGCAGGATACGCGCATCCGGGGAGTGACTCCCCTGCAGCAGGAGCGGCGCAATCAGCCACTCGTGACGTGTCAGGGCATCATCGCTGTCCAGCATCGCTCCCATGCCGTTTGCCAGCTGGTAGCGACCGTCCAGCCCGCGCCGACGCGCAATCCTGTCCGGGAAAGCCTGCGCCAGCAGCCGGGGAATACTCTCACTGTCTGGTACGCCGCCGCGGCTGTTAAGCCGTTTACCGAGCTGCTGCGCCCGCTGCTGCCAGTTCCCCTGACTGCGCGAAAACGCCTGTCCCAGATCGCTGCTGCCACCGCGAGGAGGCTCCTCAAGAATAGCCGCCAGTTTTGCCGCCGTGGCAATTTCATCGTCCCCCAGCGCGGCCACCAGCATTGCGGCCAGACGCGGATCGTTGCCCAGCGCCGCCATTTTCTGGCCGCGCGCCGTCAGACGCTCGCCTTCCAGCGCGCCAAGCTGGGTCAGCAGATTGCGCGCAGCGGCGAGATTCACGGCAGGCGGAGAATCAAGCCAGGTAAGCTGTCCAGGATCCGGGCAGCCCCACTGAAGCAGATCCATCACCAGGCCCGACAAATCACTTTGTAAAATTTCCGGCGTGCTTTGTTGTGCAGCGCGTTCAGCCTGTTCCGCGCTGGTCAAATGCAGGCAGATACCCGGCTCAAGACGCCCCGCGCGGCCCGCGCGCTGCACCATCGACGCCTGGCTAATGCGCTGCGTCAGAAGTTTAGTCAGCCCGGTGCGCGGGTCAAAGCTTGCCACCCTCTCCTGGGCGCTATCCACCACCAGGCGAATCCCTTCAATGGTCAAACTGGTTTCAGCAATGTTGGTTGCCAGCACCACCTTGCGCTGCCCCACCGGGGCCGGAAGGATGGCTTTACGCTGATCCTGGAGCGACAGCGCGCCGTAGAGCGGACAAAGCAGCACATCACCGCCTACGCGGGTAGAAAGCTGCTCCTGCACGCGCTGGATTTCACCGACACCCGGCAAAAACAGCAGCAGGGAACCGGGCTCCTGGCGCAGCAGCTCAGCGGTGGCAATGGCGACCGCCTCGTCAAAACGCTGGTGGGAGGGAAGCGGTTGATAGCGGCGTTCTACCGGAAACGCCCGCCCTTCAGAGCTGATGACCGGTGCATCGGGTAGCGCCTGCCGTAGCCGCTCGTTATCCAGCGTGGCCGACATAATCAGCAGCCGGAGATCGTCACGCAGTCCCTGCTGAACGTCCAGCAACAGCGCGAGGGCCAGATCCGCCTGCAGGCTACGCTCGTGGAATTCATCCAGGATCACCAGCCCGACGCCGGTGAGCTCCGGATCGTTTTGCAGCATGCGGGTGAGAATACCCTCGGTGACCACTTCGAGGCGCGTGCTCGGCCCCACGCAGGTCTCGGCGCGCATCCGGTAACCTACCGTTTCGCCCGGTTTTTCATTCAGCAGTTCCGCCAGACGCTGCGCCACGTTGCGCGCGGCCAGCCTGCGCGGCTCCAGCAGGATAATTTTCCCGCTGATGTTCCCGTCTTTCAGAATCTGCAGCGGCAGCCAGGTGGACTTCCCCGCACCCGTCGGGGCATTCAGCAAAACCTGCGGGGCATGATGTAAGGCAGCGAGAAGGTCAGGAAGAACGACGGCGACCGGCAATGAGGACACTAACAGCTCCAGAGGGTTAACATTAGTCGGCGTACATTGTAGCATCGGCGCATATCATTACCGAGTCCTCCGTATGCCTGAGTCGAAACGGCTGTTTTTTGCCATTGAATTGCCCAACGCGATACAGCGTCAAATTGTTCGCTGGCGCGCCGATCGCTTCCCGCCGGAAGCCGGCCGCCCTGTCGCGGCGGCTAACCTGCACCTGACGCTGGCCTTTTTGGGCGACGTCAGTGCCGAAAAGCAGCGGGCGTTAGCCGCAATGGCCGGGCGTATTGCCCAGCCGGAATTTACGCTGCACCTCGACGACGCGGGTCAGTGGCTGCGTTCGCGCGTGGTCTGGCTGGGCACGCGCCAGCCACCGCGCGGATTATTGCAGCTGGCGAACATGCTGCGCGCGCAGGCGGCGCGCAGCGGCTGTTATCAGAGCCCACAGCCGTTTCATCCACATATCACGCTGCTGCGCGATGCCGGTCAGGCCGTTGCTATCCCGCCGCCGGGTTTTCACTGGGCCTTTCCGGTCAACGGATTCGCGCTTTACGAATCCGTCTTTGCTCAGGGACGCACCCGCTATACGCCGCTACAGCGCTGGACGCTGGGCAACACCGAAAGGAATTCTGATGAAGTTTAGTCCCCCCCTGCAGCACGCTACGCTTATCCAACGCTACAAACGCTTCCTCGCCGACGTGATCACCCCCGAAGGGGTACAGCTCACCCTGCACTGCCCCAATACCGGAGCCATGACGGGCTGTGCGACGCCGGGTGACAGGGTCTGGTATTCCACATCAGAAAATACTAAACGCAAATATGCCCATACCTGGGAAATGACCGAAACCCAAAATGGGGCATTTATTTGCGTTAACACCCTGCGCGCAAATCAACTGGTTAAGGAAGCGCTGACCCATGGCACCATTCCTGAACTGGTCGGTTATGGCACGCATAAAAGTGAAGTGAAATATGGCGATGAAAGCAGCAGAATTGACTTCATGTTACAGGCGGAAGACAGGCCGGAGTGCTATATTGAAGTGAAATCAGTGACGTTAGCGGAGCAGGAAAATGGCTACTTCCCGGATGCGGTAACGCTACGTGGCCAGAAGCATCTGCGAGAGCTAATGAGTGTTGCGGCGGCGGGCAAACGCGCCGTATTGCTGTTTGCGGTGTTGCATTCAGCCATTGAGCGTTTCTCCCCTGCCCGCCATATTGATCCTAAATACGCGCAATTGTTGAATGAGGCACAAAAGCAGGGGGTAGAGGTTTTCGCTTATAAAGCGGAACTTTCTGCCGATAATATGACTCTGAGATCCTCTCTTCCCATTGTCTTATAAGGGATTAGACGATTGACGATTAAGTGTTCTGGCCGCGTGCGCAAATACGCTTTTCCTCACAGGCTTGTCAAGTGTTACGTTTAGATAATTGCCATCCGGAAAAGCATCTGCTATTTATAGCGACCTGATTTTTCCCCCAACACGGGGATCGATAGTGCGTGTTAAGGAGAAGCAACATGCAAGAAGGGCAAAACCGTAAAACATCGTCCCTGAGTATTCTCGCCATCGCTGGGGTGGAGCCGTATCAAGAGAAGCCGGGCGAAGAGTATATGAACGAAGCCCAGCTGTCGCACTTCAAGCGTATTCTTGAAGCATGGCGTAATCAACTCAGGGATGAAGTCGATCGCACCGTTACTCATATGCAGGATGAAGCTGCTAACTTCCCGGATCCGGTAGACCGTGCCGCTCAGGAAGAAGAGTTCAGCCTCGAACTGCGTAACCGTGACCGCGAACGCAAACTGATCAAAAAGATCGAGAAAACGCTGAAAAAAGTCGAAGACGAAGATTTTGGCTACTGCGAATCCTGCGGTGTTGAAATCGGTATTCGTCGCCTGGAAGCGCGTCCAACCGCCGATCTGTGCATCGACTGTAAAACGCTGGCCGAAATCCGCGAAAAACAGATGGCCGGTTAATACCAGCGCTGTTTACACACTCTAAAGGCGGGAGTCTCTCCCGCCTTGTTACTGTTGATATGTCTGAATCACACTATATTGGGCGCTTCGCGCCATCTCCTTCCGGTGAATTACACTTCGGCTCATTAATTGCCGCGCTCGGCAGCTACCTGCAGGCTCACGCCCGCCAGGGAAAATGGCTCGTCCGCATTGAAGATATTGACCCTCCGCGTGAAGTTCCCGGTGCTGCAGAGACGATTCTGCGTCAGCTGGAACATTACGGTCTTCACTGGGATGATGAGGTTCTGTGGCAGTCAAAACGTCACGAGGCGTATCGGGAACGTCTGGCCTGGCTTCGCGCACAGGGGCTTTCCTATAACTGCACCTGCACCCGCGCGCGTATCCAGAGCGCAGGCGGCGTCTATGACGGCCACTGCCGCACGCTTAATCTCCCTCCGGAAAATGCCGCCGTGCGTATCAATCAGCGCTCCCCGGTGACGCGCTTTACCGATTTACTCTCCGGTGAGATTCATGCCGATGAACGTCTGGCGCGTGAGGATTTTATTATTCACCGTCGCGATGGCCTGTTCGCCTATAACCTGGCCGTGGTGGTGGACGATCATTTCCAGGGCGTGACGGAAATTGTGCGCGGGGCGGATCTGGTCGAGCCGACCGTGCGACAAATCTCGCTGTATCACCAGTTTGGCTGGACGGCGCCGGACTACATTCATCTGCCGCTGGCGGTCAATGCGCAGGGCTTTAAATTGTCAAAGCAGAACCACGCCCCGGCCCTGCCAGACGGCGATCCGCGTCCTGTTTTGATCGACGCGCTGCGATTTCTCAACCAGAATGTAACCAACGAATGGCAGGATCTGCGTATTGACGAACTGCTGAAAATGGCCGTTGCCAACTGGACGCTCGCGGCAGTGCCAAAAATCCAGCATTCTCAAATGCGTTGCGCTGAGCTATGATTAGCCGCTTTTTTCATAACAAAACACACTACGAGGTGTACCATTTTTACCCGAGTCGCTAATTTTTGCCGTAAAGTGCTAAGCCGCGAAGAGAGCATGGCGAACGATGCTATTGCACAGCCACACATGTCGGTTATTCCGCGTGAGCAGCACACTATTTCCCGCAAAGATATCAGTGAAAATGCCCTCAAGGTGCTCTATCGACTGAATAAAGCGGGCTACGAGGCCTATCTCGTGGGCGGTGGAGTGCGTGATTTACTGCTGGGCAAAAAACCAAAAGATTTCGACGTGACGACCAGCGCCACGCCTGAGCAGGTGCGCAAATTATTCCGTAACTGTCGTCTCGTTGGCCGCCGTTTCCGTCTGGCTCACGTGATGTTTGGGCCGGAAATTATCGAAGTGGCGACCTTCCGCGGCCACCACGAAGCGGGCGCGTCCGATCGCACTACGTCACAGCGCGGCCAGAACGGTATGCTGCTGCGCGACAATATCTTCGGATCCATCGAAGAAGATGCCCAGCGTCGCGACTTCACCATCAATAGCCTTTATTACAGCGTGGCGGATTTCACCGTGCGCGATTACGTCGGCGGCATGCAGGACCTGAAAGAAGGTCTGATCCGTCTGATCGGCACGCCGGAAACGCGCTACCGTGAAGATCCCGTGCGTATGCTGCGCGCCGTGCGTTTCGCCGCCAAGCTTGATATGCGCATCAGCCCGGAAACGGCAGAGCCGATCCCGCGTCTGGCAACGCTGATTAACGACGTGCCGCCTGCTCGCCTGTTTGAAGAGGCGCTGAAGCTGCTGCAGGCCGGCCACGGCTTTGAAACCTATAATCTGCTGCGCGAATACAACCTGTTCCAGCCGCTGTTCCCGACCATTACCCGCTACTTCACCGAAAACGGTGACAGCCCAATGGAGCGGATGATTGCGCAGGTGCTGAAGAATACCGATACCCGCATTCGCAACGACATGCGCGTGAACCCGGCGTTCCTGTTTGCCGCGATGTTCTGGTATCCGCTGCTGGAAACGGCACAGCGTATTACCCAGGAGAGCGGGCTCGCCTATTACGATGCGTTCGCGCTGGCTGCCAACGACGTGCTGGACGAAGGCTGCCGCACGCTCGCCATTCCGAAACGTATTACCACCCTGGTGCGCGACATCTGGCAGCTTCAGCTGCGCATGTCCCGTCGTCAGGGCAAACGCGCCTGGAAGCTGATGGAGCATCCTAAATTCCGCGCCGCTTTCGATCTGCTGTCGCTGCGTGCAGAAATTGAACGCAATCAGGAGCTGCAGCGTCTGGCGCAGTGGTGGGCTGAATTCCAGGTCTCCGCCCCGCCGGAGCAGAAAGATATGCTTACCGGGCTGGATGAAGAGCCGGAACCGCGTCGCCGTCATCGTCGTCCGCGCAAACGCGCGCCGCGTCGTGAAGGGACAGCATGACCCTCGCGTATATCGCCATCGGCAGCAATTTAGCCTCTCCGCTGGAGCAGGTGAATGCTGCCGTACAGGCGCTGGGCGAGATTCCGCAAAGCAAGATCGTGGCGGTCTCCTCGTTCTACCGCACGCCGCCGCTGGGGCCGCAGGATCAGCCCGATTACCTCAACGCCGCCGTGGTACTGGAAACTGCCCTTGATGCCGAAACACTGCTGGACAATACCCAGCGCATCGAACTGCAGCAGGGCCGCGTACGCAAAGCCGAACGCTGGGGACCGCGCACGCTGGACCTCGACATTATGCTGTTTGGTCACGAGACGATTAACACTGAACGTCTCACCGTTCCGCATTACGATATGAAAAATCGCGGGTTTATGCTCTGGCCGCTGTTTGAAGTCGCCCCCAATCTCATCTTCCCGGATGGCACCTCACTTAAGTCCATTCTGGACAACCTCAACACGGAAAAACCCGCTCGCTGGTGATCGGGTTCCCCTGTCAGTTAGACTCAAAATAATTGTGGCTAATCGTTTACCTAAAATCATTGTTCCCTCGAATGTTACTGTTAGAATGCGCAAAGATTCGCTTTTGGGCTATCAGGAAACAGTATGAAACCAACCACCATCTCCTTACTGCAGAAATGCAAACAGGAAAAAAAACGCTTCGCCACCATCACCGCGTATGACTACAGCTTCGCCAAACTGTTTGCCGAAGAGGGGATCAACGTCATGCTGGTCGGAGATTCGTTAGGGATGACGGTACAAGGACATGATTCCACCCTGCCGGTGACGGTTGAGGATATCGCTTACCATACCCGCGCCGTGCGCCGTGGCGCCCCAGCCTGCCTGCTGCTTTCCGATCTGCCGTTTATGGCCTATGCCACGCCGGAACAGGCATTCGAAAACGCGGCGGCAGTGATGCGCGCCGGTGCCAATATGGTCAAAATTGAAGGCGGCGCCTGGCTGGTTGATACGGTGAAGATGCTCACCGAGCGCGCCGTGCCGGTCTGCGGCCATTTAGGCCTGACGCCGCAATCCGTGAATATCTTCGGCGGCTATAAGGTGCAGGGCCGCGGCGATGCAGCCCAGACGCTGCTGGATGATGCCCTGGCGCTGGAAGCCGCAGGCGCCCAGCTGCTGGTGCTGGAGTGCGTGCCGGTTGAGCTGGCGAAACGCATCACCGACGCGCTGTCCATTCCGGTGATTGGTATTGGTGCAGGCAACGTCACCGATGGTCAGATTCTGGTGATGCACGACGCCTTCGGTATCACCGGCGGACACATCCCGAAATTTGCTAAAAATTTCCTCGCCGAAGCGGGCGACATGCGCGCTGCGGTCAGGCAGTATATTGCCGACGTTGAATCCGGTGTTTACCCGGGTGAAGAACACAGTTTCCATTAAGGAGTCTCGTTGTGCTAATCATTGAAACCCTGCCGCTGCTGCGCCAGCATATCCGCCGCGCGCGTCAGGAAGGTAAACGTATCGCACTGGTCCCAACCATGGGCAATCTGCATGACGGCCACATGAAGCTCGTCGACGAAGCCCGCGCGCGGGCAGATATCGTGGTGGTCAGTATCTTCGTGAACCCCATGCAGTTTGACCGCGCCGACGATCTGGCGCGCTATCCGCGCACCCTGCAGGAAGATTGCGAGAAGCTCAAAAAACGCCATGCGGATATCGTCTTCTCACCTGCACCGGCGGATGTTTACCCGCAGGGTACTGAAGAGGCAACCTACGTTGACGTCCCGGGGATTTCCACCATGCTCGAAGGTGCCAGCCGCCCGGGCCATTTCCGTGGCGTTTCCACCATCGTCAGCAAGCTGTTCAACCTGGTACAGCCGGACGTTGCCTGCTTTGGCGAGAAAGACTTCCAGCAGCTGGCGCTGATCCGCAAAATGGTCGCGGATATGGGTTACGATATTGAGATTGTCGGCGTACCGATTGTACGTGCCAAAGACGGTCTGGCGCTCAGTTCGCGAAATGGCTACCTGACCGCTGAACAGCGTAAAATCGCGCCGGGCTTAAGCAAGGTCATGAACACCATGGCGGAGCAGGTTCTGGCAAAAGAGTTGACCGTCGAAGAGATCGTCGCCCTCGCCGAACAGGCGCTGAACGATAAAGGTCTTCGCGCTGACGACGTACAAATTCGTGATGCTGATACGCTGCTGGAATTTACGGAAACCAGCAAACGTGCGGTGATCCTGGTAGCGGCATGGCTTGGCCAGGCTCGTCTGATTGATAATAAAGTGGTTGAGCTGGCGTAGTTCTCGCCCTTGATAATTAAAGGTAAACGTAATGATTCGCAAAATGCTGCAAGGTAAGCTTCACCGTGTGAAAGTCACCCAGGCCGACCTGCACTATGAAGGCTCCTGCGCCATTGACCAGGATTTCCTCGATGCTGCGGGCATCCTTGAAAACGAAGCGATCGATATCTGGAACGTGAATAACGGTAAACGCTTCTCTACCTACGCGATTGCCGCCGAGCGCGGTTCTAAAATCATCTCCGTTAACGGCGCAGCCGCGCACTGTGCAGACGTGGGCGACATTGTGATTATCGCCAGCTTCGTGATGATGTCTGACGAAGAAGCCCGGCGCTGGCAGCCTAAAGTGGCCTACTTCGAAGGCGACAATGAAATGAAGCGCACCGCAAAGGCGATTCCGGTTCAGGTTGCCTGACCTATTCACAGGACTGTTATATTCAGGACAGTCCTGCTCTTTATTTCGCTGTTATCGCGTTTATAATGAAACAGATACATCACCCCCAGCAATAATAAGACTAAATAAACATGAAGAAATATAAGATTTATTATATACAAACATTCATTTTTGTTAGTATTCCTACTATTACGTTCTAATTTTTCTGCTTTTTGGTCATTCCTTTCCACAATATTCATCACCCCTCATCACTCACCTCCTTGATTTTCAATAAAAAACAGCTCAATTTAATTAACCTAAATTCACTCTAAAGTTCTTTTAAATACCAACCCTCAGAAAACAATATTATATTCATTTCGCTTTATGGGAGAAAACCATAATTATCTTGAATAACTTTATTTAATAAATGGATATTGTAAATATGTTTAAGAAAACTGTGTTGGCTGCATCTGTAGCTGTTATGGCAATGGGTTCTGTTTCCGCAATGGCTGCCGATGTTGGCCTGATCACTTTTGACGGTGCTGTTTCTGATACCACTTGCGTTATCACTACGAATAACGGTGTTGATGCAAACAACGTGACCATAACTCTGCCTGTTGTTAAAAAAGCTGACCTCGAAAAAACCACTGTTGATGCTGGCATCGGTTCCAAAGAGTTCGAACTGCATATGAGCCAGTGCCCGGATACACTAACCTCTGCATCCGCAATCTTTACCTCTCAGCAGTTCGCTGATCTGTCTAACGGCACCCTGAAAGCAGACCCAACTGTTGCGGGTCATGCTGACAACGTTGGTCTGGCTCTGTTTAACAACACCAGCGCAAACACCGATCGTATCATGATTGGCCAGCCTGCGAACAATACCCAGGTTGCGACGCTGACTGCTGGCGAAGGCACTCTGGCTTACCGTGTTGCATACGTTCCAGGCGCTGCATGGGTTAAAGGTACTAACGACATCACGTCTGGTAAGGTGAGCAGCAACGCAACCTTCACCATGAGCTACGAATAAGAGTTTATCTCTGATATATGCGCTCACGGATGAGGTGGGCGCATTTTTATTTTAAAGGATTAAAATTATGCGCCCGATTAAAACCTGTCTTACCGCACTGATGTTAAGTGCTGTTTTTTCAGTTTCACATTCAGCATTTGCCGATATTGTTATCTCTGGCACGCGAGTCATTTACCCTGAATCGGCCAAAGATGTGACCGTAAATATGGAAAACCGTGGTAATAAACCACTATTAGTTCAGTCCTGGCTTGATGATGGTCGCGATACTACTAACCCACAAGAGTTAAAGCTGCCGTTTATCGTCACTCCTCCTGTTTCACGTGTTGATCCCGCAAAGGGGCAGACCGTCCGTATTACATGGCTAGGACAGGCAATGGCAAAAGACAGAGAGACCATGTACTGGTTTAACGTACTGGAAGTGCCGCCCAAAGCGAAAGAGGCGGATAGTCAGAACATGCTGCAGTTGGCTTTCCGTACGCGTATCAAGATGTTTTTCCGCCCAGATGGTCTGAAAGGCGACCCGACAACGGCAGCTGCCCAGTTGCAATGGTCTCAGCAGTCTAATGCTTTAATCGCGCGCAATGATTCACCATTCTATGTATCTATTGCCAAAATTGAAACGACCGTGGGCGGTAAGAAAATTGAATTAGAACCTCACGTTGTTGCGCCATTTGCCAGCCAGTCTTATGACCTGAAAACCGCGGTTTCGGCAAAGATTAGTAAAATCACCTTTACGTCAATCAATGATTTTGGCGGTGCAGATAAGCGCGACGCAATCGTCAATTGAATAAAAATAATTATTTGTTCTTTATTATTAGCAGCTAACGGATTAGTAATAGCAATGTTATTTCGCCGCTCATTTCTTTGTATTGCCATATGCACAGCGTTCCAGTCAGCATCTTTTGCCGCTGACAAAACGCCTGCGCCATCTTCTGGTAGTGAAGAGGTCGAATTCAACGATCAGTTCCTGTTTAATACAGGAGCCAATATTGACGTTAGCCGCTTTTCTCGCGGGAATCCCGTTATTCCAGGAACATTTAAAACACAACTCGTTTTGAACGGGCAAAAAAAAATACTCACTGACTTCACGTTTAAAGAAAACGGAACCCCGCGAGCAACGCCTTGTTTTATACCTAAGTTATTGATGCAGATCGGTATTAAAGCCGACGCGCTCAAAAATGTGTTAGGTGATCAGGATTTCGAAGAGGGTAAAGAAGTCTGTATCAATATTAGTGAGGCCTTAACAGGGGCTTCCTGGGACTTCAATGCCGCGACGCAGGAATTAAGCCTGGTCGTACCGCAGGTTTTTGTTGAACGTCGCCCGAATGGTTATGTTGACCCGTCTCTGTGGGAAGATGGTATTACCGCCGGAATGCTCTCTTACGATCTCAACGCGTGGCATTCAGACAGCACCGACGGTGCACGTGATACCGCGTACGCCGGCCTCAAATATGGCCTCAACATGGGCCCGTGGCGTTTGCGCTCACGCGGTACGCTCAACTGGAGCCATGATGATGGTTCGGATTACTCCAGCCAGGATATTTACCTGCAACGTGATATTACGCCGTTACGCGCCCAGTTATTGTTAGGTGACTCTTTTACTCGCGGCGATACCTTTAACTCCTTCAGCCTGCGTGGCGTGAGAATGTATAACGACGATCGCATGCTGCCAGGGGGGATCTCCACCTACGCCCCGACCATCCGTGGCGTCGCAAAAAGTAACGCCAAAGTGACCGTGACACAAAGCGGGAACAAGATATTCGAATCAACCGTTCCACCGGGAGCATTTGAACTCAACGATCTCAGCACAACCGGTTACGGGAGTGATTTGGTTGTTACCATCGAAGAATCGGACGGAAGTACTCGCACATTTTCCGTGCCCTACTCTTCCGTAAGTCAAATGCTTCGCCCGGGCTATAGCCGCTGGGATATCGGCGTCGGCGAACTTAACGATGACAGTCTTCGCGATAAGCCGCGTCTGGGTTATGCCACAGGCTATTACGGGATAAACAACACCTTTACCGGCTACACTGGCTTCCAGTATATGGACACGGGTTACGTATCTGGATTGATCGGGATCGCCATGAACACCCCGATCGGAGCCTTTGCACTGGATGTCACCCATTCTGATGCCAATATCGACGGTCTCGATAACCTGAGCGGCCAGAGTTATCGCGTCTCCTGGAGCAAACTGCTTACCGATACCAACACCTCGTTTAACGTGGCGGCCTATCGCTTCTCAACGCAGAACTATCTGACGCTGAATGACGCGGCATCACTGGCGGATGACGTGAAATATCGCGATAAATCACGTAACCCCGACCATACGAACGAAGACGTGTACAACAGCTTCCAGCGTATGAAAAACCAGGTGCAGGTCAACATCAGCCAACCTTTGTCATCCGGCAAGGAGAACTACGGCTCGTTATATATCACCGGCAGCTGGCAGGATTACTGGACTGATTCCAGCTCAACTTCTCAGTATTCGATGGGTTACAACAGCTCATTCTGGCTGGGTAGTTATAGCGTCTCATTACAGCGCAGCTACGATGCATATGGCGCAAAAGATGACAGCGTCTACGTGAACCTCAGTATCCCTCTGGAAAACCTGTTTGGTCACGGCAAACATCCAGGCGGTTTCTCCAGCGTGAACATGAGCGTGAACTCAGATTTCAAAGACAGTTCGGCGTTTAACACCAGCGCAAATGGCAACTCCGACGATTACCGTTTCAGCTACAGCGTCAATACCAGTACCAGCCATGCCGACAGCGGCGATCTTAACCAAATAGGCGGCTATGGCAGTTACAGCAGCCCATATGGTCCCTTGAGCTTATCTGCCTCTGCCTCTGATGACAGCAGCCAGCAGTACTCTCTGAGCTACAGCGGAGGAATGCTGGTGCACTCAGGCGGCATTACATTGGCTCCAGGCAGCATTGGCGACACCGATACACTGGCGCTGGTAAGCGCGCCTGGGGCGAAAGGGGCCCAGCTGACGGTAGGGGACGGCGTTATTGGAAGTTCAGGTTACGCAATCATGCCTTATCTGTCGGCTTACCGTGAGAACACCGTCGGGATTGATATTTCCAGACTGGAATCAGACGTGGAAGTCAAAAACACCAGCACAGTTGCCGTGCCGCGCAGCGGCGCCATTGTTCGCGTGGATTTCGAAACCGACCAGGGACGCTCAATGCTGCTGGACCTGCATCGTTCTGACAACGGTTTTATTCCGCTGGGGGCGGATGTCCAGAACGATAAAGGCCAGTCCGTCGGTTCCGTTGGCCAGGCAGGCCAAGCATATGTGCGTGGTATCGACGATCGCGGCACGTTACGTGTTGTCTGGGGAAGCGAGGCAAACAGCACCTGTACTGTGACCTATAACACCACCTCATCTACCCGGAAAGTGGGTCTGACAACCATGCTGGATAACCAGTCCTGTCAGATGTAATCGTTTTATAACATGGAGTTATTTTTAATGAAGAAAACAAGCCTTTGCGCAGTAGTTCTGCTGGCCTTAAGCGCGCAAGCCATGGCTGGCAGCACCAGTCTGGACGTGACCTTCACCGCCACGCTGCGTGAAACGACCTGCGATATGGCCATTGAAGGCGGAACGGGTGATGGTCAAAAAAACACCATTCCGATTGGTGCCGCAGGTAAAACGTCGCTGGCTGATATTAGCAGCGGAGCAGATACAGCGAGCACCACATTCAAGCTGAAAATCATTGAATGTCCATCCAGCCTTGCAGGATTGAAAACCACCATTGCGGGCAGCCAGTCCGCCAATATGGTTACAGCGATTGCAAACACAGCGTCTGTAACACCTGCTGCCAACATGGGGGTTTCTATTGCTCGCGTCTCTGCACCAACAGCACCGTTTACCATCAACTCAACAGTAGATGCAGAACGTCTGGTATGGACAGGAGGAGAGATCAGCGGCCAGGAAGTTCCCCTGATAGCGCGTCTGGTTGAAACAAAAGCAGGCGAGGCAACAACCGGCAGCTTCAGTGCAATTGCCACATTTAACTTTGAATATCAATAAGCGGAAGGAAACGCGACAATGAACAAAAAATCTTCCACTCTGATTGCGCTGGCCGTTTCCACCGGTCTGTTTAGCGTTGCAGCAAGTGCAATCACCGGCACCACAAACGTGCAGGCGACGTTTACCTCTACCATTGAAGCCGGTACCTGTTCGGCACAAATCCAGAATGCTGGCGGTCAGCCGATCAGCACCCTGGCCTTTGGCGATGTCTTCAAGTCAGACCTTGTTGCCCAGACCCGCAGCGAGCCGTTTAAAATTGCCTTCAGCGGTTGCGCTGGTGTGAAATCGGCAACCATAACCGCGACGCCAGGTACAGGGGGAGGATGTTCCGGCGGAAATGCGGATGGCGATTCTTTCGCTGCCGGTCACTCCACTGGCTTTGAAGTCTGGAAAGGTAATGTAGATAACGGCACGTTGATGATCTGTGATAACGCTAGAAGGATGCCTCAGACGGTTACAATCAGCAGTTCAACGACGAATGTTGATATGACGGCTCGAATCGTCCTGGCCAAGGGCAAAACTATCAGCCAGGTAACGCCAGGTGAAGCCAGCGCACCCGTTACTTTTCTCGTGACCTATCAGTAATTAAGTACAGGGGCAGTACCGCGATGACCAAAATAACGAACAATCATGTCCTGGGAAGTCTCCTGGTGATAGCAGGACTCATGAGCGTAAGCTGGTCTGCCCCATGTCTGTCTGAAGAGACAGGCATGGACATTACGCTCAGTGCCAATATCATTGAAACCACCTGTCAGGTGTCGATTCCCGAGGATGGACAAGTCCATCTGCCAACGGTGGGCAAAAGCTGGTTTTACAACACAGATGGAAGTTCACGTCTGCAGCCAACAGATGCGGATTCCGGCACGGCATTCACGGTAAAAATTGACAGCTGTCTGGGTGCCGGAACCAGTGTGAATACCCTTAACTTCAGCTTTCAACCTCAGAGCAAGCAGTTTCCTGCCGGCAGCCGGCAGGTATTCATCAACGAAACCAGCCCTGCCGAAGGCGGCGCTGGCAACACCGGTATTGTTATCTTTTCAAAAGAGCTCAATACCAACGTGCTGAATTCTGATGGCAGTTCCAGCGTCGCGCTAACTGCCAAATCAGAGTGGGCAACAGAATATGATTTCTATGCCCGTTTGCAAAATACCGGTCCGGTAACCGCAGGGACAGTGGCCAGCCGAGTCGTCGTGAATGCGACATATAATTAAATGGAACAGGCAAAGTTATCTATATGAAATTAAATGGATTTTCAGCAAAAGCAATCCTGATAAAAATCGCTGTTATAGCCTTGCTGTTGGTACAGGGCTATGCGAGGGCCGAATGTCACTTTGGCGCGCGTGGCGAGGGAGGCTCATCCACTATCGTGAATACAATAGCCGGTTCACCAGTCTACTTTAGTCCTGTACCCCAGGGACAATTCCCCAGTGGTGGGTATGAAATAGGCGGCCCTTACAATGCCAGCCTCACCCCTGCACTATGGTCTGACTGTGACAGTGGTAATGATGGCGATCAGATGTCTAACATCGTCTATGATGCCATTGGTGGTGTAGACGGTGATATGTGGCCAACCAATGTTACGGGTATTTACTACGCGGTCAGGATCTACTCTGATAATAACCCGGGTTCCTATTTTCAGGCCACAATGAATGGCCAATGGCAAGATTTGCCCGTGCACGCTGGCGCGGCAAGTCACGACTGGAAAGCACAAATTAAGCTGATTCAAACCAGCGAGTATCTCGGTAACCCTACGGGCATAACCATGATTACACCTAAGGAAGCGAAAAGAATCGGCGGCATGTCAATTGGTGGCCATACAGACTCGGATAACCAACCCTGGTGGTTTGATGTCACTCCCGCAACGTTCAGTATCCCTATTGCCGCGTCAACGTGCCAAACGGCCGTCGTTAACAACGGTACAAATAATGTCGATTTCGGTGAAATCATGTTTTCAACAATGAGAGACGGGTACTACCCATCTCAGACTTTTAATTTACAGCTCAGGGGCTGTAATAATGTAGTCGCAATAAATTATCGGGTTTCATCTTCCAAAGTCACAGGTACTACCCCTGGACAGATCTTGATAAATACATTGTCAGGTCCAGATGTCGCTGCCGGGATTGGCGTATCTATTGCTCAGAAATTTTCTGCAAACCCAAGCGGTCATGGCGAACCCTTTATCAATGACCCAAACTATATTTACGTGCCGTTACCCGAAGTCGGCTCTAGTGCCAGTAACGATCTTCCTTTCCAGGCATCGTTAAGAAAAGACGGAGCAGAGCTTAGACCTGGTAACTTTGTTGCCCTCGCTACCTTTACGATTAATTATCTGTAAACTACCCCTGCGGCTGATTGCTGATCAGCCGCGACATCGTCTCCAGCGAATCCGTTCTTAAGATATACAGTCGCTTCAGTAAGAACGGATTATCCCCCGGTTTGACCTTCCCGCGTACCGTCGTCACCGCCAGATGAAACCCGGCGTCATTCGCGGCTTTAATCGCCTTATCGTCGTAGCCGCCGAACGGATACGAGAGGTAAAGCACGTGCGGGTTAAACTGCGCCAGATCCCGTCGCGAGCGCTTAAAATCAAATAAAATATTGTGGTAGCTGCGGCTCAGTAGAATGGGCTGATGGTTGTCGTCAACGCGGTGCAGGAAGTGCGTGTGGGACTGATAGTCGAAAACGTCATGCATCTGCTCCAGTTCCGACACGCTCATAAACTGCAGGGATTTCGGCGCCCATTTTTGCGGATGGCGCTTGATGCGCGAGGAGATAATAAACTCCGTCGCCTTAAAGCCATACGCTTTGAGGATCGGGTAAGCATAGCGGTTAACGGACTTCAGGCCGTCGTCGAAGGTAATCACCACCGATTTCGCCGGCAGGTTCATTTTGTTACGCACATACCCTTCCAGCTGGTACATCGTCAGTGTGGTGTAGCCCTGGTCGCGCAGCCAGGTCATCTGGTTGCTGAAGGCCCGCACGCTGGTGGTCGTGGAGGTATGGCGGAAACGGGTGTTCTCCTCGTCGCGCAAAATATGGTGATAGGTAATGACCGGAATACCATTATCTTCCTGCGCGTCCAGGCTGCTGATCCATGCCAGGCGGTTGCCGATGCGGATCTGGAACCAGGTCTGATTCAGTCGGTCTTTAAGCTTGTTCAGGATCGGATAGCGCAGATTGCTGCTCAGAGTGCCGAAGGGTGCGCTACCGTTGTTCGGGGCGTTATAAACGGGCGTGTCTTTCCACGTTATCAGGTTTTGATTGCTCAGCGGTTTATTTAGATCTCCCAGCCCATCCTCGACGCGCTGTTTACCCTGCACCGGCTCCAGGTGTCCCTTGTCGATAAATCCCGTGCCAAATCCGAAGCGGAATTCATAGTAGTCCGCCGCCGCAGGTACCACCGCAAGGATCTGCCCTGCCCGCACATTGCCGACGTTAATGACGCTGTTGCCGACCTGCGCCCAAATCGCCGCATCTTCGGTGGTTTGCATATATTGGGCAGGCAGTCTTTGCTGACTTAATAAACTGGCAGAACAAGTGCCGGACACGAACATCAACAACAGAAAAACAATACGCGTGAACATGAGGGTCTTATTCGAAGCGGAAATACTTATGCCATTGTAGCAAAAGCGACATCAATACCAACGTTTAATTCTTATACAGATCATGGAGCAGGACGAAAGGAGGATTTTTTTGCTGCTGATGCCACAAGCTGCTGACATCCGGTGTACCCTGCGCGACGATAGCGTTCCGGAACCCGGCGCTGGTTAACGTTTCACGCTGCGGATACATCGCTTCAAGTAATGGAAGGCTGATGCCCGAGATCACCTCACAGCAATCATGCTTATGGCTCAGCAAAGCGGCTGCGCGGTAAGGCGCCGCGCCCGATTTATCGGTCAAAAAAATGACGCCATCACCGGTGTCCGTTTCATGCAGGGCATCGCACATCATGCGGCTCAGCATATTGGTGCTCAACCCGCGCCAGTAATTTACCGCCCGGCATTGCGCCAGCGGGCCAAATCTGGCTTCAAGCTTGTCCAGCATGTCCTGCGCCCGTTCATCGTGGCAGGTGATAACCCATCCCAGCATAACTCTCTCCTTAGCAGGCAAGTAGTTTAGCGGAGTGAAGGTTAGCTTTCGGTGATAACTGTCAAAGAAAGTGCCCGGCAAACAGAATGTCGCCGGGCAAAAGATTAGCTACGCAGACCGCGTCCGCGCTGGATCAGATACCAGCACAGCAGGTAGAAGGCGATGATGAACACCACCAGCACCGCCACCGTGGTAAACAGCGGCACGTCAGTGATACCGAGGAAGCCAAAGCGGAAGCCGCTGATCATGTAGACAATCGGGTTCAGGTGCGACAGCGCCTGCCAGAACGGTGGCAGCAGCGTCAGGGAGTAGAACACCCCGCCAAGATAGGTCAGCGGCGTCAGCACGAAGGTCGGGATCAGGCTGATGTCGTCAAACGTTTTGGCGAACACGGCGTTCAGCAGACCGGCCAGCGAGAACAGGATCGCCGTCAGGAGCAGCGTCAGCGCGACGAACAGCCAGGAGTGCACCTGGAACGGCACGAAGAACAGCGAAATCGCCGTGACCAGGATCCCCACGCACAGCCCGCGCGCCACGCCGCCGCCGACATAGCCGGCGATAATGACGTGCGTCGGTACCGGCGCCACCAGCAGCTCTTCAATATTGCGCTGGAACTTGGCGCTGAAGAATGACGACGCCACGTTGGCATAGGCGTTGGTGATCACCGCCATCATAATCAGGCCCGGCACGATAAACTGCATATAGGTAAAGCCGTGCATCTCACCAATCCGGGAACCAATCAGGTTACCGAAGATGATGAAATAGAGCGTCATCGTGATGACCGGCGGCACCAGGGTTTGCACCCAGATGCGCATGAAGCGGTTAATCTCTTTCGCCCAGATGCTTTTCAGCGCGACCCAGTAAAGATGCGTCATGCCTTGTCTCCTTGTTTATCCTGCACCAGAGAGACAAACAGCTCTTCCAGTCGGTTCGCTTTGTTACGCATACTTAAGACCTGAATACCCTGCGCGCTCAGCTGCGAGAACACGCTGTTGATGCCCTGCTCGCGCAGCACTTCCACTTCCAGCGTCGAGGTATCGACAAGACGATACTGATACCCTTCCAGCTTCGGCAGCGGACTTTTTGCCGCCAGATCGAGAATGAAGGTTTCTGATTTCAGCTTGGAGAGCAGGTTTTTCATCGAGGTGTTTTCCACCAGCTCGCCGTGCTGAATGATGCCGATGTTACGGCACAGCATTTCAGCCTCTTCAAGGTAGTGGGTGGTCAGAATAATGGTGGTTCCCTTGTCGTTGAGATCTTTCAGGAAGCCCCACATAGAACGACGCAGTTCAATATCGACACCCGCCGTCGGCTCATCAAGGATCAGCAGCTTTGGCTCGTGCATCAGCGCGCGGGCAATCATCAGGCGGCGCTTCATCCCGCCGGACAACATCCGCGCGCGTTCGTTACGCTTTTCCCACAGATCGAGCTGCTTAAGGTATTTTTCGCTCCGCTCCAGGGCCTCTTTACGCTCGACGCCGTAATAACCCGCCTGGTTAACGACGATCTGCTGCACCGTTTCAAACGGATTGAAGTTGAACTCCTGCGGCACCAGACCCAGCTGGCGCTTGGCGTTCACCACATCTTTTTGCAGGTCATAACCAAAGACGCTCACCCGGCCGGAGGTTTTATTGACCAGCGAACTGATGATCCCAATGGTGGTCGATTTCCCCGCCCCGTTCGGCCCCAGAAGCGCATAAAAATCACCGGCCTCTACTTTTAGATCTATTCCGCGCAGCGCCTGAACGCCGCCCGGATAGGTTTTTTTAAGCTGCTCAAGCTCCAGTGCAATTGCCATGAAATTAACTTACCTTCCGTTCTGACACACGTTGTGTGGTTTCATTAAAAGTCGGGTTACCCTATAGTAGCGCAACGCAATTACTCGGTTACAGGTCGCTAACCTCCATGAACAACATAGATACACTCATCAGCAACAATGCACTATGGTCAAAAATGCTGGTGGAGGAAGACCCCGGATTTTTTGGAAAACTCGCGCAGGCGCAAAACCCACGCTTTCTCTGGATTGGATGCTCCGACAGCCGCGTACCGGCGGAGCGCCTGACCGGCCTCGAGCCCGGCGAACTGTTTGTTCACCGCAACGTGGCTAACCTGGTGATTCACACCGATCTCAACTGTCTTTCTGTTGTTCAGTATGCCGTGGATGTTCTGCAAGTCGAGCACATCATCATTTGCGGCCACTACGGCTGCGGCGGCGTGCAGGCGGCGGTTGAAAACACGGAACTGGGGCTCATTGATAACTGGCTGCTGCACATCCGCGACATCTGGTTCAAACATAGCTCACTGCTGGGCGAAATGCCGCAGGAGCGTCGCATGGATACCCTGTGCGAACTCAACGTGATGGAGCAGGTGTATAACCTGGGCCACTCAACGATCATGCAATCGGCGTGGAAACGCGGGCAGAAGGTCTCGATCCACGGCTGGGCGTACGGCATTCACGACGGTCTGCTGCGCAATCTGGAAGTGACCGCCACCAACCGGGAAACGCTGGAGCAGCGTTACCGTTCGGGAATTGCCAACCTTCAGCTTAAGCATGTGAACCATAAATAAAGCCGGGGATTTTCTCCCTCTCCCTGTGGGAGAGGGCCGGGGTGAGGGCATCAGCCCGCAATTACTCGTCCAGCAATACCACTTTCCCAACATACGGCAGATGGCGATAGCGCTGCGCGTAGTCAATGCCGTAACCGACGACGAACTCGTCCGGGATAGAGAAACCGACAAACTCTACCGGCACCTGCACTTCACGGCGGTCAGGCTTATCCAGCAGGGTGCAAATCGCCAGCGATTTTGGCTCACGCAGGCTCAGGATCTCGCGCACTTTTGACAGCGTGTTGCCGGAGTCGATGATATCCTCAACGATCAACACATCTTTGCCACGAATATCTTCATCCAGATCTTTCAGGATTTTCACATCACGGGTGGTGGACATGCCGCTGCCGTAGCTGGAGGCGGTCATAAAATCGACCTCATGGGGCACATGCACTTCACGGCACAGGTCCGCCATGAACATGAAAGAGCCGCGCAACAGACCGACCAGCACCATTTCACTGCCGCTGTCCTTGTAATGTTCGGTGATTTGACGACCCAGTTCGGCGATACGCGCTTTGATCTCGGCTTCCGGGATCATCACTTCAACAGTATGTTTCATATTACTAACCAAATGATTTTGATGAAAATCTCTCAATACGGATGAGTTAATATCCAGCACTGATACGCAAGCCAGCTATTATATCAGCAAATGGATAACCCTGGCGTATGAGTTATAAAAAGCAAATATTGTGATTCCGATCACACTTGTTAATACCTATAATTAGTTGCTAGCAAATTATTAACAAAAACTGACGAGTACACTTTCTATGGCTGAAACAAACTCTAAACAGCCGCGTCTACTGGTGACATTAACAGCGGCGTTCGCAGCCTTCTGCGCGCTGTATCTGTTAATCGGTGGCGTCTGGCTGGTCGCGATCGGCGGCTCCTGGTACTACCCGATTGCGGGCCTGGTTATGCTTGGCGTAACCGTCCTGCTCTGGCGTAGAAAACAATCTGCACTGTGGCTGTATGCCGCACTCCTTCTTGCCACCATGATCTGGGGCGTCTGGGAAGTTGGCTTTGACTTCTGGGCGCTGACGCCGCGCAGCGACATCCTGGTCTTCTTCGGTATCTGGCTGATCCTGCCGTTCGTGTGGCGTCGCCTGATTGTGCCTTCCAGCGGTGCTGTGGCGGGCCTGGTTGTTGCCCTGCTGATTACCGGCGGCATCCTGACATGGGCCGGCTTTAACGACCCGCAGGAGATCAACGGTACGCTGAACGCAGAATCGACGCCTGCGGCGGCTATCTCGCAGGTGGCGGACGGCGACTGGCCTGCCTATGGTCGTAATCAGGAAGGTCAACGCTACTCTCCGCTGAAGCAGATCAACGCGGACAACGTTAAGAACCTGAAAGAAGCCTGGGTATTCCGTACCGGCGACCTGAAGATGCCGAACGATCCGGGCGAGCTGACCAACGAAGTGACGCCAATTAAAGTCGGCGATATGCTTTATCTGTGTACGGCGCACCAGCGTCTGTTCGCGCTCGACGCGGCCACGGGTAAAGAGAAATGGCACTTCGATCCGCAGCTGAACTCCAACCCGTCCTTCCAGCACGTCACCTGCCGCGGCGTCTCTTACCACGAAGCGCGTGCCGACAATGCGAGCCCGGAAGTGGTTGCCGACTGTCCGCGCCGCATCATGCTGCCGGTCAACGATGGCCGTCTGTTCGCCATCAATGCCGAAACGGGCAAGCTGTGCGAAACCTTTGCCAACAAAGGTATCCTGAATTTGCAGACCAACATGCCGGACACCACGCCGGGTCTGTATGAGCCAACCTCGCCGCCGATCATCACCGATAAAACCATCGTGATTGCCGGTTCGGTAACGGATAACTTCTCCACGCGTGAAACCTCCGGCGTTATCCGCGGTTTCGACGTGAATACCGGTAAACTGCTGTGGGCCTTTGACCCGGGCGCGAAAGATCCAAACGCGATCCCGTCGGACGAGCACACCTTTACCTTTAACTCGCCAAACTCCTGGGCCCCGGCTGCGTATGACGCGAAGCTGGACCTGGTCTACCTGCCGATGGGCGTTACTACGCCAGATATCTGGGGCGGTAACCGCACGCCGGAGCAGGAACGTTATGCCAGCGCTATCGTGGCGCTGAACGCGACCACCGGTAAGCTGGCCTGGAGCTATCAGACCGTACACCACGATCTGTGGGATATGGATATGCCGTCCCAGCCGACGCTGGCGGACATTACCGTTGACGGCAAAACCGTTCCGGTGATTTACGCCCCGGCCAAGACCGGCAACATCTTCGTTCTGGATCGCAGCAACGGCAAGCTGGTTGTGCCGGCACCGGAAAAACCGGTTCCGCAGGGCGCGGCGAAAGGCGATTACGTTAGCAAAACCCAGCCGTTCTCCGATCTGAGCTTCCGTCCGAAGAAAGACCTCAGCGGGGCAGACATGTGGGGTGCCACCATGTTTGACCAGCTGGTGTGCCGCGTGATGTTCCATCAGCTGCGCTATGAAGGCATCTTCACGCCGCCTTCTGAGCAGGGCACGCTGGTCTTCCCGGGTAACCTGGGGATGTTCGAGTGGGGCGGGATCTCCGTTGACCCGAACCGTCAGGTCGCGATTGCCAACCCAATGGCGCTGCCGTTCGTTTCCCGTCTGATCCCACGCGGTCCGGGCAACCCAATGGAGCAGCCGAAAGACGCGAAAGGCAGCGGTACCGAAGCCGGTATTCAGCCGCAGTATGGCGTACCGTTCGGCGTAACGCTGAACCCGTTCCTGTCGCCGTTTGGCCTGCCGTGTAAACAGCCTGCCTGGGGTTATATCTCCGGCCTGGATCTGAAAACCAATCAGATCGTGTGGAAAAAACGTATTGGTACCCCGCAGGACAGCATGCCGTTCCCGATGCCGGTTCCGGTGCCGTTTAATATGGGTATGCCGATGCTGGGTGGCCCAATTTCCACCGCCGGTAACGTGCTGTTCATCGCGGCAACCGCAGATAACTACCTGCGCGCGTACAACATGACCAACGGTGAAAAACTGTGGCAAGGCCGTCTGCCGGCTGGCGGACAGGCTACGCCGATGACCTATGAAGTAAATGGCAAGCAGTACGTTGTCATCTCTGCAGGTGGTCACGGTTCGTTTGGCACGAAGATGGGCGACTATATCGTCGCGTATGCGCTGCCTGATGAAAGTAAGTAACTGAAAAGCCGGGTGGCGGCTACGCCTTACCCGGCCTACGGAAAAATGCAAAACGGCAACTTCGGTTGCCGTTTTTGTGTTTGTTCCCTCTCCAGGTGGGAGAGGGTCAGGGTGAGGGCATCAGGCCGCACCTGCGACCATCCGGCTTTTTTATACGGTAAAGCCCAGCATCATCCCCGTATCTTCATGCTCCAGCAGATGGCAGTGCGCCATATAGGCAAACTCCTTCGGCGCGTCGTGGTCAAACTTCACCAGCACCTCGCTGACGCCGCCTTCCACTCTCACCGTATCTTTCCAGCCCGCGCGATGCGCATCCGGCGCTTTACCGTTTTCTGAGAGAATGCGGAACTGCGTACCGTGAATGTGGAACGGATGCAGCATCATGTCCCCTTCGCCCGAAATCACCCAGCGCTCAAACTGACCCTTTGTCGCAGCAAACATCGGCGTGTTCATGTCGAACGCTTTGCCGTTAATCATATTGGCGTTGTGGAAATCAAAGCCATGGTCGCCGTGATCCATGTTCCCCATGCCGCCCATTTTGCCGTGGTCCATATTCATATGACCCATCATCTGCCCGTGATGCATCCCCGCCATCGCCTTATCGCCATATTTCGCCATCAGCGCCTGCATGCCCATCATATCGAGCATCGGGTTCATGGAGAGCTGCAGCTTACGCTGCGTAAGCCCATCAAGCGACGGGAGTGCTGGCAGAGTGGTTAACGTATCAGGCAGCGTGCCGGAAGCGGTCACCAGTAACGGCTGAATACGCAGCACCGGATGCGGCTTGTCAAACGGTGCGACCGCCATCCCCATCTGGCTAACCGGCAGGGTCACAAGATCAAACGCCTTGCCGTCGCTGATATCCACCAGCACCTCGAAGCGCTCGCCCATCAGCATCGGCAGTTCGCTTACTTTTGCCGGCTCCGGCAGAAGTCCACCGTCGCTTGCCACTACGTACAGCGGACGCTTATCGCTGGTGGCGAAGTTGAGTGAACGCGCGTTACAGCCGTTCAGCAGACGCAGGCGCAGCCAGCCTTTCGGCGCGGCATGCTGAGGATAAATGGCGCCGTTGGTCAACAGCGTGTCGCCAAACCAGCCTACCGCCGCGCTCATCACGTCCAGCTGGTAGTCAATTTGCCCGTCCGCGGTGAATTTCTTGTCCTGCACAATCACCGGTACGTCGTCGATGCCCCACTGTTTCGGCAGGCGCAGCAGGCGACTCTCGTCGTCTTCAATCAGCACCAGTCCCGCCAGCCCCATCGCCACCTGATGGCCCGTTTTGCCATGCTGATGCGGATGGAACCAGCAGGTTGCCGCGCGCTGGTCGGGCGTAAAGGTGACGCTGCGCGTGCCGCCCGCTTTGATGACGCCCTGCGGCCCGCCGTCTACCTCACCCGGCACTTCCAGCCCGTGCCAGTGCAGCGTCGTCTCTTCGGCAAGCGTGTTGTGGATATCCACCGTCACCGCTTTCCCTTTGCGCAGCTGTAGCGCCGGGCCGAGCAGATTGCCGTTATAGCCCCAGGTCGTCGCGTTGTCCGCACCGAACAGCGTGTTGCCGGACTGAACAACAAGCTTGATACGGCTACGGGCATCCGCGGTCAGCAAGTCAGGGATGGGTAAGGCAGGCCTGTCAGCCGCGAAAACCACGCGGCTCCAGAGGGGTAATGCGCTGGCAGCACCCAGCGCAACGGAATATTTTAAAAAATCACGACGTTGCATGTTCATTTCCTTATTTCCAGCAGGCGATCTTTTGAGCATAAACCCTCCCCTTACCGGAAGGTCAAGTCAAGCGGCAATAATAAAGATCGTCGCACTGGCATCAAGTATGCTAACGTTAATTTTCCGTGAAGAAGTGGTAGAAGCAATGAAGACGTTTTTCAGGACAATTTTGTTCGGTAGCCTGATGGCAATGTGTGCGAACAGCTATGCGCTAAGTGAAAATGAAGCGGAAGATATGGCCGATTTAACGGCGGTTTTTGTATTCCTGAAAAATGATTGCGGCTACCAGAATTTACCCAACGGGCAAATTCGCCGCGCGCTGGTCTTTTTTGCCCAGCAGAACCAGTGGGATCTCAGCAACTACGACAGCTTCGACATGAAGGCGCTCGGCGAAGACAGCTACCGCGACTTAAGCGGTATTGGTATTCCCACTGCCAAAAAATGCAAAGCGCTGGCTCGCGACTCACTCAGCCTGCTCGCCTACGTCAAATAACCTTCCCGACGCCCCCTGTTGAACCCTGACCGTGCAACCGCGGTTAGAGTTAGCTATCATGTTTCGCTCATTTTTTGTGAGCGTAACGGATGTTTACACAGGAGGAGTTCGCTATGGCCGACCACACGTTGTGGCATGAAACCTTGCATGACCAGTTTGGTCAGTACTTTGCCGTTGATAACGTGCTCTATCATGAGAAAACCGATCACCAGGATCTGATCATCTTCGAGAATGCTGCCTTTGGCCGCGTGATGGCGCTGGACGGCGTCGTGCAAACCACCGAGCGAGATGAGTTTATCTATCATGAGATGATGACCCACGTCCCGCTGCTGGCGCACGGCCACGCGAAGCATGTCCTGATTATCGGCGGTGGCGACGGCGCAATGCTGCGTGAAGTTTCCCGCCATCACGCCATTGAAACCATCACCATGGTGGAAATCGATGCGGGCGTCGTCTCTTTCTGCCGCCAGTACCTGCCCAACCACAATGCCGGCAGCTACGACGATCCGCGCTTTAGCCTGGTGATTGACGACGGCGTTAACTTCGTTAACCAGACCTCACAGACCTTTGACGTGATCATCTCCGACTGCACCGACCCTATCGGCCCCGGCGCGTCACTGTTTACCTCCTCCTTCTACGAGGGCTGCAAGCGCTGCCTGAACCCGGGCGGGATCTTCGTCGCCCAAAATGGCGTCTGCTTCCTGCAGCAGGATGAAGCGCTGGATAGCCATCGTAAGCTCAGCACCTATTTCGATGATGTCAGCTTCTATCAGGCCGCTATTCCGACGTACTACGGCGGGATCATGACCTTTGCCTGGGCGACGGATAACGATGTATTACGTCATCTTTCCACCGAAATTATTCAGGCCCGCTTCCATCAGGCCGGTCTTCAGTGCCGATACTACAATCCGGCTATTCATACCGCAGCGTTTGCTCTGCCGCAGTACCTGCAAGACGCATTATCCACTAAGGGGGTGAGCTAATTGAAAAAGCTTAAACTGCATGGCTTTAACAACCTGACGAAAAGCCTGAGTTTTTGTATTTACGATATCTGCTATGCCAAAACAGCGGAAGAACGCGATGGTTACATCGCCTATATCGACGAACTCTACAACGCCAACCGTCTGACCGAGATCCTGTCAGAAACCTGTTCCATTATCGGCGCCAACATCCTGAACATCGCCCGACAGGATTATGAACCCCAGGGCGCCAGCGTGACCATCCTGGTCAGCGAAGAGCCGGTCGATCCTAAGCTTATCGACAAAACGGAACATCCGGGCCCGCTGCCGGAAGTGGTTGTTGCCCACCTGGATAAAAGCCATATCTGCGTCCATACCTACCCGGAGAGTCACCCGGAAGGTGGGCTGTGTACGTTCCGCGCCGATATTGAAGTGTCGACCTGCGGCGTGATTTCCCCGCTGAACGCGCTGAACTATCTCATCCATCAGCTGGAATCGGATATCGTCACGATTGATTACCGCGTGCGCGGTTTTACTCGTGATATCAACGGCATGAAGCACTTCATCGACCACGAAATCAACTCTATTCAGAACTTCATGTCCGAAGACATGAAATCGCTGTATGACATGATGGACGTGAACGTGTACCAGGAAAACATCTTCCATACCAAGATGTTACTTAAGGAATTCGACCTTAAGCACTATATGTTCCACACGAAGCCGGAAGATTTGAGCGAAGAAGAGCGTAAGGCGATTACCGACCTGCTCTGGAAAGAAATGCGCGAGATCTACTACGGCCGTAATATTCCGGCCGTGTAAGTGTTACCCGGAGCAGGGACGCTTCGGGAAGTTACCGCTGTTTCATAAACTCGCGGTAGGCATTCACCACCTGAAGGAAGTCTTCTACGCCGCACATCGACAGGCTCTCTTCGTCGTAGTAGCTCATCCCCTCTTCCATCTCGTCACCTGAAAACTCGAGCTGGTTGGCGCGCACCATGACCTCTTCACCGTCCATCCACAGCGTGTATTCATGACCGGCGCGCTGCCAGGAGCGTTCACTGCCTTTCACCGTATTTGCCGCCTGTTCAACCTCATCAAGAAGTGCGAGATTTTCTTTCACCTCTTCGTTAAACCAGTGTCCAACGGCTTCGTGGCCCATCGACATACGCACTTTCACCACTCCGGTGATGTCGCGCAGAAATTCGTAATCCATAGTGTTTTCCTCTGCAAAGCCATTAAGGTAATTATCGCAGCAGCGAGGAAGAAAAAAAGCGTGAGAGGTGGGAGGAATGAAAATAAAAAGGTGAGAGCAAGACCCTGCGGCCTGATGCCCTCACCCCGTCCCTCTCCCACGGGAGAGGGTGCAAACACTAAAAACCGTCTCGTGGAGACGGTTTTGCTGCTTATACCGCCGTCTGGAAGATAACCCCGTCGGCCTTCTCGGTGTACTGAGAGAGCTGGTCGAAGTTCAGGTAGCGATAGGTATCCACCGCGGTCTTATCCACCTGAGCCACAAAGGTCTGGTACTCTTCCGGCGTTGGCAGTTTGCCAATCAGCGCCGCAACCGCCGCCAGCTCCGCAGAGGCCAGGAAGACGTTCGCACCGGTACCTAAACGGTTCGGGAAGTTACGGGTCGAGGTGGAAACCACCGTCGCGCCGTCGGCGACGCGCGCCTGGTTGCCCATACACAGGGAACAGCCAGGAATTTCAATACGCGCCCCGCTCTTACCAAACACGCTGTAGTAGCCCTCTTCGGTCAGCTGAGCCGCGTCCATACGGGTTGGCGGCGCCACCCACAGACGGGTTGGCAGCTGGCCTTTGTGGGTATCCAGCAGCTTGCCAGCCGCACGGAAGTGGCCGATGTTGGTCATGCAGGATCCGATGAACACTTCGTCGATCTTCTCGCCCTGAACTTCGGACAGCGGACGCGCGTCGTCCGGATCGTTCGGTGCACACAGGATTGGCTCTTTGATATCCGCCAGATCGATGTCGATCACCGCCGCGTACTCTGCGTCAGCATCAGCTTCCAGCAGTTGCGGATCGGCCAGCCATTTCTCCATGCCCTGGATACGACGCTCCAGCGTACGACGGTCGCCGTAGCCTTCTGCGATCATCCACTTCAGCAGCACGATGTTAGAGTTCAGATACTCAATAATCGGCTCTTTGTTCAGCTTGATGGTACAGCCCGCAGCTGAACGCTCAGCGGAGGCATCGGTCAGCTCGAACGCCTGCTCAACCTTCAGATCCGGCAGACCTTCGATTTCCAGGATACGGCCAGAGAAGATGTTTTTCTTCCCTTTCTTCTCAACGGTCAGCAGACCCTGTTTAATCGCATACAGCGGGATCGCGTGAACCAGGTCGCGCAGGGTGATACCCGGCTGCATTTTACCTTTGAAGCGCACCAGCACCGATTCCGGCATATCCAGCGGCATCACGCCCGTCGCCGCAGCAAACGCCACCAGACCGGAGCCCGCCGGGAAGGAGATACCGATTGGGAAACGGGTATGGGAGTCACCGCCGGTACCCACGGTATCCGGCAGCAGCATGCGGTTCAGCCAGGAGTGAATTACGCCGTCGCCCGGACGCAGGGAAACACCGCCGCGGTTCATGATGAAGTCTGGCAGCGTGTGGTGCGTGGTTACGTCAACCGGCTTCGGATACGCCGCAGTGTGGCAGAAGGACTGCATCACCAGATCGGAAGAGAAGCCCAGGCACGCCAGGTCTTTCAGTTCGTCACGGGTCATTGGGCCAGTGGTGTCCTGAGAGCCTACGGAGGTCATCTTCGGCTCGCAGTATGCGCCAGGACGAACACCGGCGACGCCGCAGGCGCGACCGACCATTTTCTGCGCCAGAGAGTAACCGCGATTGCTTTCCACCACGTCTTTCGCGTGACGGAATACATCACTGTGCGGCAGACCCAGCGCTTCACGCGCTTTGGTGGTCAGGCCACGGCCGATGATCAGCGGAATACGGCCACCGGCACGCACTTCGTCGATCAGCACGTCGGTTTTCAGCTCAAAGCTCGCCAACAGCTCGTTGGTTTCGTGGTTACGCACTTCACCTTTGTACGGGTAAACGTCAATCACGTCGCCCATGTTCAGGTTGGAGACGTCCACTTCGATCGGCAGGGCGCCCGCATCTTCCATGGTGTTGAAGAAGATCGGTGCAATTTTACCGCCGAGGCACAGGCCGCCGCCGCGTTTGTTTGGCACATGAGGGATGTCGTCACCCATGAACCACAGCACGGAGTTGGTGGCGGACTTACGGGAAGAACCGGTACCTACAACGTCACCCACGTAGGCCAGCGGGAACCCTTTTTTCTGCAGGGCTTCGATCTGTTTGATCGGGCCAACGCTGCCAGGCTGATCCGGCTCAATGCCTTCACGGGCGTTTTTCAGCATCGCCAGGGCGTGCAGAGGGATATCCGGGCGAGACCACGCGTCCGGTGCCGGAGAGAGGTCATCGGTGTTGGTTTCACCGGTCACTTTGAAGACGGTAACGGTGATTTTTTCAGCCAGCGCAGGACGGTTCAGGAACCATTCGGCATCCGCCCAGGACTGCATCACCTGCTTCGCATAGACGTTGCCTGCTTTGGCTTTTTCTTCTACATCGTAGAAGTTATCGAACATCAGCAGCGTGGAAGAGAGCGCTTTAGCGGCAATCGGCGCCAGCTTGTCGTTATCCAGCGCGTCAATCAGCGGATGAATGTTGTAACCACCCTGCATGGTGCCGAGCAGTTCAATGGCTTTTTCAGGAGTAACCAGTGGGGAGGTGGCTTCGCCTTTGGCGATAGCAGCAAGGAATCCGGCTTTTACGTAGGCAGCTTCATCTACGCCAGGCGGTACGCGGTTGATCAGCAGATCTAACAGGAATTCTTCTTCGCCCTTAGGCGGGTTCTTCAGCAGCTCGACGAGCGCGGCCATTTGGGTTGCATCTAAAGGTTTGGGTACAATTCCCTCGGCGGCACGTTCTGCTACGTGCTTACGGTATTCTTCTAGCACGACGGTTCTCCTCGCTCTCATTGTCATATGCGGCGGGCGTTCTCTTCACGCTCCTGTGAGACAGCAGTTTGTAGGGTAAATGCCCGATACCGCGTCGGGCAGCATAGCAGGATTTCTGCACAGTGTTAATCCGTTTACAAAAAAGCAACATTAAAAAATTTGCTGAATCGTTAAGCATGGTGTAGCGGGGAGACAAGACGAATTTTGGGTACAAAAAAACCGCCTGATAGCGGTTTATTTGTTGCCTTGCGATGGTAGCACACCGTGTTGGCAGATTTGCGGCAACCCCAACGCAATGAATTTTGCATCACGCCCCGCTGGCTTGCAAGCCATTATGTCAATTTTGCGTAGCGCCTTCCTGTTTCGAATGAAAATTCGTTTCACTTCATTTTTCGCCTTCAGAATGACTACTGAGTCGATTACTCTTCCTCTCGGCCTGCTTCGCTGGTGTAGCAACCAGTCACCGGGCCCGGGAGCAGTTCCGTAACCTACGCGGCAATCCCAACTTGCCTGGTTCTGCCTTTCCCGGTGAAGAATGAACCCGCGTAGCCTTTACAGGAACGCACGCAATGGAGATGCGAATCACTGCGCTGATCGTTGTGACCGGTTTACTGCTAACCGCGCTGCACGGTGGCTGGAACATATCCGACATCACGGTGCTGTTTGTCGTCAACCTCGGCAACTAGCTGCTGGCCGCTCGTAAGAGCGGCCTTCTGAATTCCCTTCGGTTTTTCCCGCATCGCATATAATTGTGTAATAAATACTCACAATCTTTATCCGGACGTACCGGACGCTTCCCAATAAAAGTCAAAACAGTAAAAGACGGGTGAATAATACTCACGCCAACCGTAACGCCTCACGGCACAGCGCTTGTCTCGTTGGAGTCATTTTATGAAGTTGCCCTTTAAGCCACATCTGCTCGTCCTTCTGTGCAGTGCCGGGCTGCTTGCCGCCTCAGGCGTCATGTTTGTCAAAAGTCGTGCAACGGAACCCGTTGCGCCGGCCCCCGTCGCACAACAACCAGCGGCACCGGCGGTACCGGTAGCACCAACGCCCGCCCCTGTCGCCGCACCAACCTATACTGCCGCGCAAATCGATCAGTGGGTTGCCCCCATCGCGCTCTACCCGGATGCCCTGCTGTCGCAAATCCTGATGGCCTCGACTTACCCGGCCAACGTGATCCAGGCGGCGCAGTGGTCAAAAGACAACCCTAAAATGGAAGGGGACGCCGCGATTCAGGCCGTTGCCAGCCAGCCCTGGGATCCCAGCGTAAAATCGCTGGTCGCGTTTCCTCAGCTCATGTCCCTGATGGGTGAAAACCCGCCGTGGGTACAAAATCTGGGCGATGCGTTTCTCGCGCAGCCGAAGGACGTAATGGATTCCGTTCAACGCCTGCGCGCGCTGGCACAGAAGACCGGCGCTTTACAATCCACGCCTCAGCAGACGGTCACCACCGTGACAAAACCGGCACCAGCGAAAACCAGCACCACCGAGACAACGACAACCACAGCAGCAACGCCCGCGCCGGCCCCAACGGTAATCAAAATTGAATCTGCCGATCCGCAGGTTGTTTACGTCCCCACCTATAACCCCAATACGGTTTACGGGACCTGGCCAAACACCGCCTATCCGCCTACCTATCTCCCGCCTACACCCGGGGAGCAGTTTGGCAACAGCTTCGTCAACGGCTTAGGCTTCAGCCTGGGCGTCGCCACAACCTATGCCATCTTCAGCAACATCGACTGGGATGATGACGATGACTGGGATCATCACCATGACGACTGGGATAATCACGGCGGCTATAACCGCAACGGTGATAACAACATCAATATCAACGTTGAGAACTTCAATAAAATCAGCGGGCAGCGTCTGACGGACGCCAACCGTACCTGGCAGCATAACCCGGCCTATCGGGAAGGCGTGCCCTATCCGACTAACCAGCTCAACACCCGTTTCCACTCCACCAGCACGGCTACCGGGCTCAGTTCAACGCAGCAAAAACCGGTTAACCGGGACAGCCAGCGTCAGGCTGCCCTGAGCCAGATGGAGAAATCCACGGGCAAAACTTTCCCCCAAACGGCGCGCAACGGAACGAAAGATGTGCAGCGTCAGGCCTCAAGTGAACAGCTGAAGCAGATTTCCCAGCGCAATAACTACCGTGGTTACGACACCAAACCGCAGACAACGAAGCGAACCACCACGCAGCAGCGAGAAAATCGCCAGACCACCGCGCAGAGACAAGAGAAACGGGGTTCGCAGCCGGCGCAGCAACGCGCTCTCCAGCAGCGAAACAGCCAGCCCCGGGCCAATGCGCTGAGCGGCAACGACAGCCGCTCCGCGAACTGGCAGGCGCAGCAGCAGCGCGGTGCGCAAAGCAGACAGCTTGCGGCTCGCCAGCAGCAGCCACGTCAGGCGTCTGGTGGACGCGCTGAACGCCGTGAAATTCGACATCGCTAAGGGAACCGACATGAAAAGTAAACTACTCAGTGGCATGGTGTTGTTCATGCTTTCGGCTTCGGTGATGGCGCAGCAATCCTTTAGCACCCCCGATCAGGCAACCGATGCGCTGACCAAAGCCATTAGTGAGCATAATGAGAGCGCGATGAGCAATCTGCTTGGAGAGAACTGGCGCGATTTTCTGCCCCCTGAAGGCGTTGACCCGGATGCCGTCGATCGTTTCCTGCGCGACTGGAAAGTCCGTCATAACACGGTTGTCGAAGGGGATACGGCGCATCTGGTTGTCGGTGACAACAGCTGGCAGCTTCCTATCCCGGTGATCAAAACCTCTGCCGGTTGGCAATTCGATATCAAAGAAGGGGCCGAAGAGATCCTGACCCGCGAAATCGGGCGTAACGAACTTGCCGCCATTGAAGCCTTACATGCCTATGTTGATGCGCAGCAAAGCTACTTTGCGATGAACCAGAAATTCGCGCAGAAGATTGTCAGCTCGAAAGGGAAAAAAGACGGTTTGTACTGGCCCGCCTCTCCCGGCGAAGCGCCCAGTCCGCTCGGACCGGCATTTAGCCCAAAAGAGCCGGGTACCGGTTATCACGGCTATCGTTTCCGCATCCTGCCGGATGAGAAAGGATTTGCAATGATCGCCTGGCCGGTCAGTTACGGCCAGTCAGGAGTGATGAGTTTTATAATTAATCAGGATGACAAGGTGTACCAGAGTAATCTCGGCAGTGAGTCAGCCAAGAAAGCCCAAGCATTGACCCTGTACAGACCCGATACATCATGGCAACCTGTTGCGCCTTAATAGCATGATTGCACTTCGCTTGCAGTGGCGAGAGAGTGAGGAAAACGCCTCCACAGAGGCGTTTACAGAGCTGAAGAGGCTTATTTCGTCTATGCTTTCAGGCAATTTCAGGTGAATTATTTAACAAAGCTATAGGTAACATTCCCCTGCAAATCTGCTGGCATCTTTGTGATATCTGTTCTTGCTTCCTCGCCCCATTCAAAGAGACGATCATCGTTGCGCAGGGCGCAAAAACGATAGCCGCAAGCATAGATGGCACGAATGTCATAAAGCTCGTTTGCGACGGGCGTGGTGTCACCGCCCTCATATTCATCACCCCAGGCAACAACGCTACCATCACGACGAAGTGCTGCAAAAGCATTCCAGGTTCCACCAGTGAGGGCGACCACATTAGATATATCATTGGGCATTGATTTAGCAATATGTCCCCAGCAGTACACCTTCCCCTCAGAAGTTAAAAAAGCATAGCTCCCATTAACTGCGGCCTGAACATCAATAATATCTGTCAGGCTGGCGATCTCCGCTGGCAGTTCGGTCAGGTAATAGGTTTCCCCCCAAAAAACCACGCTGCCATTTTGTCTTAACGCAATAAAAGTCGCATCGGTACAGTGTACGGAAACAATGTCCGTCAGGCTGGCAATATTATCAGGAATAACAGCGCCATGCTTGTCACTCCCCCATGCAATTAGACTGCCCGAGGCCTGGAGTGCCACAAACGCACCTTGATTACTGTAAAGGGTGACAATGTCATCGACTTTCTTTAGATGTTCCGGCAACTCGCCTCCGTATGTCGCATTTCCCCAGGCAAGTACATGGCCATTTTGGGTTATTCCCGCAAAGGCATATTCCGTGGTCTGGATGGCAATGAAGTCTTTACGCTCGGCAATGTCTGCTGGAAAATCATTATGTGAAGTACCATCTGTCCACTGCACCACTTGGTTATTAGCCCGCAACGCCAGATAGGTATAATTACCCCGATCGGTAAAATATTGGACCACTTTAATATCTAAAATATCATTCAACGCCGCCACGTTATCCGGTAAAGGGTTATCATCATCGACGGACCAGGTAAATACCTGACCATTGGCATTAACCGAAGCAGACGTATCCCAGCCACCGTAAACGGCTCTGACGTTATGATTTCGATCGCTTGTTGGTGATGTACCACCATTTTTAGGCATTCCCCACGCTTCAACAGTACCGTCATTTTTAATGGCCGCTAATGCGGAACCCGAACCACCACAATTACTGATATTAATGACGTCACCCAGCCGATAAACATCGGAATTTGCCAGCAAGCGTACATCTGGACGCGTGTCAGTAAATACGGGGCCGGTAAAGCGAGAGGTGGTCTCATCTTCATACCACCAGTCAATGCTAACGGGTTGCAAGGTTTCTTTATCAAGCGCGATAAGTCTATGGGTCGCGCTTGCCCAGCCACTTCCTGATTGCGTTCTGGCACCCATTACTTTTAAATCACGAATCTCAGAAGTTAATTCATAACTATTCATAATAATACCTTTAGTTGAATAAAGTAATTATGAGAATAGTAATACACCATTTAATCCTTAAGTCAAACCAACCAATCCATTATCAATAGAACATGATCCCCAATAATATTAAATATAGATCTGGGGAATTTCAAATAACAAACACATTCATTTGCTGTATGAAATTTTATTTACAATCTAAAATAAATTAATATTTACAGCTTAATATCTGAAATCAAAACCCAAAAAAAACGCCTCCTTCGGAGGCGTTTCGCAATCATGAAGAAACTTATTTCTTCTTCGCTTTCGCGTTCGGCAGGTCGGTGATGCTACCTTCAAACACTTCTGCCGCCAGGCCCACGGACTCGTGCAGAGTCGGGTGAGCGTGGATGGTCAGCGCGATGTCTTCAGCGTCACAGCCCATTTCGATAGCCAGACCGATTTCACCCAGCAGCTCGCCGCCGTTGGTACCGACAATCGCACCACCGATTACGCGGTGAGTCTCTTTGTCGAAGATCAGTTTGGTCATACCGTCTGCGCAGTCGGACGCGATAGCACGGCCAGAAGCAGCCCACGGGAAGGTGGCGGTTTCGTAGCTGATGCCTTTCTCTTTCGCTTCTTTCTCGGTCAGACCCACCCATGCCACTTCTGGCTCGGTGTACGCGATAGATGGGATGACTTTCGGATCGAAGTAGTGCTTCATGCCGGCGATAACTTCAGCGGCAACGTGACCTTCGTGAACACCTTTGTGCGCCAGCATTGGCTGACCGACGATATCGCCGATAGCAAAGATGTGCGGCACGTTGGTGCGCAGCTGTTTGTCAACGCGGATGAAGCCACGGTCGTCCACTTCCACGCCAGCTTTGCCCGCGTCGAGGTTTTTACCGTTCGGCACACGGCCGATAGCCACCAGCACGGCGTCGTAACGCTGTGGTTCGGATGGGGCTTTTTTGCCTTCCATGGAAACGTAAATACCGTCTTCTTTCGCTTCAACGGCAGTCACTTTGGTTTCCAGCATCAGGTTAAATTTCTTGCTGATGCGTTTGGTGAAGACCTTAACGATGTCTTTGTCGGCAGCAGGGATAACCTGGTCGAACATTTCAACCACGTCGATCTCTGAACCCAGCGCATGGTACACGGTACCCATTTCCAGACCGATGATACCGCCGCCCATAACCAGCAGACGCTTAGGAACGGTTTTCAGCTCCAGCGCATCGGTGGAATCCCACACGCGTGGATCTTCATGCGGAATGAATGGCAGTTCGATTGGGCGAGAGCCTGCCGCGATGATCGCGTTGTCGAAGTTGATCACGGTTTTGCCGTTTTCGCCTTCCACTTCCAGGGTGTTCGCACCGGTGAATTTACCCAGACCGTTTACCACTTTCACTTTACGGCCTTTGGCCATACCCGCCAGACCGCCGGTCAGCTGAGTGATAACTTTCTCTTTCCAGGTACGAATTTTGTCGATATCGGTTTTCGGCTCGCCGAAGACGATACCGTGTTCAGCCAGCGCTTTGGCTTCTTCGATAACTTTCGCTACGTGCAGCAGCGCTTTAGAAGGGATACAGCCGACGTTCAGACAAACACCGCCGAGGGTGCTGTAACGCTCTACGATGACGGTTTCCAGACCTAAATCCGCGGCGCGGAATGCTGCGGAGTAACCTGCCGGGCCTGCCCCAAGTACTACGACCTGAGTTTTGATTTCTGTGCTCATCATGACCTCTTAATTTATACCCGTCGTCCACCGGGTCGTTCTATCCGCCCGCAGTTTACAAAATTGTTAACAATTTTGAAACAACAAACGGCTCACGAATTGTCGCTTTCGCCAATAACCTCACAAACCCCATGAGATTATCAGAAAAAAGCCGGCCGACTGGCCGGCTTTTCGATTACATCACCAGGCGGCGAATGTCGCTCAGCATGTTGTTGATGATGGTGATGAAACGCGCACCATCAGCACCGTCGATCACGCGGTGGTCGAAGGACAGAGAGATTGGCATCATCAGACGCGGTACGAACTCTTTGCCATTCCACACCGGCTCCATCGCGGACTTGGACACACCGAGGATAGCCACTTCCGGCGCGTTCACAATCGGCGCGAAGTGGGTAGTACCCAGGCCGCCGATGCTGGAGATAGTGAAGCAGCCGCCCTGCATTTCGCCGGCAGTCAGCTTACCATCACGCGCTTTCTTGGAGATCACGGTCAGTTCACGGGACAGCTCGGTAATGCTCTTCTTGTTCACGTCTTTGAAGACTGGAACAACCAGACCATTTGGCGTATCAACCGCAACACCGATGTTGATGTATTTCTTCAGCGTCAGCTTCTGACCGTCTTCGGACAGGGAGCTGTTGAAGCGTGGCATCTGTTCCAGAGCCGCAGCAACCGCTTTCATAATGAAGACCACTGGGGTGAATTTCACGTCCAGTTTGCGCTTCTCGGCTTCGGCGTTCTGCTGTTTACGGAACGCTTCCAGATCGGTGATATCGGTCTTATCGAAGTGCGTAACGTGCGGGATCATCACCCAGTTACGGCTCAGGTTAGCACCAGAGATTTTCTGGATACGGCCCAGCTCCACTTCTTCGATTTCGCCGAACTTGCTGAAGTCCACTTTCGGCCATGGCAGCATGCCCGGGATACCGCCGCCAGCGGCTGCAGCTGGTGCAGCTTCGGCGCGTTTCACCGCGTCTTTCACGTAGGTCTGAACGTCTTCGCGCAGGATACGACCCTTACGGCCGGTCCCTTTCACTTTCGCCAGGTTCACACCGAATTCGCGCGCCAGGCGACGAATCAGCGGGGTAGCGTGGACGTAAGCGTCGTTTTCAGCGAACTCAGATTTTTCTGCTTTAGCAGCAGGAGCAGCGGCTGGTTTAGCAGCCTGAGCCGGTGCAGCAGCCGGTGCTGGAGCAGCCGCGGCAGCCGGAGCTGCGGCAGGCGCAGCGCCTTCCACTTCGAAGACCATGATCAGAGAGCCGGTAGACACTTTGTCGCCGGTGCTGATTTTGATCTCTTTAACCGTACCCGCGAACGGCGCAGGGACTTCCATAGAAGCCTTGTCGCCTTCAACGGTGATCAGTGACTGTTCAGCGGCAACTTTGTCGCCCACTTTCACCATCACTTCGGTGACTTCAACTTCGTCACCGCCGATGTCCGGTACGTTAACGTCTTTCGCGCCGCCAGCAGCGGCTGGTGCTGCGGCTGGAGCCGGAGCAGCGGCCTGTGCAGGCGCGGCAGCGCCTTCTGCACCCGCCACTTCGAAGACCATAATCAGGGAGCCAGTAGACACTTTGTCACCGGTGTTGATCTTGATCTCTTTAACGGTACCGGCGAACGGCGCTGGCACTTCCATAGAGGCTTTGTCGCCTTCTACGGTGATCAGTGACTGCTCGGCCGCAACGGTGTCGCCCACTTTCACCAGGATTTCAGTGACTTCAACTTCGTCACCGCCGATGTCAGGCACGTTCACTTCTTTCGCGCTCGCGGCAGCGGCTGGAGCAGCGGCGGCCGGAGCGGCTTTCTTCTCTTCCTGCGCAGGTGCAGCAGCTGCTGCACCGTCGGCGGAATCGAAAATCATGATCAGTTTGCCAGTCTCGGTTTTATCGCCAACAGAGACTTTGATCTCTTTAACGATGCCAGCCTGAGGAGACGGGACTTCCATAGAGGCTTTGTCGCCTTCTACGGTGATCAGCGACTGTTCAGCTTCAACTTTGTCGCCAACTTTGACCAGGATCTCGGTGATTTCAACTTCATCAGCCCCGATGTCCGGTACATTGATTTCGATAGCCATTATTCTTTTACCTCTTACGCCAGACGCGGGTTAACTTTTTCTGCATCGATGTTGAATTTGGTGATTGCGTCTGCAACCACTTTCTTATCGATTTCGCCACGTTTAGCCAGTTCGCCCAGTGCTGCTACAACCACGTAAGAAGCATCAACTTCGAAGTGGTGACGCAGGTTTTCGCGGCTGTCAGAACGACCGAAGCCGTCAGTACCCAGAACGCGATAATCATCAGCTGGAACGTAAGTACGAACCTGCTCAGCGAACAGTTTCATATAGTCAGTAGACGCCACCGCTGGCGCGTCGTTCATCACCTGAGCGATGTACGGAACGCGTGGGGTTTCCATTGGGTGCAGCATGTTCCAGCGCTCACAATCCTGGCCATCACGCGCCAGCTCAGTGAAGGAGGTAACAGAGTACACATCGGAACCGACACCGTAGTCTTTCGCCAGGATCTGCGCTGCTTCACGTACGTGACGCAGGATAGAACCGGAGCCCAGCAACTGAACTTTACCTTTGCTACCTTCAATGGTTTCGAGTTTGTAGATACCTTTACGGATACCTTCCTCGGCACCTGCTGGCATTGCCGGCATGTGGTAGTTTTCGTTCAGGGTGGTGATGTAGTAGTAAATGTTCTCCTGCGCTTCACCGTACATGCGCTGCAGACCGTCATGCATGATGACTGCCACTTCGTACGCGTAAGACGGGTCGTAAGAGATACAGTTAGGGATAGTCAGAGACTGAATATGGCTGTGGCCATCTTCGTGCTGCAGACCTTCACCGTTCAGGGTCGTACGACCGGAAGTACCGCCTACCAGGAAGCCGCGAGCCTGCTGGTCGCCTGCCTGCCAGCACAGGTCACCGATACGCTGGAACCCGAACATGGAGTAGTAAATGTAGAACGGGATCATCGGCAGGTTGTTGGTGCTGTAAGAAGTCGCAGCAGCCAGCCAGGATGCGCCTGCGCCCAGTTCGTTGATACCTTCCTGCAGGATCTGACCTTTCTCGTCTTCTTTGTAGTAGGCAACCTGCTCACGGTCCTGCGGGGTGTACTGCTGGCCGTTCGGGCTGTAGATACCGATCTGACGGAACAGACCTTCCATACCGAAAGTACGCGCTTCGTCGGCGATGATTGGAACCAGACGATCTTTGATCGACTTGTTCTTCAGCATCACGTTCAGGGCACGAACGAAAGCGATAGTGGTAGAGATCTCTTTGTTCTGCTCTTCCAGCAGCTGAGAGAAGTCTTCCAGCGCTGGCAGTTCCAGCTTCTCGGTGAAGTTTGGCTGACGAGCTGGCAGGTAGCCTTTCAGCGCCTGACGACGTTCGTGCAGGTACTTGTGCTCTTCAGAACCTTCCGGGAAGGTGATGTAAGACAGGTTTTCTACCTGCTCATCGGTCACTGGAACGTTGAAACGGTCGCGGATATAACGCACGCCGTCCATGTTCATTTTCTTAACCTGGTGAGCGATGTTTTTACCTTCTGCGGTATCACCCATGCCGTAACCTTTGATGGTGTGGGCCAGGATTACAGTCGCTTTACCTTTGGTTTCACGCGCTTTTTTCAGTGCAGCGTAGACTTTCTTCGGATCGTGACCACCGCGGTTCAGGGCCCAGATCTGCTCATCAGTCCAGTCTGCAACCAGGGCTGCGGTTTCAGGGTATTTGCCGAAGAAGTGCTCACGAACGTAGGCACCGTCTTTGGATTTGAAGGTCTGGTAGTCACCGTCAACGGTTTCGTTCATCAGCTGGATCAGTTTACCGCTGGTGTCTTTACGCAGCAGCTCATCCCAACGACCGCCCCACATGACTTTGATCACGTTCCAGCCAGCACCTGCGAAGATGCCTTCCAGTTCGTTGATGATCTTGCCGTTGCCGGTTACCGGACCATCCAGACGCTGCAGGTTACAGTTGATGATGAAGCACAGGTTGTCCAGCTTCTCACGGGTTGCGATGGTGATCGCACCTTTAGATTCTGGCTCATCCATTTCGCCGTCGCCCAGGAAGGCGTAAACGGTCTGCTCAGAGGTGTCTTTCAGACCACGGTGCTCCAGATACTTCAGGAATTTAGCCTGGTAGATCGCACCGATTGGGCCCAGACCCATAGATACGGTCGGGAACTGCCAGAATTCAGGCATCAGTTTAGGGTGCGGGTAAGAAGACAGACCTTTACCGTGAACTTCCTGACGGAAGTTGTTCATCTGCTCTTCAGTCAGACGACCTTCCAGGAAGGCACGTGCATAGATGCCCGGAGAGATGTGGCCCTGGAAGTACACCAGGTCGCCGCCGTCTTTCTCGTTCGCTGCACGGAAGAAGTGGTTGAAGCACACTTCGTAAACGGTCGCAGAAGACTGGAAGGACGCCATGTGGCCACCCAGCTCCAGGTCTTTCTTGGAGGCGCGCAGAACGGTCATGATGGCGTTCCAGCGGATTGCAGAACGGATACGACGTTCCAGATCCAGATTGCCCGGGTATTCCGGTTCGTCTTCGACGGCAATCGTGTTTACGTAGTTGCTAGCCCCTGCACCTGAAGCAACCTTCACACCGCCTTTGCGGGCTTCAGAAAGCAGCTGATCAATCAGATACTGAGCGCGCTCAACACCTTCTTCACGGATGACCGATTCGATCGCCTGTAGCCAGTCGCGAGTTTCGATCGGATCCACGTCATTTTGGAGACGTTCTGACATGGGGGTATTCCTTATCTATCTAATACGTTGATTTGTCTGGAACCTGTCCCATTGTGCTCTTGAGCAAGAACACAATAAGACAGGTTCTGCGTTTAGTTGCCGCGCTCTAAAAGTACCTGGCGCTTAATCCTTTCGTTGCTGTATGCGGCGTAATGAACGTTCGCGTCGCGATTGTTCACGGCTGCGGTCCAGCAAGATTTCCTCAATGAAAGCCAGATGGCGGTGCGACGCTTCACGCGCCTGCTCCGGTTCCCCGGCCATTATCGCCTCGAATATTCGGGTGCGATGGTTGCTTACCAGTGGGAGCATCTCCCGACGGGCATACAACAATTCAAAATTCTGACGAACGTTCTGGGCCAGCATCGGCTCCATGCAGCGTAGCAGATGGAGGAGCACCACATTGTGTGCCGCTTCGGTGACGGCGATTTGATACTGGACGACGGCGCTGGACTCGGCGTCTAAATCGCCGGACTGCTGTGCCCGTTCAATGGCCTGATGCAGTTCGCGGATGCGCACGCGATCTTCATCAGTGCTGCGAAGGGCGGCGTAATAGGCCGCAATCCCTTCAAGCGCGTGACGGGTCTCAAGCAGGTCAAACTGGGATTCTGGGTGGTCAGAGAGAAGTTCTACCAGCGGATCGCTGAAGCTCTGCCACAGGCTGTTTTGCACAAAGGTTCCGCCGCCCTGGCGACGAAGCAGCAAGCCCTTTGCTTCGAGACGTTGAATCGCCTCACGCAGAGAGGGACGTGAAACGTCGAACTGTTTTGCCAGCTCGCGTTCTGGTGGAAGTTTCTCACCCGGGCGCAGAGTCCCTTCGAGGATTAAAAACTCCAGCTGCTGCTCAATCACATCAGATAGTTTTGGTTGGCGAATTTTGCTGTAGGCCATATTCCCTGTCTTACGCCTTTTTGCCCGGAGTCAATTGGTCTTACCAATTTCTATTTCGTATCGCTAAAGTAACAAAGTATTCACCTTCTGTCCATATTGGTTTTGATTGAAATCAGTAAACCCTGCACATTTTAACAACCTTACAGAAATAACGTTTCAGAAATGTAACTTTGCACAAATGAGTTGATTACTCCTAAAGAGGGAGTTTTAACCATAATGAAACGAGGGTTTTTGCAATCTGAAGCGATTCAACAAGGCAAAAAATGAAAATTCGCCCACTTACGGCGCATTTCTATTCTATAGGTTGGGTTAGGAACAACGAGCGGACCGATTTACAAATGCTTTCTTTTTATTCAAGTCGTCATCACCCCTTCATAAAGCAGGTGCATTCGCAGGCGCTTACCACTATTCTTGCGCTTACGGAAGTCATCTCCGCTTTTTTCGGTCTCGTTAACCGTAAAGAAATAAATACAGAATATGGATTTTCATAATTACACACGCACAGCGTGAACATAACAACCACACACGAGGTTTCAAATGGAAGCTCAACAGCACGGCGATCAGCTAAAGCGCGGGCTTAAAAACCGCCATATTCAGCTCATCGCACTGGGCGGTGCGATAGGTACCGGCCTGTTTCTGGGCAGCGCATCCGTTATCCAGTCTGCCGGTCCGGGTATTATTTTGGGTTACGCGATTGCGGGTTTCATTGCTTTTCTGATCATGCGCCAGCTGGGCGAAATGGTCGTTGAAGAGCCGGTCGCAGGCTCCTTCAGCCACTTTGCCTATAAATACTGGGGCAGCTTTGCCGGTTTCGCCTCGGGCTGGAACTACTGGGTGCTGTACGTTCTGGTTGCCATGGCTGAGCTTACCGCCGTCGGGAAATACATTCAGTTCTGGTATCCCGAAATCCCAACCTGGGCTTCTGCTGCGGCCTTCTTTGTCATTATTAACGCCATTAACCTGACCAACGTAAAAGTGTTCGGTGAGATGGAGTTCTGGTTCGCCATCATCAAAGTCATTGCCGTGGTGGCGATGATTATCTTTGGCGGCTGGCTGCTGTTCAGCGGCAACGGCGGACCGCAGGCCACCGTGCGCAACCTCTGGGAACAGGGTGGCTTCCTGCCTCACGGCATGACCGGTCTGGTGATGATGATGGCCATCATTATGTTCTCCTTCGGCGGTCTGGAGCTGGTAGGGATCACTGCCGCTGAAGCCGACAACCCGGAGCAGAGCATCCCGAAAGCCACAAATCAGGTTATCTACCGTATTCTGATCTTCTATGTGGGCTCGCTGGCCGTGCTGCTCTCTCTGCTGCCGTGGACGCGCGTGACCGCCGACACCAGCCCGTTTGTACTGATCTTCCACGAGCTGGGCGACACCTTTGTCGCCAACGCCCTGAACATCGTGGTGCTGACCGCAGCGCTCTCCGTATACAACAGCTGCGTATACTGCAATAGCCGTATGCTGTTCGGCCTTGCCCAACAGGGCAACGCGCCGAAGATGCTGCTTAACGTTGATAAACGCGGCGTACCGGTGAATACCATCATTGTTTCCGCCATCGTGACCGCCCTGTGCGTGCTGATTAACTACATGGCCCCCGAGTCGGCGTTTGGCCTGCTGATGGCGCTGGTGGTCTCTGCCCTGGTCATCAACTGGGCGATGATCAGCCTGGCACACATCAAGTTCCGCCGCGCGAAACAGCAGCAGGGCGTCACCACGCGCTTCCCTGCCCTGCTCTATCCGCTGGGTAACTGGATCTGCCTGCTGTTTATGGCGGCCGTGCTGGTGATCATGCTGATCACTCCGGGTATGGCGATTTCCGTCTACCTGATCCCGGTCTGGATTGCGATCCTGGGCGTGGGCTATCTCTTCAGTCAGAAAAGCCGTAATGCCATGAAGGCGCACTAAGCCTCCCTCCGCGGTACCTGCTTTTACGGGTACCGCGCGTTGTTACCTCCCTCACACTTTCGCGCCCACAGCGCATTTATCCATATCACCGCCCTGATACTGCAACGCATATATCCCTTCGCCAGCGAATAATTCTCTCCATACCGTAAACCGGAGAGCTGTCGATGGATAACAACACACTGTCAGTAAAAGAAAAGATCGGCTATGGGATGGGCGACGCCGGATGCAACATTATCTTTGGCGCCATCATGCTGTTTGTTAACTATTTTTATACGGATATTTTTGGCCTCGCGCCTGCGCTGGTCGGCGTGCTGCTGCTGTCCGTCCGCGTAATTGACGCCGTAACGGACCCGATCATGGGCGCGATTGCCGACCGTACCCGCAGTAAATATGGCCGGTTTCGTCCATGGCTGCTGTGGATCGCCTTCCCCTACGCGCTGTTCAGCATCCTGATGTTCACCACGCCGGAGTGGAGCTATAACAGCAAAGTTATCTATGCGTTTGTCACCTACTTCCTGCTCTCTTTGACCTATACGGCAATCAACATCCCCTACTGCTCCTTAGGAGGGGTAATCACCAACGATCCAAAAGAACGCGTGGCCTGCCAGTCGTATCGCTTCGTGCTGGTCGGCATCGCCACGCTGCTGCTCTCATTAACGCTGCTGCCGATGGCCGACTGGTTTGGCGGGGACAACAAAGCCAAAGGCTACCAGATGGCGATGACCGTGCTGGCGCTGATTGGCACCTGCATGTTCCTGTTCTGCTTCGCCACCGTGCGCGAGCGCGTGCGCCCGGCGGTACAGACCAACGACGAGTTGAAAAACGATTTGAAAGACGTGTGGAAGAACGACCAGTGGGTACGCATTCTGCTGCTGACGCTCTGCAACGTCTGCCCGGGCTTCATCCGTATGGCGGCCACCATGTATTACGTCACCTGGGTGATGGGCCAGAGCACCCACTTCGCTACGCTGTTTATCAGCCTGGGCGTGGTCGGCATGATGCTCGGCAGCGTGCTGGCAAAAGTGCTGACCGACCGCTGGTGTAAGCTGAAGGTCTTCTTCTGGACCAATATCGTGCTGGCGATTTTCTCCTGCGCCTTCTACTTCTTCGACCCGAAAGCCACCGTCACCATTGTGGTGCTCTATGTCCTGCTGAACATCCTGCACCAGATCCCGTCTCCGCTGCACTGGTCGCTGATGGCCGACGTGGACGACTACGGCGAGTGGAAGACCGGGAAGCGCATCACGGGCATCAGCTTCTCCGGCAACATCTTCTTCCTGAAATTAGGGCTGGCGATTGCCGGGGCGATGGTCGGCTTCCTGCTCTCCTGGTACGGCTATGACGCGGGCGAAAAAGCGCAGAGCGCGGACGCCATCAACGGGATCGTCCTGCTGTTTACCGTCATTCCCGGCATTGGATACTTAATCACCGCGGGCGTAGTACGGCTGCTGAAGGTTGACCGTGAAACGATGAAACGCATTCAGGAAGACCTGGAAAAACGTCGCACCAATTACCGTGAACTGAGCGACTATCAGGAACTAAAAGCCGCAGAGACAAAATAAGGAGAGCCAAATGCATCAGTGGCCAAACCCGTTTATCGAACAACGTGCCGACCCGTACATTTTACGCCATGAGGGGCAGTACTATTTTATCGCCTCCGTGCCGCAGTACGACAGGCTGGCGATACGCCGCGCAGCGTCGCTGGAAGGCTTATGTAATGCTGAAGAAGTGGTGGTCTGGCGCAAACCCGAGACCGGCCCGATGAGCCAGCTCATTTGGGCACCTGAACTGCACCACATTGACGGGAAGTGGTACATCTACTTTGCCGCGACGCACACCCAGGCGCTCGACGCGCTCGGGATGTTCCAGCACCGAATGTTCGCCATTGAATGTGCTGACGACGATCCGCTTACCGGCGCGTGGGTGGAAAAAGGGCAGATAAAAACGCCTTTCGACACCTTCGCCCTGGACGCCACCACCTTTGTGCATCAGGGAAAACGCTGGTATCTGTGGGCGCAAAAAGCGCCGGATATCACCGGGAACTCCAACCTTTACCTGTGCGAAATGGCGAACCCGTGGACGCTAAAAGGCGAGCCGGTGATGCTCAGCAAGCCGGAGTATGACTGGGAGTGTCGCGGATTTTGGGTTAACGAAGGCCCGGCGGTGCTGGTTCACGGCGATAAGCTGTTTATCAGCTATTCCGCCAGCGCCACCGACGAGAACTACTGTATGGGGCTACTGTGGATAGACCTGAATGCCGATCCGCAAAATCCGACAAACTGGCACAAATCCCCGCGTCCGGTGTTCGTTACCAGCTATGAAAACCGCCAGTTCGGCCCGGGACACAACAGCTTTACGCAAACGCAGGAAGGGGAAGACGTGCTGGTGTATCACGCGCGTAATTACACCGAAATTGAGGGCGATCCGCTGTACGATCCGAACCGGCATACCCGCCTGAAGCTCGTCCGCTGGAATGAAAACGGGATGCCTGATTTCGGCATCCCGCCCGCGGATACGCTGTAGTCTTTGCGGCGCGCTGGCTTACACCAGCGTGCCGTAAATCGTCAGCAGTGCCACGATCACCACCACCACAAACGACGTTTTCTTCGCCATGGAGACAGCGGCTTTCGGTGTTTCAATCTTGTCGGTATGCGGCTCACGCGCCAGCGAGAACTGCGCCAGACGCGTTAGCACCTGGTACTGCGACGTATGGCGGTCGGCCAGCGAAGCAAACCACGCGGGCAGCGCTTTCTCACCGTGTCCAATTAACGCATACACCACGCCCACCAGACGAACCGGGAGCCAGTCGAGCACGTGCAGGATGGCATCGATGCCGGACAGCAAACGTTCATGCGGCGTCAGATAGCGGGCAAGCCAGGTCTGCCAGGCGCGCAGGAACGCATACCCCATCAGCAGTACCGGCCCCCACGGGCCGCCCACCACGAACCAGAACAGCGGTGCCAGGTAGTAGCGGAAGTTAATCCACAGCAGCGCGTTCTGCAGTTCGCGCAGAAATTCGCGCTCGTCGCAGTCCGGCGGCACGCCGTGGATCATCGTCAGCTCGCTCGCCATGGCACCGCGCGCATGGGCATCGTCACGGGAGGCGGCTTTCAGGTAGGCGTGATAGTGCAAACGCACCTTGCCCGCACCAATGCACAGCACCCCAAGCAGGATCCACACCACCAGCAGCGGCACGTTGAAAAAGAGTCCGTGCAGCGAGCGCAGGAGCAGGAACGTAATCACCATCACGCCCGCCATCATCAGCAGGGTGCGCAGCATGGAAAAGTGCTTAATCCGGCGGAAAAACACTTCCAGCCGGTGATCCAGATGCCAGTGCTCGCCGAGCTTGAACAGGCGTTCAGCGATGATAACCAGCAGCATGGTAAACAACGTCATGGTATCTCCTTATTCTGACGACGCGGTGAGCATGGCGCGAAACCGGGGCCAGTCAAAGGCCGGGCCGGGATCGGTTTTTCTCTCCGGGGCAATATCACTGTGCCCCGTGATATTGTCGGCGATAGCCGGGTAGAGTCCGATAAGCGTGCGGGTCACGGCCGCTAGCTGTTGATACTGTGAATCGGTATAAGGCGTCGTATCCGTGCCTTCCAGTTCGATCCCGATAGAAAAATCGTTGCACCGTTCGCGCCCGTGATACATCGACACCCCGGCATGCCAGGTGCGCTTATCAAAGGGAACATACTGAACCACTTCACCATCGCGACGAATCAGGCAGTGAGCCGATACGCGCAGATGCGCAATTTCAGCAAAAAAGGGATGAGCAGCGGGATCAATCGTTCCCGTGAATAACGCATCGATCCACGGGCCGCCAAATTCACCCGGCGGGAGACTAATATTATGAACCACCAGCAGTGTGGGCTTTTCATCCTCCGGGCGGCAATCGTGGTGCGGCGAGGGCACATGCCGCGCATCCACCAGCCATCCGTTTTCTAACAACATGCTGGAACTCCTTCTGTATGGTGCAAAGACTCGGTTCAGAGTAGCATGTTTCAATATTATGATTCGTTACCAATTTGGAGTTTTATCATGCCGCCTCGCCGCTATAACCCCGACCACCGACGTGAAGCGCTTCTGGAACGTATTAATATGGATATTCCGGCAAGCGTCTCCCATGCTTTGAAAGAAGATCTGGGCGGTGACGTTAATGCTGATAAGGATATTACCGCACAATTATTGCCAAAAGAGACGCGCTCCCACGCGGTCATCATCACCCGTGAAGACGGTGTTTTTTGCGGCAAGCGTTGGGTTGAAGAGGTCTTTACTCAACTGGCAGGCGACGATGTGCAGGTGACCTGGCACGTGGAAGACGGCGATGCAGTCAAGGCCAACCAGCCGCTGTTCGAACTGGACGGTCCTTCCCGCGTCTTGCTGACCGGCGAACGTACCGCGCTCAATTTTGTACAAACGCTCTCAGGCGTGGCCAGCGAAGTGCGTCGCTACGTTGACCTGCTGGCCGGTACCCGCACTCAGCTGCTGGATACCCGCAAAACGCTGCCGGGCCTGCGCACCGCGCTGAAATATGCGGTGCTCTGCGGCGGGGGCGCAAACCATCGTCTGGGCCTGTCCGACGCCTTCCTGATTAAAGAGAACCACATTATTGCCTCTGGCTCCGTGCGTCAGGCGGTGGAGAAAGCCTTCTGGCTGCACCCGGATGTACCGGTTGAGGTGGAAGTCGAAAACCTGGACGAGCTGGAGCAGGCGATTAAGGCCGGGGCCGATATCATCATGCTCGATAACTTCGAAACAGAGCAGATGCGCGAGGCGGTAAAACTGACAAACGGCCGGGCTCAGCTTGAAGTATCCGGGAACGTCACTTTCGAAACGATCCGTGAATTCGCCGAAACCGGCGTGGATTACATCTCCGTCGGTGCGCTAACCAAACACGTTCGCGCTCTCGACCTCTCAATGCGTTTTAAATAACGCATTCTCCCCTCTCCACCCGGAGAGGGGAATTTCTGCCCCGCTCGCAGATCCGCTGTTCTTCCCTGCAATACTGAATAAATTCTCTGAAGCCCCCTTCCCGTTCCCTTTTTTGCCCCTCGTTTCTGTTCTTTCCCGCTGACAAAGTAGCGCCACTTTGCATAAGGAGCAGATATGGACAGACAACAAGGCTTCACACTCATTGAGCTGATGGTGGTCATTGGCATTATTGCGATTCTGAGCGCCATCGGCGTCCCCGCCTATCAGAATTACCTGCGCAAGGCGGCGCTGACCGATATGCTGCAAACCTTCGTTCCCTACCGCACCGCCATCGAGCTTTGCGCGCTGGATCACGGTGGTGTGGAAAGCTGCGATGCCGGCAGCAACGGCATCCCTTCCCCCACCACGACACGATACGTTTCGGGAATGAGCGTAGCGAAAGGGGTCGTGACCTTAACAGGACAGGAAAGTCTTAACGGGCTGACGGTAACCATGACGCCACGGTGGAGCGACGGCAACGGTATGACGGGCTGGACGCGTGACTGCAGCATCAGTGCTGACAGCGCCCTGAAGCAGGCCTGCGAAGACGTTTTCCGCTTCGACAATAACTGAGGAGCGGAAAATGAATACCGATCAACTCGTGGCGCTTTGCCTGCGCCATCACGCTCTGCTGCTCAACAGCGACAGTGACATGGTCAGCATCGCCGTTGTAGGCAACCCCGCGGCTGAACTGATGGAGGCGCTGCGTTTCGCCACCCAGAAACGAATTGATATTGAGTGCTGGAGCGCTGAGCGCATGGAAAAACAACGACAGCTAACGTCACAATCCCATCTGCCCGTTGTTTCGCAAACGCACTCAACGGTAGATATCCTCAACCACACGCTGCAGCAGGCAATCAACCAGCGCGCCTCCGACATTCATATCGAACCGATGGAGCACGCGTGCCAGATCCGTTTACGCATCGACGGGGTTCTTTGCCCCCAGCCTCCGCTTTCCGCCTCGCTGGCAAGCCAGTTCAGCGCGCGTTTAAAAGTGCTGGGTAACCTGGATATTGCAGAGCGTCGTTTGCCACAGGACGGTCAGTTTACGATTGAGCTGGCGAACGCGCCGGTCTCGTTTCGGATCGCGACGCTTCCCTGCAGCGGCGGCGAGAAAATTGTGCTGCGTCTCCTGCATCAGGTTCAGCAGGCCCTTGAGCCAAAAGCGCTTGGCATGAGTGCTGAACAACTGGCCTGTTTTAATGAGGCCCTCCACCAGCCGCAGGGGCTAATTCTGGTTACCGGCCCTACCGGCAGCGGCAAAACCGTGACGCTGTATAGCGCGCTGCAGGCGCGTAACACCCCTGACGTCAACATCTGTAGCGTGGAGGATCCCATTGAGATCCCCCTTGCGGGATTAAACCAGACGCAGATTAATCCCCGGGCGGGTTTAACATTCCAGAGCGTGCTGCGGGCGCTGCTACGCCAGGATCCAGACATCATTATGGTCGGCGAAATTCGTGACGGTGAAACGGCAGGGATTGCCATTAATGCTGCCCAGACCGGGCACCTGGTGCTATCAACGCTGCACACCAACTCGACGACGGAAGCCTTGACTCGCCTGGAGCAGATGGGCGTGGCGCGCTGGATGATATCTTCCGCGCTGTCGATGGTGATTGCCCAGCGGCTGGTCCGGCGTCTGTGCCCGCACTGTCGCCGGGAAGCCAGCGAGCATGCTGAATTACCGCGCGCCGTATGGTCCAGACCGCTTCCACGCTGGCAGCCCATCGGCTGTGAGCGTTGTTATCACGGTTTTTATGGCCGTGTGGCCATTTTTGAAGTACTCGCGATCGACAATGCCCTGCGGCAGGCCATTGCCAGCGGGGCGGGAACAGAAGTGATAGAGGCGAGCGCCCGGCAGGCGGGAATGATTTCTCTTTTTGAGCACGGCTGCATGGCCGTCGAACAGGGAATGACCACGATCGAAGAGCTGGTGCGCGTCCTGGGCATGCCGGATGGCTGCTAATCAGCTCTGGCGCTGGCGAGCGCTCACCCAGGAAGGAGAACCCCGAAGCGGGACTCTCTGGGCCACAGACCGCAATGCCGCCTTCACCCGGCTGATGCACAGCGGCCTCCATCCTCTGACGCTGACCCGATGCGCTCAGCGACACCGCTGGCGGCCACACCACTGCTACGAGATGTTTCGCCAGCTCGCAACGCTTCTGCAGGCCGGGCTGACATTGTCCCACAGCCTGCAGATGCTGGCAGAACAACATCCGTTAAAACCGTGGCAGGCGCTGCTGCAAAGCATTGCCGATGAGCTTAGTGAGGGAGCCCCCTTTTCTGAGTCGCTAAAAAAGTGGCCAGCCGTTTTTAGCCCACTGCATGTCTCGATGGTGAAAACCGGTGAGCTCACAGGGAAGCTGGAGGAGTGCTGTCGCCAGCTCGCGCAGCAGCAAAAAGCGCAGCAGCAGCTCAGTGCGAAAGTGAAAAAGGCGCTGCGCTACCCGGCGATCGTCCTGACCCTGGCCGTACTCGTGGTGCTGGCGATGGTCATCCTGGTCTTGCCCGAGTTTGCCGCGATCTACAAAACGTTTAACACTCCGCTTCCGCTGCTGACGCAAATGGTCATGGGGATGGCCGCATTTATGCGGTCATATGCCCTTGCGTTGTTCGCCGCGTTACTCGCGCCCTTAGCCACCGCCTGGACTCTGCGGCAGAATCCTCGCTGGCAGCGCATCCTGATGCTAACTCCCGTGTTGGGCGCACTGGCAAAAGGTCAAAAACTGGGACATATCTTTACCGTGCTGTCACTCACGCAACAGGCGGGCATCCCCTTTTTACAGGGCCTGGCGAGTGCAGAGGAAACTGTTGAGAGCCGGTACTGGCAGGGAATACTTCGCGGCGTGCGAGAGGACATTGAAAAAGGCCTCCCCGTCTGGTCATCCTTTCAGAAAGCGGCCATCTTTACCCCGCTGTGCATTCAGCTTTTACGAACCGGCGAAATGTCAGGTGCGCTGGACATCATGCTGGCAAACCTCGCCCGACATCACACGGAACAGACCTTTCAACGGGCAGATAGCCTGGCGGCACTTCTCGAGCCAGTGCTTCTGATTGTGACGGGGGTCATTATCGGTACGCTGGTGGTGGCAATGTACCTGCCGATTTTCCATCTGGGGGATGCGATGAGCGCGGGTTAGCGTAAAACAGTGCTGGCGCATGGGCATGCGCCAGCGAAAACCATTACAGGCTATTGAATACGCGGTTTTCCTGTTCCTGAACGCGAATAAACGTTGTACGTTTCGTCAGCTCTTTCAGGCGGGATGCCCCAACGTAGGTGCAAGCCGAGCGCAGGCCGCCGAGGATATCGCGCGCGGTGTATTCAACCGGGCCGCGCAGAGGCAGCTTCACGGTTTTGCCTTCTGCCGCACGGTATTTTGCCACGCCACCGACGTGACGGGTCATCGCGGATTCAGAGCTCATGCCGTAGAACAGCATAAATTTCTCGCCGTTCTCTTCAACCACGGTACCACCGCTCTCTTCGTGACCTGCCAGCATACCGCCGAGCATCACGAAGTCCGCACCGCCACCGAATGCCTTTGCAACATCACCCGGCATGGTGCAACCGCCGTCGCTGATGATCTGGCCGCCGAGCCCGTGCGCCGCGTCGGCACATTCAATGACGGCGGAGAGCTGCGGATAACCGACGCCGGTTTTGACGCGCGTGGTGCATACGGAGCCCGGGCCAATACCTACTTTCACGATATCTGCACCGGAGAGGATCAGCTCTTCACACATTTCACCGGTCACCACGTTGCCCGCGATGATGGTTTTCGTCGGCCAGGCCTCACGCGCCTTGCTGACGAACTGCACGAAGTGCTCGGAGTAACCATTCGCCACATCAATACAAACGAAGTTCAGCGCCGGATTAGCATTCAGGATCTGTTTAGTCTTCTCGAAATCCGCATCGGAGGTACCGGTAGAGACCATCACATGCTTCACCACGTCAGCAGACGCGGACGCAACGAACGCATTCCACTCTTCAGGGCTGTAATGTTTGTGCACGGCGGTGAGAATGTCGAACTGTGCCAGGGCGGTTGCCATCTCAAAGGTTCCCACAGTATCCATGTTGGCAGCGATGATCGGCACGCCAGACCAGGTCTGACCGGAATGCTTAAAGGTGAATTGACGTTCGAGTTCAACGTCTGAGCGACTTTTCAGTGTAGAGCGTTTAGGGCGGATAAGAACGTCTTTGAAACCTAACTTCAGATCTTCTTCGATACGCATGTGCGGATTCCTGGGGTTAGAGGCAAATATGTTAAAAGCACAACTCCAGTGACGTTATCATACGCACTAATACCTGCTCCGCAAGACTGCGAAATTCTCTTTTTTTACGCTACAATCCTATAAATTTACCTGGTAAAAAGCCGGTAAACGGGGCTAAACAGTGGCTGGCGCACGCAAGAATTTTAATCAACTGATTTTAAAAATGAATAATTCCCAGGATTTGATTTAATGGGGTATATCGTCGCATTAACCGGCGGCATCGGTAGTGGCAAAAGTACCGTTGCTGACGCTTTCTCTCGTTTGGGTATCACGATTATCGATGCCGATATCATTGCCCGCCAGGTGGTAGAGCCCAATACACCCGCGCTAAAGGCCATCGCAGAACATTTTGGTCAGGCCATCATCAATGCCGATGGCACACTGAATCGCCGTCAGCTTCGTGAATGCATTTTTTCCGATTCCGCGGAAAAAGCCTGGCTTAATAGCCTTCTCCACCCCATCATCCACCTGGAAACTCAGCGTCAGATCGCCGCGGCCCGCTCGCCCTATGTCTTATGGGTGGTTCCGCTACTGGTTGAAAATCAGCTGCAGAAGAAAGCCGATCGGGTGCTGGTGATTGATGTCTCTCCCGAAACGCAAATCCAGAGAACCATGACGCGCGACCATGTCTCGCGGGAGCATGCTGAACACATTCTTGCCGCTCAGGCTACGCGCGCTCAGCGCCTTGCCGTGGCGGATGATGTCATTGATAATAACGGCGCACCAGATGCCATTGCATCGGATGTTGCCCGTCTGCACGCGCAGTATCTGACGTTTGCCGCGCAGGCCGTTGCACAGGAAAAACCATAATGTCGACACACATCCTTTTTGAGCATCCGCTCAACGAAAAAATGCGCACCTGGCTGCGCATCGAATTTCTCATTCAGCAGCTTTCACAACATCTGCCGGTTAACGATCACGCTACGGCGCTGCACTTCTTCCGCAACGTAGGCGATCTGCTGGATGTGATTGAACGCGGCGATGTCCGCACAGAATTACTCAAAGAGCTGGAGCGCCAGCAGCGTAAATTACAGGCATGGGCTGAGGTTCCGGGGGTGGATGTAAGCCGTATCGATTCCCTTCGTCAGCAGCTTAAAACCAGCAGCAGCATCCTGATGGCCGCGCCGCGCGTCGGGCAGTTTTTGCGTGAAGACCGCCTGATTGGCCTGGTCCGCCAGCGTCTGAGCATCCCTGGCGGCTGCTGTAGCTTCGACCTACCGACGCTGCATATGTGGCTACATATGCCACAGGCGCAGCGTGACGCGCAGGTGAACAGCTGGCTGGCAAGCCTGGAGCCGATGCACCAGACGCTGTCGCTGATCCTCGATCTGATTCGTAACTCTGCACCGTTCCGCAAGCAAACCAGCCTGAATGGTTTCTTCCAGGATAACGGTGATGATGCCGATCTTCTGCGTCTCAATCTGTCTCTTGGCGAACAGCTTTACCCGCAGATTTCCGGGCATAAGAGCCGCTTTGCGATTCGCTTTATGCCGCTGGATAGTGAAAATGGCACCGTGCCGGAACGTCTCGATTTTGAACTGGCCTGTTGTTAAGGAGTGCCGATGTCTGATGTCACCACCGTAAGCTGCCCTACCTGTGGCAAAACCGTTGTCTGGGGCGAAGTGAGTCCGTTCCGCCCATTCTGCTGCAAACGCTGCCAGCTTATTGACCTGGGCGAATGGGCGGCGGAAGAGAAACGCATTCCGAGTAAAGGCGATCTCTCGGACAGCGACGACTGGAGTGAAACCCAGCAGTAATCTGTAAAGCCTGCTGGCGCGTCGCTCAGCAGGCCTACGGTTGTGCGACTAACCGCAGGATCACAGGTTCATTAGCTGGCGGGAATTTTTCGGCATCACTTGCCTGAAGCTCTACCCAGTTACCCGGCTGTCCCTCTTTTCCCCAGGGGTCACCTTCCCAGTTTTCCACCAGCCAGAACCACAGCGTGATGTGCCTGTCCGGAAACTGGTAATCAAGCTTATCAAACAGCGTTGCACCAAGCGGAGTGATCCCCACCTCTTCCTGAAGTTCCCGAACCAGCGCCTCTTCCGGCGTTTCACCTGACTCGATTTTACCGCCCGGAAACTCCCACTTGTTCGCCATATGGGCGTCGGCAGCGCGCTGGGTGATGAAGATTTGGTTTTGCGGGTTGCGAATAATCCCGACGGCAATTTGCAGTATTTTCATATTGTTACTTCCATAAAAAAGGCGCAGATGTCTGCGCCTTTTTGTTTTTTTATGAACTTAGCTCAGACGGCCGTGGCACGCCTTGTACTTTTTACCGGAACCACACGGGCACGGATCGTTACGACCCACTTTACGATCGCCGGTCTGCGCGGCGATCGCCGCTGCGGCTTCGCTGTCGTCGGTCTGATGACTCAGCTGTTGCATTTGTGCCAGACGCTCGGCTTCTTCACGACGCTGCTGCTCCATCGCTTCCACTTCTTCCGGCATACGCACCTGAACCTTGCTCAGGGTGCTGATCACTTCGTACTTCAGTGACTCCAGCATAGATGCAAACATGGAGAAGGATTCACGCTTGTATTCCTGCTTCGGATCTTTCTGCGCATAGCCACGCAGGTGGATACCCTGACGCAGGTAGTCCATCGCCGCCAGGTGTTCTTTCCACAGGGAATCCAGGGTCTGCAGCATCACGCCTTTTTCGAAGTGACGCATCATTTCAGCGCCAACAACCTCTTCCTTACGCTTGTAAACGTCCAGCGCGGTTTCAAAGATACGTTCACGCAGGGTCTCTTCGTGCAGCTCAGGCTCTTTGTCCAGCCACTCTTTGATTGGCAGTTCGAGGTCAAAGTCATTTTTAAGACGTTCCTGCAGGCCTTCGATATCCCACATCTCTTCCAGAGACTGCGGTGGAATATGCGCGTCGATGGTGGCTTTGAACACATCTTCACGAATGCTGTTGATGGTTTCGCTCACGTCGGACACGTCCAGCAGTTCGTTACGCTGGGTGTAGATCGCACGGCGCTGATCGTTAGCCACGTCATCATATTCCAGCAGCTGCTTACGAATATCGAAGTTACGGCTTTCCACTTTACGCTGTGCGTTAGCGATCGCTTTGGTGACCCACGGGTGCTCAATAGCTTCGCCAGGTTTCATCCCCAGCTTACGCATCATGCCGGATACACGGTCGGAGGCAAAAATACGCATCAGCGCATCTTCCATAGACAGGTAGAACCGGGATGAACCGGCATCACCCTGACGACCCGCACGACCACGCAGCTGGTTATCGATACGACGGGATTCATGACGCTCTGTACCGATGATGTGCAGACCGCCGGAAGCCAGAACGGCGTCATGACGAACCTGCCAGTCGGCTTTGATCTGGGCAATCTGTTCTGGCGTTGGGTTTTCCAGCTCCGCCACTTCAGCCTGCCAGCTACCGCCCAGCATAATGTCGGTACCACGACCCGCCATGTTGGTGGCGATGGTTACGGCAGCCGGATAACCCGCCTGCGCAACAATGTCCGCTTCTTTGGCGTGGAATTTGGCGTTAAGAACGTTGTGTTGGATACCCGCTTTCGTCAGCTCGTGCGAAACCACTTCGGATTTCTCGATGGAGATGGTCCCCACCAGAACCGGCTGGCCATTGGCAGTACGGTCGCGAATATCTTCGATGATCGCCTGAATTTTTTCCGCTTCGGTCATGTACACCAGGTCCGGCATATCCTTACGGATCATCGGACGGTTGGTTGGAACGACCACGGTATCCAGCTTGTAGATAGAGCTGAATTCAAACGCTTCGGTATCGGCAGTACCGGTCATCCCCGCCAGCTTCTCGTACAGACGGAAGTAGTTCTGGAAGGTGATAGACGCCAGCGTCTGGTTTTCATTCTGAATATCCACGCCTTCTTTGGCTTCCACAGCCTGGTGCAGACCGTCAGACCAGCGACGTCCCTGCATGGTACGGCCGGTGTGCTCATCGACGATGATCACTTCGCCGTCTTTTACGATGTAGTCGACGTCGCGGGTGAACAGCGCGTGGGCACGCAGCGCGGCGGTCACGTGGTGCATCAGCATAATGTTGCTCGGGGAGTACAGAGACTCGCCCTCTTCCATAATGCCTTCAGCGACCAACAGCTCTTCAATTTTCACCAGACCGCGTTCGGTCAGGTTCACCTGGCGCGCTTTTTCATCAACGGAGAAGTGGCCTTCACCCTGGAAGGTATCCGAGTCTTCTTTCTCCTGACGCAGCAGGTGTGGAATGATTTTGTCGACCTTACGGTACATCTCGGAGCTGTCTTCAGCCGGGCCGGAGATGATAAGCGGAGTACGCGCTTCATCGATCAGGATGGAGTCCACCTCATCCACCAGCGCATAGTGCAGTTTACGCTGTACGCGCTCTTCCGGGCTGAACGCCATGTTGTCACGCAGGTAGTCGAAGCCGTATTCGTTGTTGGTACCGTAGGTAATGTCCGCGTTATACGCTTCACGCTTGGCTGGCGCAGGCAGGCCGGACATGTTGATGCCGACGGTCATACCGAGGAATTCGAACAGTGGACGGTTGTTTTCGGCGTCACGCTGCGCCAGATAGTCGTTGACGGTTACCACGTGAACGCCTTTACCGGTCAGCGCGTTCAGGTAAGCCGGCAGCGTTGCGGTCAGGGTTTTACCTTCACCGGTACGCATTTCCGCGATGCAGCGCTCGTTAAGCACCATACCGCCCAGCAGCTGAACGTCGAAGTGACGCATGCCGAATACGCGCTTACTCGCTTCACGCACAACAGCAAACGCTTCCGGGATCAGGCTTTCTAAGGTTTCGCCTTTTTCCAGACGCGCACGGAATTCCGCCGTTTTCGCTTTCAGCTCATCATCAGAGAGCTTCTCCATCGCCGGTTCCATACCGTTGATGACGGCAACAGCTTTGCGCATACGGCGCAGGGTACGATCGTTGCGACTACCAAAAACTTTAGTTAACAATTTGATTAGCATAATAAATTCTCAAACGCCCCATCGTGGGCAGATAAATTAAGGTATTGAAAAAGTTAATTTAGCTGAGGCGTTGCGGCCCGGCACGAATGCCGTGAGTCTGGCTAATCCAGGTTGAAACAGAGAATGAGACAGGCGGAACGAGCGCGAGCTGCGTCGTCTGGCGAACCATAACCGGCGGCTGGCTGTCCTGCGTGAGCAGCGCGTTGAGCGTGTCCAGCAGCGCAAGATGCTGTGCCTGCACCGGAAGCGTCTCTTCCGCAACAGGCATGGCCTGTGGTGCCATAGCGAAGGAGAGATGACGGATAACCGTGCGGATAGCGTGCTGGTGCCAGTAATCAACGGAGAAATTCGGGCGGCGGCTGGCTTCAAGCCACGCGAGGTTTGTAAAGTTAACCCGCGTGTTGAGATCGTGTTTGGTGGTAGAGGTTTTCGCGGGCGTCGCCGCTTCGGCACTGTTGCTGAGCGCAGGCAAGCCGAAACTCGCCGCGACCATCCCTAATAAGAGATGCGGCCAGAAGTAACGTCTGCCAAATTGTCGCCAGCGCGTCAGTATTCCGCTCACCTGCTCCACCCAATAAGCCAGCCTTGCAGAGGCTGAGTTCAGTTATTCTTTTTAGCGCCCAGATAGTACCACTAAAGCTAATGTACATCAGCAGGAATGAGGTGCCGCCGCGGGGAAAAACGGTCAAGAATGCAGCTAACGCACACATTTTCTGCGTAAGACAAACGAGAGATAACGCCGGGGCAAACGAAGAAGGGTAAAAATAAAAATGACTGGTCTTCCTGGTCGGAGAGAGTACCAGGTTAACCAGTCGATTTTTTTACGAAACGGTTTGAACCGTTACGCCAGAACCATGCTTGGTGCTTTGAAAGCCAGCGGCAGTTCAGCTTCGTCTTCGAAGGTCACATATTCCCAGGCTTCCTGTTTTGCCAGGACGGCCTGCAACAGTTTGTTGTTCAGCGCATGACCGGATTTGAACGCGGTAAATGCACCAATGATGTTGTGACCACACATGAACAGGTCGCCGATAGCATCCAGCATTTTGTGACGAACGAATTCATCTTCGAAACGCAGGCCGTCTTCGTTCAGTACGCGATAATCGTCAACAACGATGGCACAATCGAAGCTGCCGCCCAGGCACAGGCCGCGGGACTGCAGATATTCGATATCACGCATGAAGCCAAATGTACGGGCTCGGCTGATCTGGCGCATAAACGCATCAGCAGAGAAGTTCATCGCATAGCGTTGGGTGCTGGAGTCAATCGCCGGATGGTTAAAGTCGATGGTAAAGTCCAACGAGAAACCATTGTACGGTTTGAATTCAGCCCACTTGTCGCCATCTTCGACGCGAACGGTCTCTTTGATGCGTACAAATTTCTTCGCGCAGTTCAGTTCTTCGATGCCGGCATCCAGCAACAGATAGACGAACGGTGCAGCACTGCCATCCATAATCGGGATTTCTGGCGCATCGACTTCAACAATAATGTTGTCGATACCCAGACCCGCCAGGGCGGCGTTCAGGTGCTCTACGGTAGAAATCCGCACGTCATGCTCGTTCACCAGACAAGTACAGAGCATAGTATCACGCACAGATTTGGCATCGGCCGGAAAATCTACCGGTGGATTCAAGTCGGTGCGACGATAGATGACCCCGGTATTGGCCGGCGCAGGGCGTAACGTCAGCGTGACTTTCTTGCCGGTATGTAAACCGACACCTGTCGCCTGAACGATACGTTTAAGTGTCCTTTGTTTGATCATCGTATAATCTCGCCAAATTAACTATCCAACCGAGAGTGTATATCACTAACGGTGGGCCAGTTTAGCACAAAGAGCGCAAATCCCCTAATTCCAGCCAATTCTTAGTCAGCTTGCTTACGCAGGAACGCCGGGATATCCAGATAATCTGGCTCTTTCGCCGTTTGCGGCGTTGGGTCGTTCACCACTTTCGCGGCCGGTTTCTGCTCCTGAGTCAGAGGAGACATACCGTGCTGCTGGTAACGATCCATTACCGGTTGCTGAGTCTGCTTGTTGGTCACTAAGGTGATCTCAGGACGTTTGTCCATACCGATACCGGTCGCAACAACGGTAACACGCAGCTCGTCGTTCATTTCAGGGTCAAGGGAAGTACCGATTACCACGGTAGCGTTGTCAGAGGCGAACGCACGGATAGTGTTACCCACGGTTTCGAACTCATCCAGACGCAGGTCAAAGCCAGCGGTAATGTTGACCAGCACGCCGCGCGCACCAGACAGATCGATATCTTCCAAGAGTGGAGAAGAGATAGCCATTTCAGCCGCTTCTTCTGCACGGTCTTCACCGCTCGCCACGCCAGAGCCCATCATCGCGTAGCCCATTTCGGACATCACGGTGCGAACGTCTGCAAAGTCAACGTTCATCAGGCCAGGACGGGTAATCAGTTCAGCGATACCCTGAACCGCACCTTTCAGCACATCGTTTGCTGCACCGAATGCGTCCAGCAGGGAGATACCGCGACCCAGAACTTTCAACAGCTTATCGTTCGGAATGGTGATCAGCGAGTCCACATGCTTGGACAGCTCGGTGATACCCTGCTCCGCGAACGCCATACGCTTCTTGCCTTCAAAGTTGAAAGGCTTGGTCACGACAGCAACGGTCAGGATACCTAAATCTTTTGCCACTTCAGCCACAACAGGTGCTGCGCCGGTACCGGTACCGCCACCCATACCTGCTGCGATGAAGACCATGTCCGCACCTTCCAGTGCAGCGCGCAGGGCTTCACGATCTTCTTCAGCTGCATTGCGACCCACTTCCGGGTTAGCCCCTGCTCCCAGCCCTTTGGTGATACCACCGCCGATCTGGATAGTCTGGCCTACAGCCGTTTTACGCAGTGCCTGTGCATCGGTGTTAACTGCGAAGAACTCAACACCCTCAATGCGTTCACGCACCATATGCTCTACGGCGTTACCGCCGCCGCCACCGACGCCGATGACTTTAATCACCGCGTCGTTGGTCAGTTCCATAGGTTCAAACATAATTTCTCTCTCCGTTGTGCCTGTCGCCCGAGACCGCTAATTCTCTCCGGTCTCTTAAAAAAATTAAAACTCTTTTCGCAACCAGTTGTTCAGTCGTTTGACCCACGACCCCACTGAGACGCGTTTTTCCACTTCTGCTTCACCACTGAGATGAGATTCCTTCCCGTAGTGGAGCAGGCCCACAGCCGTTGAATAATACGGCTCCTGAGCATAATCCGTTAAACCGGTGATATTCAGCGGCGCACCAATACGCACCTGCGTATGGAACACGCGCTGTGCACAGGCCGCAAGACCTTCAATTTGCGCTGCGCCGCCGGTTAATACAATCCCCGCCGCAAGATGATGTTTAACGCCCTGCTGACGAAGCTGTTCCTGTAACTGTAAAATCTCTTCGTTGACCAGGTTGAGCAGCTCGGTATAGCGCGGCTCAATCACCTCTGCCAACGTCTGGCGCTGCAGGCTGCGCGGTGGACGACCACCAACGCTCGGCACTTCAACGCTCTCATCTTTGCCAACAATAGACCCCAGCGCACAGCCGTGGCGCACTTTAATCGCTTCTGCATCGCTCGGCGGCGTACCAAAAGCGTAAGCAATATCGCTGGTCACGACGTTCCCTGCGTACGGGATCACTTTGGTGTGGCGCAACGCACCGCCGGTATATACGGCGATATCCATTGTACCACCACCAATATCGACCACACAGACACCCAGTTCACGTTCATCTTCGGTCAGCACGGAATAACTTGCCGCCAGACCCGCGAAAATAAGTTGGTCAACTTTCAGGCCACAACGTTCAACGGCTTTTACAATGTTCTTCGCCATATCGTTGTGACATGTGATCAGGTGCACTTTTGCCTGCATACGTACGCCAGAAAGACCGACCGGGTTCTTGATCCCTTCCTGGTAGTCAATCGCATATTCCTGCGGGATGACATGCAGCACGCGATGCTCATCGCGGACGCGCACGGACTTCGCCGTGTGCACGACGTTTTCAACGTCTTCCTGCGTCACTTCTTCCTCAGAAATCGGCACCATACCAATTTCGTTCTGGCAGCTAATGTGCTTACCAGAAAGGGCCAGATAGACAGAAGAAATCTGGCAATCTGCCATCAATTCAGCCTGATCGATGGCGCGCTGAACGCATTTCACCACCGATTCAAGATCGTTTACCCCACCTTTATCCATACCACGGGACGGGCAACTGCCTACGCCAATGATATTGACCATACCGTCGGGCAGAACTTCCCCTACTAAAGCGGCAACCTTCGCGGTGCCAATCTCCAGTCCAACTACCAGTTTTCTGTCCGTCGCCTTGATCATTGTTGTTCTGCCTGTACCTGTGCCTGATTCTGTTGCTGATTAGGTTCCTCGACCGGAGCCGGTACCCAACCGACTGCTGCGCCTGAGTCATAGCGCAAATCAACGTAGCTTATCCGTTTGCCGTCAGTCTGTGCCTGCTGCTGTAAAACCGGGTAAAGTTCGACAAAACGCGCCAGACGCTTCATTGTGTCTCCGCGTCCCAGGTTGAGCTTAATGCCGTTCGTTAACGTCAGTTGCCAGGAACGGCGCGCCGTCATGGCAGCATCTTTTAACGTAAACCTGTCCTTCGCCAGCACCTGACCCATTTCGCGAAAACCCTGTAACACTTCGTTTTCGCTGCCTTCAGGGCCATACAACATCGGTAAATTTTGCTTGTTGACACGATCGGTCGGGACGCTGAAGGAATTTCCGTCTACGTCAACCATGTGCTGATCATTCCAACGCGCAATGGGCACATATTCAACCAGATGAATCTTCAATTCATCAGGCCATTGCTTTCTTACGCTCGCCTGTTTTATCCATGGCAGACGTTCTATCTGGCTCTGGATAATATTGACGTCCTGCGTCATAAAGGTGCCAGGCGAGCCCAGCGCCAGTATTGACTGACGAATATCGTCGTTACGCGTGTAGTGGCGCTCGCCGGTGACCACCAGCTTAGAGAGCGGCAACCGCTGCGCATCTTCCATCCAGCCCAGGACCATCCAGCCGCTGATAAACACAGTGCACAACACCCCGAGCAGGAAAATGATGCCTGCAAGACGCGTTCCATTACTGCGGCGTGAAGAGGTGTATTCGTCCTCGTCATCGCGGTTGCGCGTGTTCAATGCAGCCTGAGACATATCAGCCCGCCTGGTCCAGAATGCGTACGACTAACTGCGAGAAACTCATCCCCGCCTGACGCGCAGCCATCGGCACAAGGCTGTGACTGGTCATTCCCGGAGAGGTATTGGCTTCCAGCAAATAAAATTGCCCATCACTGTCCTGCATCACGTCGATGCGTCCCCAGCCGCGGCATCCCAGAACATGCCAGGCTTTAAGCACCAGGGACTGTAAATCTGCTTCACGCTCGGCTTCAAGACCACAAGGGCAGAAATATTGCGTCTCATCAGAGAGATACTTCGCCTCATAATCATAGAAGACTCCAGCGGGTTGGATGCGGATTGACGGTAAAATTTCTTCGCCAAGCATCGCGACGGTAAATTCTGGCCCGCTGAGCCATTTTTCAATCAGAACTTCTTCATCATGTTGAAATGCCAGTGCTAAAGCGGACGAAAGATCTTCAGCTTTGTCGACTTTGGACATTCCCACACTGGAGCCTTCCCGGCTGGGCTTTACAATAACCGGTAAGCCCAGTTCAGCAATGCGTGTATTAACGCTATCCGGCAGGCCCAATTCAAATTCGCGACGCGTCAGTGCAACCCATGGCGCAACGGGTAACCCAGCGCCCTGCCACAGGAGTTTGCTGCGCAGTTTATCCATAGAGATAGCGGAGGCCATCACGCCGCTGCCGGTGTACGGCATGCCGATCAAATCCAGAAGCCCCTGCAGGGTGCCATCTTCACCGCCGCGACCATGCAAAGCGATAAAGACTTTATCGAAACCCATGGCTTTTAATTGCGTCACGTCGACCTCTTTTGGGTCGACCAGGTGCGCATTGACGCCCCCTTCACGCAGGCCCGCGAGCACAGCCGCGCCGGAATTCAGGGAAACCTCACGCTCGGCGGAGGTGCCGCCAGACAGGACAGCAATCTTATCAGCCATGATGCTCATCCTCCTGAGTTTGCGGCTTCAGTTTGATTTCAGCTAAGGTACGGGCGATTTTGCCGATATTTCCCGCGCCCTGAATCAGAATCAAATCGTTACCTGTCAGGACCGGAGCCAGAATTTCCGCCACCTGTGCAGGGTCAGAAACCAGAATAGGGTCAACTTTACCGCGTCCACGGATGGTGCGACATAAAGAACGACTGTCTGCGCCCGGAATCGGAGTTTCGCCCGCTGAATAAACATCCAGCATTAACAGTGTATCTACCTGTGAAAGGACGCTGGCGAAATCGTCGTACAGATCGCGCGTACGCGTGAAGCGGTGCGGCTGGAAGATCATCACCAGATTCTTGTCAGGCCAGCCTGCACGTGCGGCTTTGATGGTGGCGTCCACTTCGGTCGGATGGTGGCCGTAGTCGTCCACCAGCATCGCTGTGCCGACTTTACCGTTCACGGCGTCCAGCGGGAATTCACCGAGGAAGTCGAAGCGACGGCCGGTGCCCTGGAAGCTTTCCAGCGCGCGCAGAATCGCATCATCATCAATGCCTTCTTCCGTCGCGACGGCCACTGCCGCTGCGGCATTGAGGGCGTTATGACGACCTGGCGCATTCAGCATGACGTGCAGCAGTTCTTTGTCCTGACGCGCCAGCGTGAAATGCCCCTGCGCACCAATCTGTTTGTACTCTTCCACGCGAACGTCAGCGTCTTCGCTGAAGCCGTAAGTGGTGATTTGACGACCCACGCGCGGCAGCAGCTCGCGGATCACCGGATCGTCTACGCACATCACCGCGCGTCCATAGAACGGCAGGTTGTGCAGGAAGTTGATGAAGGTCTGCTTTAGGTTTTCGAAGTCGCCCTGGTAGGTATCCATATGGTCAGCTTCGATGTTGGTGACAATCGCCACCATTGGCTGCAGGTGCAGGAACGACGCGTCGCTCTCATCCGCTTCGGCAATCAGATAACGGCTGTGGCCCAGACGCGCATGTACGCCTGCGGCTTTGACCAGACCGCCGTTGACGAAGGTCGGATCGAGACCCGCTTCCGCATAAATACTGGAGACCATCGCCGTGGTCGTGGTTTTACCGTGGGTCCCGGCAATAGCGATGCCGTGACGGAAACGCATCAGTTCCGCCAGCATTTCTGCACGGCGGATCACCGGAATGCGCGCTTCATGCGCGGCAACGATTTCCGGATTGTCAGAGGAGATGGCGCTTGAGACCACCACCACGCTCGCATCGCGCACGTTTTCCGGACGATGGTTGAAATAGATAGTCGCCCCAAGCGACGCCAGCTGCTGCGTAACAGGGTTTGGCGCCAGGTCAGACCCGCTGATCTGATAGCCTTCGTTAGCTAACACTTCGGCAATACCGCCCATGCCAGCACCACCGATGCCAACAAAGTGAATGTGCCGGACGCGACGCATCTCGGGCACGATTGAACGCAGTTTTGCCAGTTGTTGTGTATTCATTCTCTAAACGCCATCGACTACTTAAAATTCGTGCAGCGCAACACGCGCTGCGAGGGTTAAGCCTGGGCTGCCAGGCTCACTTCTTTTGCCACCCGTTCCGTCGCATCAGGGATAGCGGCCGCGCGCGCGCGTTGCGCCATCTCCAGCAGTGCGTCTCTGTTCCAGCCCGCCAGGGTGGTGGCGACCGCGTCGGCGGTAAATTGTGGCTGTTCAAAAATTTTCGCCGCGCCAGCTTTCTCAAGCGGCAACGCATTCCAGTACTGCTGTCGGTCTTTGTGCTGGAACGGCACAAACAGGGCAGGCAGACCGGCGGCGGCGATCTCGCTCACCGTCAGGGCGCCTGAACGACAGACCACGACATCGGCCCAGGCATACGCTGCCGCCATGTCGTCGATAAACTCGGTGACTTTATGCTGCGGCTGACCTTCGTCTGCATAAGCCTGCTCAACGGTCTGCTGAGCACCTTTTCCGCTCTGGTGCCAGATCGTCACGGCATCCCCCAGCTTTGCGGCAACCTGCGGCATCGTCTGGTTTAAGATACGCGCGCCCTGAGAGCCGCCGACGACCAGTACACGCACCGGCCCTTCACGGCCCGTCAGGCGAGCGTCCGGCAGCGGCAGCGCCAGCACGTCCACACGCACCGGGTTACCTACCACCTCCGCTTTCGGGAACGCGCCGGGAAACGCCTGCATAACTTTGGTGGCGATTTTCGCCAGCCACTTGTTGGTCAGACCGGCAATACCGTTCTGCTCATGCAGCACGACGGGAATACCTAACGACCACGCCGCCAGCCCGCCAGGACCCGAGACATAGCCGCCCATGCCCAGCACCACATCCGGCTTAAAGCGCTTCATGATGGTGCGCGCCTGACGCCAGGCGTTAAAAATACGCACCGGTGCCAGCAGCATTGCCTTAAGGCCTTTGCCCCGAAGGCCGGAAATACGAATAAAGTCGATCTCGATACCGTGCTTCGGTACCAGATCGGCTTCCATGCGGTCTGCGGTTCCCAGCCAGCGTACCTGCCAGCCCTGATCCATTAAATGGTGCGCAACCGCCAGCCCCGGGAACACGTGTCCGCCGGTACCGCCTGCCATCACCATTAACCGCTTCGGTTGATTCATCGTGAACCTCGTGTAAACGCCTGGGCTTTTTCCAGACGCGTCTCATAATCTATACGCAACAAAAACATGATGGCCGTCGACATAATCAACAGACTGGAACCACCATAACTGATCAACGGCAACGTCAGACCTTTGGTCGGCAGCATACCCGCTGCGGCCCCGACGTTAACCAATGCCTGGAAGCTAAACCAGATACCAATTGAACAGGCTAAGAATCCTGAGAAGCGGTGATCGATCTCCAGCGCTTTCCGGCCGATGGACATGGCGCGGAAAGCGACGAAGAATACCATTAATAGCGCTAATACCACACCGATATAACCCAGTTCTTCCGCAATAATGGAGAAGATGAAGTCAGTGTGCGCTTCCGGTAAATACTCCAGTTTCTGTACCGAGTTACCCAGACCCTGTCCCCAGACTTCGCCGCGACCAAAGGCCATCAGCGACTGAGTCAGCTGATAACCGCTGCCGAACGGATCTTCCCACGGGTTCCAGAACGAGGTTACACGGCGAATACGGTAAGGCTCGGCGAGGATAAGCAGCACAACCGCCGAAATCCCCATTCCGATGATAGCGATGAACTGCCACAGCTTCGCGCCCGCCAGGAACAGCATCGCCAGAGTGGTAACGAACAGCACGACAACGGTACCGAGGTCAGGCTGCGCCAGCAGTAATACCGCCAGCACCAGAATCACGCCCATCGGTTTTAAGAAGCCGCGCAGGTTATTACGCACTTCATCTACCTTACGCACCAGGTAGTTAGCCAGGTAGCAGAACAGGGAGAGCTTGGTAAATTCCGCAGGCTGAATACGCAGCGGGCCAAAGGCGATCCAGCGCGATGCCCCATTAACAGAGCTCCCCACCACCAGTACGATCAGCAGCATAATAATCGAGGCGATCAGCATCGCCGTACTGTGCCGCTGCCAGAACTCCATTGGCAGACGCAAGGTCACCAGCGCCAGGCAAAACGCCAGGATGATGTACAGACCATCACGCTTGGCAAACAGGAAAGGATCGTTCGCCAGACGCTGCCCGACGGGCATTGAGGCTGACGTCACCATAATAAAGCCGACCGCTGCCAGCCCCATCGTGAGCCAGAACAGCGTGCGATCGTACATGACCAGGCTATCGTTATCTTTTTGACGAGAGCCCATCACCCAGCCTTTGAGTGCCGCAAACAACCACACCAGGATCCCAAATCCTGGCAGGCGCGGCATTTTCAGGCGAGGGAGAGATAAACGCATCAGCCTAACTCCTTCGCCAGGCGGGTAAAGACATCACCACGCTGTTCGAAATTCTTGAATTGATCGAGGCTGGCGCAGGCCGGAGAGAGCAGCACCATATCGCCTGGCTTCACGCGAGGAGCAATCAGCCGCATCGCCTGTTCCATGGTTTCGGTTTGCTCGGCGACCTCAGGGCGCAGTGCAGCCAGCTCGCTGCCGTCACGGCCGAAGCAGTACAGACGGACGTTATCACCGGAAAGATACGGTTTCAGGGAGGAGAAATCCGCTGATTTACCGTCGCCGCCCAGCAGCAAATGCAGCGTGCCGTCAACGTGCAGGCCGTTCAGCGCGGCCTCCGTGCTGCCCACGTTGGTGGCTTTAGAGTCGTTGATCCAGCGTACGCCGTTGTGCTCCAGCGCCAGCTGGAAACGGTGTGCCAGCCCAGAAAACGTGGTTAATGCTTTCAGGCTGGAGGAGCGTGGCAACCCTACTGCATCTGCCAGCGCCAGCGCCGCCAGGGCATTGGTATAGTTGTGCTGACCAGTGAGCTTCATCTCTTTCACGTTCAGCACTTTCTCACCCTTCACGCGCAGCCAGGTTTCGCCCAGCTGGCGGTTCAGGTGGTAATCCCCCATCGTAATACCGAAGCTGATGCAGCGATCGTCTGCGCCACGCACCGGCATGGTCAGCGCATCATCGGCATTCACTACGCAGACTTTGGCATTCTCATAAACGCGCAGCTTGGCGGCACGGTACTGCTGCAGACCAAATGGATATCTGTCCATGTGATCTTCAGTCACGTTGAGGATTGTCGCAGCCGCAGCGTGCAGGCTGGAGGTTGTTTCCAGCTGGAAGCTGGAAAGCTCGAGAACATACAGCTCACAGCCTTTGTCCAGCAGCATCAGAGCGGGTAAACCAATGTTACCGCCAACGCCGACGTTCATGCCCGCCGCTTTCGCCATTTCACCCACCAGGGTAGTGACGGTGCTTTTACCGTTAGAACCGGTAATGGCGATAACGGGCGCCTGCGCTTCGCGGCAGAACAGCTCAATATCGCCGATAATCTCAACGCCCGCATCCGCGGCAGCGCTCAGTGAAGGATGCGCCAGCGCCATTCCCGGGCTGGCGACAATCAGATCGGCTGCCAGCAGCCAGTCATCATTCAGACCACCAAGGTGGCGTTCAACCTGTTCAGGCAGTTTGTCCAGACCCGGCGGAGAGACACGCGTATCCATCACGCGCGGCGTCACGCCACGCGCGAGGAAAAAGTCCACGCAGGAGAGCCCCGTAAGGCCCAACCCGATGATAACGACTTTTTTGCCCTGGTAATCTGCCATGATTAACGTACCTTCAGCGTTGCCAGGCCAATCAGCACCAGCATCAGCGAAATAATCCAGAAGCGCACAATCACGCGCGGCTCCGGCCAGCCTTTCAGTTCATAGTGGTGGTGAATCGGCGCCATACGGAAGATGCGCTGACCGCGCAGCTTGAAGGAACCGACCTGCAAAATCACCGACAGGGTTTCAACCACAAACACACCGCCCATGATCACCAGCAGGAACTCCTGACGCAGCAGTACGGCGATAATGCCGAGCGCACCGCCCAAAGCCAGAGAACCGACGTCCCCCATAAAGACCTGCGCCGGATAGGTGTTGAACCACAGGAAGCCCAGCCCCGCGCCGACAATCGCCGTACAGACGATCACCAGCTCACCCGCGTGGCGCAGATAAGGGATGTGCAGGTAGTTCGCAAAGTTCATGTTACCGGTCGCCCATGCCACCAGCGCAAAACCGGCGGCCACAAAGACGGTTGGCATAATGGCCAGGCCATCCAGACCGTCGGTCAGGTTTACGGCGTTGCCGGTACCGACAATCACAAAGTAGGCCAGCAGGATGTAGAACAGCCCCAGCTGTGGCATCACGTCCTTAAAGAACGGCACGACCAGCTCGGTGGCTGGCGTATCTTTCCCGGCCAGATACAGCGCGAAGGCCACGCCCAGCGCAATCACCGACATCCAGAAATATTTCCAGCGGGCAATCAGGCCTTTGGTGTCTTTACGAACAACTTTGCGGTAATCATCAACAAAACCGATGATCCCGTAACCCACCAGTACCGTCAGAACGCACCAGACGTACGGGTTGGAGGGATAGGCCCACAGCAGCACGGAAACGACGATGGCGGTCAGGATCATGATCCCGCCCATGGTCGGCGTGCCGCGTTTGCTGAAGTGCGATTCCGGACCGTCGTTACGTACAACCTGACCGAAAGAGAGTTTTTGCAGACGGGCAATCATGCGCGGGCCCATCCACAACGAGATGAACAGCGCAGTCAGCAGGCTGACGATGGCGCGAAACGTCAGATATGAAAAGACGTTAAAGCCTGAATAATATTTGACCAAATGTTCGGCCAGCCAAACTAACATGTCCCGTTCTCCTGTAATGCGTGCACAACCTCTTCCATGGCGGCACTACGTGAACCTTTCACTAACACAGTCACAATTTGTTTTTCTGCAATCAACGCTTTAAGGCGCTCTATCAACGCGGCTTTGTCAGCAAAATGCTCGCCAACGCCGCTGGCATAGCTAATCGCCTGGCTCAGTTTTCCTGCGCTCAGCACACGGTTCAGCCCCGCCGCTTTCGCCGCTTCACCGACCTGGATATGACAGGCTTCGCTTTCGTCGCCCAGCTCTGCCATATCGCCAACTACCATGATGCGATAGCCCGGCATTTCAGCTAACACCTGCACCGCCGCCGTCATCGAGCCAACGTTCGCGTTGTAGGAGTCATCCAGCAGCAGCTTATTTTCCGAAAGCTGAATCGGGAACAGACGTCCCGGCACGGCTTTCAGGTTCGCCAGCCCGGTTTTAATCGCTTCATGCGACGCGCCCACCGCCGTCGACAACGCCGCCGCCGCAAGCGCATTGGCGATGTTATGGCGACCCGGCAGCGGCAGCAGCACATCGACGCCACCCGTTGGGGTGGTGAGGGTGAATTCTGTGCCGTGCGACGTGACATGGATATTGGTCGCGGTAAAATCACTGTTGACCGCATTCGGCGAGAAGCGCCAGGTTTTACGCGAACCAATAATGCTCTGCCAGTTCAGCCAGTCGTTGTTATCGGCGTTCAGGATGGCGATACCGTCATCCGGCAGGCCGGTGTAAATCTCACCTTTGGCTTTTGCTACGCCTTCCAGCGAGCCAAAGCCTTCCAGATGCGCAGCCGCGAGGTTATTCACCAGTGCGGCTTCCGGGCGAGTCAGGCTCACGGTCCAGGCGATTTCGCCCTGGTGGTTTGCCCCTAACTCGATCACCGCAAATTCATGTTCTTTGGTCAGGCGGAGTAATGTCATCGGCACGCCGATGTCATTATTGAGGTTGCCCGCGGTATAAAGCGTATTCCCACACTGGCTGAGGATCGCCGCCGTCATCTCTTTCACCGACGTCTTGCCTGATGATCCGGTCAAGGCGACAACGCGCGCAGGGACCTGCTGACGAACCCAGGCGGCCAGCTCACCGAACGCGAGACGCGTATCTTTCACCACAATTTGCGGCAGATCGATATCCAGCTTGCGGCTGACCAGCAGCGCACCGGCGCCGTTCTCTTTGGCCTGTTCAGCAAAATCATGCGCGTCAAAACGCTCGCCTTTCAGCGCCACAAACAGACAGCCTGCGGTGATTTTGCGGGTGTCCGTCGTGACGGCATCAATCGTCAGGTCTTGTCCGTGCAGGTCGCCCTGCAGAATGGCAGCGGCCTGGCTTAACGTGATGCTAATCATGCCACGACTCCCAGCAGACGTGCTGCCGTTACGCGGTCCGAGTAGTCCAGACGGCGATTGCCAACGATCTGATAATCTTCATGGCCTTTACCCGCCAGCAGGACAACATCATTCTCCCGCGCCTGCATGATGGTGTTAGTCACGGCTTCCGCACGGCCTTCCACCACGCGAGCGCGGCCCGCGTCCAGCATGCCCGCCAGAATGTCATTGATGATGGCGCGCGGCTCTTCCGTACGCGGGTTGTCATCGGTGACTACCGGAATATCTGCAAACTGCTCGGCAATAGCCCCCATCAGCGGGCGTTTGCCTTTGTCGCGATCGCCGCCGCAGCCAAACACGCACCAGAGCTTCCCTGTGCAGTGCAGGCGCGCCGCTTCCAGCGCTTTTTCCAGCGCGTCCGGCGTGTGGGCATAATCAACCACAACGGTCGGTTTGCCCGGCGCGCTGAACACTTCCATACGGCCGCAAACCGGCTGCAGCCGCGCTGAGGTTTTCAGCAGCTCAGCCATTGGATACCCCAGCGCGAGCAGCGTCGCCAGCGCCAGCAGCAGGTTGCTGACGTTAAACGCGCCCATCAGGCGGCTTTCAATTTCGCCTTCACCCCAGGAAGAGGCAAAGCGGATTGTCGCCCCACTGTCGTGGTAATTCACTTCAACCGCCTTCAGCCAGCGGCCGTGGCAGTTTGGATTGATATGGTCTTCCATCGACACTGCAACCGCATCCGGCAGCTTCGCCAGCCAGCGGCGGCCCACTTCGTCGTCGGCGTTGATGATGGCTTGTCCGTAATGGTGAGTAGAGAACAGCAGCCATTTCGCGGCTTCGTAATGCTCCATATCACCATGATAATCAAGATGATCGCGGCTCAGATTGGTAAACACGGAAGCGGCAAATTTCAGCGCCGCGACGCGGTGCTGTACCAGACCGTGCGAAGAGACCTCCATCGCAGCAAAGGTTGCCCCCTGCCCTGCCAGACCGGCAAGCACATGCTGTACGTCTACCGCGGAGCCGGTGGTGTTTTCCGTTGGGCTCACTTTGCCCAGCAGGCCATTACCCACGGTCCCCATCACCGCACCGGTTTCACCCAGCAGTTGGGCCCACTGCGCCATCAGCTGCGTGGTGGTGGTTTTACCGTTGGTACCCGTCACGCCAACCAGGCGCAGCTGGTCGGAAGGTTCGTGATAAAAACGCCCCGCCAGTGCGGAAAGACGTTCGTTTAACTGGCTGAGATAGATGACCGGTACGCCGTGCATTTCACGGATCTCACCGTCGGTTGCCTCATCTTTAGCCTCAGCAATAATGGCAGCCACACCTTGCGCAATCGCCTGCGGGATATAACGACGCCCGTCCGCCTGATGACCGACCACCGCCACAAAAAGATCGCCAGAAGCAGCCACGCGGCTGTCCAGTATCATCTCTCGCAGTGCTCGCTCCGGTGCATTTGGCACCCACGGAGCGAGAAGGTCGCGCAAATTACGATCTGCCACCTGTACCCTCGCCTTGATTAATTACAAATTCACTTTTTTCGCCCGTCGCCAGCGCATCCGGTTCAATGTTCATGGTACGTAACACGCCGCCCATGATAGCCCCGAACACAGGCGCGGAGACGGCGCCGCCGTAGTATTTACCCGCCTGTGGATCGTTAATAACGACCACCAGCGCAAAACGCGGATTGCTTGCAGGCGCAACGCCTGCGGTATAGGCAATGTATTTGTTGATATAGCGGCCATCCGGCCCCACTTTTTTCGCCGTACCGGTCTTGATAGCGATGCGATAACCTTTGATTGCCGCCTTCACGCCGCCGCCGCCGGGCAGCGCCACGCTTTCCATCATATGAACAACAGTACGGACGGTCGATTCCGGGAAGATACGCTCACCGGGAACCGGTGGATCAACTTTGGTAATCGACAGCGGACGATAAACGCCATAGCTGCCGATCGTTGCGTAGACTCGCGCTAACTGTAACGGGGTTACCATTAGCCCGTAGCCGAAAGAGAAGGTGGCCCTCTCTATGTCAGACCACCGTTGTTTTTGAGGATATAAGCCACTGCGTTCTCCGACCAACCCCAAATTGGTCGCCTTTCCAAGCCCAAAACGTGAGTAAGTCTCTACTAACGCTGAGGACGGCATCGCTAACGCCAGCTTTGAAACACCGACGTTACTCGACTTCTGTAACACCCCGGTCAGGGTCAATTCGCTGTAGCGCGCCACGTCTTTGATTTCGTGACCGTTAATTCGGTAAGGAATGGTATTCAGTACGGTATTTTCATTAACGATACCGCGCTGAAGTGCAGTCATGACGACCATCGGCTTAACGGTCGAACCCGGTTCGAACACGTCGGTGATGGTACGGTTACGCATAATATCCTTTTGCGTACCGGTAAGATTGTTAGGGTTGTAGGACGGGCTATTGGCCATCGCCAGCACTTCACCCGTGTTGACATCAACTAACACGGCACTGCCCGATTCCGCTTTGTTAAAAGCCACGGCGTTGTTCAGCTCGCGGTAAACCAGCGCCTGTAACCGCTCATCGATACTCAGCGCAAGGTTGTGTGCTGCCTGGCTGTCCGTTGAGGAAATATCCTCGATCACGCGACCATAGCGGTCTTTACGCACAATGCGCTCACCGGGCTGACCGGTCAGCCATTTATCAAAGCTTTTTTCAACGCCCTCAATCCCCTGGCTATCAACGTTAGTAAAGCCAATGAGGTGAGCAGTCACTTCGCCGGATGGATAGTACCGGCGGGATTCTTCGCGAAGATGGATCCCCGGCAGCTTCAATTTTTTGATGTAGTCCGCCATGTCAGGATTCACCTGACGCGCCAGATAGATAAAGCGCCCTCTCGGGTTGGTATTCACGCGTGAAGATAACTGGTCCAGCGGCATCTTCAGCGCATCCGCAAGGGCCTTCCACCGGTTATCAAGCGTGATGCCGCCAGCATCATGCAGTTCTTTCGGATCGGCCCAGATAGCCTTCACCGGCACGCTCACCGCCAGCGGACGACCCGAGCGGTCGGTGATCATCCCGCGGGATGTCGACACTTCCTGGACGCGCAGAGAGCGCATATCGCCCTGGCGTACCAGCATGTCAGGGGCGACGATTTGTAGCCAGGCCACGCGGCCCAGCAGGAAACCCAGCGCCAGTAAAATGCAGCCGCAAAGCAACGCAAAACGCCAACTGACAAAGTTGGCCTGTTCTTCCTGACGTTTTGGTTTTAGCGTTTTTGCCGCTGCTTTCATGCGTCGCGTTTTCCCTTATTTTTGTACTACGATATTTTCCTGCGAAGGATCAACATGCTGCAGCTGCAGCTTTTCCGTTGCGATCCGTTCAACCCGGCTATGATCGCCGAGCGCGTTTTCTTCAAGGATCAGATTTCGCCATTCAATATCCAGCGCATCGCGTTCCAGTACCATCTGCTCGCGTTGCGCAGTCAATAAACGTGTATGGTGGGCGGTGGTCACCACCGTAACTGCCGTGACAATGATGCAAATGAACAGACAGAGTGGCAGTTTCCCAAACCGCAAAAGATCGTCGCCGATCACGCCAGGCAAGGCATGGCGCTCGTTGCTTCCTAACGAATCCTTAACTTTGCTTAGGGTCTCTGTCACTCTGCCGATCATGCGTTCGTCCTCTCTGCAACACGCAGCACTGAACTACGGGCGCGTGGATTTTCTGCCACTTCTTCTTCGCCCGGCATCAACTTGCCTAATGCTCGCAACTGACGGCCACCCAGCTTCCTGAGTTGTTCTTCCGTCATCGGCAGCCCCGCTGGCACCTGCGGACCGCGGCTTTGTTCACGCATGAAGCGTTTCACAATACGGTCTTCCAGCGAATGGAAGCTGATGATGGATAACCGCCCACCCGGGGCCAGCACGTCGAGCGAGCTTTTTAGCGCCAGCTCTATTTCCTCCAGTTCACTGTTTACCCAGATGCGAACCGCCTGGAAGGTACGGGTCGCGGGATGTTTGTGCTTATCCTTCACCGGTGTCGCCGCCGCGATCACTTCGGCCAACTCTTTGGTGCGGGTCATTGGCTCAATGCGATTGCGCTCAACGATGGCGCGCGCAATACGTTTGCCAAAGCGCTCTTCGCCGAACGTTTTGATGACCCATGCAATATCGGCTTCGTCAGCGGTCTGTAGCCACTCAGCGGCAGATTGACCGCGCGTCGGGTCCATCCGCATGTCCAGCGGACCATCACGCATAAAGGAGAAACCACGTTCAGCATCATCAAGTTGGGGTGAAGAGACGCCAAGATCGAGAAGAATCCCGTCGATCTTGCCCGTCAGGCCGCGCTCAGCGACATAATCCGCGAGCGCAGAGAAAGGTCCATGCACGATGGAAAAGCGTGGGTCATTGATGGTCTGTGCAACGGCAATAGCCTGCGGATCGCGATCGATTGCCAGCAGACGTCCTTCCTCTCCAAGCTGGGAGAGAATCAAACGTGAGTGACCACCGCGACCAAAAGTGCCATCAATGTAGATGCCATCCGGACGAATATTCAGGCCGTTTACGGCCTCGTCCAGTAACACCGTTTTATGTTTATAATTTTCCATCATATTTATAGAGACAAGTCCTGCAGCCGTTCCGATAATGTTGCGGAATCAGACTGCTCAGCGTCGATATCTTCCTTGACCTGTTGATACCAGGTCGTTTCATCCCACAGTTCAAACTTGTTGAACTGCCCGACCAGCATCACTTCTTTGGTCAGACCGGCATGTTGCCGCAACACAGGGGCAATCAGTAATCGCCCAGCGTTATCCATCTGACATTCACTGGCATGCCCCAATAACAGCCGCTGTACGCGGCGTTCCTGCGGGTTCATACTCGACAGTCGCGACAGCTTTTGCTCAATAATTTCCCATTCAGGCAAGGGGTAAAGCAGCAGGCAGGGGGAGTTAATGTCAATGGTGCAAACCATTTGACCCGCAGCGTTCTCAATCAGCTGGTCGCGGTATCGGGTTGGTACCGATAAACGCCCTTTGCTGTCGAGATTGACTAACGTAGCTCCACGGAACATGCCAGTCTCACCCCTCCTCACCACTTTAACCCACAAATTCCCACCTAAAGGAGTTTACGGAGCGAGGGAAAAGCTTGTCAAGCCAGGACTCTCCATATAAGGACTCGGAAGCCCTCTATTTACAGAGATAAACAGTCCTGGTTAATAACTGCACAACTGGCGAGGCAAAATTAACGTTATGAATATTTGTAAGAAAAAAACCGAATATGCACACTAGCGTTAAAGCTCACTCAATATCATCGCAGATAAATATAAAGTGTCAGTTTGCGACGCGGGCAGCATTTTATGACAGATTCTCAGGGGATAACAGCGCCAGATTCACCCAGGCACCCGGTAAGCGCAGCGGTTGCCACGTAAGCTGGCAAAGGAGGAGGAAAAACGTCTGATTATTCATCGACCGAAAAGGGTTTGTAACAAAATAATACAAAGAAAGCCGTTTAAAATCGACCGGACGTTCTTAAAAAGACAATTTAAAAGCCAGAATGAATTAAGAAAAATAGGTGATTAGGATCCCTCAAGAATTATCCTAATTTCTCTCCGGGAATTATCTGCACGAATTATCGCAACAAAAGGGGGGCAGATTTCGCCGCCCCGGTCATTTTCATTTTTGGCGGCTTAAAATTCCGCGATGGTAGAGATTACGTTTGATACGCGTCAGGCCCGGTTTCGGCTTGCGCGGCTCATCCAGGCTTGCCAGCACAATCTCCAGCACGCGTTCAGCCACATCGCGGTGACGCTGTGCTACCGCCAGCACCGGGCACTGGAGGAAGTCAAGCAGCTCGTTATCCCCGAACGTGGCAATCGCCAGATCGGAGGGCAGTTTACCTTCCCGGCGTAAGGTCACGTCCATGACGCCCTGCAACAACGCAAACGATGTGGTGAACAACGCCTGAGGCATCGGATGCGTTTCCAGCCATTTCTCGAACAGCTGCGCGGCGGCTTCACGCTCGTAGCTGTTGGCATAGAGGTAGTGAACCTCGCGCGGATCGTCTTTCCAGGCAGTTCTGAATCCCTGCTCGCGCAGGAAGCTCACGGAAAGCTCGGGCAACGCGCCAAGATACAGCACCGTTTCAGCGGGGAACGTTCTCAACTCTGCGGCCAGCATTTCTGCATCATCCTGATCCGCACCCACGACGCTGGTGAAATGCTCGCGATCGAGCGCGCGATCCAGCGCCACAATTGGGAACGGGTCATTCGCCCAGCGCTGGTAGAACGGATGCTCTGGCGGCAAGGAGGTCGACACGATAATGGCATCCACCTGACGCTGGAGCAGATGCTCAATACAGCGCATCTCGTTATCAGGCTGGTCTTCTGAGCAGGCAATCAGCAACTGATAGCCGCGCTGACGCGCCTGACGTTCAAGATAATTGGCGATACGGGTATAGCTGGTGTTTTCCAGGTCAGGGATCACCAGACCAATAGAGCGGGTACGCCCGGCACGCAGACCGGCTGCGACAGCATTCGGATGGTAGTTATGCTCACGAACCACCGCCATAACTTTTTCAACGGTCTTGTCGCTAACACGGTACTGCTTTGCTTTACCGTTAATCACATAGCTGGCCGTTGTCCGTGACACGCCGGCTAGCCGGGCGATTTCATCCAGTTTCACAATTGCCCCTTAAAAAAAGAAAAGAGTCCATGGCCCTGTCAAGGTTATGGTTAAATCTTTTAACATCTAAACGCAGAAAAGCCTTCGCGGCAACCGCTTTTATCTGCGTTGTCGGCTGATTACGCAAAAAAAAGCCCGGCTTTGGTGACCGGGCAGAAAGAGGCGAACCTTTTTGACAACTAACGCATGATTTTCTCGCCGCGTGACAGACCGACTACACCCGATCTCGCGACCTCGACAATTTTTGCGACGTCCCGCACTGATGCCAGGAAAGCATCCAGCTTGTCGCTTGTCCCAACCAGCTGAACCGTATAAAGAGAAGGGGTCACGTCAATAATCTGTCCGCGGAAAATATCCGCATTGCGTTTAACTTCTTCACGCCCGTAGCCGCTGGCCTGGATTTTCACCAGCATGACCTCTCGTTCAACGTAGGCCCCCTGCCCCAGCTCGCTCACGCGCAGCACATCAACCAGCTTATGCAGCTGTTTCTCAATCTGCTCAAGCACTTTAGCATCGCCGACGGTTTGGATCGTCATGCGCGATAGCGTAGGGTCTTCCGTCGGAGCAACGGTCAGGCTTTCAATGTTATAGCCGCGCTGTGCAAAAAGACCAATGACGCGCGACAGTGCGCCAGACTCGTTTTCCAGTAAAACAGATAATATCCGGCGCATATCAGGTTCTCTCCGTTTTGCTTAACCACATTTCATCCATACCACCACCACGAATATGCATCGGATAAACGTGTTCGGTCCCATCAACAATCACATCCATAAAGACGAGGCGGTTGTTTTTAACGTGCTCAAGCGCTTGCGCGAGCTTCGCTTCCAGCTCAGCCGGATCGGTTACCCGCATGCCTACATGGCCGTAAGCTTCAGCAAGACGAACAAAGTCCGGCAGCGATTTCATGTATGACTGAGAATGACGGCCAGAGTAGATCATATCCTGCCACTGCTTCACCATACCGAGATACCCGTTATTCAGGTTCAGCACCAGTACCGGCAGTTCATATTGCAGCGCGGTAGACAGTTCCTGAATGTTCATCTGAATACTGCCATCTCCGGTCACGCAGACGACGGTTTCATTCGGCAACGCCAGCTTCACGCCCAGCGCGGCAGGCAGACCAAAGCCCATGGTTCCTAAACCACCGGAGTTGATCCAGTGTCGCGGTTTATCAAACGGGTAATACAGGGCGGCAAACATCTGGTGCTGCCCTACGTCTGAGGTTACGTACGCTTCACCTTTCGTCAGTCGCCACACCGCTTCGATGACCGACTGCGGCTTAATGTTTTCGCTTTGCGTGTCATATTTCAGGCACTGACGCGCGCGCCACTGTTCAATCTGCTGCCACCAGTCGCGGATCTCATCCAGCGGCTGGGTTGCACTCTCCTGGGTCAGCAGGTCCAGCATTTGCTCCAGAACCTGACGGGCATCACCGACGATCGGCACATCAGCCGCCACTGTTTTTGAAATTGACGTAGGATCGATATCAATGTGCAGCACGGTGGCGTTCGGGCAATACTTTGCCAGGTTGTTGGTGGTGCGATCGTCAAAGCGCACGCCGACGGCAAAGATGACATCGGAATGATGCATCGTCATGTTGGCTTCATAGGTACCGTGCATACCCAGCATCCCCAGCGCCTGACGATGGGTGGCAGGGAATGCCCCCAGCCCCATCAATGACGATGCAACTGGCAGGTTAAGTTTTTCAATCAGTTCACGAAGCTGGACTTCGCAGGCAGAGTTGATCGCCCCGCCACCAACATAGACCACCGGTTTTTTGGCTGCCAGCAGCGTTTGCAATGCCCGCTTGATCTGTCCTTTATGCCCCTGCGTTGTTGGGTTATAAGAGCGCATGCTGACCGATTCCGGCCAGACATAAGGCAGCTTGTTTGCCGGGTTCAGGATATCTTTAGGCAGATCGACCACCACCGGTCCTGGACGTCCGCTCGCCGCCAGCCAGAAGGCTTTTTTCAGTACGCCGGGAATGTCTTCTGTTTGCTTGACCAGGAAGCTGTGCTTCACAACGGGACGCGAAATCCCGACCATGTCGCACTCCTGAAAAGCATCGTAGCCAATCAGTGAGGTTGCCACCTGCCCGGAGAGGATCACCAGCGGGATAGAGTCCATATAGGCCGTCGCAATGCCGGTAATGGCGTTTGTCGCGCCGGGGCCGGACGTGACTAGCACCACGCCCACTTCACCCGTCGCACGCGCCAGGCCGTCAGCCATGTGCACCGCCGCCTGCTCGTGACGTACCAGAACATGGTCAATGCCCCCTACCGTATGCAGCGCATCATAAATATCGAGGACCGCACCGCCAGGGTAGCCGAACACTTGCTTTACGCCCTGATCGATCAGCGACCGAACGACCATTTCCGCGCCAGACAACATCTCCATGCTTTGCCTCCAGGCATTTTGTTATAGACGGACTGCCGAATTCATTTCCGCACCGTCTTACGATTGGGATAAACCAATCTTATATTTTGCAGAGTGTTCTTTACCTTAACCGCTCGTTATGAGGCAGGCAATTAGCAAACCCGGGTAGATAAACGGCGCGTAAAGCAGAAAAAGCAGGCGTTAACAGGAGATATGGTTAATTCCTCTGGGAATAGAGGATGGGGTGATAAATCATCGCTGAAAAGCGCGACAATGCAGGAAATCATCTATTTTTGCGTGCCGGAGAGCAGCCCGAAAAAAAGCACCACAGAATAAAATAGCAATTATCTAAAAGAACTCAGGATAAATCACATAAACCGATGCGATTTATCCTGATGCGCTTACCGGCGACAGATGCCAACCAGCAACTCTTCCATCCACTGATGCCCTTTATCCCGACCCGCCGCTTCATGCCAGGAAAGATAACAGGTACGGCTATTTAGCTTGAGCGGCAGAGGTAAAATTTGCAGGTTTAACGGGTCAGAAAACTCTTCTGCCAGCCAGCGCGGCGCAATCGCCACCAGTTGCGTCTGGGAGACCACGTTTAATACGCTAACCATGGCCATGCCCTGATACGCCACGCTCGCCTGTTTATCCGCAGTGTCATACCACGGCAGGCTAAAGGAAGCATATCTGTCGAGTGCAACAACGGCGTGCTGCTCGTTATAAACATCGCTTTCTAGCAGCGGAGAATTCAGGCGCGGATGTTTTTTACTGGCGACGAGAACCATTTCATCTTTAAACAGCGGCACACAGGAAAATTCTGGACGACGGAACTCTTCATACCCCAGAACGAATTCAATCTCCTGATAGCGTAACTGATGTTCCGTGTTTTGATTCAGGGATGATTTAAAAACAAGATTGATATTTGGTGCGATCTCTTCAACTTTATTATAAATAATCGACGTTAAATAATTATCTAATGGGCTACAGACGCAAAGATGGAATACGCGCTCGCTGCTTAAGGGTTCAAAGCCCGAGCCCGGCAGCTCGTTTTGTACCAACTGCAACGCCTGGCGGATGGAGCCGAACAGCTGGAATGCGCGCGCCGTAGGCTGGATCCCTCTTCCGTAACGAACAAACAATTCGTCGTTAAACATGACCTTAAGCCTGGCAACGGCATTACTCACAGCAGGTTGTGACATCCCCAAGGCCTGGGCCGCGCGGGTAATATTCTGTTCCTGCATGACAGCATCAAACACCGTCAGAAGATTAAGATCCACCGTGCGTAACTGCGGTTTAATCCCATCAGTAGCTTGAGGTTGTTTAATATTATTTTCTGACACTTCTGACTCCACTGTCACGCTACACTCCCTTTGCTCACGTACGGTAATCATCTCGAAAATATGATTTACCATGCAAATACGATCAGCAAAAGAGAATTATTTAAAATTCGGAATATATAAAGACTCTATAATAACGAAAATTAATGAGCGCAAATGATATGTTTGACTTTAGGATTTGAATGAAACCATAAACCAAACAAATATACAATTGCCATCAGGTTAATGATGACTTAAGTATTATTAAACTGTTATTGCTATCGCCCTACAGTTAGTTAACAACCTGTTATATCTGTTCGCTTTTCAGCATTATGGAACAGATTCACTGCATTTATAACTTAATGATATTAAAACCTTTTAATCACAACGCATTCTCTTCAGGACATTTCACTCATTTTTAAACAATTATATTTATTTGTTTCTGCAACTCTTTTCTTAAGTCCAAAATTAGACAATTAGTCGGGTCGCGAAAGCTAAAACCAGCACAATTAGCTAAAGTGAATACCCTGCTGATTCCGTCTGTCGGGCCCGTTTTCATCGTCAGGGGTTGACATGAACGGCCGTATCCAGTACCACTAAAAGCATATTGAATTTAACGGAGCACGATTCATGATTCGCACCATTCGTTTCACCGGTCTACTACTACTAAACGCATTCACTGTGCGCGGTAGACTGGCGGGCGAAATTCAGCGTTGAATCGTCACCAGTAAGACTAAAAACCCGCGCCACTGCGCGGGTTTTTTTATGCTCGTAGCAAGGCGCCCTAAGACTGACAAGGACCTAACCCATGAGCCAGCAAGTCATTATTTTCGATACTACTTTACGTGACGGTGAACAGGCATTACAGGCAAGCCTGAGTGTAAAAGAGAAACTGCAGATCGCGCTGGCTCTCGAACGTATGGGTGTCGACGTGATGGAGGTGGGTTTCCCGGTCTCGTCTCCGGGTGATTTCGAATCCGTCCAGACCATCGCCCGCACCATTAAAAACAGCCGCGTATGTGGTCTGGCGCGCTGTGTGGAAAAAGATATCGACGTTGCAGCCGAGTCACTGAAAGTGGCCGAAGCGTTCCGTATCCACACCTTTATTGCCACCTCGCCCATGCACATCGCCACCAAGCTGCGCAGCACGCTGGATGAGGTGATTGAGCGCGCGGTGTATATGGTGAAACGCGCACGCAACTACACCGATGACGTTGAATTCTCCTGCGAAGATGCGGGCCGTACGCCAATCGAAGACCTGGCGCGCGTCGTGGAAGCCGCCATCAACGCGGGTGCGAAAACCATCAACATCCCGGACACCGTCGGCTACACCATGCCGTTTGAGTTCTCCAACATCATTACCGGACTGTACGACCGCGTACCCAATATTGATAAGGCAATTATCTCCGTCCACACCCACGATGATTTGGGTCTGGCCGTGGGTAATGCCATCGCCGCCGTCCACGCCGGTGCGCGTCAGGTAGAAGGTGCGATGAACGGTATCGGCGAACGCGCGGGCAACTGTTCGCTGGAAGAAGTGATCATGGCGATCAAAGTGCGCAAAGACATCATGGACGTGCATACCCGCATCAATCACAACGAAATCTGGCGCACCAGCCAGACCGTCAGCCAGATTTGCAACATGCCCATTCCGGCTAACAAAGCGATTGTCGGCACTGGCGCCTTCGCGCACTCCTCCGGTATTCACCAGGATGGCGTCCTGAAGAACCGCGAAAACTACGAAATCATGACCCCGGAATCCATCGGCCTGAACCAGGTGCAGCTGAACCTGACCTCCCGTTCCGGTCGCGCGGCGGTTAAACACCGTATGGAAGAGATGGGCTATAAGGACAGCGATTACAACATGGATCAGCTGTACGACGCGTTCCTGAAACTGGCCGACAAAAAAGGTCAGGTGTTCGACTACGACCTGGAAGCGCTGGCCTTTATTAACAAGCAGCAGGAAGAGCCAGAGCACTTCCGTCTGGATTACTTCAACGTGCAGTCCGGCTCCAGCAACATCGCCACCGCCTCGGTCAAGCTGGCCTGCGGTGATGAAATTAAAGCAGAGGCCGCGAACGGTAACGGCCCGGTCGATGCCATCTACCAGGCGATTAACCGCGTCACCGAGTACGACGTGGAGCTGGTGAAGTATGACCTGACGGCCAAGGGCCACGGCAAAGATGCTCTGGGTCAGGTCGACATTGTTGTGACCCACAATGGCCGCCGCTTCCATGGCGTGGGCCTGGCGACCGATATCGTTGAATCCTCCGCGAAAGCGATGGTGCATGTTCTGAACAACATCTGGCGCGCCGCCGAAGTCGAAAAAGAGTTGCAACGCAAAGCTCAGAATAAAGAGAACAACAAGGAAACCGTGTAATGTCGAAGAATTACCATATTGCTGTGTTACCGGGCGACGGTATTGGTCCGGAAGTAATGGCACAGGCGCTGAAAGTACTGGAAGCCGTTCGTACGCGTTTTGCGATGAAAATCACCACCAGCCACTACGACGTGGGCGGTATTGCGATTGATAACCACGGTACGCCGCTGCCGAAAGCGACCGTGGAAGGCTGCGAAAATGCCGATGCCGTGCTGTTTGGTTCCGTCGGTGGCCCGAAATGGGAACACCTGCCGCCAGCAGAGCAGCCAGAACGCGGCGCGCTGCTGCCGCTGCGTAAACATTTCAAGCTGTTCAGCAACCTGCGCCCGGCGAAACTGTATCAGGGTCTGGAAGAGTTCTGCCCGCTGCGCGCGGATATCGCCGCCAACGGTTTCGACATTCTCTGCGTGCGTGAACTGACCGGCGGGATCTATTTCGGCCAGCCAAAAGGGCGCGAAGGCAGCGGTCAGCATGAAAAAGCGTTCGATACCGAGGTGTATCACCGTTTCGAAATCGAACGTATCGCCCACATCGCGTTCGAGTCGGCGCGCAAACGCCGCCATAAGGTGACCTCCATTGATAAAGCGAACGTGCTGCAGTCCTCCATTTTGTGGCGCGAGATTGTGAGTGAAGTCGCTAAGCAGTACCCGGACGTCGCGCTGTCGCACATGTACATCGACAACGCGACCATGCAGCTGATTAAGGATCCGTCCCAGTTTGACGTGCTGCTGTGCTCCAACCTGTTCGGCGATATTCTCTCTGACGAGTGCGCGATGATCACCGGCTCGATGGGCATGCTGCCATCCGCAAGCCTGAATGAAGAAGGCTTTGGCCTGTATGAGCCTGCGGGCGGCTCCGCGCCGGATATCGCAGGCAAAAACATTGCCAACCCGATTGCGCAGATCCTCTCCCTGGCCCTGCTGCTGCGCTATAGCCTGGATGCAGGCGATGCAGCAACCGCAATTGAGAACGCCATTAACCGGGCGTTAGAAGAAGGCGTCCGTACCGGCGATTTAGCACGCGGCACGGCGGCAGTCAGTACCGATGAAATGGGCGACATCATTGCCCGCTATGTCGCTGAAGGGGTGTAATCATGGCTAAGACGTTATATGAAAAGTTGTTTGATGCGCACGTTGTTTACGAGGCACCAAACGAAACCCCGCTGCTGTACATTGACCGTCATCTGGTACACGAAGTGACCTCTCCTCAGGCATTTGACGGCCTGCGCGCGCACAAGCGTCCGGTACGTCAGCCGGGTAAAACCTTCGCGACGATGGATCACAACGTTTCCACCCAGACCAAAGACATTAACGCCTCGGGTGAGATGGCGCGTATCCAGATGCAGGAGCTGATTAAGAACTGCAATGAATTTGGCGTTGAGCTGTACGACCTGAACCATCCGTATCAGGGCATCGTCCACGTGATGGGGCCTGAGCAAGGGATCACCCTGCCGGGCATGACCATCGTCTGCGGTGACTCCCATACCGCGACCCACGGCGCGTTTGGCGCTCTGGCATTCGGGATTGGCACGTCCGAAGTGGAACATGTGCTGGCAACGCAGACCCTGAAGCAGGGCCGCGCCAAAACCATGAAGATTGAAGTGAAGGGCAAAGCGGCACCTGGCATTACCGCGAAAGACATCGTCCTGGCCATCATCGGTAAAACCGGCAGCGCAGGCGGTACCGGCCACGTTGTTGAGTTCTGCGGTGAAGCCATCCAGGCACTGAGCATGGAAGGTCGCATGACCCTGTGCAACATGGCCATTGAGATGGGCGCAAAAGCCGGGCTGGTCGCGCCGGACGAAACCACCTTCAACTATGTGGAGGGCCGTCTGCACGCGCCGAAAGGTAAGGATTTTGACGACGCGGTAGCCTACTGGAAAACCCTGACAACCGACGATGGGGCAACGTTTGATACCGTTGTCACGCTGCAGGCAGAAGAGATTGCGCCTCAGGTGACCTGGGGCACCAACCCGGGTCAGGTGATTTCCGTCAACGACAGCATCCCTGACCCGGCCTCCTTCGCCGATCCGGTCGAGCGCGCCAGTGCGGAAAAAGCGCTGGCCTATATGGGGCTGAAGCCCGGCGTGCCGTTGACCGATGTCGCCATTGATAAAGTGTTTATCGGCTCCTGCACCAACTCCCGTATCGAAGATTTGCGTGCCGCCGCCGAAATTGCCAAAGGCCGTAAAGTGGCACCAGGCGTGCAGGCGCTGGTGGTTCCTGGCTCCGGTCCGGTGAAGGCCCAGGCAGAAGCCGAAGGTCTGGATAAGATCTTTATCGAAGCGGGCTTCGAGTGGCGTCTGCCTGGCTGCTCCATGTGTCTGGCGATGAACAATGACCGCCTGAATCCGGGTGAGCGCTGCGCCTCTACCAGTAACCGTAACTTTGAAGGCCGTCAGGGCCGCGGTGGACGCACCCATCTGGTCAGCCCGGCAATGGCCGCCGCTGCGGCAGTCACCGGCCATTTCGCCGATATTCGCAGCCTGAAATAAGGAGACAATCATGGCAGAGAAATTTACCCAACATACGGGCCGGGTTGTCCCGCTGGACGCCGCTAACGTCGATACTGACGCTATTATTCCAAAACAATTTCTGCAGAAGGTGACGCGTACCGGTTTTGGCGCGCACCTGTTTAACGACTGGCGTTTCCTCGACGATAAGGGCGAAGTGCCTAATCCGGAATTCGTGTTGAACTTCCCGGAATACAAAGGCGCCTCCATTTTGCTGGCGCGGGAAAACTTTGGCTGCGGCTCATCCCGTGAACACGCGCCGTGGGCGCTCACCGACTACGGCTTTAAGGTGGTCATTGCCCCAAGCTTCGCAGATATTTTTTACGGCAACAGCTTCAACAACCAGCTTCTGCCGGTGACGCTGAGCGATGAACAGGTCGACGAATTGTTCACGCTGGTTAAGGCGAATCCGGGCATTTCGTTTGAAGTGGATCTGGAAGCGGAAGTGGTGAAAGCCGGGGATAAGTCCTACAGCTTCAGCATTGATGCCTTCCGCCGTCACTGCATGCTGAACGGTCTGGACAGCATTGGTTTAACTCTCCAGCACGAAGCGGCGATTGCCACTTACGAACAAAAACAACCCGCATTTATGAAATAATCCTCCGGCCTGCGGTGTACTCTGCAGGCTGTGTTTTATCCCAATGCCCATCTTCCTTCTGTAAATACTTCGCAAACCCAGCCAATAATGACGTTATATTTAATGTCAATTTAATGTTCCCTGCGCAGAATAATCGCTCAATCAGCTGGCAGCGGAAATTATCATGGAAAAGAAAAATAGCAATAAGTCTCATCTCCGTTCTCATGAAATACAAAAATGCACAATAGTGAGTGTGATAACAAATAGTTTACTCACCGGCTTTCAGATAGTTGCAGGAATATTCTCCGGCTCGCAGGGATTAATTGCTGATGGGATTCATTCTCTTTCCGATTTATCCTCTGACTTTGTCGTTCTGATTGCAAATAAAAAGAGTCAGAAAGCCTCTGATATCGATCATCATTACGGTCATCTGCGTTTCGAAAACGGTGCAAAGCTCATTATTGGCGCTATTCTGCTGCTTGTGGGAGTCGGGATGCTCTGGTCCGCAGGGAATAAACTGCTTCACCCCGAGACGCATCAGCTGGTGAAAGGGGCCGCTCTGTGGGTGGCGATACTGGCGCTGGTGGTGAAGGAAAGCCTGTTCAGATACATGTATGCCACGGGAAAACGTATTCAGTCCTCGCTGCTGATAGCCAATGCCTGGCATGCCCGCTCTGACGCAGCCTCGTCAGTGGTTGTCGCCATCGGTATTGTCGGGAATTTAGTGGGTTTTCACGCGATGGACCTGATTGCGGCCCTGATTGTTGGGATATTTATCGCCCATATGGGTTACAAATTCTCTGCCGATGCCCTGCACGACCTGATGGACCGTTCGCTTGAACCCGAGCTGGAGCACGACATCAAAACGTGTCTTCTCTCAACCGAGGGTGTCACCGGACTCCATGATTTAAAAACCCGCAAGATGGGCGATTTAGCCCTTGTCGATGTCCATCTGGAAGTTAACGGCGAATTAAGCGTAAAAGAAGGGCATCAGATTGCTGTCAATGCCAGAAACAACGTGATGCAAAAATTCAATGTGCTGAACGTGATGACGCATATTGATCCTGCTCGCTAATCGGAACGCATAAATACAGTGTGACGCAACCCACCGTTAAGGTTTCGTTAATTAATTTGCGTCACACTGCATCGCATCAGCTCTCTCATTATTGAGGTAAAAAGCGATGAACCCAACGCTATGCAATACGCTTCCCCATAAAGAAACACCCTTTCTTCGCGTACTGCACATTCTTGTGGCCGTTCTGGTGCTGGTCCAGATCATCAATTCTAATTTCACCGAAAGTGAAGCCCTCCACGACTCCGGGCTGAACGGAATTGTCACCTGGATGCATATTATTTCCGGGTTTGGTTTAATTTTTTGTGGCATTGCCATGATGGCATGGATGTTAACCCAGCGCGGATTTAAATATTACTTCGCCTGGCTGGCGCTGGATTTTCGCGGAATCGTTGACGATATTCGCACCCTCACGCAGCGCCAGCTTCCTGACGCGCATGCCGGCGGTATGGCGGCAACGGTGCAAGGTTTGGGCGTGCTGGCGCTGCTGGGCGTTGCACTCTGCGGCGCGGCCTGGTTCGTGCTGAACGCCACGCTCGGACCCGTTTCTTCCGTCACAGAGTCCGCCTTAAATTTGCATAAATTTCTGACGATCTTTGTTGAGACATATTTCTGGGCACACGGTTTCATGGGCCTCGTTCATATGTACCTGACGCTACGCGCGCAGCGTAAGTATCAGTGTTCAGAATAAAACGGTTCGCAGAGCCCGGCGTTCCCGGGCTCCGTTTCATTCATCCGATCACACGTCTTTTACGCGGCAGGTCAGCAGAAGCGTCACGACAGAAAGCGCCGCAATCATCCAGTAGACAGACGCATGCCCATAGCTTTGCGCCAGCGCCCCCTGAATCACGCCTGCCAGAATCACCCCGGTTGAAATACTGTTGGTAAAAAGCGTGGTCGCCGAGCCGGCACGACCGGGCATGAGGTCCTGGAACCAGAGCATGCCGATCCCGGCGACAATGCCAATAAACACGGCGTTGAACAGCTGCAGCGCCAGCAGCGCTTCGCGCGAATGGAAAAGGATCAGCCCCGCGTAGAACAGCACCCCAGCCGCCACGGCGACGATCATCATCCGACGCTTTCCAAAGCGCTTAACGTAGTAACCCGCCAGAATCATCGCCGGGATCTCCAGCCCGGCCGCGGTTCCCATTAGGATCCCGGCGAGTTTGTCCGGTAAACCCAGATCGCTGCTGATCCACAGCGGCATATCGATAATGTACATCGTGTTGCAGGTCCACATCAGCGTGGAGGCAATAAACAGCATGCGGACGTTTTTGTCCTGCCAGCCGCTCACCTCGGTGACAGGTTTATCCGTTGCCTGTTCGACGCGCGCCACGGACGGCAGCGCGAAGGCAATCAACGCCAGGCTGATGACAAAAATCCCGGCGGCGATGGAGAACATGGTGGTAAAGCCGTAGTTCAACGCCAGCATGAAGGCCAGCGGCGGGCCAATGACCCACGCCAGCGAGAGCTGGGCACGCATCACCGAGCTGAACATCACCACTTCCCGCGCCGAGTTATCCGCATATTCACGGGCCAGCGCGAACAGCTGCGGCATGGCGGTGTTCGCCAGTGACGCCAGCAGCACGCCGCAGGTAATGAGCGTCAGATAATGACGGTTAAAGGCGAAGAGCAGCGCGTTGCCCACCGCCATGGTGCAGCAAAAGAGGATCAGCCTGCGGCGATCGCCCTGGCTGTCCGATCGTTTCGCCAGCGCGAGGCTGACCAGGATCCCGGCAATGGCGTTAACGGTATAAAACAGGCCGACCCAAAACGGCTGTGCCCCCACCTCGCGGCTGAGAAACAGGCTCAGCGTCGGCGCCTGCAGCGCCCCCGCCACGCCCATCATAAAGGCCACCAGCATAAAAGCGGCATACACGCCGTTCAGGCGTCGCCCCATCGTCATCAACCACAGCATGCGCAAGTCCTTGTGAAAGCGAATCAAAATCGGGTGAAAGAATAAACGAAAAAAGCCAGCAAAAACATTTTGCTGGCGGGTGATAAGCACCAATACTCAGTCACACATGATCGAGGCGAGTTAGCGGGAAGAGGTCGGTGTTGTAACGTCCCACTGCATCAATTCTTCTAACGTTTTCAGCCGTTGCTCTGCACACTGGCGGGCCAGCCAGGACGATCCTTTTGTCGCTGAAAAGTACTGCTGATAAAACTGACGTGCGGTAGACCTCTTCATAATTTACCTCCTCACTTCATCGAGGAGAATTATTGGCCTAATATAGGGATAAATAAATTGCTGGTTTTTTGTCAGGAGTTCCCCTTTTATGCCTTCCGGTCGTCTGCAACAACAGTTTATCCGCCTCTGGCAATGCTGCGAGGGGCAATCGCAGAAGACCACGCTCAACGAGCTGGCTGACCTGCTTAGCTGTTCCCGCCGTCATATGCGTACGTTGCTCAACACCATGCAGCAGCAGGGTTGGTTAAGCTGGGAAGCTGAGGCGGGACGCGGCAAACGTTCGCGGTTGACCTTTCTCTATACCGGGCTGGCGTTGCAGCAGCAGCGCGCGGAAGACCTGCTCGAGCAGGACCGCATCGATCAGCTGGTTCAGCTGGTGGGCGACAAAGCCGCCGTGCGCCAGATGCTGGTTTCCCATCTCGGACGCAGTTTTCGTCAGGGTCGGCACATCCTGCGGGTGCTCTACTATCGTCCAATGAAAAATCTGCTGCCCGGCACGGCGTTACGCCGCTCCGAAACCCATATGGCCCGGCAAATCTTCAGCGGTCTGACGCGGATAAATGAGGAAAACGGGGAACTGGAAGCGGATATCGCGCACCACTGGCAGCAACTTTCTCCGCTTCACTGGCGCTTCTTTTTACGCCCCGGCATTCACTTTCACCATGGTCGCGAACTGGAGATGCACGACGTCATCGCCTCTCTGGAACGCGTCCGAAGGCTGCCGCTCTACTCGCATATTTCGCGTATCCACTCCCCCACGGCCTGGACGCTGGATATCGAGCTGTCGCAGCAGGATAAGTGGCTTCCCTGGCTGCTGGGCTACGTGCCGTCGATGATTTTGCCCGGCGAGTGGGAATCGATGAACAATTTTGCCAGCCTGCCGATTGGCACCGGGCCCTACTCCGTGTCCCGCAATAACAGCAACCAGCTGAAAATCCGCGCGTTCGACGACTACTTTGGCTATCGGGCGCTGATCGACGAAGTCAACGTGTGGGTATTGCCGGATCTCAATGAAGACCTGAGCTGCGGACTGACGCTTGAAGGCCCCACCACGGGAGAAAAAGCCGTGGAGAGTCGCCTGGAGGAGGGATGCTACTATCTCCTCTTTGATCGCCGCACCCACCGCGGGGCAAACCAGGCCGTCCGCAAGTGGATCAGCCACGTGTTGTCCCCTGCCAATCTGATCTACCATGCGGAAGCGCAGTACCAGACATACTGGTTCCCGGCCTACGGCCTGCTTCCGCGCTGGCACCACGCCCGCCCGTCGCACTGCGACAAGCCCGCAGGGCTGGAGTCCATCACCTTGACCTACTACCGCGAGCACGTGGAGCATCGTTTTATCGCGAGGATCATGACCCGACTACTGGCAGCCGAAGGAGTAACGCTGGAGGTCAGGGAAGTTGACTATGACGAATGGCACCAGGGGGATATCACCAGTGATATCTGGCTTAACAGCGCCAACTTCACCCTGCCGCTCGATTTCTCGCTCTTCTCGCACCTGTATGAAGTCCCGCTGATCCAGCACTGCATCGACCGTGACTGGCAGCAGGATGCCGCCCAGTGGCGCGCGGGCGAGATGAATCTTGCCGTGTGGTGCCAGCAGCTACTGGCCGAACAGACCATCGTCCCGTTGATCCACCACTGGCTGATGATCCAGGGTCAGCGCAGTATGCGCGGCCTGCGGATGAATACCCTGGGCTGGTTTGATTTTAAATCCGCCTGGTTTGCGCCCCCGGAGCCATAACGCTTTCGTAATATTCACCAAATCATTACAATAGCGCCGTTCTCAACGGGGTGCTGCATCACAGATGTGCGCTGAGATAATACCCGTCGAACCTGATCCGGATAACGCCGGCGAAGGGATTTGAGGCTGTCGCTCAAAATCCTTTGCCACTCAACTTTGAGGTGCAAAGTGTTAAAAAAAGTTCTCCCCCTGCTGGCGCTTTTTGCGCTGCCTGCTTTTGCGAAGCCCGTCCTGACGGTCTACACCTATGACTCCTTCTCTGCCGACTGGGGCCCGGGCCCGGTGGTCAAAAAAGCCTTTGAAGCCGACTGCAACTGCGAGCTGAAGTTCGTGGCGCTGGAAGATGGCGTTTCGCTGCTCAACCGTCTGCGCATGGAAGGGAAAAACAGCAAGGCTGACGTGGTGCTCGGGCTGGATAACAACCTGCTGGAAGCCGCCTCGCAGACCAAACTGTTTGCCAAAAGCGGCGTCGCGTCGGATGCCGTTAACGTGCCTGGCGGCTGGAAGAACGACACCTTTGTGCCGTTCGATTACGGCTACTTTGCTTTTGTTTATGACAAAAATAAGCTGAAAAACCCGCCGAAGAGTCTGAAAGAACTGGTCGAAAGTGACCAGAAATGGCGCGTGATTTATGAAGATCCGCGGACCAGCACGCCGGGCCTCGGTCTGCTGCTGTGGATGCAAAAGGTCTACGGGGATAAAGCACCGGAAGCGTGGCAGAAGCTGGCCGCCAAAACCGTCACCGTGACCAAGGGCTGGAGCGAAGCCTATGGTCTGTTCCTGAAAGGTGAAAGCGACCTGGTGCTGAGCTACACCACCTCTCCGGCCTACCACATTATCGCCGAGAAGAAAGACAACTACGCTGCGGCGAATTTCACTGAAGGGCACTATCTGCAGGTGGAAGTGGCCGCGCGTACCGCCGCCAGCAAACAGCCGGAGCTGGCCGAGAAGTTCCTGAAGTTCATGGTTTCACCGGCGTTCCAGAATGCGATTCCCGCAGGCAACTGGATGTATCCGGTCACTAACGTTGCGCTGCCAGCAGGTTTTGAGCAGCTGACCAAACCAACAACCTCGCTGGAGTTTACGCCGCAGCAGGTCGCCGCGCAGCGTGCCGCATGGGTAAGTGAATGGCAACGCGCCGTCAGCCGTTGATTCCCGGCTGGCTACTTCCCGGGCTGCTCGCCGCCATAGTGATGGTGGTGGTCAGCCTGGGGGCTTTTCTTGCACTGTGGTTCAACGCGCCAGAGAGCGATCTGCTCGCCCTCTGGCACGACAGTTACCTCTGGCACGTAATCCGGTTCTCCTTCTGGCAGGCGTTTCTTTCTGCCCTGCTCTCGGTGATCCCGGCCATTTTTCTGGCGCGCGCCCTGTATCGGCGGCGTTTTCCCGGCAGGCAGGCCCTGCTGCGCCTGTGCGCCATGACGCTGATACTGCCCGTGCTGGTGGCGGTATTCGGCATTTTGAGCGTTTACGGTCGCCAGGGCTGGCTGGCATCGCTGTTCGGCCAGCTTGGTCTGGAATGGTCATTCTCGCCTTACGGACTGCAGGGCATCCTGCTGGCACACGTCTTTTTCAATATGCCGATGGCAACGCGCCTCTTCTTGCAGGCGCTGGAGAACATTCCCGGCGAGCAGCGCCAGGTTGCCGCCCAGCTCGGCATGCGCGGCGTGTCGTTCTTCCGCTTTGTCGAATGGCCGTGGCTGCGCCGCCAGATCCCGCCCGTGGCGGCATTAATCTTCATGCTCTGCTTTGCCAGCTTTGCCACCGTGCTGTCGCTCGGCGGCGGGCCGCAGGCCACCACCATTGAGCTGGCGATTTACCAGGCGCTGAGTTACGACTACGATCCCGGTCGCGCCGCGCTGCTGGCGATAGTCCAGATGACATGCTGCCTTGCCCTGGTCCTGTTGAGCCAGCGGCTGAGTAAAGCCATTCCTGCAGGCAGTCACCAAATAACCGGCTGGCGCGATCCGCAGGACAGCCTGCACAGCCGCGTCAGCGATTTTATCCTGATCGGGCTGGCACTCCTGCTTCTGTTGCCGCCGCTGCTGGCCGTTATCGTTGACGGACTGAACCTCAATCTCCTGTCTGTCCTGCAACAGCCCATCCTCTGGCAGGCCACCTGGACCTCGCTGCGTATCGCGCTGGCTGCCGGATTACTGTGCGTCATCCTGACCATGATGCTGCTGTGGAGCAGCCGTGAGCTTTACGCCCGCCAGGCGCAAAAAGCCGGACAAATGCTGGAGCTGACGGGCATGCTGATTCTGGCGATGCCGGGGATCGTGCTGGCGACGGGCTTCTTTTTGCTGTTCAACAGCACCATCGGCCTGCCGGAAAGCGCCGACGGCATCGTGATCTTTACCAACGCCTTAATGGCCATCCCTTATGCGCTCAAGGTGCTGGAAAACCCGATGCGCGACGTCAACAGCCGCTACAGTTTGCTGTGCCAGTCGCTGGGCATGCAGGGCTGGCAGCGGCTGAAGGTGGTCGAACTGCGCGCGCTAAAACGTCCGCTGGCACAGGCGCTGGCATTTGCCTGCGTGCTCTCTATTGGAGACTTTGGGGTCGTGGCGCTGTTCGGCAATGACGATTTCCGCACGCTGCCCTACTGGCTCTATCAGCAAATCGGCTCTTACCGCAGTCAGGACGGCGCGGTCACCGCGCTGTTACTGCTGCTGCTGTGCTTTGCCTTATTTACCGTTATCGAGAAACTTCCGGGGCGTGATGTTAAAACTGACTGATGTAACCTGGCTTTATCAGCATCTGCCGATGCGCTTCACGCTCTCCGTGCGCCAGGGAGAGATGATCGCCGTGCTTGGCCCAAGCGGCGCAGGAAAAAGCACGCTGCTTAATCTCGTTGCGGGTTTTCTGCAGCCGGCAAGCGGATCGATCGTCATAGATAACCGGGATCATACCCACACGCCGCCCGCAAAACGTCCTGTCTCAATGCTGTTTCAGGAAAACAACCTTTTTACCCACCTGACGGTGCGGCAAAACATCGCGCTGGGAATGCACCCGGGACTCAGGCTGAACGATGACCAGCGCCATAAGCTGGAGATCATTGCCGCACAGATGGGGATCACCGGGTTTATCGACAGGCTGCCGGGCGAGCTCTCCGGCGGCCAGCGTCAGCGCGTGGCGCTGGCACGTTGTCTGGTGCGCGAACAGCCGATACTGCTGCTGGATGAGCCGTTCTCGGCGCTCGATCCCGCGCTGCGTCAGGAGATGCTGGCCCTGGTGCAGGAAGTCTGTCAGCGCCAGCAACTGACGATGCTGATGGTTTCGCACAGTATTGAGGATGCCGCACGGATTGCGCCGCGATCGGTGGTCGTTGCTGAGGGGCGAATTGCGTGGGATGGGAAGACGGAAGAGCTGCTCAGTGGTCAAGCGGGGGCGTCTTCACTGTTGGGCATTCGCGCGGTCTGATGCCCTCTCCCACGGGGAGAGGGAAATAGTCCTTAACGACTGACTACTTTCAATAAAATCTCACCGTACACCGGCATCAGCGGGTGACGAATCAGCGCCACCAGCGCCACCGCCGCCACGCCCAGCGTTAGCGGGGCCAGCCAGAGCAGGCGAGTACGCGGGAGGTAGCGCGTCAGGCGATCGATATTTGCTTTCCCGCTGCGCCACAGCCGCCAGCAGAGCCATGCCGCCAGCCACAGTAGCACAGCCGTGCCCAGCAGCAGCCACTTAAACTCACCGCTTTGCATACCGTCAGGAATATCAATGGCAGCACCCGCGAGGATCCCCGGCAGGAAGTAGAACGGCGGCCAGAAGACGCAGCCGATAATGTTCGGCACCACGAATTTCGCGACGGGCAGATCCAGCATCCCCGCCACCATCGGCACCAGCGGACGCGTTGGCCCAACGAAGCGGCCGACGAGGATGGTAAACATGCTGTGCTGGTGCAGCGCATGCTCGGTCTTATCCAACAAGGCTTTGTTCTTTTTCATGAACGACCAGCGGTGCAGCGGCTTCTTAAAGCGCCAGCCCAGCCAGAAGGAGATCCAGTCGCCCAGCAGGCAGCCGATAATCCCGGCCAGCCACGCCTGCCAGAAATTGACCTCGCCGCTGCCGATCAGCGCGCCAAGCCCCGCCATCATCACGGTGCCGGGCAGGATCAGCCCAACCAGCGCCAGCGACTCCAGAAACGCCACCAGCGCCACGGCGATGAGTGAGTACATAACGGACTGGGTAATAAAATGTTCCAGCAATGCCTGCATAACTATTCCGGTCAGAAAACGAATCAGCGATTCTGCTTAGCGCCCCGCACCGCGTCAAGGCAACAATTGTCTGAATAGTTTACAGGTTGCTTCCCGCATTCACCTGTTTGTTTATCTTTTTTTACCGTTTATTCACATCCCGCGCGGAATTCACTCGGGCTGGCACCGGTACATTTTTTAAATACCCGGGAGAAATAGAGCTGATCCTCAAAGCCCACGTTGCGCCCCACGGTGGCGATGGGCATCCGGGTGGTGCTGAGCAGCAGCTTCGCCTGGCTGATCCGCTGGTCCTCGCGCCAGCTCAACACGCTGACGCCCAGCTGCTGGCGAAACAGATGCGACAGACGCGACGGCGAAAGGCAGACGTGCTGGGCAACGCTGGCGATATCAAACTGGCTGTCAGCAAGGTGGTCGCTGATGTACTGGCAGGCGTCGCGCACGCGGTTATCCAGCGGCGGGTTAAGCGACTCGTTAATTGCCTCCATCCGTCGCAGCAGCAGCTGTTCGAGCAGGTTAATCGCCAGCAGTTCAGCGTAACGACCACCGGCCTGTCCCGCCTCGATAATCTGCGCAAAAAGCTCGCGAAACTGCGCCAGATGAACCTCATCCGGGCGATAAAAACCGGTGTGCGCAAAAATAGCCGGCCAGGAAAGCCACTCCTGCCAGTAGGCGCGCGGACGGAAGTAGACCCACTGGTGATACCACTCTTTGGCATCCGGATGACGGCCATAGTGGTGGATCTCCCCCGGCGGGAACAGCAGGATATCGCCGGGGCGGCAGACAAACTGCTGGTCACCGTTCTTGATGCTCCCTTCCCCTCGCACGGTCAGGTTGAGGATATATCCTTTCATCCCAAGCGGTCGGTCGACGTAAAAGTCGAGATATCCCTCAGCCTCGATAGGGGTCAGTCCCGCCACAAGGTGCGCGTTAAACGAGTATCCCGGCAGCAGGGGATCGTTTTGCGTTTCGGCCATAGATTCAGTTCTCCCAAGGGTCCTGAAGGAAACCAATTGTCCATATCATTAAAAGCAGCTTAAAAATGGCCCGCGAAAAGATCCAAAAAGCATCACGCCGCTTTTACGTCCGCCATGTTTCAGCCTTTCCCCCTGATTTCTCCGCCTGAGCAGGTAGATAAGCAGTAACAAAAGTGTCTATAAGTGCGGCAGAAATGTCCACATTGAATATTTGCACGGCGTCACACTTTCCGTTGTAACAGCAATTTAGTCCATAAGATTAGCGGATCCTGCCTGACGACTTTTGTCCCCAGTCTCTAATGTTCTTCCATACCTCTTTTTTCGATGGAGCAACACCATGGCAATTGCGATTGGCCTCGATTTTGGCAGCGACTCGGTTCGCGCGCTGGCAGTGGACTGTACGTCCGGCCAGGAGATAGCAACCAGCGTTGAGTGGTACCCGCGCTGGCAAGAGGGGCGCTACTGCGATGCGCCAAACAACCAGTTCCGCCACCACCCGCGTGACTACATTGAGTCGATGGAAGCGGCGATCAAAACCGTCCTGGCTGAACTGTCGGACGCCCAGCGGGCTGAGATTGTCGGCATTGGCGTCGACAGCACCGGCTCCACGCCGGCCCCTGTGGATGCCGAAGGCCGCGTGCTGGCGCTGCGTCCTGAGTTTGCCGACAACCCGAACGCCATGTTCGTGCTGTGGAAAGACCATACCGCCGTGGAAGAGGCCGAAGCCATTACCCGCCTGTGCCATCAGCCGGGCAAAACGGACTACTCGCGCTACATCGGCGGAATTTATTCCAGCGAATGGTTCTGGGCCAAGATCCTCCACGTCACCCGTGCCGACGCAACCGTTGCGCAGGCTGCAGCGTCATGGGTTGAGCTATGCGACTGGGTGCCTGCCCTGCTCTCCGGCACCACGCGTCCACAGAATATCCGCCGCGGTCGCTGCAGCGCCGGGCATAAATCCCTGTGGCATGAAAGCTGGGGCGGCCTGCCTCCGGCCGCGTTCTTCGATGAGCTCGACCCGATCATCAACAAGAGCCTGACATACCCGCTGTTTACCGACACCTTTACCGCCGATATTCCCGTTGGCACCCTCTGTGAGGAGTGGGCGACGCGTCTCGGTCTGCCGCAGAACGTGGCGATCTCCGGCGGCGCGTTTGATTGCCATATGGGCGCCGTGGGCGCGGGCGCGCAGCCAAACACGCTGGTCAAAGTCATCGGGACCTCCACCTGCGACATCCTGACGGCGGATAAAGCCACCGTCGGCGACCGCGCGGTGAAAGGCATCTGTGGCCAGGTTGACGGCAGCGTGGTGCCGGACTTCATCGGTCTGGAGGCCGGTCAGTCCGCGTTTGGCGATATCTACGCCTGGTTTGGCCGCGTGCTGGGCTGGCCGCTGGATCGGCTGGCGGCGGCGCATCCTGAACTGAAAACCCAGATAGCAGAGAGCAAAAAGCAGCTTCTGCCGCAGCTCACCGAAGCCTGGGCCAAAAATCCGTCTCTCGAACACCTGCCGGTGGTGCTGGACTGGTTTAACGGCCGCCGCACGCCGTTTGCCAACCAGCGCCTGAAAGGGGTGATCGCGGATCTCAATCTGGCGACCGACGCGCCTGCGCTGTTCGGCGGACTGATTGCCGCAACGGCCTTCGGTGCCCGCGCCATTATGGAGTGCTTCACCGAGCAGGGCATCGACGTGAACAACGTGATGGCGCTGGGCGGCATCGCCCGTAAAAACCCGGTGATCATGCAGGCCTGCTGCGACGTGCTGAACCGTCCGCTGCAGATTGTGGCCTCCGATCAGTGCTGCGCGCTGGGCGCGGCGATTTTCGCCGCCGTGGCCGCAGGCGTTCATGCGGATATCCCGACCGCGCAGCAGCACATGGCGAGCGCCGTCGAAAACACACTCCAGCCGCGTACTCAACAGGCACAACGCTTTGAACAGCTTTATCAGCGCTACCAGCAATGGGCAAAAAGCGCCGAACTTCACTATCTCCCTGTCGCCGCCCCGGCCAAAAGCACCGCGGACACTACGGCAACCCTGACCCATTAAGGACACGATGATGACCATTTTTAATAATTATGAAGTGTGGTTTGTGATTGGCAGCCAGCATCTGTATGGACCGGAAGCACTGCAGCAGGTGACGAAACATGCGGAGCACGTCGTTAACGCGCTGAACGCGGAAGCCAAACTGCCGTGCAAACTGGTGCTGAAACCGCTGGGCACGACGCCGGATGAAATTACCCACATCTGCCGCGACGCCAACTACGACGATAAATGCGCCGGCCTGGTGGTGTGGCTGCACACCTTCTCACCCGCCAAAATGTGGATCAACGGCCTGTCTATCCTCAACAAACCGCTGCTGCAGTTCCATACCCAGTTCAACGCCTCCCTGCCGTGGGACAGCATCGACATGGACTTTATGAACCTGAACCAGACCGCGCACGGCGGCCGCGAGTTCGGCTTCATCGGCGCGCGTATGCGTCAGCAGCACGCGGTGGTCACCGGCCACTGGCAGGATGGCAAGGCGCAACAGCGTATCGGCTCCTGGATGCGTCAGGCGGTCTCTAAACAGGACACCCGCCACCTGAAAGTGGTACGTTTCGGGGACAACATGCGTGAAGTGGCGGTCACCGACGGCGACAAAGTGGCCGCGCAGATCAAGTTCGGCTTCTCCGTGAATACCTGGGCCGTGGGCGACCTGGTGCAGGTGGTGAATGAAATCAGCGACGGCGACGTGAGCGCGCTGGTGGACGAATACGAAAGCAGCTACCGCCTGACGCCTGCGGCACAAATTAACGGCGACAAGCGCCAGAACGTGCTGGACGCGGCGCGCATCGAGCTGGGCATGAAGCGCTTCCTGGAACAGGGCGGCTTCCACGCCTTTACCACCACCTTTGAAGATCTCCACGGCCTGAAACAGCTGCCGGGTCTGGCGGTACAACGTCTGATGCAGCAGGGCTACGGCTTTGCGGGCGAAGGCGACTGGAAAACTGCCGCTCTGCTTCGCATCATGAAGGTGATGTCGACCGGTCTGCAGGGCGGCACCTCCTTTATGGAGGACTACACCTACCACTTCGAAAACGGCAACGACCTGGTGCTCGGCTCGCACATGCTGGAAGTGTGTCCTTCCATCGCGGTAGAGGAAAAACCGATCCTCGACGTGCAGTACCTCGGCATCGGCGGTAAAGCCGATCCGGCGCGTCTGATCTTCAACACCCGCACGGGCCCGGCCATCAACGCCAGCCTGATCGACCTTGGCGATCGTTTCCGCCTGCTGGTGAACTGCGTCGATGCGGTTGAAACGCCACATTCTCTGCCGAAACTGCCGGTCGCCAACGCCCTGTGGAAAGCACAGCCTGACCTGCCAACCGCCTCAGAGGCCTGGATCCTGGCCGGTGGCGCGCACCACACGGTGTTCAGCCACGCGCTGGATCTGAACGACATGCGTCAGTTCGCCGAGCTGCACGACATCGAGCTTACCGTGATTGATAACGATACCCGCCTGCCCGCCTTCAAAGACGCGCTGCGCTGGAATGAAGTCTATTACGGTTCAAAACGCTAAGCCCTGAATGCCCGGTGGCACTGCGTTTACCGGACCTACGGTTTCGTAGGCCGGATAAGCGAAGCGCCATCCGGCAGGAGACAACTATGTTAGACGATCTCAAACGTCAGGTGCTCGAAGCCAACCTGGCGCTGCCGAAACATAATCTGGTGACCCTGACCTGGGGCAACGTCAGCGCCGTTGATCGGGAAAAAGGCGTGTTCGTGATTAAGCCTTCCGGCGTGGATTACACGGTGATGACCGCAGACGATATGGTGGTTGTCAGCCTCGAGACCGGCGAAGTGGTGGAAGGTAAGAAAAAACCGTCCTCCGATACGCCCACTCACCGCCTGCTCTATCGGTCATTCCCGACCATCGGCGGCATCGTGCATACCCATTCGCGCCATGCCACCATCTGGGCGCAGGCGGGCCAGTCCATCCCGGCGACCGGTACCACACACGCGGACTACTTTTACGGCACCATTCCCTGCACGCGTCTGATGACCGATGCAGAAATCAACGGCGAGTATGAGTGGGAAACCGGCAACGTGATTGTCGAAACCTTTGAAAAACAGGGGATCGACGCGGCGCAGATGCCCGGCGTGCTGGTGCACTCCCACGGCCCGTTTGCCTGGGGGAAAAACGCGGAGGACGCGGTGCATAACGCCATCGTGCTCGAAGAGATCGCCTATATGGGGATCTTCTGTCGCCAGCTGGCACCGCAGCTGCCGGATATGCAGCAAACCCTGCTGGATAAGCATTACCTGCGCAAGCACGGTGCGAAGGCCTACTACGGGCAGTAAGCTGTATATAAACCCAGCATTAAAATCTTAACCAGGCTATAATCAGGCCTGGTTTTGTTTTCTGGGATAACGGCGTGGCGCAGGCGCAAGAAGGTTTTTTACTGACCCGACACTGGCGGGATACCCCTCAGGGCACCGAGGTCGCGTTCTGGCTGGCGACGGACAACGGTCCGCTGCACGTTACGCTGCCCCCGCAGGAATCCGTGGCCTTTATTCCTGAAGCCCACGTCGAAAAAGTGAAACAGCTGCTGCGCGGCGAAAACGGCTGGCGCATTACCCCGCTTGAACTGAAGGATTTCCACCGCCAGCCGGTTTACGGCCTCTACTGTCGCGCCCATCGCCAGCTGATGCGCTATGAAAAACTGCTCCGCGAGGCGGGCGTGACGCTCTACGAAGCCGATATCCGCCCGCCGGAACGCTTTCTGATGGAGCGGTTCATTACCGCCCCCGTCTGGGTTGATGGCATCGAACAAAACGGCGGCGTCGTTAACGCGCGCCTGAAGCCGAATCCGCACTATCGCCCACCGCTGAAGTGGGTCTCCCTGGATATCGAAACCACCCGTCACGGCGAACTGTACTGCATTGGCCTGGAAGGCTGCGGCGATCGGGTTGTCTATATGCTCGGGCCGCCGAATGGCGATGCGTCCGCGCTGGATTTCCGGCTTGAGTACGTCAACAGCCGCCCGCAGCTGCTGGAGAAGCTTAACCAGTGGTTTGCCGACTACGATCCCGATGTTCTGATCGGCTGGAACGTGGTGCAGTTTGACCTGCGCGTGCTGCAAAAACACGCCGAGCGCTACCGCATCCCGCTGACGCTCGGGCGCGGCAACAGCGAGCTGGAATGGCGCGAACACGGTTTTAAGAACGGCGTTTTCTTCGCACAGGCGAACGGCCGCCTGATTATCGACGGCATCGAGGCGCTCAAATCCGCCTTCTGGAGCTTCTCTTCCTTCTCCCTTGAAGCAGTGGCGCAGGAGCTGCTTGGCGAAGGTAAATCCATCGATAACCCCTGGGACAGAATGGACGAGATCGACCGGCGCTTTAACGAAGACAAGCCCGCGCTCGCCACCTATAACCTGAAAGACTGCGAGCTGGTCACGCAGATATTCCACAAAACCGAGATTATGCCCTTCCTGCTGGAGCGCGCGACGGTGAACGGCCTCGCGGTCGACAGGCACGGTGGCTCGGTTGCCGCCTTTAGCCACCTCTATTTTCCCCGGATGCACCGGGCAGGTTATGTCGCCCCTAACCTCGGGGACGTGCCGCCGCAGGCCAGCCCCGGCGGCTACGTCATGGATTCCCGGCCAGGATTGTATGACTCCGTTCTGGTCCTGGACTACAAAAGTCTGTACCCGTCGATCATCCGTACCTTCCTGATCGATCCCGTCGGGCTGGTTGAGGGCATGGCCCAGCCGGATGATGAGCACAGCACCGAAGGCTTCCTCGGCGCACGCTTCTCGCGGGAAAAACACTGTCTGCCTGACATCGTGGGAAACATCTGGAACGGCCGCGACGAGGCCAAGCGCCACGGTAACAAGCCGCTATCACAGGCGCTGAAAATCATCATGAACGCCTTTTACGGCGTGCTGGGCACCAGCGCCTGCCGCTTCTTCGACCCGCGGCTGGCGTCGTCGATCACCATGCGCGGGCACGAGATCATGCGCCAGACCAAAGCGCTGATTGAATCCCGGGGCTATGACGTCATCTACGGCGACACCGACTCCACCTTTGTATGGCTTAAGGGCGCGCATTCGGAAGAAGACGCCGCGCAAATCGGTAAAGCGCTGGTCGCCTTCGTGAACGACTGGTGGCAGGAACATCTGCAGAAAGCGCGGTTAACCAGCGCGCTGGAGCTGGAATTTGAAACCCATTTCGCCCGCTTTTTAATGCCCACCATTCGCGGTACCGATCAGGGCAGCAAGAAGCGCTACGCCGGGCTGATTCAGGAAGGCGACGCGCAGCGGATGGTTTTTAAAGGGCTCGAGACAGTGCGTACCGACTGGACGCCGCTGGCGCAGCAGTTCCAGCAGACGCTCTATCTTCGGGTGTTCCGCAATGAGCCCTATCAGGACTATGTGCGCGAGACGATAGCCAGCCTGATGGCGGGCGAACTTGACGCGCAGCTGGTGTACCGCAAGCGCCTGCGCCGCCCGCTGGCGGAGTACCAGCGTAACGTTCCTCCGCACGTACGCGCCGCGCGTCTCGCGGATGAAGAAAACGTACGCCGCGGCCGCGCGCCGCAGTATCAAAACCGGGGGACCATCAAATACGTCTGGACCATTAGCGGCCCGGAACCCGTGGATTATCAGCGTTCTCCGCTGGATTACGAACACTATCTGACGCGTCAGCTTCAGCCGGTTGCCGACGGAATTTTGCCCTTCATCGACGATGATTTTGCTACACTAGTGACAGGGCAACTTGGCCTATTTTGACGCGTGACGAAATGGCTGCCATCCAGTACCATAGCGCCCTTTCCATTCCCGGACCCATTTTTCGATGACCGTCTTTTTTGACGGGGGTCGAACTATTGCCTGCAATTAAAGATTAGAGCCGAACAACTATGCCTTTTACACTTGGTCAACGCTGGATCAGCGATACAGAAAGCGAACTTGGATTAGGAACCGTCGTAGCAATCGATACGCGTATGGTTACCCTCCTCTTCCCAGCCACCGGTGAAAACCGTCTGTACGCTCGCAATGACTCCCCTGTAACCCGCGTGATGTTTAATCCGGGTGACACCGTGACCAGCCATGACGGCTGGCAGCTCAAGATTGAAGACGTAAAAGAAGAGAATGGACTGCTCGCCTACATTGGGACTCGTCTGGACACCGACGAGGCCAATGTCATCCTGCGCGAAGTGCTGCTCGACAGCAAGCTGGTGTTCAGCAAGCCGCAGGACCGCCTGTTTGCCGGGCAAATCGACCGTATGGATCGCTTCTCCCTGCGCTATCGCGCGCGTAAGTTCCAGAGTGAACAGTACCGCATGCCGTGGAGCGGCCTGCGCGGCCAGCGCACCAGCCTGATCCCCCACCAGCTGAACATCGCCCATGACGTGGGCCGTCGCCATGCGCCGCGCGTGCTGCTGGCAGATGAAGTGGGTCTGGGTAAAACCATCGAAGCGGGCATGATCCTGCATCAACAGCTGCTTTCCGGGGCTGCCGAACGCGTGCTGATTGTGGTGCCAGAAACCCTGCAGCACCAGTGGCTGGTCGAGATGCTGCGCCGCTTTAACCTGCGTTTCTCGCTGTTCGACGACGAACGCTACGCCGAAGCGCAGCACGATGCGGACAACCCGTTTGAAACCGAACAGCTGGTGATTTGCTCCCTGGACTTCGTGCGCCGCAGCAAGCAGCGTCTTGAGCATCTGTGCGATGCTGAATGGGACCTGATGGTGGTCGACGAAGCTCACCACCTGGTCTGGAGCGAAGATGCGCCGAGCCGCGAATATATGGCTATCGAGCAGCTTGCCGAACGCGTGCCAGGTGTCCTGCTGCTGACCGCAACGCCGGAGCAACTGGGGCTGGAAAGCCACTTTGCCCGTCTGCGCCTGCTCGATCCAAACCGTTTCCACGACTTTGCGCAGTTCGTGGAAGAACAGAATAACTACCGTCCGGTGGCGGATGCCGTCGCCATGCTGCTGGCGGGCAAGCGTCTTTCAAATGACGAACTCAACACCCTGAGCGATCTGATTGGCGAGCAGGATATCGAGCCGCTTCTGCAGGCCGCGAACAGCGAGAGCGACAATGCGGAATCCGCGCGTAAAGAGCTGATCGACATGCTGATGGACCGCCACGGCACCAGCCGCGTGCTGTTCCGAAATACCCGTAACGGCGTCAAAGGCTTCCCGAAACGCGAGCTGCACACCATCAAGCTTCCGCTGCCGACGCAGTATCAGACGGCGATTAAAGTCTCCGGCATTATGGGCGCGCGCAAAACCCAGGAAGAGCGCGCCCGCGACATGCTTTATCCGGAACAAATCTACCAGGAATTTGAAGGCGATACCGGCACCTGGTGGAACTTCGATCCGCGCGTGGAGTGGCTGATGGGCTACCTGACCGCACACCGCTCCCAGAAAGTGCTTGTGATCTGCGCCAAAGCGGCCACCGCGCTGCAGCTGGAGCAGGTCCTGCGCGAGCGCGAAGGTATTCGTGCCGCCGTGTTCCACGAAGGCATGTCCATCGTCGAGCGCGACCGCGCCGCGGCGTGGTTCGGGGAAGAGGACAGCGGCGCGCAGGTTCTGCTGTGCTCGGAAATCGGCTCTGAAGGCCGTAACTTCCAGTTCGCCAGCAACCTGGTGATGTTCGATCTGCCGTTTAACCCGGATCTGCTGGAGCAGCGTATCGGCCGTCTGGACCGTATTGGTCAGGCGCATGATATTCAGATCCACGTGCCGTATCTGGAAAAAACCGCGCAGTCCGTGCTGGTACGCTGGTTCCACGAAGGTCTGGACGCGTTTGAACATACCTGCCCGACGGGCCGCACCATTTACGATCAGGTGCATGGCGATCTGATCGGCTACCTGGCCGCGCCGGAAAACACCGACGGCTTTGACGATCTGATTAAGTCCTGCCGCGAGAAGCACGACGCGCTGAAAGCGCAGCTGGAACAGGGTCGCGATCGCCTGCTCGAGATCCATTCCAACGGCGGTGAAAAAGCGCAGGCGCTTGCTGAGAGTATTGAAGAGCAAGATGATGACACCAGTCTGATCAGCTTCTCCATGAACTTGTTCGACATTGTCGGCATCAACCAGGACGACCGTGGCGAGAACCTGATTGTCCTGACCCCGTCCGATCACATGCTGGTTCCGGATTTCCCGGGCCTGCCGGAAGATGGCTGTACCATCACCTTCGAGCGTGACGTGGCGCTGTCCCGCGAAGATGCCCAGTTTATCACCTGGGAACACCCGCTGATCCGTAACGGTCTGGACCTGATCCTCTCCGGCGATACCGGCAGCAGCACCATCTCCCTGTTGAAAAACAAGGCGCTGCCTGTCGGCACCCTGCTGGTAGAGCTGATCTACGTTGTGGAAGCGCAGGCGCCGAAACAGCTGCAGCTCACCCGCTTCCTGCCGCCAACGCCGGTCCGCCTGCTGCTGGACAAAAACGGCACGAACCTGGCCGGACAGGTCGAGTTCGAAAGCTTCAACCGACAGCTGAGCGCGGTGAACCGCCATACCGGCAGCAAGCTGGTTAACGCGGTCCAGCAGGACGTGCACGCTATTCTGCAACTGGGCGAAACCCAGATTGAGAAAGCGGCCAGAGCGCTGATTGACGCTGCGCGTAGTGAAGCCGATGAGAAACTGTCTGCGGAGCTGTCGCGTCTGGAAGCGTTAAAAGCCGTCAACCCGAACATTCGTGACGACGAGCTGGCGGCGATTGAAAGTAACCGTCAGCAGGTGCTGGAAAGCCTGAATCAGGCGAGCTGGCGTCTGGATGCCCTGCGTCTTATCGTTGTGACGCATCAGTAAACGGAGCGCAAGATGGTGATGGAGCCTTACAATCCGCCGCAGGATCCCTGGCTGGTCATTCTGTATCAGGATGAACACATTATGGTGGTCAACAAGCCCAGCGGCCTGTTGTCCGTGCCGGGGCGTCTGGATGAGCACAAAGACAGCGTGATGACGCGCATTCAGCGCGATTATCCGCAGGCGGAGTCTGTCCATCGCCTGGACATGGCCACCAGCGGCGTGATTGTGGTGGCGTTAAATAAGGCGGCGGAACGCGAGTTAAAACGTCAGTTCCGCGAGCGCGAGCCGAAAAAGCAGTATGTCGCCCGCGTCTGGGGCCACCCCGCGCAGGCGGAAGGGCTGGTGGATTTACCGCTGATCTGCGACTGGCCGAACCGGCCAAAGCAGAAGGTGTGCTACGAAACCGGCAAGGCCGCGCAGACCGAGTATGAAGTGCTGGAGTATGCGCCGGATAATACCGCGCGCGTCCTGCTTAAACCGATTACCGGACGTTCACACCAGCTTCGCGTGCATATGCTCGCTCTGGGTCATCCGATTCTGGGCGACCGCTTCTACGCGCCGCCTGAAGCGCTGGCCTTAGCGCCACGTCTGCAGCTGCACGCGCAGACGCTCACTATCACCCATCCGGCCTTCGGTAACGCGATGACGTTTAAAGCCCCGGTGGACTTCTAAAAAAAAGCCCGACACCGTCGGGCTTTTTCTTATTTGAAACCTTTCTTCTCTTTAATGAGCTCGTACGCCTTCTGGATTTCCTGCGCTTTTTGCTTCGCCATCTCCATCATTTCTGGCGGCAGGCCTTTCGCGACCAGTTTGTCCGGATGATGCTCGCTCATGAGCTTACGATAGGCACGTTTAATCGTGGTCTGATCGTCAGAGGGCTTTACGCCAAGCACGTTGCAGGCATCTTCCAGCGTCGGTCCACGCTGCGCCTGCTGCCAGGCACCGCCGGACGACTGCTGGTGATAGCCGCCGCCAAACTGCGCCCCGCCCTGCATCATGCGCAGGAACTGGTCGAACTGCATACGGGAGATGCCCAACTCTTCCGCAATGACGTACAGCACATCACGTTCATTAGGGTGAAGTGAACCGTCGGCGAAGGCCGCCTGGATTTGAATTTCCAGAAACATCCGAATTAAATCAAAACGTCCGAAGCAGATGCTGCGGAACTGACGCATTTTTTCGCGAAGCGGATAGTTATCCGATTTACCGATGCGAAACGCATTTTGCGCTTCCAGACGGGAATCGCCATGCAGGTTCATACGATCCATAAAAACGCTGGCAATCTGAATATCGGCTTCTGTGACACGCCCTTTGGATTTGGTTAAGTGCCCCATCACCTCAAAGGTGGTGGAGAAAAAGAGTGACTGACGCTCGCGCTGATTGGCAAACCAGGCCATTTTGCGGCTGCGCGCCTTATCAAACATATGGCCGATAATAAGTCCAAGCACAATCCCCCAGAACCCGGCACCCATGATGATGGCGAACGCAACGCCGATTATTTTACCCCAATACTGCATATACTCCCCGGATAGTCATATTCCTGGCCGACGCAACGTCATCATCACTGTGTTCAAGTCACGGTCAATTGAAGGACATCGCCTATAATTTGCTTTATCATACTCGTCATTCGATAGCGAGCCTAACACTCTGGCACGCAAACGGGCAGGATTAACGCTGGTACTGCGCAGATGAGTAAGATAGTCTCTGAGCGTTTGTAAGCCGTAGCCACTGATGACGGAACAATAAAATACAACGTATGAAAAAACGTATCCCCACCCTTCTGGCCACAATGATTGGCTCCGCCCTGTATAGTCAACAGGGGCTGGCGGCCGATCTCGCCTCGCAGTGTATGCTTGGCGTCCCAAGTTATAATCGCCCACTGGTGAGTGGCGATACAAATAGCTTGCCGGTAACCATTACTGCCGACAGTTCGAAAGGGACTTACCCTGACAATGCCACGTTTACGGGCAATGTGGATATTAACCAGGGTAATAGCCGCCTGCAGGCAGATGAAGTGCAATTGCACCAGAAGCAGCCGGAAGGTGCGGCCGAGCCGGTACGAACGGTGGATGCGCTGGGTAATGTGCACTATGACGACAATCAGGTCATCCTGAAAGGTCCGAAAGCCTGGTCAAATCTGAATACTAAAGATACTAACGTCTGGGAAGGTGATTACCAGATGGTGGGTCGCCAGGGGCGCGGTGACGCAGACCTGATGAAACAGCGCGGCGAAAACCGCTATACGATCCTGGAAAATGGTACATTCACGTCGTGTCTGCCGGGTTCAAATACCTGGAGCGTGGTCGGAAGCGAGGTTATCCATGACCGCGAAGAACAGGTCGCAGAGATCTGGAACGCCCGCTTCAAACTGGGTCCAGTGCCCATATTCTACAGCCCTTATCTGCAGCTTCCCGTGGGTGACAAACGTCGCTCCGGCTTCCTGATCCCAAATGCCAAATACAGCACCACGAACTACTTTGAGTTCTACCTGCCGTATTACTGGAACATCGCGCCAAACATGGATGCGACGATCACGCCGCACTATATCCACAAGCGCGGCAACATCATGTGGGAGAACGAGTTCCGCTATCTGACACACGCTGGTGCAGGTCTGATGGAGCTGGATTACCTGCCGTCGGATAAAGTCTTCCAGGATGAGCATCCGACCGAAGGTAATAAACACCGCTGGATGTATTTCTGGCAACATTCCGGTGTGATGGATCAGGTCTGGCGTTTCAACGTCAACTACACCAAGGTGAGTGACCCGAACTACTTCAACGATTTCTCGTCAAAATACGGTTCGAGTACTGACGGTTATGCCACGCAGATCTTCAGCGCAGGCTATGCGGTGCAGAACTTTGATGCGACAGTAACAAGCAAGCAGTTCCAGGTATTTGATAGCCAAACGGCGAGTACCTATGGCGCTGAGCCACAACTGGACGTTAACTGGTACCAGAACGACGTGGGTCCATTCGACACCCGTATTTATGGTCAGGCGGTGCATTTTGTAAACACAAATTCCAATATGCCGGAAGCCACCCGCGTTCACCTGGAGCCCGTAATCAACCTGCCATGGTCAAATGACTGGGCAAGTCTGAACACGGAAGCTAAGCTGATGGCGACCCACTATCAGCAGAAAAATATCGATGATTACAACGCGAATCCAAACAATACCGGTCACCTGGAAGAATCCGTAAACCGTACGCTTCCGCAGTTCAAAATGGACGGCAAGCTGATCTTCGAACGCAATATGGGTCTACTGGCGGATGGCTATACCCAGACGCTGGAGCCACGTATGCAGTATCTGTACGTGCCTTATCGCGATCAGAGCAATATTAATAACTACGACTCCTCATTACTGCAGTCTGACTATAGCGGCCTGTTCCGCGACCGTACCTACGGTGGCCTTGACCGCATCGCCTCGGCAAACCAGGTAACGACCGGGGTCACATCGCGCGTTTATGATGATGCTGCCGTTGAACGTTTTAACGTTTCTGTTGGTCAAATCTACTATTTCACCGAGTCTCGCACGGGCGATGACAATATTAAGTGGGAGAAAGATAACAAAACAGGTTCGCTGATTTGGGCTGGTGACACCTACTGGCGTATGACCGACCGTTGGGGTCTGCGCGGTGGCGTGCAATATGACACCCGTCTCGACAATATCGCCAACAGTACAGCGGCCATTGAGTATCGCCGGGATGAAGACCGTATGGTGCAGTTGACCTATCGTTATGCCAGCCCGGAATATATTCAGGCCACATTGCCAAACTACGGCAATGGAGAACAGTATAAAGACGGTATTTCGCAGGTCGGTGGTGCAGCAAGCTGGCCAATCGCCGATCGCTGGTCAGTCGTTGGCGCTTACTACTTTGACACCAACACTCATAAAGCAGCTGACCAGATGGTGGGTCTGCAATATAACTCCTGCTGTTACGCGCTGCGTGTCGGTTACGAACGTAAGCTTAACGGCTGGGATACTAACAACAATCAGAGCAAATACGATAACGTGATTGGCTTTAACTTCGAGCTACGCGGCCTGAGTTCCAACTACGGTCTGGGTACGCAGAAAATGCTGCGCTCGAATATTCTGCCATACCGTACTTCCTTGTAATGTGCTTGATTTGCAACGTAATCCGCTTTGCGGTTAATTGAAATGGAAAAAGTATGAAGAACTGGAAAACGCTGCTGCTCGGTGTCGCTATGGTTGCGAATACCAGCTTCGCGGCCCCCCAGGTTGTTGATAAAGTCGCTGCTGTGGTTAACAACGGCGTCGTGCTTGAAAGTGACGTTGACGGTCTGATGAAATCGGTGAAGCTCAATTCGGGCGAAGCCGGTCAACAGCTTCCGGATGACGCCACGCTGCGCCACCAGATCCTGGAGCGTCTGATCATGGATCAGATCGTTCTGCAGATGGGGCAGAAAATGGGTGTGAAGGTCACTGACGAGCAGCTCGATCAGGCGATCGCTAACATCGCGAAGCAGAACAATATGTCTTTAGATCAGATGCGCAGCCGTCTGGCCTATGACGGCATCAGCTACGCCACCTACCGTAATCAGATCCGTAAAGAGATGCTGATTTCAGAAGTACGTAACAACGAAGTGCGTCGCCGCGTCACTATCCTGCCTCAGGAAGTGGACGCGCTGGCAAAACAGGTGGGTAACCAGAACGATGCGAGCACAGAGCTGAATCTGAGCCACATTTTGATTCCACTGCCAGAGAACCCAACGTCCGATCAGGCTGCGGAAGCAGAAAGCCAGGCGCGTTCTATTGTTGAACAGGCGCGTAACGGCGGCGACTTTGGCAAGCTGGCCATCACCTACTCCGCTGACCAACAGGCGCTGAAAGGCGGCCAGATGGGCTGGGGACGTATTCAGGAGCTGCCATCCATCTTTGCCCAGGCGCTGAGCACGGCGAAGAAAGGGGATATCGTCGGTCCTATCCGTTCAGGCGTGGGCTTCCACATTCTGAAGGTGAACGATCTGCGCGGCCAGAGCCAAAATATCTCCGTCACCGAAGTTCACGCTCGCCACATTCTGCTGAAACCGTCACCGGTCATGACTGACGATCAGGCGCGTGCGAAGCTGGAACAGATCGCAGCAGACATTAAGAGCGGTAAAACCTCGTTTGCGAAGGCCGCAAAAGAGTTCTCTCAGGATCCTGGCTCTGCTAACCAGGGCGGCGATCTGGGCTGGGCGGCTGCGGATATTTACGATCCTGCCTTCCGTGACGCGTTGATGAAGCTGAACAAAGGCCAGATGAGCACGCCGGTCCACTCTTCGTTTGGCTGGCATTTGATCGAGCTGATGGACACCCGTAACGTTGATAAAACGGATGCGGCACAGAAAGACAGAGCCTACCGTATGCTGTTTAACCGTAAGTTCTCTGAAGAAGCAGCCACCTGGATGCAGGAACAACGCGCCAGTGCTTACGTGAAAGTGCTGAGCAACTAATGAAACAGCATCGTGTTGTTATCACGCCCGGCGAACCCGCCGGGATTGGGCCTGACCTCGTTGTCCAGCTCGCCCAGCTCAGCTGGCCGGTAGAACTGGTTGTCTGCGCCGATGCAACACTGTTACAAGACCGGGCAACACTGCTCGGTCTGCCTTTAACGCTCATCCCTTACGTTGAAGGCCAACAGCCTGCACCACAGCAAGCCGGTACGCTTACCCTTCTCTCTGTTCCCCTTCGAACGCCGGTCATTCCGGGTCAGCTCAGCACGGAAAACGGCCACTATGTCGTTGAAACCCTTGCGCGCGCCTGCGACGGTTGCCTGAAGGGCGAATTTGCCGCTCTGATTACCGGCCCCGTTCACAAAGGCGTGATCAACGAAGCGGGCATACCGTTTACCGGGCATACGGAGTTCTTCGAAGAGCGCTCGCACAGTCCGAAAGTGGTGATGATGCTAGCGACCGAGGAGATGCGTGTTGCTCTCGTGACAACCCATCTGCCCATTAAGGCCATTCCGGATGCCATCACCCCGGAGCTGCTGCGGGAGATCATCGGGATCCTGCATCATGACCTGCAAACCAAATTCGGCATCAAGCAGCCGCACGTTCTGGTTTGCGGCCTGAATCCACACGCCGGTGAAGGCGGGCACATGGGCACCGAAGAGATCGACACCATTATTCCGGTTCTCAACGAAATGCGGGCGAAGGGGATGAACCTCAGCGGGCCGCTGCCTGCAGATACCCTTTTCCAGCCAAAATACCTGGATAATGCCGACGCCGTGCTCGCGATGTACCACGATCAGGGCCTGCCCGTGCTAAAATACCAGGGCTTTGGCCGCGGGGTGAATATCACCCTCGGTTTACCCTTTATTCGAACGTCCGTTGACCACGGTACTGCGCTTGATCTGGCAGGCCAGGGGAAGGCGGATGTCGGCAGTTTTATTACGGCGCTTAATCTCGCCATCAAAATGATTGTTAATACTCAATGACTAATCGAGTCCATCAGGGCCACTTAGCCCGTAAACGTTTCGGGCAAAACTTCCTTAACGATCAGTTCGTGATCGAAAGCATTGTCTCGGCTATTAATCCACAAAAAGGCCAGGCGATGGTCGAAATCGGCCCGGGCCTTGCCGCACTGACCGAGCCGGTAGGCGAACGCCTCGACGAACTGACCGTCATCGAACTGGACCGCGATCTGGCCGCACGCCTGCAAACGCACCCGTTCCTCGGGCCGAAGCTGACCATCTATCAGCAGGATGCCATGACCATGAACTTTGGCGAACTGTCGGAAAAAATGGGCCAGCCGCTGCGCGTTTTCGGCAACCTGCCGTACAACATCTCCACGCCGCTCATGTTCCACCTCTTTAGCTATACTGATGCCATTGCCGACATGCACTTCATGTTGCAAAAAGAGGTTGTTAACCGTCTGGTTGCAGGCCCGAACAGTAAAGCGTATGGTCGTTTAAGCGTGATGGCACAATATTACTGCAACGTGATCCCGGTACTCGAAGTACCGCCGTCAGCGTTCACACCACCACCGAAAGTGGATTCAGCGGTTGTTCGCCTTGTGCCGCACAAGACGAAACCGTATCCGGTTAAAGATCTGCGCGTACTGAGCCGCATTACCACAGAAGCCTTTAACCAGCGCCGTAAAACGATCCGTAACAGCCTGAGCAATTCGTTTACCGTAGAGGTGTTAGCCGAGCTGGGGATCGACCCGGCAATGCGTGCGGAGAATATTTCCGTAGAGCAGTACTGCAAGCTGGCTAATTACATCAGCGATAATGCGCCGCCGAAGGAGAGTTAAGCCATGATTGATTCGCCCCGCGTATGTGTCCATGTACAAAGCGTCTATATTGAATCACAGTCCTCTCCGGACGAAGATCGTTTTGTTTTCGCTTATACCGTGACCATTCGCAATCTGGGGCGGATGCCCGTGCAGCTGCGCGGGCGCTACTGGCTAATCACTAACGGCAATGGCCGCGAAATTGAAGTTCAGGGCGAAGGTGTGGTCGGTGAACAGCCCCACATCGCCCCTGGCGAAGAGTACCAGTACACCAGCGGCGCGGTAATTGAAACGCCGATGGGTACCATGCAAGGCCATTATGAAATGGTCGACGTCGATGGCAATGGATTCCGCGTTGCCATCCCTGTGTTCCGTCTCGCCGTTACTACACTCATTCATTAATCTAATGTCTACATATCTGATTGGCGACGTTCACGGTTGCTACGATGAACTGATCGCATTGTTAAAACAGGTCGACTTTACGCCAGGACAGGACACGCTCTGGCTGACGGGCGATTTAGTCGCGCGTGGCCCCGGCTCCCTTGAAGTATTACGTTTCGTCAAATCGCTGGGCGACAGCGTGCGCATGGTGCTGGGTAATCACGATCTGCATCTGCTGGCGGTTTTCGCCGGGATCAGCCGCAACAAGCCTAAAGATCGCCTCACACCACTGCTGGATGCGCCGGACGCGGACGATCTGATTAACTGGCTGCGCCGTCAGCCCCTGCTGCAGATCGACGAAGAGAAAAAGCTGGTCATGGCGCATGCCGGGATCACGCCACAATGGGATCTTGAGACGGCGAAAACCTGCGCGCGTGACGTTGAGGCGGTGCTGGCGAGCGACTCGTATCCTTTCTTCCTTGATGCCATGTATGGCGATATGCCGAACCACTGGAGCGAGGATCTCAGCGGTCTGGCCCGCCTGCGCTTTATCACCAACGCGTTCACCCGCATGCGTTTCTGCTTCCCGAACGGGCAGCTGGATATGTATTCCAAAGAGACGCCGGAAAGCGCGCCCGCCCCGCTGAAACCGTGGTTTGCCATTCCGGGACCGGTGACCAGCGAGTACAGCGTGGTATTTGGTCACTGGGCAGCACTGGAAGGAAAAGGAACGCCGGAAGGGATTTACGGTCTGGATACCGGATGCTGCTGGGGTGGGGAGTTAACCTGCTTACGCTGGGAAGATAAAGCTTACTTTGTGCAGCCGTCCAACCGACAGCTGGACTTAGGAGAAAGTGAGGCCGTTGCCTCCTGACTAGTGCCCCCTTCCCCAAAAGGCCGCACCGAACAGTCCCCTCTCCCCTTTGGGGAGAGGGTTAGGGTGAGGGGTAGGAAAATTACTTAACGACGTTCCAGAATCTCGAAGCAGTAGCTGTGAGAGTTCTGTGCATCCGCGTCGTGGAATTCGCTGAATACCGATTCCCACTCGTCCGGATCGTAGTCCGGGAAATGGGTATCCCCTTCCACTTCTGCATCAATGTGGGTCAGATACAGCTTCTGCGCTTTTGGCAGGAACTGCTCGTACACACGCCCACCGCCAATCACCATAATCTCTTCGGCATTGCCGCATGCAGCAATCGCCTCGTCTACTGATTTTACCCATTCGACGCGATCGTCAGTGCCTGGCTGGCTGCTGATAACGATATTCTTACGGCCCGGCAATGGACGACCAATCGACTCCCAGGTCAGGCGGCCCATCACTACCGGCTTGTTTAACGTAGTACGTTTAAACCATGCGAGATCGGCAGGCAGGTTCCACGGCATGGCATTTTCCATACCGATAACGCGGTCCACCGCCAGCGCTGCAATCAGACTGATCATTGAAAATTTCCCGGATGCAAAAAATTGCCGCCACTATACGGAAAGCTTAATCTTTCGTCGACTGGCGGCAGGGTAAAGATAAAGAAATTTTTTAATATTGCTGGCAACTCCACTTCACGCGGAAGGTTTACTCTCGGGCTCGTCAGCCGGATCGCCGGTATGCTTGCCCTCTTCCGTGCCCTGCCAGCCATGGCGCTGGATCAGCGACAGGTGGTTACGGTCCTCGTTAATGATTTCCGTCAGCATCGCGCTGGTGCGTTTAAACACCGCCGCGCGCTCGGTGGCCGTACTGCCCGCCATCGCCGCCATCTCTTCAACCATCTCGGTATTAAAGCGACGGAACAGGTCCGCCCGTTCGCGCGCTTCGTACGCGCCAAGCCCCAGGTTTTCCAGCGCCATACGGCCAGACTTCAGCGCACCTTCGAACGTTTCACGCTCCGGTGCGTCTACGCCCGCCTGTCGCAGCCTGATGTAGTGATCCACATCGCGCGCGCGGGAGATAATGGTCAGTTCCGGGAAATGCTCTTTAACCAGTTCCACCATCTGCATGCTGGTCTCCGGATCGTCAATGGCGTTAATCAATACCTCGGCTTTTGCCGCCCCGGCGGATTCCAGCAGATCGACGCGGGTGGCATCCCCGTAAAACACCTTCATATCAAATTTACGCAGGGTATCGACATGGTCGGGATCGTGATCGAGGATGACCATCTTCACGCCGCTGGAGAGTAATAAACGCCCGACGATCTGCCCGTAGCGACCAAATCCGGCGATGATGACGCGCGGCTGCTCCTCATCAATCTCATCGGCTTCGCGCTCCTGCTCGCTGTCCGATTTTTCCAGACGCGTCAGCACCACCAGCAGCACAGGCGTCGCCGCCATCGACAGTGCGACCGCCAGCGTCAGCGCTTTCGCCCACTCGGGATCGAGCACGTTTGCCATCTGCGCGGCGCCAAAGACCACGAACGCAAATTCACTCCCCTGCCCCAGCAGCACGGCAAACCAGCGGCGCTGCCTGGTCGGCACGTTTAATGGACGCGCAATCAGCCACAGCATCACCATTTTAATGATCAGGAAGCCGACGAGCAGGATGACGATCCGCAGCGGGTGCGTCACCAGCGTGCCGAAGTCGACGGACATCCCCACACCAATGAAAAACAGCCCCAGCAGCAACCCTTTGAACGGCTCGATATCGCTTTCCAGCGCGTGACGGTATTCAGAACTCGCCAGCAGAACGCCTGCGAGGAACGCCCCCATCGCCATCGACAGCCCGGCCTCTTCCAGCAGCAGACCAAAGCCGAACACCAGGAACAGCGCCACGGCGCTGAACACTTCGCGCAGGCCCGAGCGGGCAACGAACCGCAGCAGCGGACGGGTGACGTAGCGACCAAGCAGCACCACCAGCGCCAGTGCGCCCGCCACCTTCAGTGCCGACAGCGCGAAAGCGCCCAGCGTGGTAGAGGAACCGCTGGCCGCCAGCAGCGGGATCATCGCCACCAGCGGGATAGCGGCAATATCCTGGAACAGCAGCACCGAGAACGCGCTACGTCCCATCTGGGATACCGTCAGATTTCGTTCGTTCATCGCCTGCATGGCAATGGCCGTTGAGGAGAGCGCCAGGGTCATGCCGATGAGCTCTGCCACTTTCCAGTCCATGCCCAGCAGGATGCAGAACCCGCCCAGCAGCAGGCCGCAGGCCACCATCTGCAGTGCCCCACCGCCAAATACCGATGCGCGAAGCTTCCACAACCGCTGCGGATCGAGCTCCAGGCCAATCACAAAGAGCATCAGCACAACGCCGATTTCAGCGAAATGGAGAATCGCCTCTGCATCCGTCACCAGTCGAAAACCCCACGGCCCAATGACGCAGCCCGCAATCAGGTAGCCGAGAACAGAGCCCAGCCCCAGGCGTACCGCCACGGGCACAATCAGCGCCGCTGCGCCAAGGTAAATCAGCGCCTGTATCAGCGTATGGCTATCCATGGTGCGCCTCCTGCCACTCAAGTAAGCGTTGTTTATAATGGCGAGCCTGCGCCTGCAGCGTTTCATCGTCGCAGACAAACGTGCAGTGCATCGCAAACGGCGGGAGCCAGTTCAGACCGCAATACAGCGCAGTCGCCTGCAGCGGCTGTGCCAGGACGTCAAAACCCGGGAAGGAACCGATATCAAAGTGGCTTTCCCCGCCGCCGGTGGTGACCGCCCACATCAGGCTTTTCCCTTTTAGCGCATTGCCGTTGTGGCCATACGCCCAGCCGTGGGAGAAGACTTTATCAATCCACAGTTTCAGGAGCGGGGGCGTGCTATACCACTGCATGGGATGCTGCCAGATAATCAGATCGGCACGGGAAAGCGCCTCCTGTTCGGCGGCGATATCGATATTAAAATCGGGATAGAGTTGATAGAGGGAACGTATCTCTACGTTATCAAGCGTCCTTACCTGCTCAAGCATCCGCTTATTCGCATGCGAGTGCTGCGGATAAGGATGGGCATAAATTATCAGAATCATTGATTAGCCTGTTGTTACTGCTTTCTTTTAACAAAAGAGTGTAGTCAGTAATTCAACAGGCTAATAGTGAATATTATTGACGGGCTTACGTCAGAATTCTGAATTAGTTATCCAGCTCGCCCATCGATTTCACCTGGTCACGGTTGATCTGCTCGGTTTGACCGGTTTCGGCGTTTTTGTACGACACCAGACCGGTATCGTCATCTACCTGCGGTTTTCCGTCGGTAACAATGGTTTTGCCATCGGTGGTTTTTACGGCCTGATTGGACGAACAGCCCGCAACGGTAAACATTGTCGTGGCAGCCAGAACGGAAGCGATCAGTAATTTATTTTGCATGGTGTTTTCCCCTGCTCTCAGTTGAATTTCGTTATCGACCTAATGATTTTAGGCTAACTGACTGAAAGCGGATGAAAAACCAGAAGGTTCTGAAGATGGGGAGAATGCCCGGCAGCCGAACGGCACCGGGCATTTTTACTTACTTGCTAATCTGCGCGTGCATTTCCTGCACTGAAATCACCTTCTCGGTAGCATCCGCGTTCAGCGCCATGGCCGTTGCGAAACCGCCGTTCAGGGTGGTGTCGTAGTGCACTTTGTACTGCAGCGCGCTGCGGCGAATCAGCTTGGAGTCTTCGATCGCCTGGCGGCCTGCGGTGGTGTTGATGATGTAGGTGTATTCGCCATTCTTGATACGATCCTGAATGTGCGGACGACCTTCATGCACCTTGTTCACCAGACGCGGGTTGATGCCGGCTTCGCCCAGCACAATCGCCGTACCGTGGGTTGCATCCAGCTCGAAGCCCTGTTTCAGCAGCTTGGCGGCCAGGTCAACCACGCGCTCTTTGTCGCCTTCACGAACGGAGAGCAGCGCACGGCCTGATTTTCTCATGGTGGAGCTACTGCCCAGCTGTGCCTTCGCGAACGCTTCAGCGAAGGTGCGGCCTACGCCCATCACTTCCCCGGTAGAGCGCATTTCTGGCCCTAACAGCGGGTCAACGCCCGGGAATTTGTTGAACGGCAGCACCACTTCTTTCACCGAGTAGTACGGTGGAATGATCTCTTTGGTCACGCCCTGCTGCGCCAGCGTCTGGCCCGCCATCACGCGCGCCGCCACTTTCGCCAGCGGTACGCCGGTGGCTTTGGAGACGAACGGTACGGTACGTGCCGCACGCGGGTTCACTTCAATCAGGTAGACTTCGTTGTCTTTCACCGCGAACTGGACGTTCATCAGACCGCGAACCTGCAGCTCGAAGGCCAGCTTCTGCACCTGCTGGCGCATCACGTCCTGGATTTCCTGGCTCAGGGTGTACGCGGGCAGAGAACAGGCTGAGTCACCGGAGTGTACGCCTGCCTGCTCGATGTGCTCCATGATGCCGCCAATCAGCACCATTTCGCCGTCGCAGATGGCGTCCACGTCCACTTCAACCGCGTCGTCGAGGAAGCGGTCGAGCAGCACTGGCGCATCGTTGGACACGCTCACCGCGGTCTGGAAGTAGCGGCGCAGGTCGGCTTCGTCATACACGATTTCCATCGCGCGGCCGCCCAGTACGTACGAAGGACGCACCACCAGCGGGTAGCCAATCTCTTTCGCCTTCTCAACGGCCATCTCAATGGCGGTGACGGTGGCGTTCGCCGGCTGTTTCAGCTTCAGACGGTCAACCGCCTGCTGGAAACGCTCGCGGTCTTCCGCACGGTCAATCGCATCCGGGCTGGTACCGATAACCGGCACGCCTGCTGCTTCCAGCGCGCGCGCCAGCTTCAGCGGGGTCTGGCCGCCGTACTGCACGATAACGCCTTTTGGCTTCTCGATGCGCACGATTTCCAGCACGTCTTCCAGGGTAACCGGCTCGAAGTAGAGGCGGTCAGAGGTGTCGTAGTCGGTCGATACGGTTTCCGGGTTACAGTTGACCATGATGGTCTCGTAACCGTCTTCACGCAGCGCCAGGGAGGCGTGCACACAGCAGTAGTCGAACTCAATGCCCTGGCCGATACGGTTTGGACCGCCGCCCAGCACCATAATCTTGTCGCGGTCGACGGACGGGTTCGCTTCGCACTCGTCTTCATAGGTGGAGTACATGTAGGCGGTGTCGGTCGAGAACTCCGCCGCACAGGTGTCCACACGCTTGTAGACCGGGTGCAGGTCATACTGGTCGCGCAGCTTGCGGATTTCCGCTTCACGCACGCCCGCCAGCTTAGCCAGACGCGCATCGGCGAAGCCTTTACGCTTCAGCACGCGCAGGAAGTCGGCGTCCAGGCCGGTGATGCCCAGCTCAGCCACCTGCTCTTCCAGACGCACCAGCTCTTCAATCTGCACCAGGAACCAGCGGTCGATGTTGGTCAGGTTGAACACGCCGTCGACGGACAGGCCCGCACGGAAGGCATCGGCGATGTACCAGATACGCTCTGCGCCCGCGTCTTTCAGCTCGCGACGGATTTTCGTCAGCGCTTCCGGGTCGTCCAGGCTCACTTTCGGGTCGAAGCCGGTCGCGCCCACTTCGAGACCGCGCAGCGCTTTCTGCAGGGATTCCTGCTGCGTGCGGCCAATCGCCATCACTTCACCGACAGATTTCATCTGGGTGGTCAGACGGTCGTTCGCGCCTGCAAATTTCTCGAAGTTGAAGCGTGGAATTTTGGTGACAACGTAGTCGATGGACGGCTCGAAGGACGCAGGCGTGCGGCCACCGGTGATGTCGTTCATCAGCTCGTCGAGGGTGTAGCCCACCGCCAGCTTCGCCGCCACTTTCGCAATCGGGAAGCCGGTCGCTTTAGAGGCCAGTGCGGAGGAACGGGACACGCGCGGGTTCATTTCGATAACAATCAGGCGACCGGTTTTCGGGTTAACGGAGAACTGCACGTTAGAACCGCCGGTTTCCACGCCGATTTCACGCAGTACCGCCATCGAGGCGTTACGCATGATTTGATACTCTTTGTCGGTCAGGGTCTGAGCTGGCGCAACGGTGATGGAGTCACCGGTGTGGATACCCATCGCATCGAAGTTTTCGATAGAGCAGACGATGATGCAGTTGTCGTTTTTATCACGCACCACTTCCATCTCGTACTCTTTCCAGCCAATCAGCGATTCATCAATCAGCAGCTCTTTGGTTGGGGAGAGATCCAGACCGCGTTCGCAAATCTCTTCGAACTCTTCGCGGTTGTAGGCGATGCCGCCGCCGGTGCCGCCCATGGTGAACGATGGACGGATGATGCACGGATAGCCCACGTCAGCCGCAACGGCCAGCGCTTCTTCCATGTTGTGTGCGATACCGGAGCGCGCGGTGTCGAGGCCGATTTTCTTCATCGCCACGTCGAAGCGGCGACGGTCTTCTGCTTTATCAATCGCGTCGGCGGTCGCACCAATCATGGTCACGCCGAACTCGGCCAGCACGCCCTGACGCTCCAGCTCCAGCGCACAGTTCAGCGCCGTCTGGCCGCCCATGGTTGGCAGCACTGCGTCCGGACGCTCTTTCTCGATGATTTTACGCACCACTTCCCAGTGAATCGGCTCGATGTAGGTTGCATCAGCCATTTCCGGGTCGGTCATGATGGTCGCCGGGTTAGAGTTCACCAGGATAACGCGGTAACCCTCTTCGCGCAGGGCTTTACACGCCTGCGCGCCGGAGTAGTCGAATTCACAGGCCTGGCCGATCACGATCGGGCCAGCGCCAAGGATCAGGATGCTTTTTATGTCTGTACGTTTTGGCATTGTCTTCTCGGCTCCTGATTATTTAGCGGTCTTACGGTATTGCTCGATAAGTTCGATGAAGTGATCGAACAGCGGCGCGGCGTCGTGTGGGCCCGGGCTGGCTTCCGGGTGGCCCTGGAAGCTGAACGCTGGCTTATCGGTACGGTGGATGCCCTGCAGGGTGCCATCGAACAGCGACTTGTGGGTCACGCGCAGGTTAGCCGGCATTGAGGCTTCATCGACGGCAAAGCCGTGGTTCTGCGCGGTGATCATCACCGTGTTGTTATCGATGTCTTTCACCGGGTGGTTACCACCGTGGTGGCCGAACTTCATCTTAACGGTGTTCGCACCGCTCGCCAGGGCCAGCAGCTGATGGCCGAGACAGATGCCGAATACCGGGATGTCGGTTTCCAGGAAGGACTTAATGGCGGCGATAGCGTAATCGCACGGCGCCGGGTCGCCAGGGCCGTTGGACAGGAAAATACCGTCCGGATTCATCTTCAGCACGTCTTCGGCAGACGTTTGTGCCGGCACCACCGTCAGGCGGCAGCCGCGGTCAACCAGCATGCGCAGGATGTTGCGCTTGGCGCCGAAATCGTAGGCCACCACGTGGAACGGCAGCTCGCTCTCTTTTTTCGCTTCCGGCAGGTCGCCTGAAAGCGTCCAGCTACCCTGAGTCCAGCTGTAGGCTTCAGCGGTAGTCACTTCTTTCGCCAGGTCCATGCCGTTCAGGCCCGGGAAGGCTTTCGCTTTTTCCAGCGCCAGCGTCGCATCGAGGTTATCACCCGCGATGATGCAGCCGTTCTGTGCACCTTTCTCGCGCAGCAGACGCGTTAACTTACGGGTATCGATATCGGCAATCGCCACGATGTTATGGCGCTTCAGGTAAGAAGAGAGGTCTTCGGTATTGCGGAAGTTGCTGGCAATCAGCGGCAGATCGCGGATGACCAGGCCTTGCGCATGTACCTGAGAAGATTCTTCGTCAGCAGCATTGGTGCCGACATTGCCGATATGAGGATAAGTAAGAGTAACGATTTGGCGAGAATAGGAAGGATCAGTGAGGATTTCTTGATAACCGGTCATTGAAGTATTGAAAACGACTTCCCCAACCGCCGAACCCGTTGCCCCTATGGCCCGACCGATAAACTGGGTTCCGTCTTCCAGAACCAATAGCGCTGACTTAATCAAAACACCCTCCAGAGAATATTCACTCACTTTATTTGCATATTAATTCATAACCATGTCATGGATCAATGCAAATGTGTTGCCAGCGGATTTTTGGCAAACGGCGGCATTCTGGGGATTTGGTGGGTAAAAGTCAACTTAAAACGGATATTTTGTTTAGTCTTTTGCAGGCCTGGCGAGAGGAATGAGGCTTAAGCGACAAAAAGATCAGGTAAATCACTGCGGAAAACGCTTGCGCGCCTGGTTTAATAAAAAATCAGCGGATGGAGCATCATAAAGTGGACCAAATGGTCAAAATTTACATTTCAGCAACGTTAATACGCAGCAATAGATAGGTTTTTATAGGCTTATAGCCTGATTAACATTGAAACAGTCAAAATAAAAGGGCAATAAAATATTGCCCTATGCAATCAAACAATTACGACTGCAATAACCACATCACGATGGGTAATAATGCTTACAAATTGTTGAGATCGAGCACATCTCGCATATCAAAAAGGCCATCTTTCTTATTTTTCAGCCACAAAGCGGAGCGTACGGCGCCGTTAGCAAATGTCATTCGGCTGGAGGCTTTATGCGTAATCTCGACACGTTCACCAATATCGGCGAACATCGCCGTGTGTTCGCCGACAATGTCACCCGCTCGCACGGTGGCGAAACCAATGGTGCCCGGTACGCGTTCGCCGGTGTGACCTTCGCGGGTATAGACCGCGCACTCTTTTAAATCTTTATCGAGTGCATGCGCAATCGCTTCGCCCATCGCCAGCGCCGTACCTGATGGCGCATCAACTTTGTAACGGTGGTGAGCTTCTACGATCTCAATATCGGTATAGTTGCCCATCACCTTCGCGGCCTTCTCCAGCAGCTTCAGCATGACGTTAACGCCCACGCTGAAGTTTGCGGCGAAGACAATCGCAATCTCTTTTGATGCATCCTGGATAGCCTGCTTGCCCGCGTCGTCAAAACCGGTGGTGCCGATCACCATCCCCTTGCCGTGCTGACGGCAAAACGCCAGATGCGTGAGCGTCCCTTCCGGGCGGGTAAAATCGATGAAGACATCGAAGTCCTCTTTTACCGCCTCCAGGCTGCTTTGCACGGTAACGCCCGTGTGGCCTGCGCCCGCCAGCTCACCGGCATCGGTCCCCAGAAGTGAAGAACCTTCACGCTCCAGGGCCGCGCCAAGCGCGACGCCATCCATCTGAAGAGCCGCCTGAATAAGCTGACGGCCCATACGTCCACCCGCGCCCGCAATGGCGACACGGATCTGTGCATCATGCATAGTTATTCTCTTACGTTAAAATGATGTAAACCGTTTTCAGATTAACCAGCCTTGAGAAGCACTGCCAACTGAAAACACCGATAATTAGAATTTAACGTGAAACCGACTTAAATATCAGTAAAAGACATGATTTTGTCGTCACGATAAAGTAACGGTTAAAAAAAAGGCCAGCACAGGAGGTGCTGGCCTTTCATCAGAAAAGGGACTATTCAACTTCGCGGGCATCAATGCGCAGTTCTTTCGGGACTTCGAAAACGATGTTCTCCTCACGTCCTTCCAGCGGCACCGCTTCGCCACCGCCCAGCTCCTGCAAACGGGAAATGACGTTCTGAACCAGAATATCTGGCGCAGACGCCCCGGCCGTCACGCCGACACAGGCCGCATGCTTAACCCACGCTTCCTGAATATCCGACGCGTCATCAATCAGGAACGCTGCCTTCCCCATGCGCTGCGCCAGTTCGGCCAGGCGATTGGAGTTAGACGAGTTTTTGGAGCCGACCACCAGCACCACATCCGCCTGTTCAGCCAGTGCGCGCACCGCTTCCTGACGGTTAGTGGTCGCATAGCAGATATCATCTTTACGCGGACCGACGATTTTCGGGAAGCGCTGACGCAGGGCGTCAATCACGTCTGAGGTATCGTCTACGGAGAGCGTCGTCTGGGTCATAAACGACAGACGGGCTTCATTTTTCACGTTCAGCGTCAGGACATCTTCAGGCGACTCAACCAGATACATCCCCCCTTCCGGGTTGCTGTACTGGCCCATGGTGCCTTCAACTTCCGGGTGACCGGCGTGGCCAATCAGAATCGACTCTTCACCACGACGGCTGGCGCGCGCCACTTCCATATGCACCTTGGTCACCAGTGGACAGGTGGCATCGAATACGGTCAGATCGCGGCTTTTCGCTTCGTTACGTACCGCCTGGGAGACGCCGTGCGCGGAGAAGATCAGGATCGCACCGTCCGGCACTTCGCTGATCTGCTCGATAAATATGGCGCCGCGCTCGCGCAGGCTGTCAACCACGTAGCGGTTATGCACCACTTCGTGACGTACATAAATCGGCGCGCCGTAAATCTCCAGCGCGTTTTCAACAATGCTGATAGCGCGGTCTACACCGGCGCAAAAGCCGCGCGGGTTAGCCAACAGGATCTGCATTTCAGGCCTCCAGTGCAGGATCGATTTCCAGCACTTCAACATCAAAATGAACGGTACGCCCGGCAAGCGGATGGTTGAAATCAACGGTAATCGAATCGCCGTTGATTTCGCGGATCACGCCAGGCATTTCGCTGCCGTCCATAGCGGTAAAGAGCATAATCGCCCCGATTTCCGGTTCGCCCGCGTCCATGAACTCACGGCGCGAGAAATACTGGATCAGATCGGGACTTGGCACGCCAAACGCGGCATCCGGCTCCAGCGAAAAGGCTTTTTTCTCACCCTCTTTCAGACCGAGAAGCTGCTGCTCAAGACCTTCAGACAGGGAAGTATCGCCAAGACGAAACAGGGCCGGTTTGCCGTTATTGCGGGTGGATTCGGCCGTGGAGCCGTCATCCAGCTTCAGCGTGAAGTGGACGAGAACCGCGCTGTTGCTCTGTACGGATTTAGACATGCAAATTGCTCGCTTGTTTTGCCCGGTGGCGCTGCGCTTGCCGGGCCTACATTAACCGTAGGCCGGGTAAGCGCAGCGCCACCCGGCTGGTTTTACGCCTGCTCTTTCGCGGCGGGTTTCGGCAAGAAGCCTTCCAGCACGATTAACGCTGCACCGATGCAAATAGCGCTATCGGCGAGGTTAAAGGTCGCGAAGTGCCAGTCGCCGACGTAGAAGTCGATCATATCGACCACAAAGCCGTGCCACAGGCGGTCAAACAGGTTGCCCAGCGCGCCGCCAATGATCAGCGCGTAGGCGATGTTATTCAGCTTTTGCGTCGCCTTCGAGCGGTACATCAGCACAGCCAGGATCACGCAGATACCGAGAGCGATACCCGCAAAGAACCAGCGCTGCCAGCCACCGCTATCGGCAAGGAAACTGAACGCTGCGCCGTAGTTACGTGCGTAGTGCAGGTTAAGTGACGGGAACAGCGGAACCGTCTCCCCCAGAGCAAAATTCTGGAGGATCAGGAACTTGCTGCCCAGATCGATAATCAGCACCACCACAACCAGCCACAGCCAGCGCAGTCCTGTTGAACAGAGAGTTTTACTCATCAGGCAAACTTACGTTTTTCGCCGTCACCGGCGACGTTGCTTACACAGCGTCCGCAGATGTCTGCGTGTTCCGCCACCTGGCCAACATCGGTGGTGTAATGCCAGCAACGCGGGCATTTCTCACCGTCGGCTTTGCTCAGCGCGACTTTCAGTCCTTTGAGCAGTTCGCTCTGCTGAGCATCAGCAGAAGCATCGGCATAATCCGCAACTTTCGCACCGGAGGTCAACAGGACAAATCGTAATTCATCGCCCAGCGCCGTCAGCTTCGCCGCCAGCTCTGGCTCCGCGTACAGGGTTACTGCCGCTTCCAGAGAGCCGCCGACTTTCTTATCAGCACGCGCCTGCTCGATAACCTTGTTCACTTCTCCACGCACTTTCAACAGCTCGTCCCAGAAGGCATCGTTCATCGCTTCGGTGCTGGAGAGATCGAACAGACCTTCGTACCACTCGCCGGTGAAGACATACTTCTCGCGGTCGCCCGGCAGATAACCCCAGATTTCATCCGCGGTGAAGGACATGATCGGCGCCATCCAGCGTACCAGCGCTTCTGCGATATGGAACAGCGCGGTCTGGCAGCTACGACGCGCCACGCTATCCGCTTTCGCGGTGTACTGGCGGTCTTTGATGATGTCGAGGTAGAACGAGCCCATCTCAATGGAGCAGAAGCGCATCAGACGCTGCACCACTTCGTGGAAGTCATAAGACTCATAGGCCTTCAGGATATCTTCCTGCGCCGCTTTCGCGCAGCCTACCGCCCAGCGGTCCAGCACGACCATCTCTTCCGGTTTCACCATGTCTTTTGCCGGATCGAACCCGTTCAGGTTCGCCAGCAGGAAGCGCGCGGTGTTACGGATACGACGATAGCTGTCGGCAGCACGTTTCAGGATCTCGTCAGATACCGCCATTTCGCCGGTGTAGTCGGTCGACGCCACCCACAGACGCAGAATGTCTGCGCCCAGCTTGTTCATCACGTCCTGCGGAGAAACGGTGTTACCGATAGATTTGGACATCTTACGGCCCTGACCATCCACGGTGAACCCGTGAGTCAGTACCTGACGGTAAGGCGCTTTACCCTTCATGGCGGTAGAGATCATCAGAGATGACATGAACCAGCCGCGGTGTTGGTCAGAGCCTTCCAGATACATGTCGGCAGCGTGACCGGCAAACTCCGGACGCACGTCAACCACGGAAGAGTGGGTAGATCCGGAGTCGAACCACACGTCCAGGGTATCCGGCACTTTCTCGTAATTGTCTGCGTCAGCGCCCAGGATGTCGCGGGCGTCGAGATCCCACCACGCCTGAATGCCGTCAACTTCGACACGTTTCGCCACTTCTTCCATCAGTTCCAGGGTGTTCGGGTGCAGCTCCTGCGTCTCTTTATGTACGAACAGAGACATCGGTACGCCCCAGGTACGCTGACGGGAGATACACCAGTCAGGACGGTTAGCCACCATGGATTCGATACGCGCCTGGCCCCAGTCAGGGATCCACTGCACGCCTTTAATCTCTTTCAGAGACTGCTCGCGCAGGCCCTTCTGATCCATGCTGACGAACCACTGCGGGGTCGCACGGAAGATGATCGGGGTCTTGTGACGCCAGCAGCACGGATAGCTGTGCTGCATTTTTTCAACGTGCAGCAGCGCGCCGCTGGTGCGCAGCATGTCGACGATGATGTCGTTCGCTTTGAAGACGTTGATGCCGTCCAGCGCCGGATAGGTGCCAGGCAGGTAAGATCCGTCCGGGCCCACCGGGTTAGCAATTTCCAGACCGTACTTCAGGCTGATGTTGTAGTCGTCAGGACCGTGGCCACCGGCGGTATGTACCGCACCGGTACCCGCTTCCAGCGTCACGTGGTCGCCGAGGATCGCCGGAACGTCGAAGTCCAGGAACGGATGTTTGAAGCGCATCAGCTCCAGCGCGTCACCTTTCACGGTGCCTAGCACGGTGTAGTCGATGATATGCGCACGCTTCAGCACGCTTTCAACCAGATCTTTCGCCAGGATAACCGCCTGACCTTCAACCTGAACCAGCGCGTATTCGAACTCACCGGACAGGGAGATCGCACGGTTCGCAGGCAGGGTCCACGGGGTGGTGGTCCAGATAACCAAAGAGATTGGGCCGTTAACGGACGACACGCCAAATTTGGCCTTCACCGCATCCTGATCGACGGCCTGGAAGGCCACGTCGATAGATGGAGAGGTTTTGTCGTAATACTCCACTTCCGCTTCTGCCAGCGCAGAGCGGCAGTCCACGCACCAGTGCACCGGCTTAGCGCCTTTGTGCAGGTGGCCGTTACCGATGATTTTACCCAGCGCACGGATGATGTTGGCTTCGGTTTTGAAGTCCATGGTCAGGTACGGGTGCGACCAGTCGCCCAGCACGCCCAGACGGATGAAGTCAGCGCGCTGACCGTCAACCTGCGTAGCGGCGTATTCGCGGCACTTCGCACGGAACTCGGCGGCGGTGAACTTCTCACCCGGCTTGCCAAACTCCTGCTCCACTTTCAGCTCGATTGGCAGACCGTGGCAGTCCCAGCCCGGAACGTAAGGCGAGTCATATCCCGCGAGGCCTTTGGACTTCACGATAATGTCTTTCAGAATCTTGTTAACCGAGTGACCAATATGAATGCTGCCATTCGCATATGGAGGGCCATCATGCAGAATGAAGGATTTTTTGCCTTTTTTGGCTGCACGAATGATGCCGTACAGGTCATCATCGGTCCAACGCGCCAGCATTCCCGGTTCGCGCTTGGCGAGATCGCCGCGCATCGGGAACCCTGTTTCCGGCAAATTCAGGGTTGATTTATAGTCACTCATCAGATTCTCGGTTCCGTATTTATCACGTAGGCAGTTAAGCCGGGTTCAAAGCCCAAAAAACTCGCGGGCCGTCAATTCATCTCGCGCAATTTGCGCTTTGAGTTCATCCAGCGAACCAAATCGCTGCTCGTTGCGTATTTTTTTACGCAGTATCACATCTATATGGCGACCATACAGGTCCATTACAACGTCCAGCAGGTGCACTTCCAGCTGTTGACGCACACCGGCGACGGTCGGACGCGTGCCAATATTGGCGACGCCGTAAAACGGCTTATCGCCCAGTCCTGCCACTTCCACCGCATACACCCCTTTAACCGGGGAAACCTGACGACGCAGCGGTATATTCGCCGTCGGGAAGCCTATCGTGCGGCCCAGCGCATCGCCATGGACCACGCGGCCAGAGATGGTGAACGGATGCCCCAGCAGGGTTTCCGCCGTCTCCAGCTCGTCATCGGCCAGTGCCCGGCGAACCGCCGTGCTGCTGACGCGCACGCCGCCCTCACAGAAGGTCATCGCGCTGGTGACGTCAAACCCGTACTCCAGACCAGCCTTCTGTAATAGCAAGAAATCGCCCTGACGACCAGCGCCAAAGCGGAAATCATCGCCCACGGCGAGAAACTGTACGCCAAGACGCTTAACCAGCAGGTCGCTGACAAAATTTTGTGCTGTCAGCGCGGCAAAGCGGCGATCGAAACGTACACACAATACGTAGTCCACACCGGACTCTGCCAGGTAGCGCAACTTCTCGCGCAGGCGAGTGAGACGGGCGGGAGATTTATCACCCGCGAACAGCTCCAGCGGCTGCGGTTCGAAAATCATCACCACAACGGGCAGGCCACGGGCCTCCCCTTCTTTACGCAATCCCTGCAACAGCGCCTGATGACCACGATGCACGCCGTCGAAATTACCAATGGTCAGCACGCACCCGTGTGGCGCGCTACTGAGATTATGTATGCCGCGTATCAGCTTCATGTCTGGCTCAAAACAGTGAAAATCGCCAAAGTATACCTTGTACAACGGTTAAGGTTAACCGGCGATTGTTCGTGCAAAACAGAAAGCCGTAATGATTTCATCAGGCTGACCTTTCGCAGCGAAAAAATCTGCTCGTGAACTGCGATTTTTATGCCGAAAGGCTGTATTCAGGGAAGACAAGCTGGTAGAATCCTGCGCCATCACTACGTAACGTAGCGTCGCTAATTAACGGCGCTTATTTGCACAAATCCATTGACAAAAGAAGGCAAAGAGGGCATATTCCTCGGCCTTTGAATTGTCCACATAGATCATATTTGGGAGTTGGACTTGGCTAATATCAAATCAGCTAAGAAACGTGCCGTTCAGTCTGAAAAGGCTCGTAAGCACAACGCAAGCCGTCGCTCTATGATGCGTACTTTCATCAAGAAAGTATACGCAGCAATCGAAGCAGGCGACAAAGCTGCAGCGCAGAACGCATTTAACGAAATGCAACCAATCGTGGATCGTCAGGCTGCTAAAGGTCTGATCCACAAAAACAAAGCAGCGCGTCATAAAGCAAACCTGACTGCGCAGATCAACAAACTGGCTTAATCGCTACTTGTTGTTGCTTGTTTAAAGAACCCGCTTAACGCGGGTTTTTTTATGTCTTCAGATTGCCGGTGGCGTAAACAGCGCTGAATAGTCGCGGTTACAGATTCGCTGTACCGCCGGGTGCTGAATCATTCTTTCGGCAAATATGGCGTGATACTCCTCCATCACGTTATCCACTCTGCCTATCTCCGTAATCTTATCGTCCGAATAGAGATCGTGCGCGTACAGCGTCGGCGCAACGAAGATCGCGTTATGCGCTTCGCCAAAGGCTTTCATCAGCGCCGCATCGTCGAACTCACCGAGTATCTCCACGTTCAGCCCCTGCGAGTTAAACCAGTTCAGCAGCTTGCGTCCGAGCATGGAACGTCTTCCCGGCACCAGCAGGCGACGCTCTTCCAGGCACGCGGGGAACGGTTTTTCCGGCGGCGGATTAATACACCAGAAACTGACGCCGCATTCGCCAATCTTCACCGAAAACAGCCCTTCCTGCTGGGTGGAGTCAATCGGGCAGTCCGAGATAATCATGTCCAGCTTGTGCTGGCTGAGCTGTTCCAGCAGCATCTCATGGGTGGATTCAAAGCAGCGCAGATGGATTTGCTCATCTTCCACCACCGCCGCATCCAGCACGCCGCTCACCAGCCGTTTGGACAGCGCATCCGCCACGCCCACGTCAAAGAGCAGGTTCGACTCTTTGCGGTAGTTGACGATATCCAGCATCTCCTGGCTCAGGGTGAACATTTTGTCCGCATAGCGGAAAACCAGTTCACCCAGTTCGCTGGGTTCAATCCCGCGCCCCTTACGCTTGAACAGCTTACCCTGCAGGCGCTCTTCCAGCGCCTTGATTTGCCCGGTGATGGTTTGCGGCGTCAGGTAGAGCGCCTCTGCCGCCCCCACCACCGAGCCCTGTTTATAGACGTGCCAGAAGTAGTACAGATGGTTGTAATTCAAATGAGACATCGCGTCTTCTCTCCCTGAGTGTGTATCGGGAGAAGGTCGCCTCCTCCCGGTGTTCCGTTATGCCTGGACGGCCTGTCCGGACAATTTTACCTTCAGCAAGGTATAACCGATTACCGCAGCCAGTAATGACCCGATGAGAATGCCGAGTTTTGCCCAGACGATAAGCTCAGGCGCATGCGTCCCAAACGCCAGCGTCGAGATAAAGATCGACATCGTAAACCCGATACCACACAGCACGCCGACGGCCATAATCTGCTTAAAGGTGGTGCCGTGCGGCAAAGACGCCAGCTTCAGCTTCGTCGCCAGCCAGCAGAAGAGGCTAATACCCAGCGGCTTGCCGATAAACAGCCCGGCAATGATGCCCAGCGGCAGCACGGACGTTAGCCCGTCCAGCGTCACGCCACCCAGCGACACACCGGCGTTGGCAAACGCAAACAGCGGCAGGATCATAAAGGCGACCCACGGGTGCAGCACATGCTCCAGCTGTTTGGCAGGCGACTTGCCGTCCTGCGGCTTCAGCGGTACGAAGAAGCCGACGATCACGCCCGCCAGCGTGGCGTGCACGCCTGATTTCAGCACCGCCGTCCACAGCACCATCCCCACGAGGATGTATATACCGATACGGTGAACATTGAAGATGTTCAGCAGCGCCAGCACCGCAATCGCCCCGGCGGCCACGCTCAGGGACAGGATCGACAGATCGCTGGTGTAGAACAGTGCGATAATCACAATGGCACCCAGGTCATCGATGATCGCCAGTGCCATCAGGAAGATTTTCAGGGCCACCGGCACGCGGCTTCCCAGCAACGCCAGCACCCCGAGCGCAAAGGCGATATCCGTCGCAGCCGGGATCGCCCAGCCGTGACGTGCAATCGGATCCTGCCAGGTGAACGCCAGGAAGAGCAGCGCCGGCACCACCATCCCGCCGAGCGCAGCAATCACCGGAAACGCCGCGCGCTGGCGGCTGGCAAGCGAGCCCAGTACCAGCTCACGCTTAACCTCAAGCCCGACGAGCAGGAAGAACACCGCCATCAGCGCATCGTTGATCCACAGCAGCATGTTCTTGTTAATTTCGAGCGCCCCGACCTTCAGCTCAACGGGCGTTTCCAGAAATGCATGGTAGAGTTCCTGCGTGATGCCAAGGTTAGCCAGCACCATCGCAGCCGCAGCGGCAATAATCAGGATCACGCCGCCGGACGCCTCACTGCTAAAAAAACGGTGTAGTAATTTCACTTTAATTCTCTCTGTTACAACAATACCTCGATAAAACCATAATACCAAGCCAAATAGCTCGGCAAAATCAGATTAATATTGAGTATAGATTCAGTTTTACCGAGCAATACCCGTAAATAGAAAAAGCCCGGAATCGCTTCCGGGCTTTTGCGGATGAAAATCTGAGAACAGATTAACGGGTCAAATCATCGAAGAATTTTTTGACGCCATCGAAGAAGCTTTTGGAACGCGGGCTGTTTTTCTCACCCGTCGGGCCACCAAAGCTCTCCTGCAGCTCTTTCAGCAGCTGTTTCTGCTTGTCGTTCAGGCCAACCGGCGTTTCAACGACGACGCGGCACAGCAGGTCGCCCTGCGCACCACCGCGAACGGACTTAACGCCTTTCCCGCGCATGCGGAACAGCTTACCGGTCTGGGTTTCGCCTGGCACTTTCAGGTTCACGCGACCATCCAGCGTCGGTACTTCGATTTCACCACCGAGTGCCGCCATCGCGAAGTTGATCGGCACTTCGCAGTACAGGTTATTACCTTCGCGCTCGAAGATGGCGTGCTGCTTCACCTGTACCTGAACGTACAGATCGCCTGCCGGTGCACCGTGTTCACCTGCTTCACCTTCACCCGCCAGACGAATGCGGTCGCCCGTATCGACGCCGGCCGGGATTTTAACGGAGAGGGTCTTGGTTTTCTCAACGCGACCATGACCGTGGCATTTGGTGCACGGATCTTTAATCAGCGTACCGCGACCGTGACAGTGCGGACAGGCCTGCTGTACCGCGAAGAAGCCCTGACGCATCTGCACCTGACCAGAGCCGTGACAGGTTGGACAGGTCTGAGGCTGTGTACCTGCTTTCGCGCCGCTGCCGTGGCAAACGTCACACTCTTCCAGCGTCGGAATACGGATCTCTTTGGTGACACCGCGGACGGCCTCTTCCAGCGTCAGCTCCATGTTGTAGCGCAGGTCCGCGCCGCGCGCCGCGCGCTGACGACCACGGCCACCGCCGAAGATGTCGCCAAACACATCGCCAAAGATATCGCTGAAGTCAGCGCCGCCGCCAAAGCCGCCGCCACCGAATCCACCGCCGCCCATGCCGCCCTGTTCAAAGGCTGCGTGACCGTACTGGTCATAGGCCGCACGTTTTTGTGCATCGGTCAGGACTTCGTAGGCTTCTTTGATCTCTTTAAATTTGGCTTCAGCCTCTTTATCACCCTGGTTACGGTCCGGGTGGAATTTCATGGCCAGGCGCTTATACGCCTTTTTGATTTCACGCTCTTCCGCAGTTTTCGGAACGCCTAAAATCTCGTAATAGTCTTGCTTTGCCATTGGTTTTTTTAAGCCCCTTAACATGCGAGCACGGGCGTGGAGAGTTCTCCTACGCCCGTGCCGATTAATTACCCTGCATCAGGGCGATTATTTTTTATCTTTAACTTCTTCGAACTCAGCGTCGACAACGTCGTCGTCTTTCGCGTTGTTCGCTGAAGCGTCAGCGCCCGCCTGCTGTTGAGCGTGCTGCTGCTGAGCGATTTCCATCAGCTTCTGAGAAGCCTGCGCCAGTTCCTGCATCTTCGCTTCGATGTCCGCTTTGTCTTCACCTTTCAGTGAGGATTCCAGCGCACTCAGTGCAGCTTCGATAGCAGTCTTGTCTTCCGCTGGCAGTTTATCGCCTGCTTCTTCAACCTGCTTACGGGTGCTGTGCAGCAGATGGTCACCCTGGTTACGGGTCTGAACCAGCTCTTCGAACTTACGGTCGGATTCCGCGTTAGCTTCGGCATCGCGAACCATTTTTTCGATTTCCGCTTCGTTCAGGCCAGAAGATGCCTTGATGGTGATCTTCTGCTCTTTACCGCTGTTTTTGTCTTTCGCAGACACGTGCAGGATACCGTCAGCATCGATGTCGAAGGTCACTTCGATCTGCGGCATGCCGCGCGGTGCCGGGTTAATACCGTCCAGGTTGAACTGACCCAGAGATTTGTTATCCGCCGCACGCTTACGCTCACCCTGAATCACATGGATGGTTACCGCAGACTGGTTGTCTTCAGCGGTAGAGAACACCTGGCTGTGTTTCGTCGGGATGGTGGTGTTTTTGTTGATGAGCGCAGTCATCACACCGCCCATGGTTTCGATACCCAGAGACAGCGGGGTAACGTCCAGCAGCAGTACGTCTTTAACTTCACCGGTCAGTACGCCACCCTGAACCGCAGCACCGATTGCAACTGCTTCGTCCGGGTTAACGTCTTTACGTGGCTCTTTACCAAAGAACTCAGCCACTTTCTTCTGAACCATTGGCATACGGGTCTGACCACCGACCAGGATAACGTCCTGGATATCGGATACGGACAGGCCAGCATCCTGCAGAGCAACTTTCAGCGGCTCGATAGAACGGTTCACCAGGTCTTCTACCAGGCTTTCCAGTTTCGCACGGGTCACTTTAATGTTCATGTGTTTAGGACCGGTCGCGTCTGCAGTGATGTACGGCAGGTTCACGTCGGTCTGCTGAGCGGAAGACAGCTCGATCTTCGCTTTCTCAGCGGCTTCTTTCAGGCGCTGCATAGCCAGCGGGTCGTTACGCAGGTCAATGCCCTGATCTTTCTTGAACTCGTCAACGAGGTAGTTGATCAGACGGGTATCGAAGTCTTCACCACCCAGGTGGGTATCACCGTTGGTTGCCAGAACTTCGAAGGTTTTTTCGCCGTCAACTTCGTCGATTTCGATAATAGAGATATCGAAGGTACCACCACCCAGGTCGTAAACCGCGATAGTACGGTTGCCGACTTCTTTATCCAGACCGTAAGCCAGAGCAGCCGCGGTTGGTTCGTTGATGATACGTTTTACTTCCAGACCTGCGATACGGCCAGCATCTTTGGTTGCCTGACGCTGAGCATCGTTGAAGTAGGCAGGTACGGTAATAACAGCTTCAGTTACCGGCTCACCCAGGTAATCTTCAGCGGTTTTCTTCATTTTCTTCAGCACTTCAGCAGAAATCTGCGGTGGTGCAGTTTTAGCGCCTTTCACATCAAGCCATGCATCGCCGTTATCTGCCGCGATGATTTTGTAAGGCATGATGGAAACGTCACGCTGAACTTCTTCGTCCTGGAAGCGGCGACCGATCAGGCGTTTAATCGCAAACAGGGTGTTTTGCGGGTTTGTCACTGCCTGACGTTTAGCCGGCTGACCAACCAGAGTTTCACCATCCTGGGTATAAGCAATGATAGAAGGCGTGGTGCGATCGCCCTCGGCGTTCTCCAGCACGCGTGCAGTAGTGCCATCCATAATCGCTACACAAGAGTTGGTAGTACCCAGGTCGATACCAATAATTTTACCCATCTAAACGTCTCCACTAAAAATTCAGTCAACATGTGGTTGTGTACCTGTAATAAGGGCAGAACGTGCTTTTTCAACTGCCCAGATTTGATTTTTTTCAGGTCCACACACTGCGGTTGACTACAAGATGGGGTCGCGACGGCATCCATCAAGGGGGAATGATAAAAAAAATTTTAATTTCACCCTGATGAGATCATAGACGCCATCGATTGCGCCCATTATGATGCCGCGCCCAGTCAGGGAGAACTGACGCGGGTTTAACCATTTCACCATATTAATGATGATTTTTTTGAGGACTTATGGGCAACACTAAGTTGGCTAATCCGGCTCCGCTGGGCCTGATGGGTTTTGGCATGACCACTATCCTGCTGAACCTGCACAATATCGGGATGTTCCCGATGGATGGCATCATCCTGGCGATGGGCATTTTTTACGGCGGTATCGCGCAAATCTTCGCGGGCCTGCTGGAATATAAGAAAGGCAATACCTTCGGCTTAACCGCCTTCACCTCTTATGGTTCTTTCTGGCTGACCCTGGTTGCCATTCTGCTGCTGCCTAAAATGGGCATGGCAGACGCGGCAAACGCCCACTTCCTGGGCGTTTACCTGGGCCTGTGGGGCGTCTTCACCCTGTTCATGTTCTTCGGTACCCTGAAAGGTAACCGCATGCTGCAGTTCGTCTTCCTGAGCCTGACCGTCCTGTTCGCCCTGCTGGCGATTGGTCACCTGGTGGATAACGAAGGCATCGTTCATGTTGCAGGCTGGATTGGTCTGGTTTGCGGCGCAAGCGCTATCTACCTGGCAATGGGTGAAGTGCTGAACGAGCAGTTTGACCGCACCGTTCTACCGATTGGTGAAAAACACTGATCCCTCTGTCGTGCCCGCCTCGCGGGCACGACATCCCCCCGCCTGACGAAGCCAAAATCCTAATACCAGCCCCATCAGCGAGAGTGCGAGTACATACCAGGCTGGCGCCATCGGCGACACGCCCATCAGCACGGTGACCGCAATCGGCGTCAGCCCGCCGAAAATGGCATACGACACGTTGTAGGAAAACGAAATCCCGGTGAAACGAACTTCCGGTGGGAAAGCTCGCACCATGACGTAAGGCACAGCCCCCACTACGCCCACGCACAGCCCTACCACGCCGTACAGCAGGAACAGCTGTTCAGGATGGCTGCCCGCAAGATGGTAAAACGCCCAGCTTGATGCGGCCAGTAGCAGGCTACCGATGATAAAGGTAACGCTGGCACCAAAACGATCCGCCGCCAGCCCGGCGGCCAGACAGCCAAAGCAGAGCATGATTGTCGCGATACTGTTCGCCTGTAGCGTCACGGCAGGGGCGAAGCCGTACTGCTTTTGCAGCCAGACCGGAGACATCAATATCACCACCACAATGCCCGCCGAGAGCAGCCAGGTCAGCAGCATCGATACCACTACCGCTTTTTTATGGCGTACCACAACCGACTTCACCGGCAGCTCCTGCGCCAGCGCTTTGCGCTGCTGCATCTCGAGGAAAATCGGCGTCTCCTGCAGCCAGCGGCGCAGGTACATCGCGACCAGACCAAACGCTCCGCCCAGCAGGAACGGAATACGCCAGCCCCAGTCGTGCACGGCCTGCTGCGTCATGCTGGTATTCACAATTGTTGCGACCACCGAGCCGAGCAGGATCCCGACCGTCAGCCCCGCCGTTAAGGTTCCGCAGGCGATACCAATGCGGCGCGCCGGCACATGCTCCGCGACAAACACCCACGCGCCCGGCACTTCACCGCCAATCGCCGCCCCCTGCAGGACGCGCATCAGCAACAGCAGCAACGGCGCGAGAATGCCCATCGAGGCATAGGTAGGCAGCAGACCAATGGCCAGCGTCGGCACGGCCATCAGCAGGATGCTAAGGGTAAACATCTTCTTGCGCCCGACCAGATCGCCAAAGTGGGCCATGATAATGCCGCCCAGCGGACGCGCCAGATACCCGGCAGCAAAAATGCCGAAGGTTTGCACCTGACGCAGCCATTCCGGGATATCCGCCGGGAAGAAGAGTTCTCCCACCACGGCGGCGAAGAAGACGAAGATGATAAAGTCGTAAAACTCCAGCGCGCCGCCTAAGGCCGCGAGCGTGAGGGTTTTGTAGTCCTGTCGATTCAGAGGTCGGGTGTTATGTGACATAGCGAACCATTATGCGTGTGTTGTGGATTTATTTTTACAGCATTCGTAAAGAAAAAATTACTATACCGTAAAAGCTTCACCACGCTATCGCCGCTTCAGCTAATGTCACATATTGGTTAATTTCAGGAGATTGTTTCGCGACGTGCGTTTTTCGGGCGAAAAGCTGCTACCACTTTCTCATCGGTTTCCACATAGGGACCGTCAAGCAGCTGTATACAATACGGTACACTTGCAAAGATGCCATGAACGAGGACGCTGCCATCTTCTGCTTTAAGCCCTTCCAGCGTCTCTTTAATCGACTTCGGCTGGCCCGGCAGGTTCAGGATCAACGCCTGCTTGCGGATCACCCCCACCTGGCGGGAAAGAATGGCCGTCGGAACAAAGTGTAGACTGATCTGGCGCATCTGTTCGCCGAAGCCAGGCATTTCACGATCGGCAATCGCCAGCGTCGCGTCCGGCGTCACGTCGCGGCGCGCGGGGCCGGTTCCGCCCGTCGTCAGAACAAGGTGGCAGCTCATCTCATCCACCAGTTCGCAAAGCGTCTGCTCGATGATCGGCTGTTCGTCAGGGATCAGGCGGGTCTGAATGTCAAAGGGGGTGGTCAGCGCGCTGCCCAACCACTCTTCCAGAGCGGGGATGCCTTTATCCTGGTAAACACCGCTGGAGGCGCGGTCAGAAATCGACACTAAGCCGATGCGTAAGGTATTCATATCCATTCCATTCAAAAAGTACTGATTAAAGGGAATGATACACGCAGAGAGGAAATTCAGACAGAGGCGGGGGTAAGACGCGTGACCGGAAGCCCGGTCACGCAGAATGATTACAGCAGGTCGCCGATCATTTTTTCCAGTTTGCCCTGGTCAACAGCAAACTTACGGATACCGTCCGCCAGTTTGTCTACCGCCATTGGATCCTGGTTGTGCTGCCACAGGAACTCGGATTCCGTGATGCGCTCTGGGCGCGCTTTCACTTCACCTGTGTAAGACAGTTTACGCTCCAGAGCACCTTCGCTTTCAGCCAGCTCTTTCAGCAGTGCAGGCGCGATGGTCAGGCGGTCACAGCCAGCCAGCTCGATGATTTCACCGACGTTACGGAAGCTTGCGCCCATAACCACAGTCTCATAGCCGTGCTGTTTGTAGTATTCGTAGATTTCAGTCACAGAAATCACGCCTGGATCTTCAGCCGGTGCGTACTCTTTCTTATCGGTGTTGGCTTTGTACCAGTCCAGAATACGGCCCACGAACGGAGAAATCAGGTATACGCCTGCTTCTGCACATGCACGCGCCTGCGCGAAGGAGAACAGCAGGGTCAGGTTACAGTTGATACCGTCTTTTTCCAGCTGCTCTGCCGCGCGAATACCCTGCCAGGTAGAAGCCAGTTTGATCAGGATACGGTCGTTGCTGATGCCCGCGTCGTTGTACATTTTGATCAGACGTTTCGCTTTGGCGATAGACGCTTCGGTGTCGTAGGAGAGACGTGCATCCACTTCGGTAGAGATACGGCCAGGAACCAGTTTCAGGATTTCCAGACCGATGTTCACTGCCAGTTTGTCGGTGGCATCCACAACCTGCTGCGCGCGGTCGTTGCTCTGCGCTTTCGCCCAGGTCACTGCGTCGTCAATCAGTTTGCGATACTCAGGGATCTGTGCGGCGTTAAGGATCAGAGAAGGGTTGGTTGTGGCATCCTGCGGCTGGTACAGCTTCATTGCCGCGATATCTCCGGTGTCAGCTACGACAGTGGTGAACTGACGAAGGGAGGTCAATTTATCCGTCATGATAGTGTTTCTCTTTTAACGTGCCCTGGATAATTCACGCTACCGACAGCATGCCTGCAGCGGAAAAATGACAGGTTTACTTGTTAGGGGGATGTAACCGGTCTGCCCTGATGATAACACGACGGAGGGGTAGCGCAACCGCAGACAGTGCGCTTAGGCAGAGTATGGTAAACTCGGAAGATTAACAGGCTGCTAAGCAACAGCATGCCCAATCAGTGGTAGCGCTTACATATTCACATTGGCATCAACAAGAGGGACGTTAATGCCTGATTTCTTTTTCTTTATTAACGAAGTCCTCTGGGGTTCGATAATGATTTACCTGCTTCTGGGAGCAGGTATTTGGTTTACGCTACGCAGTGGGTTTATCCAGTTTCGCTATATTCGCAAGTTTGGCAGAAGTCTGAAAAACAGCGTTACGCCCCAGCCGGGTGGATTAACGTCGTTCCAGGCGCTCTGTACCAGCCTGGCGGCACGTCTCGGCAGCGGCAATCTGGCGGGCGTTGCGCTGGCCATCAGCGCCGGTGGGCCAGGCGCGGTCTTCTGGATGTGGGTGACGGCGCTACTCGGAATGGCCACCTCCTTTGCCGAAAGTTCGCTTGCACAACTCTATAAAGAGAAAGATAAACACGGCCAGTTTCGCGGTGGTCCTGCCTGGTACATGGCGCGTGGCCTGGGGATGCGCTGGATGGGCGTCCTGTTCTCGGTTTTTTTACTGCTCGCGTACGGCCTCATTTTTAATACCGTCCAGGCAAATTCTGTCGCCAATGCCCTGAGCTACGCCTTCTCCTGCCCGGAGTGGGTCGCCGGTATTGCTTTAGCCCTCATCGTTCTGCTCACCATTTCTGCCGGTCTTAAGGGCATCGCCCGCCTGATGCAGTGGCTGGTGCCCATTATGGCGTTGCTCTGGGTTGCCGCGAGCCTGCTTGTTGCCGCACTGCATCTCGACCAGGTGCCGGGCGTGATTGCCACCATCGTCAAAAGCGCCTTTGGCTGGCGCGAAGTGGCCTCCGGGGCGCTGGGCTACACCTTCAGCCAGGCGCTGATGGCGGGCTTTCAGCGGGGCATGTTCTCCAATGAAGCCGGTATGGGGTCAACCCCCAACGCGGCCGCCGCCGCCTCTTCCTGGCCGCCGCACCCGGCCGCACAAGGCATTGTGCAGATGATTGGCGTCTTTACCGATACCATTATCATCTGTTCCGCCAGCGCCATGATTTTGCTGCTGGCAGGCCCCGTCCCACATTCCTCAGGAACCGCCGGGATACAGCTTCTCCAGCAGGCGCTGGTGAACCTGACCGGCGGCTGGGGTGCAGGGTTTGTCTCGCTCATTCTGATCTTGTTTGCCTTCAGCTCGATAGTGGTGAATTACCTCTACGCCGAAAATAACCTTATTTTCCTGAAGCTCGACTCCCGCGCTGCAATCGGAACCCTGCGTCTCGGGGTCGTCCTGATGGTGATAGCAGGCTCCCTGCTCAGTATGCCGCTGGTCTGGCAGCTGGCCGATATCATTATGGCGCTGATGGCGATCACTAACCTCACGGCAATCCTGCTGCTCTCGCCCGTGGTGACCCTGATTGCCAGAGACTATCTTCGTCAGCGCAAACTGGGTGTTCCGCCGGTATTTGATCCCGCCCGCTATCCCGATATTAAGGCGCAGCTTGCCCCCGGCACGTGGGATGATTTGCCGCGGCAATAACAGCTATCGATCAATTCGGGGCGATTTTTTGCTAAAGTCGCTCTAAATTTCCTGCAAGGACTGGATATGCTGATTCTGATTTCACCTGCAAAAACGCTCGACTACCAGAGCCCACTCGCCACCGAGCGCTATACCCAGCCTGAACTGCTGGACTACTCGCAACAGCTGATCCGCGAAGCGCGCAAGCTCTCTGCACCGCAGATCGCCTCACTGATGAGCATCAGCGACAAGCTGGCCGATCTGAACGCGACCCGCTTTCACGAGTGGCACCCGGATTTCACCCCGGCTAACGCTCGCCAGGCGATTCTGGCGTTTAAAGGCGATGTCTATACCGGCCTGCAGGCGGAAGATTTTAGCGAAGCCGATTTCGATTTTGCCCAGCAGCATCTGCGCATGCTGTCGGGTCTGTACGGCGTACTGCGCCCGCTGGATCTGATGCAGCCCTATCGTCTGGAGATGGGGATTCGTCTGGAGAATGCCAAAGGCAAAGACCTGTACCATTTCTGGGGCGATATCATCACCGATAAGCTGAACGCGGCACTGCGCGCTCAGGGCGATAACGTGGTGATTAACCTGGCATCCGATGAATACTACAAGTCGGTGAAGCCGAAAAAGCTGGAGGCAGAGATTATCAAACCGGTGTTCCTCGACGAGAAGAACGGTAAGTTCAAGGTGATCAGCTTCTACGCCAAGAAAGCGCGTGGCCTGATGAGCCGCTACATCATCCAGAACCGTCTGACGAAGCCGGAGCAGCTGACCGCCTTCAACAGCGAAGGCTATTTCTTTGACGAGACGTCGTCAGGGAAAGGCGAGCTGGTGTTTAAGCGCCACGAGCAGTAAAAACAAACCCCGCCAGCTGGCGGGGTTTTGCATTAATGGTGTTTCCAGTCAGGGCCGCGATCGTCGCGGTGGTCATCGTGGTGATGGTCGTCATGGCGATCGTCATGTTTACGATGCTCATCATGCGGACGCCAGTGGTTATCGCGCCAGTCATAATGCGCTTTCCACCAGTCGTGGTCGCGCCAGCGGCCGCCGTCCCAGTAGTGACCGTTATTATCCTGGTCGCCAATCTGCAGTTTGACCGCAGGCACAAGGGTGATTTCGGATGCCTGTACCGCCATGGGAGCGACCAGCATCAGTGAAAGCGCAATCAGCACAGGTTTCAGTGTAGACATCGGTGACTCCTTATTATCTTTGCCCAACGTGGGCCGATGTAAGGAGAGTACGCGAGGGGAACGGGGGATGTTATTCTCTGCAATCCTAAACGCTAAGTGACCGCATTTATTGGGAATTTCTGCTTTTTCCCTGCTATTTTTCTCCTTAATTTCTTCACAAAAAAGCCGGGTGGCGGCTTCGCCTTACCCGGCCTACTTTCTGAGCCGTTGTAGGTCGGGTAAGGCGTAGCCGCACCCGACAAAAATTATGCTCGGGTCATCATCAGCTTACGCAGCGCGGCAAAGTCTGCCGGCAGCTCATGTGACAGCAGCGGCAGGTCGGCACGCTCGGCCAGCTCTTTCGGCAGCGGCAGCGTTTCGCCCAGGATCGCTTCCACGCTCTCTTTAAACTTCGCCGGATGCGCGGTGCCCAGGAACAGGCCATATTCACCCGGGTTAAGCTGGTCGCGCAGCGCGCGGTAAGCAATCGCCGCATGCGGTTCAGAGGTATACCCCACCGCCTTCAGCTCGCGCATGGTCGCTTTGGTGGTTTCATCCGTCACCGCGGCGTAGCCCAGATCGCCCAGACGCCAGATCTTACGGCGGAACAGCTCTTCCACGCGTGGCCAGTTGTTCGGCTGGCTCACGTCCATGGCGTTAGAGAGCGTTGCCTGCGTGGCGTTCGGCGCCCACTTCCCGTCTTTCAGGAAGCGCGGCACGGTGTCGTTAGCGTTGGTGGCGGCGATAAAGCGTTTCACCGGCAGACCCAGGGATTTCGCCAGCAGGCCAGCCGTCAGGTCACCAAAGTTACCGCTCGGCACGGAGATCACCAGCTGGTTACGCGCTTCCTGCGGCAGCTGCGCCACCGCTTCGAAGTAGTAGCAGATCTGCGCCAGCAGACGGCTGATGTTGATAGAGTTGGCAGAGTTCAGACCCAGGGCCACCTTCAGCTCTTCGTCGTCGAAGGCCTGCTTGACCAGCGCCTGACAGGCATCGAAATCACCGTCAATTGCCACGGTTTCAATGTTGCCGCCGAGCGTACAGAACAGTTTTTCCTGCAGCGGGCTGATTTTGCCTTTCGGATAGAGGATCACCACGCGGACGTTTTTCAGGCCGTAGAACGCATGCGCCACCGCCGCACCGGTATCCCCGGAGGTCGCGGTCAGGATGGTCACCGGCTTGTCGCCGCTGATGTGGGTCAGCATCTGCGCCATAAAGCGGCCGCCGAAGTCTTTGAACGCCAGGGTCGGGCCGTGGAACAGCTCCAGGCAGCCAACGTCAGGCTCCACCTGCTTCACCGGTGCCGGGAAAGCGAACGCCGCACGCACGCGCTCTTCCAGCAGCTCCTGCGGGATTTCGTCGCCGATAAACGCCGAGAGAATTTTAGTGCTGCGGGTGACAAAGTCCTGCTTCAGCAGTTCGTCGATGTCGGTCAGGTGGAATTCCGGCAGGTCATGCGGGAAGAACAGCCCCTGGTTTTTGCCCAGCCCCTGAGTGACCGCCTGCGCGAAGCTGACCTGCTCGTTATGATCTTTAAGGTTATAGAGTTTCATTGATTATCCCAGTACTCGTGCGCCAGCCGTGTCCAGACGGCAAATATGAACAAAGCCTTCCTGATTTTGCAGGTAGTGTTTAGAGAGCCAGTCCGCCACGCGCTGCGCGGTATCAGGCTTGTCGCACAGGGCGAACAGCGTCGGCCCGGAGCCGGAGATGCCGCACGCCTGCGCGCCGATATCCATCGATGCCTGTCGCGCCTCGTTAAAGCCGGGCAGCAGCTTCGTGCGGTACGGCTCGGCAATGACGTCCTTCATCAGTTTGGCCGCCAGCTGCGGCTGACGGGTGTAGCAGGCGTGGATAAAGCCCGCCAGATGACGCCCGTGGGCAATACAGTCCTGACGACGATACTGCGCGGGCAGGATCGCACGCGCTTCCGCGGTTGAAACCTTGATACCCGGATAGGCCAGCACCCACAGCCACTCATCAAACCCTGGCACCTGCTGGCTGATGATGCCATTTTCTTCGATCATCAGCTGCATGCCGCCGAGGAAGCACGGCGCCACGTTGTCATAGTGAATGCTGCCGGAGATGCGCCCTTCCAGCTCGCCCATTAAGCCCAGCAGGCGGTTGTTGTTCAGCGGCTTGCCGCAGTGCTCGTTCATTGCTACCAGCGCGGCGACCACCGAGCAGGCGCTGGACCCCAGACCCGAGCCGATCGGCATACTTTTTTCCAGCGTCATGGCGACCGGCACGTTTTTGCCGATCTCCTGACAGAAGCGTTCCCAGCACTGATAGACGATATTTTCGCGCGGCTCAGACGGCAGTTTGCAGGCGTTGCGGCCCACGTTGTTCAGGCTGAAGCTCTCTGCCGCTTCCACCGTAACCGTATCGCCCAGCAGCGAACCATCCACCGGCGTCACCGCCGCACCCAGCACGTCAAATCCGACGCTCATATTCGCGCTGGAAGCCGGGGCATAAACTTTGACCATGTTAAACTCCTAACTTCCATGACAGGGTACGCAGCAGATCGGCAAACACACCCGCCGCCGTAACATCGTTCCCTGCGCCATAGCCGCGAAGCACCAGCGGCAGTGGCTGATAATAGTGGCTGTAAAACGCGAGGGCGTTTTCGCCGTTTTTGACTTTGTACAGCGGGTCGTTGCCATCCACTTCAGCAATCTTCACCCGGCACACGCCATCTTCTTCAATGTTGCCAACATAGCGCAATACCTTACCTTCATCACGGGCTTTTGCAACGCGTGCGGCAAACGCGTCGTCAAGCTGCGGCAAACTGGTCATAAAGGCAGCGACATCACCGCTGCTGTCAAATTCTGCCGGCAGGACAGGCTCAATCACGATATCCGAAAGCTCAAGCTCGCGGCCCGTTTCGCGGGCGAGGATCAGCAGCTTGCGCGCCACGTCCATACCGGAAAGGTCATCACGCGGATCCGGCTCGGTATAGCCCAGCTCGCGCGCGGCGCGGGTGGCTTCCGAGAGGCTCATCCCCTCATCCAGCTTGCCGAAGATAAACGACAGCGAGCCGGAGAGAATGCCGGAGAAACGCTGCAGTTCGTCGCCCGCGTTAAGCAGGTTCTGCAGGTTCTCAATAACCGGCAGGCCTGCCCCAACGTTGGTGTCGTACAGGAACTTGCGGCGCGACTTGCTCGCCGCCAGACGCAGCTGGTGGTAGTAATCCATCGACGAGGTGTTGGCCTTTTTATTCGGCGTCACCACGTGGAAACCTTCGCGCAGGAAGTCCGCGTACTGATCGGCTACCGCCTGGTTCGAGGTGCAGTCGACGATGACCGGGTTAAGCAGGTGATACTCTTTTACCAGACGGATCAGGCGGCCCAGGTTGAACGGCTCTTTCGCCTCCTTCATCTCGGCCTGCCAGTTTTCCAGGTTCAGGCCGTGGACGTTGGTCAGCAGCGCTTTGGAATTCGCGATCCCGCAGACGCGCAGGTCGATGTGTTTCTTCTTCAGCCATTCCTGCTGACGCTTAACCTGCTCCAGCAGCGCGCCGCCGACGCCGCCCACGCCAATCAGGAACAGCTCGATAACCTGATCGGTATTGAACAGCATCTGGTGAACCACGCGTACGCCGGTGGTCGCGTCATCGTTGTCCACGACAACAGAAATTGAACGCTCAGACGAGCCCTGGGCAATCGCCACGATATTGATATTGGCGCGCGCCAGTGCGGCAAAGAACTTGGCGGAGATACCGCGCAGGGTACGCATACCGTCGCCCACCACGGAGATGATCGCCAGACGCTCCTGAATCGCGAGCGGCTCCAGCAGCTCTTCTTTAAGCTCCAGATAGAACTCTTCCTCCAGCGCGCGGCGGGCGCGCAGGCAGTCAGCCTGCGGCACGCAGAAGCTGATGCTGTATTCGGAAGAGGACTGGGTGATCAGCACAACAGAGATACCGTTGCGGGACATGGCCGCAAACACGCGCGCCGCCATGCCGACCATCCCTTTCATCCCCGGACCGGAGACGCTGAACATCGCCATGTTGTTGAGGTTGGAGATGCCTTTCACCGGCAGACCGTCCTCATCGGTGCTCGCGCCAATCAGCGTACCCGGCGCCTGCGGGTTACCGGTATTTTTAATCAGGCAAGGGATCTGGAACTGGGCAATCGGGGAGATGGTACGCGGGTGAAGCACTTTGGCGCCGAAGTAGGAAAGCTCCATTGCTTCCTGGTACGACATCGACTTCAGCAGCCTGGCGTCCGGTACCTGGCGCGGGTCGCAGGTATAAACGCCGTCGACGTCAGTCCAGATCTCACAACAGTCCGCGCGTAAACAGGCGGCCAGCACGGCGGCGGAATAGTCGGAGCCGTTACGGCCCAGCACCACCAGCTCGCCCTTCTCATTACCGGCGGTAAAGCCTGCCATCAGGATCATGTGGTCAGCGGGAATTTTGCTGGCGGCGATACGGCGGGTTGATTCGGCAATATCAACGGTGGATTCGAGGTAGTGGCCCACCGCCAGCAGTTTTTCAACGGGATCGATCACGGTCACGCTATGGCCGCGCGCTTCCAGCACGCCGGCCATGATGGCGATAGAGAGTTTTTCGCCCCGGCAGATCAGCGCCGCGTTGATGCTGTCCGGACACTGGCCGAGAAGGCTGATGCCGTGCAGGACGTGTTTGATTTGCGCAAATTCCTGCTCAACGAAAGACTTCAGCTGAGCGTGCGGGAAGCCAGGCAGCGCCTCTGCCAGCCCTTGCAGCAGGTCAGCGAAGATACGCTCTGCGTCGCTGATGTTCGGGAGTGCATCCTGGCCACCGATGGTTTTTTCAATCATCGCCACCAGATGGTTCGTGATTTTTGCCGGGGCAGAGAGCACGGTCGCAACCTGCCCCTGCCTGGCGTTGCTTTCCAGGATATCGGCAACACGCAGAAAACGCTCTGCATTTGCCACTGATGTACCGCCGAACTTCAACACTCGCATGGTTCTACCTCGTTTCCTTTAGCCGAAAAAAAAGCCCGCACTGTCTAGGTGCGGGCTTTTTTTTGTTTTTCCTGTACGCGTCAGCCCGCATCGTTACCTGTGGTAATGATGATGGTTGTGGTAATGGTGGTGATGCTGATGCGTTTCATGGATGTTGTGTACTCTGTCATTATTATCTGTCTGTGCTGTATTCTTTTAGGGTTAAAGGATCGGGCACCTTAAGTCAACGAATTTTTAATTTGATCACAATTCGGGAGACTCTCACGTCCCGCTGCCGTCGGATTTATTTTCATCCGAATACCCCAAAAGCAACCCTTAGCATCAGATGATTACACCATAATAAAAATGTATGACAGCACTTTATTCGGCCAATTTTTTTTCAATATCGTGCAGCAAACGGTGCAGCATTGCCGTGTCGCGTTGCTCAAGACGGCCCAAACGCTGCTGTAACCAGTCGACCATTTTTTGATCGTCAGCCACACCCAGCTGCATGAGCAGGTTTTCCACGCGCGCGCGAAGTGCAGCCAGCTGGTTTTCATCGGTACCTGTAACAGGCGACTGCGGAATTTGTATTAAGGATGCTAATTGATAGCAATAGACCATCACCGCCTGGCCTAAATTGAGAGAAGGGTAATCTGCAACCATCGGCGCGCCTGTCAGCACATCCGCCAGTTCCAGTTCTTCATTGGTCAGCCCAGAATCTTCACGCCCAAACACCAGCGCCGCTTTCTCCAGCCACTGGCTTTTCTCGCTCAGCATCGGCACCAGCTCCGCTGGCGTGGCATAGTAGTGAAACTTCGCCCGGCTGCGCGCCGTGGTTGCGACGGTAAACGAAATATCATGCAGCGCGTCGGCAAGCGTAGCGTAAGTGGTTATATTATCGAGAATATCTCCCGATCCGTGCGCCACCCAACGGGCGGCTGGCTCCAGGTGCGCCGTGCTGTCCACGATACGCAAATCGGTAAAACCCATGGTCTTCATAGCACGCGCCGCTGCGCCTATATTTTCTGCTCTGGCTGGGGCAACCAGTACAATCGACAGATGCATTTATGCTCTCTTTTTAATCAGTTAGCCGGTAAAAATGTGATGCACTTCAACATATTACGCAGCGCGAATTTACAAAATTGCAACACAAATCACCGAAATAGCGTTTCATAACAAATTAAAAACGCTAAACTATTCTGTGTCTGAACAATCAGTTAGAATGTTAACAGAACACTATTATCCTTATGTTTTATAATGATAATAGCGGCATGAATACCCTATTCTGATTGGATTCGCTTCGTTTATAAATCAATGTCCGCAACTAGTTGGTTTATTGAAAAATTGTGACAAAGGCTAGCATTCGGCTACGATGATTTCATCAAACTGTTAACGTGCTACAATTGAACTTGATATATGTCAACGAAGCGTAGTTTTATTGGGTGTCTGGTGTCACTTAGCCTGTTATGTTGCTGTTAAAATGGTTAGGATGACAGCCGTTTTTGACACTGTCGGGTCCAAAGGGAAAGTACCCAAGACCAAGCTAATGATGTTGTTGACGTTGATGGAAAGTGCATCAAGAACGCAATTACGTACTTTAGTCACGTTAAGCCGATCATGTTAATTTGCGACATGCATCAGGCAGGTCAGGGACTTTTGTACTTCCTGTTTCGATTTAGTTGGCAATTTAGGTAGCAAACATGCAGACCCCGCACATTCTTATCGTTGAAGACGAGTTGGTAACACGCAACACGTTAAAGAGCATTTTCGAAGCAGAAGGCTACGATGTCTTTGAAGCGACCGATGGCGCAGAGATGCATCAGATCCTTTCTGAAAATGATATCAACCTGGTGATCATGGATATTAACCTGCCGGGCAAAAACGGTCTTCTTCTGGCGCGCGAACTGCGCGAGCAGGCGAACGTCGCGTTAATGTTCCTGACGGGCCGTGATAACGAAGTTGATAAAATTCTTGGCCTGGAAATCGGTGCGGATGACTACATCACCAAGCCGTTCAATCCTCGCGAGTTAACCATTCGTGCACGCAACCTGCTGTCCCGCACCATGAACCTGGGTACGGTCAGCGAAGAGCGTCGTAGCGTCGATAGCTACAAATTCAACGGCTGGGAACTTGATATCAATAGCCGTTCACTGATTAGCCCGAACGGTGAGCAGTATAAACTGCCGCGCAGTGAATTCCGCGCGATGCTGCACTTCTGCGAAAACCCGGGCAAAATTCAGTCCCGTGCAGAGCTGCTGAAGAAAATGACCGGCCGTGAGCTGAAACCGCACGACCGTACCGTAGACGTGACCATCCGTCGTATTCGTAAGCACTTCGAATCTACGCCAGATACGCCGGAAATCATCGCCACGATCCACGGCGAAGGGTACCGTTTCTGCGGTGACCTGCAGGAATAATCCCGCAGTTAACGCATTAAAAAACGGCGCATTTGCGCCGTTTTTTTATTTCCAGATCCGCATCGTGTCGTTATCAGGCTCTGCGGGTGGCTCAGGTCGCTTCGGCTGAGAGAGCGAGTACCAGTCGAAATGTCGGGTCAGGTACATCACGGCAAACAGCGCCAGCGCGAGAACCGCTGACCCCAACAGCAGCGCGCTGTCCTCCGAGCGCAGCAGGAACCACATCACGACATCCAGCCCGAGCAGTGCCAGCACAAACAGCCCGCTGCGTTTCCAGCTTTTCAGCACGGCCTGCAGGTACATTCCGTTCATCGCTGCGCCCACCAGACTTGCAACAACCCAGGCTGGCGTAAACCCGACGTGTTCAGACAGCGCCAGCAGCACCAGATAGAACAGGACCAGCGACAGCCCCACCAGCAGATACTGCATCGGGTGAAGGCGTAATCCGGTTAAGGTTTCGAAGACAAAGAAGGCCATAAACGTCAGCGCAATCAGCAAAATAGCGTACTTAATCGCACGGTCAGTCAGCTGATACTGATCGGCGGGCGTGGCTACCGTGACGCTAAAGGCCGGGAGCGCCTCCCACTCCGGCGACTCCTTGTCGTAGAACCAGCTCTCAAGGTTATTTGCAAACCAGCTGCTCTGCCAGTTCGCCTGGAAACCAGACTCGCCAATCTGATGCTTAACAGGGAGATAATCGCCCATAAAACCCGGATGCGGCCAGTTGCTGGTGAGCATCATTTCGCTATTACGCCCTACCGGTACCACCGCAAAACTGCCGGTTCCCGCCAGACTGAGGGACATCTCAAGCGCAAACGTTTTGGCTTCCAGCGCTTTGTCGGTCAGCGGGATGTGGATCCCCGCAAGCGCCCCGTAGACGCCTGAACCGGGTTCCACGCTTAGCGTCTCACCATTGATTTTAGAGATACTGACCGTGCCAATGCCCCGCGCGTCGCCAACGCCCGTCACGATAAACGGCTGCCCTGTCGCGATCGTTTCCCCTTTCAGCTGCTTCAGCTCGTCGGTATTAAACTGCGCTTTGATCTTCAGGTCAGTGTTCCAGATTTGCCCGTCGTAGATGCCAATACTTCGGGACTCCACGCGCTGGTTACCTTCCACAACCAGAGATTCCGGCAGAATGAAGTGCATATAGCTTTTCTTGTACTCGACCTTCTTCTCGTCCTCTATCTTGTAAAAAATCTCCGTCATCGGAATCGCAATCATCGGACCGACCAGCTTTTGCGGTCCGCTGGTACTCTGGCGAAGCGTATTTTCGACATCGTTGCGGTAGCTCTCCCGCTCTGATATCAGGTTACTGACCATAAAAAGCGGGACTAACAGCAGCAGAATGCACCCCAGCAGGGTGCTGACTTTCCAGAACAGGGGGGATTTCATCATTACGTCTCCTTTGTGATGAGGAGAGCGTAACCAGGCTGTGTGGGGTCAGTTTGAAGTTATGTGAAGGGACGGTGAAGTGTCAGCGTGGCCATCACACCGCCTTCATCACGATTACGCAATGTAATCTCTCCCTGATGCAGACGCGCCACTTCCTGTACAAACGCCAGACCGAGCCCGCTGCTCTTCAACCCGTTCTCGCGCGGCAGGGAATAAAAGCGCTCAAAAATACGCTCCAGCGCGTAATCCGGGATCCCGCTTCCGCTGTCGGTGACGAAAAGCTGTATCTGCCCGTGCTCCTCCCGGGCCGCCAGTTCAATGGCACCGCCCTGCGGCGTAAAATCGATAGCGTTATCCAGCAAATTGCCGAGCGCCTGTTCGAGCAGGTCGGGATCGCCTTCAACATGAAGCGAAGCGGGCTGGAGGGTCAGCGCAATCTCTTTTGCCGCCAGCACCGCCGAGCGCGCATCGGCAAGCCGCGTAAACAGCAGATCGACGCGGACGGTCTGAGGCGTAATCTCGACCCGATTTTCAAGCCGCGCCTGAGTGAGCAGTTTTTCAACCAGCGACTGCATACGCGCGTTTTGCACCAGAATATTATCGATAAACCGCGCGGCCACCTGCGGCGGTGGCTGCTCGGAGAGAATTTCTGCCGCGCCGCGTATGGCGGCGATGGGGCTTTTCAGCTCGTGGGTCAGCGCATGGACATAGCGTTCAATGTAGTTTTTCCCTTCAAGGCGAATGCGCATATTCTCCAGCGCCTGGGCCAGCTTGTGCAGTTCGCTGCTGCCAGGATTAGGCAGCGGGAGAGGCGTATCCGTGGTCACCGAGTCGGCATAGCGCGATAACGTACCGATAGATCGATTGATCCACCATGCCACGACGAGGCCAATCAGCAGGGCAATGCCGAGCAGCGCCCCGCCAGCCCACAGTATCCGTCGCTCGCTGCGGTGAATCACAGGAGCCATCGCGCTGTTCGGTTTCCCCACCGACAGCACGCCGATAATCTTGCCCTGATCCACAACCGGCGCGGCAACATACATCACCGTGCTCTCCGGATCGTCGGGATGGCTCTGGGTACTGCGCGCGCCGTATTCGCCGCGAAGCGTCAGCCAGACATCGTTCCAGCGCGAGTAATCTTGCCCCACGGCCAGACCGGCGGAATCAAACACGACTCGGCCCTGCGCATCGGTCATGTAGACGTGATACTCGTTACGCACTTTATGGATCCCGCCGATATTGGCGCGGAAAGGGCGCTGATGAAGCTGGGAAAAGGCCTGTGCCAGCTTGCCCTGCTGCGCATGACCCGAAAGCAAATCATCACGTCCGATTTCGGCCAACAGGGTCGCGGTATCGATTAACGTGCCCTCGGTTGCCCTACGCACCCCGGGCTTTACTTCCTGAACAAAGATCGACAGCACAAACCACGCGGCGATGGCCACGATCAGGAAGTATCCCAGCAATAGCCGCATCCCAATGCGCATCAGTAAAGGCCCAGACTGTAGCCCATACCGCGATGGGTGCTGATGGGTGACAGTTCTTCGTTCACCGCCCGCAGCTTGGCGCGCAGGGTTTTGATGTGGGTGTCCACGGTACGATCGAAGCTGTCGCCGTCTTCACCCCATACCTTGTCCATGAGCTGCTGACGCGAAAAGACCCGCCCGGGCGCCTGTAACAAGGTTTTGAGCAGCAAGAATTCGTAGCGGGTCAGGGGCAGTGCTTCCCCGCACCAGCTGATTCGCGCGGCAGGTTCGTTCAGTTCAAACTGCCCGATACGTAACGTTTCTGATGGTGCGGCGGATTTTTGCATGCGCCGTAAAATCGTCCGCACCCGAGCGCAGACTTCACGAGGGGAGAAAGGTTTCGCAACGTAGTCATCAGCGCCCATTTCCAGGCCAAGCAGCTTGTCTACCTCATCACTGCGCGCCGTCAGAAACAGCACGGGCAGTGAGGGATGCTGCGCCAGCAGCTGGCGACAAAGCTCAAATCCACTGATGTCCGGCAGCCCGACGTCCAGAATGGCAAGCGCCGGAACCTGCCGCCGCGCCTCCTCCAGCACGGGTAAGCCGCGTTCAAACGCCTTTACCGCGAATCCTTCCTGCTGAAGCATGTAGATCAGCGTATCGGCGATACTAGTTTCGTCTTCAACCAGCCAGACCACAGGTTGTTGCATGATTCATCCCTGAATTACTGCCAAGGCATAATTGGCACCGCGCTGATCGCGTTTTTCGGTGAGCCTTCCACCACTTTATCGGAATAGGCGAGGTAAGCCAGCGTGTTGCGTTTGGCATCATAAAAACGCACCACCTGCAGCTTTTTAAACACCAGCGAGGTCCGTTTCTGGAATACCACGTCGCCCTGCGCTTTGCCGTTTTTAATTTTATCGCTTAGCTCAACCGGCCCCACCTGCTGACACGAAATCGCCGCATCGGAGGTGTCTTCCGCCAGTCCCAGCCCGCCTTTGATACCGCCCGTTTTCGCGCGGCTGACGTAGCAGGTGACGTTTTTCACGTCCGGATCGTCAAACGCCTCCACCACGATTTTGTGGTCCGGGCCAAACATTTTGAACACGGTATCGACGGAGCCAATCTGCTCAGCCTGCGCCGCGCGCCCGACCATCAGCATCAACGCGGTGAAGATCAAAGTCTTGTATTTCATATTGTTACCATTCTTTAAAATTACATTGAGCAATTATTCAACACTTTAGATAAAAATGTAGCAAGATCACAGGATTAGAATATATCTGCCTGTAATGTGCTCTAAAAAGCATGAATGCGCAAAAAAAACACTGAATGCTAAAACATCAAAAAATGCTATTATCCGCTAACCTGTTATCAGGCACCTGCTGTTTTAAGGATGAGGATAGTATATGGATCAGGCTGGAATTATTCGCGACCTGCTCACCTGGCTGGAAGGTCATCTCGACCAGCCTTTGTCACTGGATAATGTGGCGGCTAAAGCAGGCTATTCCAAGTGGCATCTGCAAAGGATGTTCAAGGATGTCACCGGTCATGCTATCGGGGCCTATATTCGCGCGCGTCGTTTATCAAAATCTGCTGTGGCACTGCGCCTGACGGCGCGGCCGATTCTGGATATTGCCCTGCAATATCGCTTCGATTCGCAGCAGACCTTCACCCGCGCCTTTAAAAAACAGTTCTCGTTGACGCCAGCGCTTTATCGTCGCTCGCCTGACTGGAGCTCGTTTGGCATGCGTCCGCCGCTGCGTCTGGGCGAATTCGCGATGCCGAAATATGAAATTATTACCCTGCCGGAAACCCATCTGATCGGCACAACGCAGAGCTACTCCTGTTCACTGGAGCAGATTTCCGAGTTCCGTCATCAGATGCGCGTCCAGTTCTGGCGCGACTTCCTGAGCCACGCGCCGGCGATCCCGCCGATTCTGTATGGTCTCAACGAAACGCACCCGAGCCAGGAAAAAGACGACGAGCAGGAGGTGTTCTACACCACCGCGCTGACGCCGGATATGGCCAATGGCTACATTCAGGGTTCGAAGCCTGTCGTGCTGGAAGGCGGCGAATACGTGATGTTCGCCTATGAAGGGCTGGGAACGGGAGTTCAGGAGTTCATCCTGACCGTTTACGGAACCTGCATGCCGATGCTGAATCTGAATCGCCGTAAAGGTCAGGACATTGAGCGCTACTACCCGGCGCAGGATGCCAAACCGGAAGAAGGCCCAATCAATCTGCGTATGGAATTCTTGATTCCGATACGCCGTTAACGCTGCAGTTCGTCAAGCGCAGGGGCATCAAGATGCGAAATGTCCCCTGCCATCTCCACTACCCAACCTGACGCCAGCCACGCGCTTTCCTGATAATCAATCCGGGAAATGGAGCAGTTGCGCAGACGCAAACGGCGCTCGGCGTAAGCCGGTAACCCCAGAATGGTGCTCACCAGGCAACCCAACGCAATCCCGTGACTCACCAGCAGCGGACGGCTTCCTGCCGGGAGCTTCAGGCATTCCGCCAGTGCGGCATGCATACGTACGCTGAGCTCCTGCATGGATTCGCCCTCAGGAATACGGCCATCTTCGGTACCGTTCACCAGCGTGCGGCGCCAGCCCTCTTCCTTTTCCGTCAGCGTATCGATATGGCGTTTTTCCAGCACACCCATATCCAGCTCGCGCAGGCGCGGCTCAAGCATGACGTCACAGCCGCAGGCGTCCGCGATGATGCGCGCCGTCTGCTGTGTGCGACCTAAATCGCTGGTAATCACGTGGGTTATGCCCAGCGTTCTGGCGCGTTCCGCCACCTGCCACGCTTGCTGCACACCCTTCTCAGTGAGAGGACTGTCTGACTGGCCTTGAATACGTCGCTCGGCGTTCCACTGCGTTTCACCGTGGCGAACAAGGTATACCTGTAACATGCTTTTTTTCCGTTATACTGCGATGAGTTTTTTTTGAATCGAGCTTAATTATGCACCATGTTGTCTCTGCTACCACTAATCCTGCCAAAATTCAGGCAATTCTAAGGGCATTTGACGAGATCTTCGGCGCAGGATCCTGCCATATTGAGGCCATCGGCGTCGAGAGTGGCGTGCCTGAACAGCCGTTTGGCAGCGAGGAAACGCGCGCTGGCGCACGAAATCGCGTGGCAAACGCTAAGGCCGCGGCACCGAATGCAGACTTTTGGGTAGCGATTGAAGCCGGTATCGACGAAGGCGCAACTTTTAGCTGGGTGGTGATCGAAAGCCGTGAACAGCGCGGTGAAGCGCGTTCGGCCACCCTGCCGCTGCCGGAGATCATTCTGGAAAAAGTCCGTGCGGGTGAAGCGCTCGGGCCGGTGATGTCGCAGTACACCGGCATCGATGAGATTGGTCGTAAAGAAGGGGCGATTGGCGTCTTCACCGCAGGCGCGCTGACGCGTTCAGGCGTTTACCACCAGGCGGTGATCCTGGCGTTAAGCCCGTTCCATAACGCGATTTATCGCTGATCGCTTAATAAGACTGACTCGAGCCACTGGCGCAGCTCAACCGGCGCCGACTTCAGGCTGTTCGAGCCGCGGGTGATCGTTGCAATGCCCGCGCCGAGCTCATTCTTCAGCTCGCGCTGGCTCATCTCGCCGCGCAGCAGCTCTTCAATGATCCGCACGCGCGTGCCCAGCGCCTCACGCTCGTCCGGCGTGAGCATCAGCTGCATCAGGGGTAAATGCAGATCCTGTTCGTAAGACTGGCGAAGCAGCTCCACAAAACGAAGCCACTCCTGATGACGTTGTTCGGCCATTGCCGAGGAATACGGGGAATGCTGGGTCATGTTATGCTGCCTCTTGTACTCATTAGCGAGTACAGCATAACACAACCCACGCCGATCAGTAACGTCTCTGCCACTCGGCATCGCTCATCAGGGTATCTTTCTGCCCCATGAAGTAGCGATAGTAGGCGTCATAGGCCAGCACGTTCTTCACGTAGCCGCGCGTTTCTGAGAACGGGATGCTCTCGACAAACGCCACGGCGTCGATGCGCCCGGCGCTGTTGCCGAGCCAGGTGCGCACGCGTCCAGGCCCCGCGTTATACGCCGCCGACGAGAAGATGCGGTTATTGCCGAACTGCTGGTACACATACTGCAGGTAGCTGGTACCGATGTTGATGTTGGTATCCGGATCGAGAAGCTGTGACGGGCTGCTGTACCCAGGGATATTAAACATCTTCACCGTGTGCGTCGCCGTGCCCGGCATAATCTGCATCAGGCCGCTGGCACCCACCGGGGAACGGACTTTCGGGTTCCATGCGCTCTCCTGACGGGCAATCGCCATCGCGTAGCTTTGCGGGATATCTTTGCCGCTGGTATAGCGATCGAAGAGATCTTTGTACGCCAGCGGGAAACGCTCTTCCAGATGATCCCAGAGCTTGCCGGCGATCGTCGCCTGCACGCTGAGATCCCACCAGTGATTATCAAACGCATAGCGGGCAAGCTGGGCTTTTTCGTCGGTGGTGCGGCTGGTCACCAGATTCGCCCACTCGCTGCGCGCGGTGTTATCCATATTCCAGTACATCAGCTCGCGAACGCGCGCCATTTCTGGCCCCTGCGTCAGCGCCGGGTTCGCGTTAGCGGGCGCTTTATCAATGCGGAAGGTATACTCCTCGCCCAGGCGCTGCGCGGCCGCCATCGGGTAGAACCCGCGCTGCTGCATCAGCGTATGGAGGATATCTTTTGCTTCATCATCACGACCGCGCTCCAACAGCAGATCGGCCTGCCAGTAGCGCCATTCGTCTTTCTCTTTAGCCTCCATTGGCAACCGCGCTAGCCAGGTATTCAGCCCACGGCGATCGCCCGTGCCCAGCGCCATGCGCACGCGGCGTTCTACCAGCGACGTGGAGTTCGAACGCATAATGGCATCGTCACGCCAGCGCGCCTGTTCATCGGTCACATCGGTGCCCATCAGTCGCCACGCCACGATGTCGCGCAGCTCCTGGGTTTGCTCCTCATTAAGCTGCTGCGCCTGCACCAGCTGCGGGATCATCAGCCGCGCGTTTTCCACGTCGTCACGCGCCACGCTGGCAAAGGCCACCGCTGCCATCTGGCGGGTAAAATCGGTCGCGCCCGTAGTGCGGGCAAAGGTCAGCACGCTGTTCGGATCGTTCGCCAGCGAGATAACCGCGGTGGAGATCGTCTGGTAATCGGACGGCATCTGCCCCGCCAGCGTGGTCACCAGACGCGTGTTACCGGCTTTCATCGCCAGACGGATGCGCTCAAGGTAGGACAGCGGATCCTGCTTGCCGGAAGCGCGCCATGCGCCAAACAGGGAATCACAGGCGTTCGGCTGGTTTTTCCCGGTCAGCCAGAGCTCTTTCGCCCCGGCCCAGGCCTCTTCCTGCTGGCCGGTCGCCCATTTCGCGTAGTAGTAGTTACACTGGGCTTCGGTGGCGTTCGGCTTTTCAGGACTAAACGCCAGCAGTCCACGCCAGTCTTCGCGACGCGCCAGCTCATTCACAAAACGAGACTGGAGATTTCGGGCTGGCGGCAGGGTCGGGTTCGCCTGAATGAAGTTATTCACGGTGACGGTAGGCTGGTTCATCAGATCGTCAGTAATCTGGCGATACTCCAGATACGGATACAGCGGATAATCCTTTAGCGTCGGCATCAGCGCCTGCACGGTATCCATCTGCTTGTTGTCCCACGCCTGTTTAATCTGGGCGTAGCGGTTACGTTGTTCATCCAGTGAATCGGCATGCACCGCCTGGCTTACCGCCATTACGCATACGCTGGCAGCCAGCAGACGCCAGACCACCCGTTTGGCTTTTTCCACAAGCTCTTCCTCATTGTTTTTTCGTCAATTGCAGCGTCTTGCCACGTCAAAGTCTAATTAACTTATGCTAACCAGGCATCCTTCAACGCGCCACGTCATGGACACTTTTTTACCTTTCTTGCGCGTTTTAACACTCCCGACGTTCCTGGCTGGGATTAGGCCGTGAAAAAGGCTACACTTCGAGGCTGAAATTCCTTCTCATTACGATAAAAGAGGCGAAGTCCAACGTGGCTCAATTCGTTTATACCATGCATCGTGTCGGCAAAGTTGTCCCGCCGAAACGTCATATTCTTAAAAATATCTCGCTGAGCTTCTTCCCGGGCGCAAAAATCGGTGTTCTGGGTCTCAACGGTGCCGGTAAGTCCACCCTGCTGCGCATCATGGCCGGCATTGATACAGACATCGAAGGTGAAGCCCGTCCGCAGCCTGGCATCAAGATCGGCTACCTGCCGCAGGAACCTCAGCTGAATCCGGAACACACCGTGCGTGAGTCCGTTGAAGAAGCGGTTTCCGAAGTGGTTAACGCCCTGAAAGGTCTGGATGAAGTGTATGCCAAATACGCCGAGCCGGATGCAGACTTCGACAAGCTGGCCGCGCAGCAGGGCAAGTATGAAGAGATTATCCAGGCGCACGACGGTCACAACCTGAACGTGCAGCTGGAGCGCGCGGCTGATGCCCTGCGTCTGCCGGACTGGGATGCGAAAATCGCGAACCTCTCCGGTGGTGAACGCCGCCGCGTGGCGCTGTGCCGCCTGCTGCTGGAAAAACCAGACATGCTGCTGCTCGACGAACCGACCAACCACCTGGATGCGGAATCCGTGGCGTGGCTGGAGCGCTTCCTGCACGACTTCGAAGGCACCGTTGTGGCGATCACCCACGACCGTTACTTCCTCGATAACGTCGCCGGCTGGATCCTGGAGCTGGACCGCGGCGAAGGTATTCCGTGGGAAGGCAACTACTCCTCCTGGCTGGAGCAGAAAGATCAGCGTCTGGCGCAGGAAGCGTCTCAGGAAGCGGCCCGTCGTAAGTCTATCGAGAAAGAGCTGGAGTGGGTGCGTCAGGGCGCGAAAGGCCGTCAGTCTAAGGGCAAAGCCCGTCTGGCACGCTTCGAAGAGCTGAACAACACCGAATACCAGAAACGTAACGAAACCAACGAACTGTTTATTCCACCTGGAGCACGTCTGGGGGATAAAGTGGTTGAAGTCAGCAACCTGCGTAAGTCTTACGGCGACCGCCTGCTGATCGACGACCTGACCTTCTCCGTACCGAAAGGCGCTATCGTCGGCATCATCGGTCCGAACGGCGCGGGTAAATCAACCCTGTTCCGCATGATGTCCGGTCAGGAACAGCCTGATAGCGGCTCAATCACCCTGGGTGAAACCGTGAAGCTGGCCTCCGTTGACCAGTTCCGTGACGCGATGGATAACAGCAAAACCGTGTGGGAAGAAGTCTCCGGCGGTCTGGATATCATGCGTATCGGCAACACCGAGATGCCAAGCCGCGCCTACGTTGGTCGCTTTAACTTTAAAGGCACCGATCAGGGCAAACGCGTAGGCGAGCTGTCCGGCGGTGAGCGCGGTCGTCTGCACCTGGCGAAGCTGCTGCAGGTGGGCGGTAACGTTCTGCTGCTCGATGAACCAACCAACGACCTGGATATCGAAACCCTGCGCGCGCTGGAAAACGCCCTGCTGGAGTTCCCGGGCTGCGCGATGGTTATCTCGCACGACCGCTGGTTCCTGGACCGTATCGCGACCCACATCCTGGACTACCAGGACGAAGGTAAAGTGGAGTTCTTCGAAGGTAACTTCACCGAATACGAAGAGTACAAGAAACGCACGCTGGGCGCCGACGCGCTGGAGCCGAAGCGTATTAAGTACAAGCGTATTGCGAAATAAAAGCAAAACGGCAACTTCGGTTGCCGTTTTTTATGTTTGTACCCTCTCCCCGTGGGAGAGGGCCAGGGTGAGGGCATCAGGCCGCACAAAATCACCCACCCACGTAATACCGCTTCACCTCATCAAACTGCATTGCAAAGTCGATATAGCTCATCAGCGCGGGTGAGTTGAGCTTACGGCTCGGATAGGCCAGCCACAGGTCGTTTCCTTCAACGTTCCACTCCGGCAGTACCTGCACCAGCGCCCCTTTCTCGACCTTATCTTCCAGCAAAAAAGCCGGAAGGAGCGTAATCCCCGCACCGGCAATCGCACATTCGCGGGCGTATACCAGGTTATCGGTCATGTGCGCGTTATCCGGCAGGTAGCGGTAATCCTCGCTCTCGCTTCGCAGAAGCCACTCTGACCACGCCCGATGCGTAATGCTGCGGTGCTCCACAAGCTGACGGGGATGCGTCAGCGGCGCCCGGCGCGCCAGATAGTCCGGCGAAGCCAGCATGTAGCGCGGGCAGTGCCCGATCATGCGGCCAATCAGGGAGGAGTCCTGCGGCTTGCCGGTACGCAGCGCCACGTCAAACCCGGCCTCGACCAGGTCCACCACGTCATCAGAGATCGACACGTCCAGCGAAACCTCAGGATAGCGAAGCTGGAACTCGGCATTCATATGCGCCAGCAGCGTCGCCCCTATCCCCGCCGGGCAGGTGATGCGCAGCCGCCCGCTCGGGTTTTCGCGCAGGCGCTGAATGGCGTACTCCGCCCGCTCGCTGGCCGCCAGCATTTCGCGGCAGTGCACCAGATAGTGCTCGCCCGCAAACGTGAGGCTGATCCTGCGCGTGGTGCGGTTGAGCAGGCGGATACCCACCTGCTGCTCCAGCTGGCTAATACGCTGGCTGACGCTGGATTTCGGCAGTTCCGCCTTCTGCGCTGCCGCGGTAAAGCTGCCCATCTCCGCCACCAGCGCGAACAGCGCCATATCCTGCAGCTGCTTAAACATGATTGTTCATCCTGTACGAACGCTGAGTTCTTGATTGTCCATCTTATCATGCAGCTGGCCACTTAATAGACTAGCCTCAACAAAACGCATGCCATTGAGGAGCACACCATGTCAGTTAAAGCCATTGCCGTGAACCCGGAAAATCCGTCCACCTTCATTGAAATCACCCCACCGATGCCGCAGCCCGGCGAGCACGATCTGCTGGTGGAGGTGAAGGCCGTCTCCGTTAACCCGGTCGATACCAAAGTCCACGCGGGCATTGCCAGGAACGGGCTGAACACGCCGCGCATTCTCGGGTGGGATGCCAGCGGGATCGTCAAAGCCGTTGGGACGGGCGTGACCGGATTCAAGCCGGGAGATGAAGTGTGGTACGCGGGCGACATCACCCGTCCGGGCAGCAACACCACACACCAGCTGATCGATGCGCGCATTGTCGGGCACAAGCCTGCCAGCCTCGGCTGGGCGGCTGCCGCTGCGCTACCGTTGACCGCACTCACCGCGTGGGAAGGCCTGTTTGAACGGCTGAACATTCAGGATGCCGGTGCGGACAAGACCCTGCTGATCATCGGCGGTGCGGGCGGGGTGGGATCGCTGGCGATCCCATTCGCGAAGCACAACAGCAAGGTGAAAATCATCGCAACCGCGTCCCGCGAAGATTCCGCTCAGTGGTGCCGCGATCGCGGTGCAGATGTGGTGGTAAACTACCGCGATCTGAAAGGCGAACTGGCGAAACACGGGCTGACCTTTGTGGATTACATTTTCATCCTCAACGATACCGACGGGCACTGGGATGCGGTCAGCGAACTGATTGCGCCTCAGGGGCATATCTGTTCTATCGTCGAGAATGAACGTCCGCTGAACCAGGACAAGCTGAAGTCGAAATCCGCCGCGCTGCACTGGGAATTTATGTACACCCGCAGCATGTACCAGACCGCTGATATGGCGCGTCAGGGTGAGATCCTCAATGAGGTGGCGAAGCTGGTGGATAACGGCGTGGTGGAAAGCTCGCTAAGTGAAACGCTGCACGGGCTGAGCGTGGAAAGCATTACCGAGGCGCACCGTAAGGTGCTGGACGGGCATATGCGCGGGAAAGTGGTGGTTGAGTATTGAGTGGCCTGATGCCCTCACCCCGGCCCTCTCCCACAGGGAGAGGGAGGTTAACGCTTACCCCTGCTCTCCCATCATCTCCTTCACCAGCTCGACGCAGCGCAGGAAACGGGAGTCGTAGTCCGACTCTTCCACGTGCACAAACTCAACGTTGTTTTCGTTGAGCATCTCCACCAACATGGACTGGAACTCCCGCCGGTCCACGGAGCTGCCGAGGCTGCGCATGCCGTCAGCGACCCACGGGGTGTTGTTTTCCAGCAGGATCACCAGGTCAAAGCGGTATTCGTCAATCAGCGCCTGCACGAACGGGTGCTCGCGCCCTTCGTATTTTTTACAGAACGCCTGGGTGGTGACAAAATCGGTATCGATAAACGCTACCTTGTTGGCATATTTCACTGCGAAATCAATGTACTGGGCATGACCGAGCGCGATTTTGTCGTAGTCGGAATACTGCAGCGCCATCTCATCGCCGCCCAGATGGGAAAAGACATAGTCGCGCCCGTACTCCCACGCGCTGGTGGTATTGAAGATGTTCGCCAGCTTGTTGACCAGCGTTGATTTCCCGCTCGACTCGCCGCCCAGAATAGCTACCGTGCGCACAAAGAACGGCTTCACCTCGGTCGGGATGTAATCCCAGTAGCGGAACGGGTTTTCGCGGATCTGCGCTCCGCTGATGTTCATGAAGGTGCGCTTCGGATCGATCAGTACCGTCTCGATGCCCAAATGCTCGCGGAACTGCGGCGCATCGGACTCTTCAGAGGTGTAGATCCAGTTAGGCGCAATGCCCTTCTCTTCCATAAACGCTTTGATGCCGTTGCTCCACACGTCCCAGCCGTGCGGGTACGGCTCCATACCCTCTTCGTTAAAGGCATGAATACGAATGTTTTTCTGGTACTTGAAGGTCTGAAGCAGCCAGCGCAGGCGGTCCGGCACGGTCGGCTGCTGCGACATGGCGCTCTCTTCAAACAGCTGACGGTCGCGGGTTTCGTCATAGCCCATGATGATGTGCAGCTCGTCCACCTGACTACAGGCGCGCTGGATCAGATAGATATGCCCGGTATGCAGCGGGTAAAATTTGCCGAACACCACGCCGATGTTCTTTTGCATACGCGGGAATTCCAGCCCCAGAAAGCGGTGTAGCGCTTCGAGCTTCTGCGCGCTGGGGCTTTTGATTTTGGCGTTCAGCAGTTGGCTCAGGTAGCCTTTGGTCATGCCGCTGGCGTCTGCCACCTGCTGCAGCGTGCAGCCCTTCTGGCGGATAGCGGTCTTGATGTAGTCAAATGATGACATAAATTACGGTGCCTCCTGCAAAATCGAATACGTAATTATAAGTCGTCAAAGACATTTAACGCATCTGCGAGTTTCTTCACGCCAAAAACCTGCATCCCTTCCGGGATTTTTTTCGGCACGTTGGCGGCGGGAACGATCGCGCGACGGAAACCGTGTTTTGCCGCCTCGGAGATACGCTCCTGGCCGCTGGGCACCGGGCGGATTTCCCCGGCCAGCCCCACTTCACCAAACACCACCAGATCCTGCGGCAGCGGTCTGTCGCGCAGGCTGGAGACCATCGCCAGCAGCAGCGCCAGGTCTGCGCTGGTCTCAGTGACTTTGACGCCGCCGACCACGTTCACGAAGACGTCCTGATCCGCCATCTGCAGCCCGCCGTGACGGTGCAGCACCGCCAGCAGGATCGCCAGACGGTTCTGTTCCAGACCGACCGCCACGCGCCGCGGGTTGCCCATCATCGACACGTCCACCAGCGCCTGAATTTCGACAAGCAGCGGGCGCGTCCCTTCCCATAGCACCATCACCGAGCTGCCGGAGGTGATCTCATCGCCACGGCTCAGGAAGATGGCCGACGGGTTGCTGACTTCGCGCAGCCCCTGCTCGGTCATGGCAAACACGCCCAGTTCGTTCACCGCCCCAAAGCGGTTTTTATGGCTGCGCAGGGTACGGAAGCGGGAGTCCGCGTCGCCGTCGAGCATCACGGAGCAGTCGATACAGTGTTCAAGCACCTTCGGCCCGGCCAGCGAGCCGTCTTTGGTCACGTGGCCGACCATCACAATCGCCACGCCGCGCGTTTTGGCAAAGCGCGTCAGGTAGGCCGCGGTTTCACGCACCTGCGCGACGCTGCCCGGCGAGGACTGGATGTCCGCCATGTGCATCACCTGGATGGAGTCGATCACCATCAGCTTCGGCTGCTCTTCTTCGGCGATCATGCAGATCTGCTCGATGCTGGTTTCCGACAGCATGTTCAGATTACCGGTCGGCAGGCCCAGACGGTGCGCGCGCATCGCCACCTGCTGCAGGGACTCTTCCCCCGTGACGTACAGGGTTTTCATCTGTTCGGCGAGCTTGCAGAGCGTTTGCAGCAGCAGGGTTGACTTGCCCGCGCCCGGGTTACCGCCGATAAGAATCGCGCTGCCCGGCACTACGCCGCCGCCGAGCACGCGGTCAAACTCTTTAAACCCGGTGGAGAAGCGCGGCAGCTCTTCGAGGCTGATGTCCGAGAGCTTCTGGACTTTCGCTACGCCCGCATTGCCCGCGTAGCCGCTCAGGCGTTCATTGCGCGCCACGCTCGGCGAAGCCGCCACACCACGCACTTCGGTGATGGTGTTCCAGGCATGGCAGGCGCTGCATTGCCCCTGCCAGCGCGGATAATCCGCACCACATTCGTTACAGACAAATGCGCGTTTTGGAGCTTTCGCCACGGTTTACCTCGTTATTTCTGTGCGGCCTGCGAGCCGGGTGGCGCTTACGCTTACCCGGCCTACAAAGCAGGCCGTTATTTCTGATTAAGGCTGCCGGAGAGAATGCAGAACACCCCCATCAGGTCAGCGTGACGGATAGTCACTTCCGTCTTTTCATTCACTTTTGGCTTGGCATGGTAGGCAATGCCCAGGCCGGCCGCTTTGATCATCGGCAGGTCGTTAGCGCCATCCCCGATCGCGACGGTCTGGACAACCGGAATTTCATATTTTTCCGCCAGACGCGTCAGCGTATTGGCTTTGTACTGGGCATCCACAATATCGCCGATCACCTGGCCGGTCAGCTTGCCGTCCATGATCTCCAGCTCGTTGGCCACCACGGTGGTCAGATGCAATTTTTCCCGCAGATAATCCGCGAAGAAGGTGAAGCCACCGGAGGCGATCGCCACTTTCCAGCCCAGCGACTGCAGCTTCAGCACCAGCTGCGTCAGCCCTGGCATCAGCGGCAGCACGTCGCGCACCTGGCGCAGAATGTTGGCATCGGCCCCTTTCAGGGTCGCCACGCGCTGTCTCAGGCTGGCGGTGAAGTCCAGCTCGCCGCGCATCGCACGCTCGGTCACTTCCGCTACCAGCTCGCCGCTGCCCGCCAGCTTTGCAATTTCGTCGATACACTCGATCTGAATGGCGGTAGAGTCCATGTCCATCACCAGCAGGCCCGGCGTTTTCAGATGCGGAATTTTACCCAGCGGCGCGACGTCCAGCCCGGCGTCATGCGCCAGACGCGTTGCGCGCTGCGTCAGAGAGCCCGCCAGGCGAATAACCTGGTAGTCTTCCACGCACCAGGCGGCGACGATGACCATCGCCGCACCCAGCTTGCTTTGATACTGGGTCAGGCGTTGCTTATCCAGACCGCGTCCGTAGAGGAGCCAGCCGCTACGACCGGCGTGGTAATCCAGAGGCATCACCTCATCGCCACTTAAAGAGAGCGGCAATCCTGGCCATAAAGAGACATCCGTTGGCAGGTCACACCAGGTAATGTTCGGCATTAAAGCTCCTGTAGTTTCGTTCGCGCCAGAAGGTTGCAGAGGGAAAATAACGCATGAGGCTACCCTGTAACCATCACTTCTGGCAACATTAAGCCGTAAATTTTCAGCAGGTGGAATATGGCTCGCGCAAAACTGAAATTCCGGCTCCATCGCGCCGTGATTGTCCTCTCCTGTCTCGCACTGTTAGTGGTGCTGATGCAAGGGGCATCCTGGTTTAGCCAGAACCATCAACGGCAACGCAACCCTCAGTTTGAAGAGCTGGCCCGCACGCTGGCACGCCAGGTGACGCTCAACGTCGCGCCGTCCATGCGGACTGAAACGCCGGACGATAAGCGGATAGGCCAGGTTTTACGCCAGCTCACGGAGAACAGCCGCATTCTTGATGCCGGCGTCTATGATGAGCAAGGCAACCTGATTGCCCGCGCGGGCGAGCACGTCGACGTGCGCGACAGGCTGGCGCTGGACGGTAAAAAAGCCGGGGGTTATTTTAACCAGCAGATCGTCGAACCTATTCAGGGAAAGAATGGTCCGCTGGGCTATCTGCGCCTGACCCTGGATACCCACACCCTGCCCACTGAAGCCAAACAGGTCGATAATACCACCAATATTCTGCGCCTGATGCTGCTGCTTTCACTCGCCATCGGCGTTGTGCTGGCACGCACCCTGCTTCGGGGCAAGCGCTCGCGCTGGCAGCAATCCCCGTTCCTGCTGACCGCCAGCAAATCCGTCCCTGAAGACGAAGAGAGCGAGAAGAAAGAATAGTGATAAAGTAGGCGAACGATTCGGAAAAGGAACTTTGCCATGACGACGTTACGCCTGCTTATCTCTGACTCTTACGATCCCTGGTTTAATCTCGCGGTAGAAGAGTGCATCTTCCGCCAGATGCCCGCCACCCAGCGCGTACTGTTTCTCTGGCGTAACGCCGATACGGTGGTCATTGGTCGTGCGCAAAACCCATGGAAAGAGTGCAACACCCGGCGTATGGAAGAGGACAACGTCCGCCTGGCGCGCCGGAGCAGCGGCGGCGGTGCGGTGTTCCACGATCTGGGCAATACCTGCTTTACCTTTATGGCAGGAAAACCGGAGTACGACAAAACCATCTCTACTTCCATTGTCCTCAATGCGCTGAATTCACTCGGCGTGAAGGCTGAAGCTTCCGGACGTAACGATCTGGTGGTCAAAACCCCCGAGGGCGACCGGAAGGTCTCCGGCTCCGCCTACCGCGAAACGATGGATCGCGGGTTCCACCACGGCACCCTGTTGCTGAATGCCGATCTGAGCCGTCTGGCGAACTACCTGAATCCGGACAAGAAAAAGCTCCAGGCTAAGGGGATTACCTCCGTGCGCGGGCGCGTGGCGAATCTGGTGGAGCTGCTGCCGGGGATTACGCACGAGCAGATTTGCGATGCGATCCGTGACGCGTTCTTTGAACATTACGGCGAGCGCGTGAAAGCCGAAGTGATCTCTCCTGACAAAACCCCGGACCTGCCCAACTTTGCGGAAACCTTCGCCCGCCAGAGCAGCTGGGAGTGGAACTTCGGCCAGGCTCCTGCGTTTTCCCATCTGCTGGATGAGCGTTTTACCTGGGGCGGCGTGGAGCTGCATTTTGACGTGGAGAAAGGCCATATCACCCGCACGCAGGTGTTTACCGATAGCCTGAATCCGGCACCGTTAGAGGCGCTGGCGGCACGTTTGCAGGGCTGTTTATACCGGGCGGATATGCTGCAGCAGGAATGCGACGCGTTGATTGGGGATTTCCCGGAGCAGGAAAAAGAGTTAAGGGATTTGTCAGCATGGATTGCGCAGGCCGTACGTTAAGTGCGGTTTGGTGCCCTCACCCCGGCCCTCTCCCACAGGGAGAGGGAGGGAAGAGACAGAATTACTCTTTATCGCCCAGCAGAACGGATTCCAGCGCGATTTTGATCATGTCGTTGAAGGTCGTCTGACGCTCAGCGGCGGTGGTCTGCTCGTGGGTACGGATATGGTCAGACACGGTGCAGATGGTGAGCGCTTTCGCACCAAACTCCGCCGCAACGCCGTAGATGCCCGCCGCTTCCATTTCCACGCCCAGGATGCCGTATTTTTCCATCACGTCGAACATCTCACCGCCGTCCGGTGCATAGAACAGGTCAGCAGAGAAGAGGTTACCCACGCGCGCGTCAACGCCCAGCGCTTTTGCCGCGTCAACCGCGTCACGTACCATGCCGAAGTCTGCAATTGCCGCGAAATCATGGTCTTTGAAACGCATGCGGTTAACTTTGGAATCGGTGCAGGCGCCCATACCAATAACGATGTCGCGCAGCTTAACGTCCATACGCACCGCGCCGCAGGAGCCAACGCGGATGATTTTCTTCACGCCGAAGTCGGTGATCAGCTCTTTGGTGTAGATAGAGCAGGATGGGATACCCATACCGTGGCCCATGACAGAGATTTTGCGGCCTTTATAGGTACCGGTGAAGCCCAGCATGCCGCGAACGTTGTTCACTTCACGCACGTCTTCCAGGAAAGTTTCTGCAATGTGCTTCGCGCGCAGCGGGTCGCCCGGCATCAATACGACGTCAGCGAAATCACCCATTTCTGCATTAATGTGAGGAGTTGCCATCTTCAGTTCCTTTTACATTGTTTATTCTTTTCACCCTCTCCCTGTGGGAGAGGGCCGGGGTGAGGGCATCAGACCGCACCCTACATGATTCAGAACATGGCCTTGCCATATTCCATGTCAGACGTACCAAAGTATTTCGCGATAGTCTGGCCGATGTCCGCGAAGGTTTCACGGTGACCGAGCGAGCCCGGCTTCACTTTCGGGCCGTACACCAGCACCGGAATGTGCTCACGGGTGTGGTCGGTACCGGTCCAGGTTGGGTCACAGCCGTGGTCCGCGGTCAGGATCAGAATGTCATCTTCACCCACCAGCTCCATCAGCTCCGGCAGACGGCGGTCGAACAGCTCAAGACCCGCAGCATAACCCGCGACGTCGCGACGGTGACCCCAGGAGGAGTCGAAGTCCACGAAGTTGGTGAAGACAATGGTCTTGTCGCCCGCTTCTTTCATCTCTTTGATGGTGGCATCGAACAGCGCATCCAGACCGGTGGCTTTGACCTTTTTGGTGATGCCGCAGTTGGCGTAGATGTCCGCGATTTTACCCACGGACACCACGTGACCGTCTTTCTCATCGACCAGCTTCTGCAACACGGTTGGCGCTGGCGGCTCAACGGCCAGGTCGTGACGGTTACCGGTACGCTGGAAGTTACCCGCTTTGTCGCCGATAAACGGACGCGCGATCACGCGGCCAATGTTGTAGCCGCCTTCGGTCAGCTCTTCGCGGGCGATTTCGCACAGCTCGTAGAGTTTATCCAGGCCGAACGTCTCTTCGTGGCAGGCAATCTGGAACACGGAGTCAGCAGAGGTGTAGAAAATCGGCTTGCCGGTTTTCATATGCTCTTCGCCGAGCTGGTCCAGAATCACGGTACCGGAAGAGTGGCAGTTACCGAGGTAGCCCGGCAGGTTGGCACGCTTCACCAGCTTATCGAGCAGCTCCTGCGGGAAGCTGTTCTCGTGATCGGAGAAGTAGCCCCAGTCGAACAGCACCGGCACACCGGCGATTTCCCAGTGGCCAGACGGAGTGTCTTTACCGGAGGAGAGCTCGTGCGCCCAGCCGTAGGCGCCCACGACTTCCGCGTTGCCGTCCATACCGGCTGCGATTTTACCGGTAGAGCCTTCATGCGCTTTTACCAGACCAAGACGGGTCAGGTTGGGTAGAGTCAGAGGGCCTTTACGACCGTTGTCCGCTTCGCCTTTCGCACAGGCTTCCGCGATGTGACCCATGGTATCGGAACCCACGTCACCAAAACGTTCTGCATCTTCGGTTGCGCCGATGCCGAATGAGTCCAGCACCATAATAAATGCACGTTTCATAATTGTTCTCCGTACGTAGTGCTTCAAAAATTATCGATCAGATCAGTATACCGCTATTCGGTGATACGGCGATAGACAGTCGGTGTGCTTTCCGGTGCTTTATCGTCAAGCGTGATGGCCGCCTTCACCGCTTTCGCCGCTTCCTGCCAGCTGGCTTCGTCTTTGGCGTGGATCACCGCCAGCGGACGTTGGCCGTCAACGCTGTCGCCCAGACGGGCCATATCGGTAAAGCCGACGCTGTAATCAATGGTGTCTGACGCCTGACGACGGCCGCCGCCCATCGAGACCACCGCCATGCCGAGGGCACGGGTGTCCATCGCAGAAACAAACCCTTCGCTATCGGCATACACCGCTTTGCTGAGCGTCGCGGTTGGCAGGTATTTCGCGTAGTTTTCGACGAAGTCGGTCGGGCCTTTTTGCGCCGCGACCATGCGGCCGAAGATCTCCGCCGCTTTGCCGTTGTCCAGCACCGCCTGCAGCTTCGCGCGGGCGTCGGCGTCGTCTTTGGCGAGCTTGCCGGAGATTAACATCTCAACGCACAGCGCCATGGTGACGTCGAACAGGCGCGGGTTACGGTATTCGCCGGTGAGGAACTGTACCGCCTCACGCACTTCGACGGCGTTACCGGCGCTGGAAGCCAGCACCTGGTTCATATCGGTGAGCAGTGCGGTGGTGCGCACGCCCGCGCCGTTGGAGACGCCAACGATCGCTTCGGCCAGCGCCTCAGAGAGTTCATAGGTTGGCATAAACGCGCCGCTGCCTACCTTCACGTCCATCACCAGCGCGTCCAACCCTTCTGCCAGCTTCTTCGCCAGGATAGAGGCGGTGATCAGCGGGATGGAGTCAACGGTCGCGGTGATATCGCGGGTCGCGTAGAAACGCTTGTCTGCCGGAGCAAGAGAGCTGGTCTGGCCGATAATCGCCACACCAACGTCTTTAATAATGTCGCGGAAGCGGTTGTCATCCGGGAAGATATCGAAGCCCGGAATGGCTTCCAGTTTGTCGAGCGTACCGCCAGTGTGGCCCAGGCCGCGTCCGGAGATCATCGGGATGTAACCGCCACAGGCTGCCACCATTGGGCCGAGCATCAGAGACGTTACGTCGCCCACGCCGCCGGTGGAGTGTTTATCCACAATCGGGCCGTTAAGGTTGAGGCTTTTCCAGTCCAGAACGGTTCCTGAATCTCGCATCGCCATGGTCAGCGACACGCGCTCAGGCATCGACATATCGTGGAAGAAAATGGTCATCGCCAGAGCCGCAATCTGCCCTTCTGAGACGGTGTTATCACGAATGCCGTTAATGAAGAAGCGGATCTCTTCGTCGCTTAATGCATGACCATCACGTTTTTTACGAATAATTTCTTGTGCGAGAAACACGGTAACCTCCATGCGGAATCGGGGGAGTTGTGGCGGGTGGCGCTACGCTTACCCGCCCTACGATCCTGTAGGCCGGATAAGCGAAGCGTCATCCGGCGTTGTCTGGCAATCAGTAGCTGCTTGCGCTCTTACCGTCGCCGTGACCCAGCGCCTTCAGCAGGCTAGCCAGCAGGCTGGACGCACCGAAACGGTAGTGACGGGAATCGGCCCAGTCGGCGCCGAACAGTTCGTCAGCAATCGCCAGGAACTGCTGCGCGTCTTCGGCGGTACGCACGCCGCCCGCAGGTTTGAAACCAACGGTTTTGGACACGCCCATGTCGCGGATCACTTCCATCATGATGCGCGCGCTTTCCGGGGTGGCGTTAACCGGCACTTTACCGGTAGAGGTTTTAATGAAATCCGCACCGGCTTTGATGGAGATTTCAGATGCCTTACGAATCAGCGCCTCTTCTTTCAGCTCGCCGGTTTCGATGATCACTTTAAGCAGCACGTTTGCCGCCGCACACGCGTCTTTACAGGCCTTCACCAGGTCAAAACCGACCTGCTCGTTGCCGGCGATCAGCGCGCGGTACGGGAACACCACGTCAACTTCGTCTGCACCGTAAGCAATCGCCGCGCGGGTTTCTGCCAGCGCAATCTCGATATCGTCGTTGCCGTGCGGGAAGTTAGTCACGGTTGCAATGCGCACGTCCGGCGTGCCCTGCTCTTTCAGCGTCTTACGGGCAATCGGGATAAAGCGCGGGTAGATACAAACGGCTGCGGTGTTACCCACTGGCGTTTTCGCCTGATGGCACAGGGCGATGACTTTCTCATTGGTGTCGTCATCGTTCAGGGTAGTCAGGTCCATCAGTTTCAACGCGCGCAGGCTGCTTGCAGTTAAATCGGTCATAACAATCTCCAACGGCAGTGCCGTATAAATTTTACCTTGCGGGTCTGTGAGTATTCTAACATCCACCCGCATCCACACTTCGACATTCATCACAGTTAATGAAAACTGCGTACAAATTTGCATTACTGTAATGAGATATTCTTCAAACTTTAGTGCGCAAATTGCCGACTAAAGCAGCAATACCCCCTGTGGGATCAAAAGCGCCAACAGGCAGGCTTTCTACAATCCGTTCATCATCCGCAGAACATTCAAGGAAGCGAATATGCCCCACTCCAGCCCCGACGCCCTGCAGCAACGTTGCCAGCAGATTGTGACAAGCCCGGTGTTATCCGCGGAACAAAAACGTCATTTTCTGGCTCTGGAAGCGGAAAACAACCTGCCGTATCCGGCACTTCCTGAAGCTGCGCGCGCCGCGCTGGACGAGGGGTTTATCTGCGACATGTTCGAAGGCCATGCGCCTTACAAACCCCGTTACGTTCTGCCGGATTACGCAAAATTTCTGGCTAACGGTTCAGAATGGCTGGAGCTGGAAGGGGCAAAAGATCTCGACGATGCCCTCTCGCTGCTAACCATCCTTTATCACCATGTTCCGTCCGTCACATCGATGCCGGTCTATCTCGGCCAGCTTGATGCGCTGCTGCAACCATATGTTAGAATTCTAACACAAGAAGAAATCAATAGCCGAATAAAACGTTTCTGGCGCTATCTTGACCGTACGCTGCCGGATGCCTTTATGCATGCCAATATCGGGCCGGAAGATACGCCCATCACCCGTGCCATTCTGCGTGCCGATGCAGAGCTGAAGCAGGTCGCGCCGAACCTGACCTTTATTTATGATCCAGAGACCACCCCGGACGATTTGCTGCTTGAGGTAGCAAAAAACATATGTGAATGCAGTAAACCGCACATTTCTAATGGCCCGGTGAATGATAAAATTTTCACAAAAGGTCGTTATGGCGTGGTGAGCTGTTACAACTCCCTGCCTCTGGCTGGCGGCGGCAGCACCCTGGTGCGCCTTAACCTCAAAGCCATTGCTGAATGCAGCACGTCCATTGAAGACTTCTTCACCCGCACGCTCCCGCACTATTGCCAGCAGCAAATGGCCATCATCGATGCACGCTGTGGTTTCCTGTACGAGCAATCTGGCTTCTTTGAGAATAGCTTCCTGGTAAAAGAGGGGCTGATTGATGCCGATCGGTTTGTGCCGATGTTTGGCATGTACGGACTGGCGGAAGCGGTAAACGTGCTCTGTGAGAAAGCTGGCATCGCGGGACGTTACGGCAAAGATGAGCAGGCCAACGCGCTGGGCTATCGCATCAGCGAACAGCTTGCGGCGTTTGTCGAAAACACGCCGGTGAAGCACGGCTGGAAGCAGCGCGCGATGCTTCACGCGCAGTCGGGGATCAGCTCCGACTCCGGCACCACGCCGGGCGCGCGCCTGCCCTACGGCGACGAGCCAGATCCCATCAGCCACCTGCTGGCGGTAGCTCCCCATCACAAGCACTACTCTTCCGGGATAAGCGATATCCTGACGCTGGATGAGACGGTAAAACGCAACCCGCAGGCGGTGGTTCAGCTGTGCCTGGGCGCGTTCAGGGCGGGTATGCGCGAGTTTACCGCCAACGTGGCGGGTAACGATCTGGTGCGCGTCACCGGGTATATGGTGCGGCTATCGGATCTGGAGAAATACCGGGAAGCAGGGTCGAGAACGAACACCACGTGGCTGGGGGAAGAAGCCGCACGCAATACCCGCATTCTGAAACGTCAGTCGCGCGTGATTAGCCATGAACAGCAGATGCGCTTTAGTTAGTCAGGTCATTCCTTTTTCCTGCGTGGACGGGCCGGGCAGCCGCCTGGCACTGTTCCTGCAGGGCTGTAACCTGCGCTGTAAAACCTGCCACAACCCGTGGACGATTGGCCGCTGCAACGACTGCGGGGACTGTGTGCCCCACTGTCCGCACGATGCGCTGACCATTCAGGCCGGGCGCGTCTGGTGGCAGGAGAGCGACTGCCAGCAGTGCGACACCTGTCTGCACCTGTGTCAGCAGCAGGCAACGCCTATGGCGCACCGCTTCAGCGTGGAAGAGATCCTCGCCCAGGTCCGCAAATCCGCACCGTTTATCGAAGGGATCACCGTCAGCGGCGGTGAAGCCACAACGCAATTACCGTTTTTAGTGACGCTGTTCACCGCGATCAAAGCCGATCCCGCCCTGAATCATCTGACCTGCCTGGTCGACAGCAACGGTTTGTTAAGCGAAACCGGCTGGCAAAAGCTGCTGCCGGTACTGGATGGCGCGATGCTGGACCTGAAAGCATGGGGGAACGAACACCACCGCTTCCTGACCGGACGCGACAATCAGCAGATCAAGCAGAGTATCCGCTGGCTGGCAGAACGCCACCGTTTGACGGAGCTCCGCCTGCTGGTGATTCCGGGGCAGTGTGATTACCTGGAACATCTGAAGCCGCTGACGGCGTTTATCCACGGGCTGGGAAACGTGCCGGTACGCCTTAACGCGTTTCATGCGCATGGCGTGTACGGTGAGGCGGCGTCGTGGCGCAGCGCCACGCCGGAAGACGTTGAACCGCTTGCGCGGGCGCTGGAAAAACAGAGGATAACGGTGATCCGCCCGGCGCTTTATCTATAGCGTGATGCCAAATACCGAACGCGTATTTTCCAGCAGCGCATCGGCAATCACCTCTTCCGGCTCCTGTCGCAGTTCACACAGGGTGGTGAACACGCGCGCCGCCTGTTCCGGGCGATTCGGCTGTCCCTGAAAACCGTTCAGCGGCATATCCGGCGCATCGGTTTCCAGCAGAAGCGCCGACAGCGGCAGCTGTGCCATCACGTCACGGGTTTTACTGGCACGCGGATAGGTGATGGTGCCACCCACTCCAATTTTATAGCCCAGCTCAATAAAACGCTGCGCCTGCTGCAGGCTGCCGGAGAAACCGTGCACGACGCCCCTGCGCGGCAGATCGATGCGTTTCAGGTGCATCGCCAGCTTATCGTGCGTGCGTCTTGAATGGAGGATCACCGGCAGATCGTGACGCTTCGCCAGCCTGAGCTGCGCGTCGAGGATCGTCTGCTGGCGCTCAAACTGCGGGTTCTCGCGATAAAGATCGAGGCCGATCTCCCCGATGGCGACAAGCTTGTCGCCTGCGGTCTGCACTATCTCATCAAGTCTCTCTATGTGCTCATCACGATGCCGCTCAATCACGATCGGATGCAGGCCGAGCGCCGCATAGAGCGCGGGGTGCCGTGCAGAAAGATCCAGCACGCGGGAAAAGTACGCCGCTTCCACTGACGGCACAATGATGGCCTGAACGCCTGCGTCAGCGGCTTTCGCAATGCTTTGCGCTTCCTCCCCCGTAAACGGCGGGCAATCAAAGTGGCAGTGGGTATCGACAAAGCGGTGCGTCACGCCAGATCCTCGTTATCCAGTAAAGCGTCATTCGCCTGCGGAATATCCACCAGCGGCATCGTCAGGGCATCGTTAGCGACAATCGCAGGCGGCGTAATAATGCGTTTATGGCGATGAAGCGGCGGTTGCTCCGCCAGCATTTTCCCCACCGTTGCCAGGAAGTAGCGCCCGCACAGCCGTCCCGTTTTGTAATCCATGCGCAGCGCAGGGACGCGGCTGCCCAGGGCCATGCTCAGCAGCGGCTTAGGCGGATAGATTTCAAAAATACGCAGCTTACCCGGCGGTTTTTCAATGAAGCGCTGCATCGCGCCGTAGGTGGTTTCATGCTGCTTCGCGATGTTCACCAGCGGCTGCAGGCTGCTGTCGCCCAACCAGCGCTCCATCCGTTTAAACCACTGCGGCGTGTAATACATTTGCGACGGTACGGTACGGATCACCACAATGGTTTTCGCCCCGCGACGGGCGGCTTCCTGCACCGGTACCGCGTCACTGATCCCCCCGTCCAGATAGCTAATGCCGTCCAGCAGCGCACCGGTACGATAAAAACCGGGGATCGCGCTGGAGGCACGGATGATGTCCAGCCAGTTCTCTTTCTGAGGCGAAAAATAGCCCGGCGAATAGTCATCCCCCCGGCTGGCGCACATCCAGAATTCTTTGCCGCTATCAAACAGACGGGCCGCGGTGTCCATGGCCAGCGGCATCTGGCTGGAGGTCGACTCCAGCAGCCAGTCGAGATCGATCAGGTTACCGCCGCGCACAAAGCGCACCGGATTAAAAAACTCTTTCGCTGTGGTATAGCGCATGATGACCTTTCGCGCGTAGCCGGGCTGGTTGCAGACATAGGCAGAAAGGTTCTGCGCCCCGGCAGACGTGCCGAAGTAGAGGTCAAACGGGTTGAACTGCGCGCGCATAAATTCGTCCAGCACGCCGGCGGTGAAAATGCCGCGCTGTCCTCCACCTTCGCAGACCAGCGCGAGTTGACCTGCGCGAAACGGTTTTAACGTCAGCGGCGCAATATTGCCGAGCGTAACGGGAATTCGTTGCCCCACCTCTGCTTTCCTGTTTTGATTATTTTATAACACCACAGTAACGCACCCGACCTGTTACGCAAATAAGAAAAAGCCAGTCACTGCGACTGGCTTTTTTTTGTTGAAGGAATATTGCGTTTGCTACGGACGTCTACGACCCGTAAACAGGCTGACCAGGAACAGAATAATACCCACAACGAAGACAATTTTAGCTGCCCATGCCGCTGTACCTGCCAGTCCACCAAAGCCCAATGCGGCGGCAATTAACGCGATAACCAGAAATATAATGCCCCAACGAAACATAAGCTTCTCCTTTACCATAGTTAATGTCGGCCGCTAAACGTGAGCGCTCAGGTCACTCACCGGCGTTTTTCCAGAGTCGTTCTTATATCGCCCGCAGGTGTTAGCCAGGCGGGCGAATGGTCCAGATTTACTTCGTTTTCAGATCGTTTTTAACGCTTTTCACACCATCAATCGCTTTCGCAATGGACTCGGCACGTTCACTTTGCGCCTGCGAATCTACCGTACCGGAAAGCTGAACCACACCATCGGTGGTTTCTACTTTCACCTTACGGGACGGCACGATGTCATCTGCTAAAAGTTTAGCTTTGATTTCACTGGTGGTGGCGGCATCACCGGCGTAACCTTTCACCGACGCGTTTTTGCCGTCACGGACGTGCAGTTTATCGCTGACGGAGGCAACACCTTCGACGCCTTTCGCCACTTTCACCGCCTGTTCTGCCTGAGCCTGGCTTTCAACAAAGCCGCTCAGCGTGACCACTTTCTTGTCGGTCTTAACGGAAATATCGGTGCTCTTAATGGCTTCATCATCCACCAGTGCGGCTTTCACTTTTGCTGTGATTGAGCTGTCATCCATGAAGTTGCCGACTTTATTCATAGAGCTATCGATTTTTTGCCCTGCGCTATCGGCCGTGGATTGTGCTTTATCCATGGTGCTGCTTTCCGCGAGGGCGGAGCCGCTCACCAGAACGCTACCCAGGGTTACAGCCAGCAGAGTTTTAGAAATCTTCAGTCTTGTCATATTCATCGATCTATTCCTGTGTTGACCCGTTATTCGGGCTACGCACTTCCTTAGTAGTGATATATATTGCGAATAAACACACGGGCAAAATGGATAACCTAAAGTCATGCATTGAACAGTTAATTTATCCACGCCCGGTGTTAAACACTGAGTTAAATATAGATCACTCTCACAGAGCCGCTTTCAGAATTGGGTAAAAAACGCGCGAATAGCGTGAAATTGCGTTGAATTAAGAACATTCCGCAAGGGATTAATAAGACAGGAATTAAAGAAGAGCACGGCGGCAGCCGTGCTCTGAGAGGGGATTAGTGCTCGCGGGTTTTACGGAACTGAACGTCGGGATAACGTTCCTGCGTCAGGTTCAGGTTCACCATGGTTGGCGCGATATAGGTCAGGTTATCGCCACCATCCAGCGCCAGCTGAACTTCATTCTTACGCTTAAACTCTTCGAATTTCTTCACGTCAGAACACTCAACCCAGCGCGCGGTCGCGACGTTCACCGACTCGTAAATCGCTTCCACGTTGTATTCGCTCTTCAGACGCGCGACAACCACGTCAAACTGCAGCACGCCGACCGCGCCAACGATCAGATCGTTGTTCGCGATTGGGCGGAAGACCTGCACGGCGCCCTCCTCGGAGAGCTGCACCAGGCCTTTCAGCAGCTGTTTCTGCTTCAGCGGATCGCGCAGACGGATACGACGGAACAGCTCCGGCGCAAAGTTCGGAATGCCGGTGAACTTCATCATTTCGCCCTGGGTGAAGGTATCGCCGATCTGAATAGTGCCATGGTTGTGCAGACCGATGATGTCACCCGGATAGGCTTCTTCAACGTGCGAACGGTCACCCGCCATAAAGGTCAGGGCGTCGGAGATCACCACATCTTTCCCGGTACGCACCTGGCGCAGCTTCATGCCCTTTTCATACTTACCGGACACCACGCGCATAAAGGCCACGCGGTCGCGGTGTTTCGGGTCCATGTTGGCCTGAATTTTGAACACGAAGCCGGTGAATTTCTCTTCCTGCGCTTCCACTTCACGGGTATCGGTTTTACGCGGCATCGGACGCGGCGCCCACTCCACCAGACCGTCCAGCATGTGGTCAACGCCGAAGTTACCCAGTGCGGTACCGAAGAAGACCGGAGTGATTTCACCGCTCAGGAACAGCTCTTTGTCGAACTCGTGAGACGCGCCCTTCACCAGCTCCAGCTCGTCGCGCAGCTGCGCGGCCAGCTCTTCGCCAACCGCCGCGTCCAGATCCGGGTTGTCCAGACCTTTCACGATGCGCACTTCCTGAATGGTGTGGCCTTTACCGGTCTGATACAGGTAAGTTTCGTCTTTATAGAGGTGATAAACCCCTTTGAACAGCTTACCGCAGCCGATTGGCCAGGTGATTGGCGCACAGGCGATCTTCAGCTCGTTTTCCACTTCATCCATCACTTCCATCGGATCGCGGATGTCACGGTCGAGTTTGTTCATAAAGGTGAGGATCGGCGTATCGCGCAGACGGGTGACTTCCATCAGCTTACGGGTACGGTCTTCTACACCTTTCGCGGCGTCGATCACCATCAGACAGCAGTCCACCGCCGTCAGGGTACGGTAGGTATCTTCGGAGAAGTCTTCGTGACCCGGGGTGTCCAGCAGGTTCACCAGGCAGTCGTGATACGGGAACTGCATCACGGAGGTGGTAATCGAAATACCACGCTGCTTTTCCATCTCCATCCAGTCAGATTTTGCATGCTGGCTGGAGCCACGGCCTTTAACGGTACCCGCAGTCTGGATCGCCTGTCCGAACAGCAACACCTTCTCAGTGATGGTCGTTTTACCGGCATCCGGGTGCGAGATAATGGCAAAAGTGCGGCGCTTGGCCACCTCTTGCAGATAAGGAGACAACGTCATAATTAAATCTTCTTTTATAAGCGCGGCAGCACGCCACGCATCATGGAATACAAAATTGCGGCTATTTTACCCATCAACGGGGGGCAGGCAATCATTGTTTACACAGGAGTTGCTCCAGTTCGTTCAACGACGTCACGGTCCAGGTCGGCTCGATGCCTTCAGGCTTAACGCGGCCATGCGCGTTGAGCCAGACGGTCGACAAACCGGCCTTCATGCCGCCCAGAATATCTGACTCTGCCGTATCCCCCACCATCAGGACGCGATCGCGGTCGGGATTACCGGCCTGCGCCAGCGCATAATCGAAAATTCGCGGATCCGGTTTAGGTACACCCACCTCTTCCGAGATCACCAGCGCGTCGAAATGATCGCGCAGGCCGGTGCGCTCGAGGCGGATCTGCTGCAGGGCGGTAAAGCCGTTGGTGATGATCCCCAGTTTCACCTTGCCTTTCAACGCGTTCAGCAGGGAAACCGCGCCCGGCAGTGGCGCGCAGATATCCGCCATCGCGTTCAGAAACGCCTCGTTCAGCGTCCCCGGACTGACCTTTAAACGTTCCGCCCAGACGTCAAAGCGCTGGTGCTGAAGCTGTAACGCGGTGATGGCACCGTTCTGGTAATCCACCCACAGCGGTTTGTTGACCGCCTGATAGTCCTGAAAATCTTCAGCGGTGAAGGTTACGCTATAGTCGAGAAACATCCGCTGCAGGCCGCCGAACGAGTCGAACGTAAACAGCGTTTCGTCGGCATCAAAGAAAATCCAGTCCCATTTCATCGTTACAACCTTATTTTTTATTATCCAATCGGCAGAGCCATTATGATGGCGTCTTCACGTCCCTCTGCGGTGGGGTAGTAGTTACGGCGGATTGTCGCCTCGTTAAAGCCTAAGCTTTCATAGAGCGCGATGGCGGCGACATTCGACGCGCGCACCTCCAGCCACAGGGTGAAAACGTCACGGGTTTCGAGCTCACGGATGAGGTGCTCAAGCAGTTCTCTTCCCAGCCCACGGCGCTGAAACGCGGGATCAACCGCGATATTAAACAGCGTCGCCTCATCAAGAACAACCTGCGTGATCGCGAAAGCGGCCATGGTGCCGTCAACGTCCAGGCGGTAGTTCAGATACCGTTCGCCCTGATTGCTGGCGAAGGTTTTTTCGCTCCACGGAAACGCGTGGGCGCGTGTTTCAATCGCAAACGCTGTGGTCAGGTCAGGCGTCGTGAGGGAAGAAATCGTGTTCATATTCGCAGATTTGTTGCCATAGCGCGCTGCGCGCTTTTGGGTTGGCTTTCAGTTCGTCCAGCGCTGGCGAGCAGATCTGGCTCCCCTGGAGGGAGATCTCATTTGTCTCTCCGATACGCCAGCTGTTACAGCGGCTATCAGGAGGCAGCATCGCGACACGCTCTGGCGTCAGCGGTAAAACCTGGTCGGCCGTCAGCTTCAGGCTGCGAAGGACATCATCGATCAGGGGTTCATTCAGGGCAGGCAGTTCTTCCGCCACCATCACCAGGCGAACGTGCGCCGGGATGGAGATGGCGATTTCGCCCTGCAACGCCGTCGGGCGACGCAAAGCCCACTGGGTAATGCCCAGCTGCTGCAACTGCCAGTCTCGTCGGGATGTCATAGGGAAAACTCCTGTCTCTCAGGCGCGCAAATATAGCAAATGTGTCGAAAGTGCGCCATCTACCTACTATAATCCCCGCCTGAGTTTATTGAGGAACAATTCATGTCTGCATTTACCCCGGCAAGTGAAGTCTTGCTGCGTCACAGTGATGATTTCGAAGAAAGCCGTATTCTGTTTGCCGGAGATATGCAGGATGACCTGCCCGCGCGTTTCGACTGTGCTGAAAGCCGTGCCCACACCCAATATTACCACCACTGGCAGGTGCTGAGCCGTCAGATGGGCGAGCGCGCGCGCTTTAGCCTGGTGGCGGAGCAGAGCGATATCGCCGACTGCGATACGCTGATTTACTACTGGCCGAAGAATAAACCGGAAGCCCAGTTCCAGCTGATGAACCTGCTCTCCCTGCTTCCGGTCGGCTGCGATATTTTCGTGGTAGGAGAGAACCGCAGCGGCGTGCGTAGCGCTGAACAGATGCTGGAAGACTACGCGCCGCTGAATAAAGTCGACAGCGCTCGCCGCTGTGGTCTGTACCACGGACGACTGGAAAAACAGACAACGTTTGATGCGCAGGCTTACTGGGATGAATACCAGCTTGACGGCCTGACCATCAAAACCCTGCCGGGCGTGTTCAGCCGTGACGCGCTGGATACGGGCAGCAAGCTGCTGCTCTCCACTCTGACGCCGCACACCAAAGGCAAAGTGCTGGACGTAGGCTGCGGCGCGGGCGTGCTCTCTACCGTGCTCGCCAGCCATTCGCCAAAGGTGCGCTTAACCCTGTGTGACGTGAGCGCCCCGGCGGTTGAAGCCAGCCGCGCAACGCTTGCCGCAAACGGCATTGAAGGCGAGGTGATTGCCAGCAACGTCTTCTCTGACGTCACCGGTCGCTTCGACATGATCATCTCTAACCCGCCGTTCCACGACGGTATGGAAACCAGCCTTGAAGCGGCACAAACGCTGATCCGTGGCGCAACCCGTCACCTTAACAGCGGCGGCGAGCTGCGTATCGTTGCGAACGCCTTCCTGGCGTACCCGAAAGTGCTGGACGAAACCTTTGGCTTCCACGAAGTGATCGCCCAGACCGGCCGCTTTAAGGTCTATCGTACCGTGATGACGCGCCAGGCCAAAAAGTAATCTCACTCCTGCAGGCCGGATAAGCGCAATCACTATCCGGCAAGCAGGCGTCTCAGTTCCGGCCATTTTTGCAGCAATCAATAAAAGGTGCGCACTTTTCAGTTGACGTAAAGCTGAAAACATCTAGAATGCGCCTCCGTGGTTACGATACTTTTACAGTATCGATGGTATGCGAAGGTGGCGGAATTGGTAGACGCGCTAGCTTCAGGTGTTAGTGTCCTTACGGATGTGGGGGTTCGAGTCCCCCCCCTCGCACCATAAATCACGATGATATTGCTCGCACTGGGCGAAGGTGGCGGAATTGGTAGACGCGCTAGCTTCAGGTGTTAGTGTCCTTACGGATGTGGGGGTTCGAGTCCCCCCCCTCGCACCAACGAGGCGATATCAACATAGTAATGATGTAAATAGTAAGATGACTGTGCGAAGGTGGCGGAATTGGTAGACGCGCTAGCTTCAGGTGTTAGTGTCCTTAGGATGTGGGGGTTCGAGTCCCCCCCCTCGCACCAATTATCTTACAACCCCTCTGAATATCTTCTTTTCCCTGTTATTTCAAACTCATCAGTATCACCAGAATTCCACTGACCAGTGCTACGCAGGATGGCAGTAAAACAAAGTGACGTAGTTGCTTATGCCAGATCATGCCTGACGTGACTAACAGTCCTGACACAATGATGGCTTTCCAGGTATCGAGAGAGAGATCGGCAAACGTCAAACCGCCGAGAATGGCTCCCGGTAGCAATACCCCCCAACAACTTCCCAGCGCCCTGTTCAACATGATCTGCCCTCTCACAACGATAATGATAACCAATATCATATGACAGGAATTATCATTTGTCAGCTGAATGAATCAAAATCCATCGACCTTTACCTTTCCCGTAATGACAGGAATTGCCTAAGGTGATAAATTGCGCACCTGTTAACAACGTCTAAAGATTTTCTGATAATTACTCTTTGAGCTTTTTGCATATTTAATTGCGAAACGACATCTATTTATTTGTTTTAATTAAATTTTAATAAAAATACACGACTATGACATCACAATCCTGGCGGTCTTTGGTTCACAGAAAATATCAATTATCGTTACGTTTATTTTTATTTCTGAACGCAACATCGGCAGTGTTCTCGGTAACAAACCCGCTCAATTCTGTACGACTGTTTTCCGCCCCTCTGATTGCTATATTCTCCATCAGTACCGGCCTGTTCGTCTGGCACTGGAGAAAGCGCGCGCGGAAGATAAATATTCCTGTCGTTTCAGGGATCTTCGGTATTTTGTGGGCCTGGCAAATTGTCTCCAAATTCGCCTTAATTACCCACGATCATGCGACGTATTTGTTAATCGCCCTTTTAACGGTGCTTTTTATCGGCACGCTGGCGTTCGCCAGTAATATCAAAGCCTTTACGCTGCATTCACTGCCCACCTTTATTGTCTGCCTGTGGTTAAGCGATCACGATATATGGCTGCGAATGACCTATTCTTTCGCACTTCCTGTGGTGGCAATTGCTATTCATAACATTTTGCAAAGACGCAACGACCGTTTTGCTCAGGAGCTCCTTTCTCGCCTTCTGGAGGAACGGGAAACCCTTACCGATCTCAGCATGATGGACCCGCTTACCGGGCTCTATAATCGTCGCGGTCTGCAAAGCCGTCTGGAGAATTTGCCCACGGTAGAGAATGGTGAGCACTTTGTCCTGCTGATGGATATCGACCACTTCAAAGCCTATAACGACCATTACGGCCATATGATGGGCGACCAGGCGCTGAAGCGCGTCTCTGCGGCAATCCGCGATGCCGTGCGTTCTCGCGATATTGTGGCGCGTTTTGGTGGGGAAGAGTTTATGGTGCTGCTGACCAACATCTCACTCGAACATGCTCGTCAGACGGCCGAGCGGATCCGTCAGAAAGTTTACGATTTGAAAATTCCGCATCTGTTTAACGAAAGCGTCGCGACAAACGTCACCATCAGCATTGGTATTGCCATTTTCGAGGATGAAGACGTGGAAGGCGCGCTGGAAAAAGCGGACAAAGCCCTCTACGAAGCAAAGCATATGGGGCGCAACAACATTCTGTTGAGTGAAGAGATTCAGACGGCGTAAACATCACGGCGATGTCACCAGGACAAAAGTCTTGCCATTGGTATGAGCAATAGTTAGGATTGGCAATCATTATCATTTAGATTTCTATCTATACTATGGCCACGCATACCGCACACATCGTCGAACCCCTCCTCTGGCGAGCGCCCCTCACCAGCGGGAATGCTTCGCTTGCGGATGCCATACGGGATAAGATTGCGGAAACGCGCGCCCACCTGCTGGACTTTATCCGGCTTGATGAAGCCCCCCCGAACCACGCCATGACGCTCTCAGAGTGGTGCCAACCGGCAAAACTGCAATCGCTGCTGGCCACCTATTCCGACCATATCTATCGCAATCAGCCCACCCTTACGCGGGAAAATAAACCCCTGCTCTCACTCTGGGCACAGTGGTATATCGGGCTGATGGTGCCTCCCCTCATGCTGGCGCTGTTAACGCAGAAGAGCATGCTGGAACTCTCGCCGGATAATTTCCACGTCGAGTTTCACGAAACCGGGCGTGCAGCCTGCTTCTGGATTGATCTACATGAAGACCAGAATGCGGAACGCCTGACGGCTCAGGAGCGTATGGAACAGCTGGTCACTCAGGCCCTGATCCCGGTGGTGGAAGCGCTTGAAGCGACAGGAGAGATTAACGGGAAGCTTATCTGGAGCAATACGGGCTATTTAATCCACTGGTATTTAACGGAAATGAAGCCGCTTCTCGGTGATGAGAACGTTGACGCCCTGCGTCAGTCCTGTTTCTTTGCAAAACAGCTTTCCGATGGCCGTGACAACCCGTTGTTCCGAACCGTCGTGCTCCGTGATGGACTTCTGGTTCGTCGCACCTGCTGCCAGCGCTATCGCCTGCCGGACGTTAAGCAATGCGGGGATTGCACGCTGAAGTAGAGCAGTGAATTGCCCGGCCTGATGCCCTCGCCCTGACCCTCTCCCATAGGACTGAGGAATCCCCAGTAATTTTTTACCTGAAGCGATGAACGTTGCTTCAAAAAAATTAATAACTTACAGCGACGCCCTGGTCCGGCTGTAAATCGCCGAAGCGTTTCCGTAAGGCCGGGGCGAGGCGCAGGGATGCGCCGAGAGGGCGTGGCCTGCAGGGATGCAGGCTCATGCCCGACCCGATAGCCTGAAGGAATAAGCTGAGGGTACCGCGAAGCGGCGATTTACCGCCGGGAGCCCGGGTCGCCAGGGCGGCGGCGATTGAGCCGCCATGGCACGTTCACCGGTCATGTCCTTACAGAGTAGCAAGAAACATAAAGTGAACGGAATGACCACCACAGCCGTATGTTCCCCCTCACCCCAGCCCTCTCCCTCAAGGGAGAGGGGGTCGTCCGTGCAGGCATTATTTTATGGGGATTCCTCAGCCCACGGGGAGAGGGAACAAACACTAAAAACGGCAACCTGCGTTGCCGTTTTGCTTTTACCTAAGCCACCTGCTGATTGTCCTCTTCAGCATTACGCTGCGCTTCTTCCGCTTCCTGCTCCAGCAGCTGCTTCTCATACACTTTGAAGAACGGGAAGTAGATGATCGCCGATACGCAGGCCAGAACCACAACCAGAATCGCGGCGCGGAAGTCCCAGCCCAGAGCCCACGCTGCGCCTATCGGCGCCGGTGCCGTCCAGGGAACGACCGAGATGACGCGCCCAATCAAATCAAACGTCATCGCCGCCCACGCCAGCACGGCGTTAACCATCGGTGCCAGCAGGAACGGAATAAAGAACACCGGGTTCATCACGATTGGTGTACCGAAAATGACAGGTTCGTTGATGTTAAAGAAGCTGGGCACCACGCTCAAACGCCCGATAGAGCGTAAATGCGCTGAACGGCTACGCAGATAGCAAATCACCAGCCCCATCGTGGCTCCCGACCCGCCAATCACGATAAAGAACGTCCAGAACGCCTCCATGAAGATATGCGGCAGAGGCTGGCTGGCGGCCAGCGCGGTCTGGTTAGCGCCCAGGTTAGTCAGCCAGAACATCTGCAACATCCCGGAGACGATGGCGGCGCCGTGGATCCCGGCAAACCACAGCAGATGACCAATCAACACCGCCAGCAGGATCGCAGGCAGTGAATCCGCCGCGGAAACCAGCGGTTTAAAGACCGACATAATGGCCTGCGGGATCAGCATGCCAAACTGAGACTGAATGACCAGGCTCAGAGGATAGAGCGTTAACACCACCACCAGCACCGGGATCAGCAGATCAAAAGAGTTTTTGATCATCGGAGGAACCTGGTCTGGCAGGCGAATACCGATGTTATGCGCCTTGAGGAAACGCATCATCTCAACGCAGTAAATCGCCACCAGAATCGCGGTAAAAATCCCCGTTCCCCCCAGACTGTCGACAGGAAGCGTGCCTTTGGTTTTCGGTGCCGCGACCAGCAGAAACGCCATCAGCGACAGCATGGCGCACATGAACGGGTCTAACTGGTGCGATTTGACATAGTGTTTGCCAAGGTTATAGGCAATGGCCGCACAGATATAAATGGACATAATGCCCATCGTCATATCAAACGGCGTCAGGATTTGGCCTTCAAACTGCTTCGCCATATCCAGCCAGGCGCGGGCGAAACCCCACGTGGTATCAGGCGAAAAAGGTGGGTAAGCGAACACTAACAAAAATGAACCCACAATCATAAATGGCATCGCGGAGATAAACCCATCACGAATAGCCATGACATGACGCTGGGAAGAGATCCGCCCGGCAATCGGGCTCACGTAATTTTCAACGAAACGGAATATCAGGTTAAACGCAGCATGGTTGGCAGACATGGCAGATCTCCTGTCAGACGTTTATTACGGGCACTTTCGCGCCGCACGTTGTTCCATAAATCAGCTTCACAACCTTGCTGGCTTGTGTACCAGTGGTACTGCTCAGACGAAATGGTTTCATATTTGGCTCTTATTATTGGATACAGGGGACGTTACGTACTCAGTATTAATCGACGCATCACGCTCTGCAACCGGTTACTGTAACCGGTTTCTGTGAATGTGAAGAGGATCCAGAAATCAGCCGTTCGGGATATTTGTTACTTAAGAGATATTTACAGAGCATAAATTCTTATGACAGATTACGCAGGATATTTGTCAGGAGGAAACAATGAGTTTGCAGTCTGTACAGCAGTTTTTTGCCGACAACGCGCCGGATATAGACGTAATTGAACTTAGCCAGAGTACCGCTACCGTTGCGTTGGCTGCTGCCGCCCATCGTGTTGAACCGGGACAAATCGCCAAGACCTTGTCACTCAAGGTGAAAAATGAGGTGATTCTGGTGGTGGCGAAAGGCGATGCGCGCCTGGATAACAAAAAGCTGAAAGACACGTTTGGTGCGAAAGCGCGCATGCTCAGCAGTGATGAAGTGGTGACCATCACCGGTCATCCCGTTGGCGGCGTGTGCCCGTTCGGGCTGGAAAATCCGCTCGCGGTTTACTGCGATATCTCATTAAAGCAGTACGCCGAAGTCCTGCCCGCCGCAGGCGCAATTCATAGTGCCGTGCGTATTTCACCTGACAGAATGGCAGAGCTGACTTCCGCAAAGTGGGTTGACGTTTGCATCTGATTGATGCGCCAGAGCCTGTCTGGCGCGCAGCGGGCTGGCTATAAAAAGGTCGGCTTGCTGAGTGCCGAACTTCGCGGTTCTCTTGCCGGAAGGTGAGTAATAATATCCGCCGCATCGAGCAACCCGACGTGAGAGCTCACCCCCAGCTTCACCATCGCATTAAACTTATGCGCCCGAATGGTCTTAATATTGCGTTCAAGCTGTGCCGCAATTTGAGGAATAGAATAGCCGCAAGACATATAACGCAGTATTGCCCGTTCCGTTGGGCTTAACATTCTGTTTTGGCTCCGGTACCAGTGATTCATCATATTGTCATTGATGCGCAGCGTTTCACTCAACAACACCATAAGTTCCTGCTGCAGGTGCTCAAGCGTCAGCGATTTACTGACCACACCGTGAAGGCGTGACGGTGAAAGATGGCTAACTAACCGTGCTTCCGTCTCATCAGCGACCAGGATAATGCGCTGGATATGACCATGCGTAAACGCGAGTTCCCGCAGGTGCGCCAGGCAGTTACGGCGCTCCTCTCGTGCATCGGAAAGTGAATAGATCAGCGAGAAAAAATTGACGTGCTGAAGTGCTTTCTTGAAGCTGTCAAATTCGCTGAACAGATGCAGCTGATAGTGATTCAGGCCGGGCATCGCAAATAAATGCTGTAGCCCAACAGCACTCATCGTGCAATTTTCGACGATGGCGATATGTCGTGTTGAATCGGTTTTTTCCATTCCTCAAACTCTCCATAGGCTGACATCAAATTCAGCTCTCTCATTCCCTGCGTACTGTTGATCCAGGCGTACATATCGGCATTACTACGTAAAGATAGCCGCCGCATCGCACTGTTTTTCTGCGCACTGATGGTTTTATTGCTCTTCTTCAGCAATGTGGCGATTTGGTTAATCCCCCATCCTTTACCTAACAGACGCAGTACCTTGCGTTCGGAGTGCGTGAGTGCGATAACGTGTTCGTCTTCATCCTCCGTACTTTGAGGCTCCGGGGTTAATAACGTCTGGCTTATCCGCTCTGCCCGCTCGCTACCTGCCCGAATCGCGTTAACCACGCCTTCAATGGGCTCCATATCAGACAGCAACGTGCTTTCCGGGCGCATAAGCAACTCAACCGCAATAGGGTAAAGCGGCCGCGAGACTAAAAAGATCCAGTGAATGTCGCGGTATTGGTTCAATAAACCGTAATACTCTTCGAGGGTTCCCCGAGGATTTCTGTATTCACCTGAAATATCGGCAATAATGACATCTGCGCGGCGTAGCTGGAGCAGTGTTAACTCCTGCAATGAGCGACAATAGGTCAATTCAAAATTCGGGAAATGGCGTGCCATCACGCCCCCTAACCCGTTTTGCATCACGGGCATCCGGCTAATGACAACGCCATACTTACCATGCAATGACAACATAGACCCTCCGTGTCCATTCTTCATTTGATGAGTAACGTTAAAACGCACCAATGTATGAGTATTTTCGTCCCTGAGTGTAAAACTGATTAATACAAGCAGAAGATGAGATATGTTCTTAGTATAAGAAATGCCTAAAACAACGGTAATATCTCATAAAGCGCAAATAAATTTAATTGCGGAGCCATTAAAATAACGACAATATAAAATTAGAATAACTAAATACAAATATTCTATATTTTTATATTTATAATTCACCGCATTGATAAATTAATCCAACTCCCCTTTCGTGATACGGGCTGAAACTGTTTGCATAAACCTTGATCTGGCCCACAGCAAGAGGGACTGCACTTTGTGCTAAAAGTACTCACTACGGGCTAACCGGCAACCTATCCATCTTTTTCAGGACAATACATGCAGGCAGATCGGTCAACGCAGCGTGCTATCACGCGGCTATGTATAAAGTGCGGTCTTTTTCTGCTCCAGCACGGCGCGGAAAGCGCGCTGGTTGAGGAGCTTTCAACCCGGCTGGGGGTGGCGCTGGGTATGGATAGCGTTGAAAGCGCGATCTCATCTAACGCCATTGTGCTGACCACGATCAAAGACGGTCAGTGCCTGACCTCCACCCGCAAAAACCATGACCGCGGTATTAACATGCACGTCGTGACCGAAGTGCAGCACATCGTCATCCTTGCTGAACACAAGCTTCTCGATCTCCATGAAATTGAAAAACGGTTCAACCAGATCAAGCCATTACGTTATCCGCGCTGGCTCGTTGTGTTAATGGTAGGGCTCTCTTGTGCCTGCTTTTGTAAGCTCAATAAAGGCGGCTGGGACGGCGCGCTCGTCACCTTTTTTGCCAGCAGTATCGCCATGTATGTTCGCCAGCTGCTCACGCACCGGCAGCTGCACCCGCAAATTAACTTCTGCATTACCGCGTTTGTCGCCACCACGGTTTCCGGCCTGCTTCTGCGCCTGCCGCAGTTTGCCAACACCCCAACCGTTGCCATGGCCGCCAGCGTGCTTCTGCTGGTCCCGGGCTTTCCGCTGATCAACGCCGTCGCCGACATGTTTAAAGGGCACATCAATACCGGTCTGGCACGCTGGGCTATCGCCAGCCTGCTGACGCTGGCGACCTGCATCGGCGTGGTCATGGCCATGACTCTCTGGGGGTTACGCGGATGGGCGTGATAGATTTTCTGCTGGCGCTGGCACAGGACATGCTTCTGGCCGCCATCCCTGCCGTCGGCTTCGCGATGGTATTTAACGTACCGCAACGCGCGCTGCCGTGGTGCGCGCTGCTGGGTGCGATTGGCCATGGCTCGCGAATGGTGATGATGACGGCGGGTTTCAACATCGAATGGTCAACGTTCATCGCTTCCATGCTGGTCGGCAGTATCGGCATCCAGTGGTCGCGCTGGTATCTGGCGCATCCCAAAGTGTTCACCGTTGCCGCGGTGATCCCGATGTTCCCAGGCATATCTGCGTATACGGCGATGATTTCCGCAGTGAAAATCAGCCATTTCGGTTATACCGAGCCTCAGATGATCCTCCTCCTGAGCAACTTCCTTAAGGCGTCATCCATCGTCGGCGCGCTCTCTATCGGGCTGTCGATCCCCGGACTGTGGCTGTACCGCAAACGCCCACGCGTTTGATATTTGTATTATTTCGCTGCCGTGGAGATAATTCTTCTGGTCCGTTTGGTGAAAATAAGGAAAGGATGTGGCTAACCCTGGCAGCGAACACCCCGAGCACAGTGAAGAATCCAGCCTGAAAGAGAAAATCTTTCAGAGCGCCATCGCGCTTTTTGCCGAGTATGGATTGAACGGTGCACGGATGGAGCAGATCGCAGAGAAAGCGGGTACCACCAAACGCATGGTGGTTTACCATTTCAAGAATAAAGAGAACCTCTATCTCCTGGTTCTGGAACATGTTTACACCCAGATTCGCGCCAGTGAAAAAGCGCTAAGCCTGACGGGAATGCCCCCGGTCGAAGCGCTGGTCAATCTGGTTGAAGCCACCTTTGACTATCATGCCGACCACCCTGACTACATCCGGATTATCTGCATGGAAAACATGCAGCGCGGCCGCTTTATGCAGCAGTCGAGCTATCTCCGCCAGGTCAACCGCAGCGCGCTCGACCTGCTGGAGGAGATCCTGCGCCGGGGCAAAGAAAAACAGCTCTTCAGTGAGACGGTAGACGCCCGCGATCTTCATCGTCTGATAAGCAGCTTCAGCTTTCACTACGTTGCCAACAGCTACACCTTTACGCTGTTGTTTGAAGAAAGCGCAAACGAGCAGGCTCAGCGCCAGCACTACCGCAAAATGGCCGTTCAGGTGGCGCTCCGCTATACTTGCCCATAAAATTGCTTGCAATTAAATCGTGCACTATCTATATTCATTTCATGAACGCGAAAACGAACGACGCAACCGCTGCGCTCAAGCTGGATAACCAGCTCTGCTTTGCCCTCTATTCGGCAAACCTGGCGCTTAACAAGCTGTACCGGCAGCTGCTGGCACCGCTGAACCTGACCTACCCGCAATATCTGGTGATGCTGGTGCTGTGGGAGCAGGATGATATGACGGTGTCGGACATCGGTGAACGGCTGTTTCTGGACTCTGCAACTCTGACGCCGCTGTTGAAGCGTCTGGAAAGCGCCGGGCTCATCAACCGCCACCGTTCACGCAAAGATGAACGCCAGGTCGCCGTCACCCTGAGTGAAGCGGGACGTGAACTGCAGCAGCAGGCATTGGGTATCCCCCATGCGGTGGGTTGCGCAGCGCAGTGTGATACCGACACCCTGCTGGCGCTCAAACAGCAGCTCGAACTTTTGCGACAACAGCTACACCGCGCGTAAAGCTATACTTTACGCGTGATTATTACCCATATATATCGCACGCTATTTAATAGTGCACATTAAACAAGATGAGGAACCTGCCATGTCTTTAGAAAAAGTTGTTTATACCGCCAAAGCAAAAGCCACCGGAGGCCGTGACGGCCGAGCCACCTCCTCCGATGGCGTACTGGACGTAAAATTGGGCGTGCCAAAAGAGATGGGCGGCATGGGGGGAGAAGTGACGAACCCTGAGCAGCTGTTTGCTGCCGGCTACTCTGCCTGCTTCCTGGGCGCGATGAAGTTTGTGGCCGCACGCGACAAATTTACCCTACCTAAAGATGCTTTTATTGAAGGCGAAGTGGGTATTGGCCCCCTGCCAACCGGTTTTGGTATCGAAGCGAAACTGAACATCCACGTTGAAGGTATGGATCCTGCGGAAGCCAAAAAGCTGGTCGATGCGGCGCACATTGTTTGCCCGTACTCTAACGCGACCCGCGGCAACATTGACGTGACACTGAACATCATCGCGTAATCCCTTCTGTTCCCTCTCCCTGTGGGAGAGGGTCAGGGTGAGGGCATCAGCCCGCACTTTACCCCTCCTTTCCTTTCCCCTCTCTGTGCTACCATAAGTCCATATCACGCCCGTAGTAATCAGTAGAGTAAGCGTTATGTCCTCCAGACTTCTGACCACCAGCATTGCTGGCATTGATGCCTTTATGCGCGACCCACGCGGTGTGTTGACTCACGCCGAAGGCGGCACGGTTGCGGTTTTTGCCGACAACGCGCCGGCGTTTTACGCAATCACACCGGAACGTCTGGCACAGCTTCTGGAGATCGAAGCACAAGTGTCACGCCCGGCGAGCGATGTCACGCTGGATAGCCAGTTCTTTGATGAACCGGTTAACGTTCCCGTGACCGTTCCGATGGGCAAATTTGCCCTCTATGCGGGCTGGCAACCGGATGCGGATTTCCAGCGGCAGGCCGCGCTGTGGGGCATTGCGTTAACCCAACCCGCCACCGCGGAAGAGCTCGCCGCGTTTACCGCCTGGTGGCAGGCAGAAGGGAAAGTGTTCACCCACATTCAGTGGCAGCAAAAGCTCGCGCGTCATCTCCAGATTACCCGCGCCGGCAACAACGGCCAGCCAAAACGTGATATCAATGCGTTTTCAGAACCGGATAAACAGATCCCCAGCGGATTCCGAGGTGCGAAATGAAGAACGTCGGCGACCTGATGAAACGTCTGCAAAAAATGATGCCTGCCAACGTGAAGCCCGCTTTCACCACCGGTGAAGAGCTGCTGGCATGGCAAAAAGAGCAAGGTGAGATCCGCGCCGCCGCGCTCGCCCGCGAAAACCGGGCGATGAAAATGCAGCGCACCTTTAACCGTTCCGGTATCCGTCCCCTGCACCAGAACTGCTCGTTCGATAACTATAAAATTGAGACCACCGGGCAGATGAACGCGCTGGCCGCCGCACGGCAGTACGTGGATGAATTCGACGGCAATATCGCCAGCTTCATCTTTAGCGGCAAGCCGGGCACCGGAAAAAATCACCTTGCTGCCGCTATCTGCAACGAGCTGCTTCTGCGCGGTAAATCGGTTCTTATCATCACCGTGGCCGATATCATGTCTGCGATGAAAGACACCTTCAGCAACCGCGAAACCAGCGAAGAACAGCTGCTTAACGATCTGAGTAATGTCGACCTGCTGGTCATCGACGAGATTGGCGTTCAGACGGAATCGCGCTATGAAAAAGTGATCATCAACCAGATTGTCGATCGCCGCTCCTCGTCCAAGCGCCCCACCGGCATGCTGACGAACCACAATATTGACGAGATGACCCGCCTGCTGGGGGAACGCGTCATGGACCGCATGAAGCTGGGTAACAGCCTGTATGTCATCTTCGACTGGGAAAGTTACCGCAGCCGCGTCACCGGCAAAGAGTATTAAGACAGTTCCAGGAATCGCCGACAGGTCGCAGGTATATACTGGAACCCCTTCGGCCCAAAACGGACCTTTTTGAGAGAGCCATGATGAAAAAACAGATGATTGTCAGCACCCTTTTAGGCGCGCTGCTGGTGACCGGCGCAGCGCAAGCGGCGTCCTGGCAGGAGTCCCTGTCAAGCGCAGCAAACGAGCTGACCAAAGAGAGCAGCAGCACGCAGGGCGGACTCTCCGCCTCTTCCCTCACCAGCCTGCTGGGCAACAGCGGTCAGAGCCTGAGCGCGGGCACGATGAACAACGCGGCGGGGATTCTGGAATATTGCGCGAAGCAAAAACTGGCCTCCGTGACCGATGCGCAAAACGTGAAAAACCAGGTGCTGGGTAAACTGGGTCTGGATACCCAGGAGCAAAAAGCGGACACCAACTATATGGACGGCATTCAGGGCCTGCTTAACGCGCAGAACGGTCAGCAGCTTAACCTGAGCACCCTCGGCAACTCCTCTCTGGCCAAACAGGTGAAAACCAAAGCCTGCGATCTGGTGCTGAAACAAGGCGTTAATTTCATCTCCTGATCCACCCCATTTTCTGCCACAACACGCCGCGTTTAATGCGATAGTCTTGCAGCGCGGCGCTAAATGAGCGTTTTTCCCACCTGCCACCGTCTCAGCGTCCGTTTGTCAGGATGTGCACACCTTCATAAAAACGATTTTCTAAACCAAATCCTAACAACAGCACACTTTCGTGACACTAAAATTGCAGCTTAACGACATCGCAATTACATTGTATGACCCAAAAAATAAACAGTTAGCCAGCGAAGCATCTGGCGTCACGAGGATATGCTGTTGTCTGAATTCATGTCTCTTATCCTTTTTCTGGCTTCTGTCGGCGTTTACGCCTGCAAAGCCGGCCGTCACACCTGGTGGTTTATCGCCACGCTGGTTGTGCTCGGCATTTTTATTATTTTAAACATTACCTTATACGCCAGCGATTACTTTACCGGTGACGGCATTAACGATGCGGTGCTCTACACGCTGACAAACAGCCTGACGGGCGCGGGGGTCAGCAAGTACATTCTTCCGGGGCTCGGCCTTGTCGTCGCGCTGGTCACCATTTTTGGCGCGCTGGCCTGGGTGCTGCGTCGACGTCGCCATCATCCACACCATCATGGCTACAGCCTGCTGGCGTTATTCCTGGCGCTGGCCTCCGTCGACGCCAGCCCGGCGTTCCATCAGATCACCGAGCTGGTGAAATCCCAGTCGCGCGACGGCGATCCGGATTTCGTGGCTTACTACAAAGAGCCGTCGAAAACGATCGCCAACCCGAAGCTCAACCTGGTCTACATCTACGGTGAAAGCCTGGAACGCACGTACTTTGATAACGATGCGTTCCCTGACCTGACGCCGGACCTGGGTGCGCTGAAAAATGAAGGTCTTGATTTCAGCCACACCATGCAGCTGCCCGGTACGGATTACACGATTGCCGGGATGGTTGCCTCCCAGTGCGGTATCCCGCTGTTCGCGCCTTTTGAAGGTAACGCCTCAGCCTCCATGTCGACCTTCTTCCCGCAGAATATTTGCCTCGGCGATATCCTGAAAAACTCCGGTTACGAAAACTATTTTGTGCAGGGGGCAAACCTGCGCTTCGCCGGAAAAGATGTGTTCCTGAAATCCCACGGTTTTGATCACCTGTATGGCTCAGAAGAGTTAAAAACGACGGTTGCCGACCCAAACTACCGCAACGACTGGGGCTTCTATGACGATACGGTACTCGACGAAACCTGGAAGAAATTCGAGGAGCTGTCCCGCGCGGGCAAGCGTTTCTCTCTCTTTGCGCTGACGGTGGACACTCACCATCCTGACGGGTTCGTCTCGCGCAGCTGTAAACGCAAAAGCTATAACGTTGATGGCAAAAACAACAAGTCTTTCAGCGCCGTCACCTGCAGTCAGGAGCACATTGCCGCGCTGGTCGAGAAAATCAAAGCCTCACCCTGGTTTAAAAACACCGTCATCGTCGTTTCGTCTGACCATCTGGCGATGAAAAACAGTGCCTGGGATCAGCTCAACAAGCAGGATCGCAGCAATCTGTTCTTCGTCCTGCGCGGCGACCAGCCGCAGCAGGAGGAGATTGCCACCAAACGCAACTCCATGGATAACGGCGCCACCGTGCTGGACATCCTGGGCGGCGACAACTTTATTGGCCTGGGCCGCAGCACGCTGTCGGGGCAATCCCTGTCGGAAGTGTTCCTCAACATGAAGGAAAAAATCCTCGCCTGGAAGCCCGACATCATCCGCCTGTGGAACTTCCCGAAAGAGATGAAGGACTTCACCGTCGATCGGGATAAAAACACCATTGCCTTCTCGGGCAGCAACTTCCGCCTGCCGCTGCTGGTACGCGTGTCGGAGGGTCGCGTTGAGCCGCTGCCAGAAAGCGAGTATTCCGCGCCGCTGCGCTATCAGCTGGCCGATTTTGCGCCACGCGATAACTTCGTCTGGGTCGACCGGTGCTACAAAATGGGCCAGCTCTGGTCGCAGCCGCTGGCGCTCTCTACCGACTGGTGTGTTTCTCAGGGCCAGCTCGGCGGCGAGCAAACCGTGCAGCACGTGGATAAAGCCCAGTGGAAAGGCAAAACCGCGTTTAAAGATACGGTAATTGATACGGCGCGCTATCAGCACAACATCGACATGCTGAAAATCAGCGACAACGATATTCGCTACAAAGCGGACAGCTTTATCTTTAACGTGGCCGGCGCGCCGGAAGAAGTGAAGCAGTTTAGCGGCATCTCGCGGCCGGAGTCCTGGGGACGCTGGTCCAACGCGCAGCTGGGCAATGAGGTGAAAATTGAGTACACCCATCCCCTGCCGGAACAGTTCGACCTGGTGATCACCGCCAGAGCGTATGGCCCTAACGCTAACAAGCCCGTACCGGTGCGCGTGGGCGATCGGGAGCAGACGCTGACGCTCGGGAACGACGTGAGCACGCATACGCTGCATTTTGAGAATCCTTCGCGCAGCAATACCCTGGTGATCGTCCCGCCGGATCCGCAGTCCACCAATGAAGGGAATATTCTTGGCCATTCACCGCGCGAGCTCGGAATTGGCATGGTCGAAATTAAAATTGTGAGTCGAGCAGGCTAATGGTCGACCTTAACATCACCCTTCGACCCACACGTCCCGGCGACGTTGCCGCCCTGCCCGCCATTGAACGCGCGGCGGGCGAGCGCTTTCGTGAAGACCCGGAGCTCGCCTGGCTTGCCGACGGTGAAGTCATTTCTGCTGAGAAGCACCTTGAGTATGTCGAACGTGGGCTAAGCTGGCTGGCGCGGGTGAACGACCGCCCCGTGGGGTTTATCCTCACCGAAGCGCACTCTTCGTCGCTGTTTATCGTGGAGCTTTCGGTCGATCTGAACTGGCAGGGAAAAGGGATTGGCCGGCAGCTTATCGCCTGTGCGGCTGACCATGCCCGCACGCTGGGGCTGACGTCGCTGACGTTGACGACGTTCCGGGACGTACCGTGGAACGCGCCGTTCTATGCAAAGCTAGGGTTTAAAAAAATGACGACGCTGACGCCTGAACTGCGTCAGAAAAGGGAAGAAGAGACAGCGCACGGTTTCGCGTATGAAACGCGCTGCGCCATGCGCCTGCCTCTGTAATATCGCCCGGTGGCACTGCGCTTACCGGGCCTACAAAACCCTGAACCGTAGGCCGGGTAAGGCGCAGCCGTCACCCGGCACAACGCACAGAGTTAGAACGTTTCCCAGTTATCGCCTGAATCGACCGTCGCGGTTTTACGCGCCATCACCGGCGTGGAAACCGCTTTAGCCGCAGCGAATTCGCGCGCTTTCATCTGCTCCTGCTGAATGCGGAACACCGCCACGGCCTGAGTCAGGCGGCTCGCCTGCTCTTCCAGTGCGGCCGCAGCCGCGGCAGACTCTTCAACCAGCGAGGCGTTCTGCTGGGTCACGCGATCCATCTCAGCTACCGCCAGACCCACCTGGTCGATACCGCGGCTCTGCTCGTCAGACGCAGAGGCGATTTCACCCATGATGTCCGTTACGCGGGTCACCGCGTTCACGATCTCACCCATGGTTTCACCGGCGCTTTCTACCAGCGTTGAACCCACTTCCACGCGACCCACGGAGTCTTCAATCAGGCTCTTGATTTCACGAGCCGCCTGGGCACTGCGCTGGGCCAGGTTACGCACTTCACCGGCCACCACCGCAAAGCCACGGCCCTGCTCGCCCGCACGCGCCGCTTCTACCGCCGCGTTCAGTGCCAGGATGTTGGTCTGGAAAGCAATGCCGTCGATCACGCTGATAATGTCGGCAATTTTCTGCGAGCTGCCCGCGATATCGCGCATGGTCTGCACCACGTTATCCACCACTTTGCCGCCTTTCTGCGCGGTTTCGGAGGCGCTCAGGGCAAGATGGCTCGCCTGACGGGCGTTCTCGGCGTTCTGCTTAACGGTCGCCGTCAGCTGCTCCATGCTGGCAGCGGTCTCTTCCAGGGAAGCGGCCTGCTGTTCAGTACGGGAGGAGAGGTCGTTATTGCCCATCGCGATTTCACTCGCGCCGCTGTAGATCGCGTTCGCGCCGTTACGCACGTCGCCAACGGTACGCACCAGCTCACCCTGCATATGACGCAGCGAGTCGGCCAGTTCACCCATTTCGTTGGTGCCCTGAACCTCAATACGCTTCACCAGGTCGCCGCTGGCGATATGGCGAATGTTGTCGATCAGACGATTCAGCGGGGAGATCAGCGTCTGCTTGATGTTGAGCCAGACGGCCACGATCACCACCAGCACGGCAATCAGGACGCTAATCAGCACCCAGATAGCCTGGCTGAAGGAGCTGTTGCTGTCTTCGACCGCCATCTGGTACAGCTTGTCGTTCTGCTGCAGGTAGCTCACGTACTGCTTCTCAAAACCGTCCTGATAGCTCTGGGTCGGCTGGTCGAAGAAGGCGTTGATTTTGCCCGCGCCCAGCAGCTGGATCAGCTCCGCCAGCGCGCCGTGGTAAATATCATAGTTACGCTTGATCTCCATCGCTTCAGCGTCGTTTTGACGCGGATCGCGCGGCAGGGCTTCGTAGGCAGCCCAGCTTTTTTCCGCCTGTTTCAGAGACGTAGACGCGATTTGCATCAAATCGTTAACGGTCGCGCCGCTGCCGATATTGCTCTGATCCATCATGTAGCGGATACCCGCGCGGTTCAGGGTATTACGGGTTTGCAGCAACGCTACCCAGCTGGCGTTCAGCGTGGACTGTTGCTGGCGAATGGTTTGCAGGACGGTGAAATTCTCTTTGTCATTCTTCAGAGCATTAAAGAAAAGACCACCGGACGTGAGTTGTAAAAGGCCAAATATCGCTAAAACCAGCATTAAGCTGGTGACAATCTTGATACGGTTTAACATGTTTTCTCTTTCCTCAGGCAGATACAGAATTTTCGGCCTGGAAAGGGAAAACTTTACGAAAATCATCCTGGAATTTGGGGTTTTTACTCTTCTTCCCGCGCTGCGTTATGCCGGTTTCCGAGTTCAATAAACTCTTCCAGCAGCGCCGTCAGCTGTTTCATCTTCTCCGGCGTATATTCCGCCTCAATCTGCTGATACGCCTCTTCGACCTGCGCCTGAGCGTGTTCATACAGCGCATTCCCCTCTTTGGTCAGCGACACGTACAGCTTGCGCTGGTCGTTCACCGGCTTTAGGCGCAGCACCAGGCCGTCACGCTCCATGCGCGTCAGAATACCGGTCAGGCTCGGGCGCAGGATGCAGGTGCGAAACGCCAGATCGTGAAAATCCATCGACGGATGTTCAGCCAGCACGCGCACAATACGCCACTGCTGCTCGGTCAGATTATGGCGCTTCACGATCGGGCGGAAGTAGGACATCGCCGCTTCCCGCGCCTGCAGCAGCGCGATGGTTAATGAATCATGCATAGCCTCTTCCCTTCACATCATTAACAAGTAAACAATCACTAAAAGATGTTTTTATAAACAACACGTTTTCCCTCAAAAAGTCTAACAGAAACCCATCAATTTTATTAAGTCACTGATTTTAATACACATAAAACTCAATATGTAAATTTATTGTTATTCATATCACAAATTTTTCACTTCTGATTGCGAAATGAGCAGCAAAAGCATAAAACCAGATCATTAACATATTAATGAAATCCAAACAGGACATCCGGCCTGAGGAGTATGTGAATGAAAGGTACCGTTTTTGCCGTCGCCCTCAACCATCAAAGCCAGCGTGAAGCCTGGCGTGAGGCATTTGAAAAAGCCCCCTACAACACGCCGCCGAAAACAGCCGTGTGGTTTATCAAACCCCATAACACCGTGATTCGTGCGGGCGAACCCATTCCGTTCCCGCAGGGGGAAAAGGTGCTCAGCGGCGCGACGGTGGCGCTGGTGATCGGTAAAACCGCCAGCAAGGTACGCGTGGAGGACGCTGCGGAGCACATCGCGGGGTATGCGCTGGCCAACGAGGTGAGCCTGCCGGAAGAGAGCTTCTATCGCCCGGCCATCAAGGCCAAATGTCGTGACGGATTCTGCCCGCTCGGCGAACTTGTCGCCCTTGATAACGTAGATAACCTGACCATCATCACCGAGATCAACGGCCGCGAAGCGGACCACTGGAACACCGCCGATCTTCAGCGTAACGCTGCCGAACTGCTGAGCGCCCTGAGCGAGTTCGCCACCCTCAATCCCGGCGATGCGATCCTGCTCGGCACCCCTCACAGCCGCGTTGAGATCCGTCCGGGCGATCGCGTGCGTATTCTGGCGGAGGGCTTTCCGCCGCTGGAAAACCCGGTGGTGGATGAGCGCAATGTCACTATTGCGCACAGCACGCCGCCGCACGCCACGCTGTTTGCCCTCGGTCTGAACTATGCCGATCACGCCAGCGAGCTGGACTTCAAGCCGCCCACCGAGCCGCTGGTATTTATCAAAGCGCCGAACACCTTCAACGGCGACAACCAGACGTCGGTGCGTCCGAACAATATCGAATACATGCATTACGAAGCGGAGCTGGTGGTGGTCATCGGCAAAACCGCCCGTAAGGTGAGCGAAGCCGAGGCGATGGACTATGTTGCGGGCTATACGGTCTGCAACGACTACGCCATCCGCGACTACCTGGAAAACTACTACCGCCCGAACCTGCGGGTGAAAAGCCGCGACGGGCTGACCCCCATTTCCCCAAACATCGTGCCAAAAGCAGCCATTCCCGACCCGCACAACCTCGCCCTGCGCACCTTCGTTAACGGCGAGCTGCGTCAGGAAGGCACCACGGCGGATCTGATCTTCAGCATCCCGTACCTGATTGCGTACCTGAGCGACTTTATGACCCTGCAGCCGGGCGACATGATTGCCACCGGCACGCCGAAGGGGCTCTCCGACTTGGTGCCGGGCGATGAGGTGGTGGTGGAAGTGGAAGGCGTGGGACGCCTGGTGAACCGAATTGTGAATGAAGAGACGGCAAAATGAAAAAGATTAACCACTGGATCAACGGTAAAAACGTCGCGGGCAGCGACTACTTCCACACCACTAACCCGGCCTCCGGCGAGGTCCTGGCAGAAGTTGCCTCCGGCGGTGAAGCTGAAATTCACCAGGCCGTTGCCGCCGCCAAAGAGGCGTTCCCGAAGTGGGCCAACCTGCCGATGAAGGAGCGCGCGCGCCTGATGCGTCGTCTGGGTGACCTGATCGACCAGAACGTGCCGGAAATCGCAGCCATGGAAACCGCCGACACCGGCCTGCCGATCCACCAGACCAAAAACGTGCTGATCCCGCGCGCCTCGCACAACTTCGAATTTTTCGCCGAGGTATGCCAGCAGATGAACGGCAAGACCTACCCGGTTGACGACAAGATGCTCAACTACACCCTGGTTCAGCCGGTGGGCGTCTGCGCGCTGGTGTCGCCGTGGAACGTGCCGTTTATGACCGCCACCTGGAAGGTCGCGCCCTGTCTGGCCTTAGGTAATACCGCCGTGCTGAAGATGTCCGAACTCTCCCCGTTGACCGCCGATCGTCTGGGCGAACTGGCCCTCGAAGCGGGTATTCCGGCGGGCGTGCTGAACGTGGTGCAGGGCTACGGCGCGACGGCAGGCGACGCGCTGGTGCGTCATCACGACGTGCGCGCGGTCTCCTTCACCGGCGGCACCGCCACCGGGCGCAACATCATGAAAAACGCCGGGCTGAAGAAATACTCCATGGAGCTGGGCGGCAAATCCCCGGTACTGATTTTTGAGGATGCCGACATTGAGCGCGCGCTGGACGCCGCCCTGTTCACCATCTTCTCCATAAACGGCGAGCGCTGCACCGCGGGCTCGCGCATCTTTATCCAGCAGAGCATCTACCCGGAATTCGTGAAGCGCTTTGCCGAGCGAGCCAACCGCCTGCGCGTGGGCGACCCGACCGATCCGACCACCCAGATTGGCGCGCTCATCAGCCAACAGCACTGGGAGAAGGTCTCCGGCTATATCCGCCTCGGCATTGAGGAAGGCGCAACCCTGCTGGCGGGCGGCCCGGACAAACCGACCGACCTGCCTGCACACCTGAAAGGCGGCAACTTCCTGCGCCCGACCGTGCTGGCGGATGTTGATAACCGCATGCGCGTGGCGCAGGAGGAGATCTTCGGGCCGGTGGCCTGCCTGCTGCCGTTCAAGGACGAAGCGGAAGGGCTGCGCCTGGCCAACGACGTGGAGTACGGCCTGGCGTCGTACATCTGGACCCAGGACGTCAGCAAGGTGCTGCGCCTGGCGCGCAATATCGAAGCAGGCATGGTGTTCGTCAACACCCAGAACGTGCGCGACCTTCGCCAGCCGTTTGGCGGCGTGAAGGCCTCCGGCACCGGCCGCGAGGGCGGCGAGTACAGCTTCGAGGTGTTCGCGGAGATGAAGAACGTCTGCATCTCCATGGGCGACCATCCGATTCCAAAGTGGGGGATCTGAAAATGGGTAAATTAGCGTTAGCAGCGAAAATCACCCACGTGCCGTCAATGTATCTCTCCGAGCTGCCGGGCAAAAACCACGGCTGCCGACAGGGCGCCATCGACGGGCATAAGGAGATCAGCAAGCGCTGCCGCGAGCTGGGCGTGGACACCATCATCGTGTTCGATACCCACTGGCTGGTGAATAGCGCCTACCACATCAACTGTGCGGACCATTTCTCGGGCGTCTACACCAGCAACGAGCTGCCGCACTTTATCCGCGACATGACCTACGACTATGACGGCAACCCGGCACTCGGCCAGCTGATTGCCGACGAGGCAGTGAAGCTCGGCGTGCGTGCCAAAGCGCACAACATCCCGAGCCTCAAGCTGGAGTACGGCACGCTGGTGCCGATGCGCTACATGAACGCGGATAAGCACTTCAAAGTGATCTCCATCTCGGCGTTCTGCACGGTTCACGACTTCGCCGACAGCCGCAGGCTGGGCGAAGCCATCGTCAGCGCCATCGAAAAATACGACGGCACCGTGGCGGTGCTCGCCAGCGGCTCGCTATCGCACCGCTTTATCGACGACCAGCGCGCGGAAGAAGGGATGAACAGCTACACCCGCGAGTTCGACCGCCAGATGGACGAGCGCGTGGTGAAGCTGTGGCGCGAGGGTCAGTTTAAGGAGTTTTGCAGCATGCTGCCGGAGTACGCCGACTACTGCTACGGCGAGGGCAACATGCACGACACGGTGATGCTGCTGGGCATGCTCGGCTGGGACAAATACGACGGCAAGGTTGAATTTCTCACCGAACTGTTCGCCAGCTCCGGCACCGGCCAGGTCAACGCCGTTTTCCCGCTGCCCGCATAAGGAACCACCATGCCGCATTTTATTGCTGAATGTACCGACAACATCCGCCAGCAGGCCGACCTGCCGGGGCTGTTCGCCAAAGTGAACGAGGCGCTCGCCGCCACGGGCATCTTCCCGCTCGGCGGTATCCGCAGCCGCGCCCACTGGCTGGACACCTGGCAGATGGCCGACGGCAAGCATGATTACGCCTTTGTCCATATGACGCTGAAGATTGGCGCGGGGCGCAGCCTGGAGAGCCGGGAAGCCGTGGGGGAGATGCTGTTTGGGCTGATCAAAGCGCACTTTGCGGAATTGATGGCGAGCCGCTACCTGGCGCTGTCGTTTGAGCTCGACGAACTGCACCCGACGCTCAATTACAAACAAAACAACGTGCACGCGTTGTTTAAGTAAAACCGCACGGTCTGTCCCCTCTCCCACAGGGAGAGGGAGAAAAAACATAAAACAGGATATCGCCATGCTCGATAAACATACCCATACCCTGATCGCCCATCGTCTGCATCAGGCGGAACAGTCCCGGGAGCAGATCCGCGCGATCTCGCTGGACTATCCGGAGATTACGATTGAAGACGCCTACGCCGTCCAGCGCGAATGGGTGAGCCTGAAGATCGCCGAAGGCCGCGTGCTGAAGGGCCACAAGATCGGCCTCACCTCCAAAGCGATGCAGGCCAGCTCGCAAATCAGCGAGCCGGACTACGGTGCGCTGCTGGACGACATGTTCTTCCATGACGGCAGCGACATCCCCGTCGATCGCTTCATCGTCCCGCGCATTGAAGTGGAGCTGGCCTTCGTACTGGCAAAACCGCTGCGCGGCCCGAACTGCACGATCTTCGACGTCTACAACGCCACGGATTACGTCATCCCCGCGCTGGAGCTGATCGACGCCCGCTGCCACAACGTCGACCCGGAGACCCAGCGTCCGCGCAAGGTCTTCGACACCATCTCCGATAACGCCGCCAACGCTGGCGTGATCCTCGGCGGCCGTCCGATTAAGCCCGACGAGCTGGACCTGCGCTGGATCTCCGCCCTGCTCTACCGTAACGGCGTGATCGAAGAGACCGGCGTGGCCGCAGGCGTCCTGAACCACCCGGCCAACGGCGTGGCGTGGCTGGCCAACAAGCTTGCGCCGTACGACGTGCAGCTTGAGCCTGGCCAGATCGTTCTCGGCGGCTCGTTTACCCGCCCGGTGCCCGCCAGCAGAGGCGACACCTTCCACGTCGACTACGGCAACATGGGCTCCATCAGCTGCCGCTTTGTCTAGGAGAGCACGATGCAAAACGCATTTAAAGCGGCGCTGAAAGCAGGCCGTCCGCAAATTGGGTTATGGCTGGGGCTGACCAGCAGCTACAGCGCCGAACTGCTGGCCGGAGCAGGCTTCGACTGGCTGCTGATCGACGGCGAGCACGCGCCGAACAGCGTGCAGACCGTCTTAACCCAGCTGCAGGCTATCGCCCCTTATCCGAGCCAGCCGGTGGTCCGCCCGTCGTGGAACGACCCGGTGCAAATCAAACAGCTGCTGGACGTGGGTGCGCAAACCCTGCTGATGCCGATGGTGCAAAACGCCGACGAAGCGCGGCTGGCGGTACGTGCCACCCGCTACCCGCCTGCGGGCATTCGCGGCGTCGGCAGCGCCCTGGCGCGCGCATCGCGCTGGAACCGCATTCCGGACTACCTCCAGCAGGCCAACGACGCCATGTGCGTGCTGGTGCAGATCGAAACCCGCGAGGCCCTGAAAAACCTGCCGCAGATCCTGGACGTGGAAGGCGTTGACGGCGTGTTTATCGGCCCGGCGGATCTGAGCGCCGACATGGGCTTTGCCGGCAATCCGCAGCACCCGGAGGTGCAGGCCGCCATCGAGCAGGCGATCGCGCAGATACGCGCCGCCGGTAAAGCCCCCGGCATCCTGATGGCGAACGAGCAGCTGGCTAAACGCTACCTTGAACTCGGCGCGCGGTTTGTCGCCGTCGGCGTCGACACCACCCTGCTCGCCCGCGGCGCGGAAGCGCTGGCGGCACGTTTTATCGAACAACCGGTTACGTCAGTTAATAACAATAAATCCGTCTACTAAACGTAAGATCTGGAGCGCACCATGACGACCTCTACCCTGCAAACCCATGATAATAAAGCTGTTGAACATCGCGCCATTCACAAGCTGTTTCGGCGTCTGATCGTCTTTCTCTTTATCCTGTTTGTCTTCTCGTTTCTCGATCGCATTAACATCGGCTTTGCCGGGCTGACGATGGGTAAAGATCTGGGCCTCACGTCAACCATGTTTGGCCTGGCCGCGACGCTGTTTTACGTCACCTACGTGCTGTGCGGCATCCCGAGCAACATCATGCTGGCGAAGATCGGCGCACGCCGCTGGATCGCCGGGATCATGGTGGTGTGGGGTATTGCCTCCACCTGCACCATGTTCGCCACCAGCCCTGAAACGCTCTACGTCCTGCGCATGCTGGTGGGCATTGCCGAAGCCGGTTTCCTGCCGGGGATCCTGGTCTATCTCACCTGGTGGTTCCCGGCGTATCACCGCGCCCGCGCCAACGCGCTGTTTATGATTGCCATGCCGGTGACCATGATGCTCGGTTCGATCCTCTCCGGGTACATTCTGGCGATGGACGGGCTGTGGAACCTCAAGGGCTGGCAGTGGCTGTTCCTGCTGGAGGGGCTGCCGTCGGTGGTGCTCGGCGTGGTGACCTGGTTTTACCTCAACGACACGCCGGACCAGGCCACCTGGCTGGATGACGACGAAAAACAGGCGCTGAAAACGATGATCGCCCGCGAGCAGGAGCTGGCCGTAACGCAGCCTGCCTCGGCACGCTCTACCCTGCGCGAAGTGCTGACCCCGGCGGTGCTGCTCTACACGCTGGCCTACTTCTGCCTGACCAACACGCTGAGCGCGATCAACATCTGGACGCCGCAGATCCTGCAAAGCTTCAACACGGGAAGCAGCAACATCGTCATCGGCCTGCTGGCGGCGATCCCGCAGTTCTGCACCATCCTCGGGATGATCTGGTGGAGCCGCCGCTCCGACAGGCTGAAAGAGCGAAAAAAGCACACCATCCTGCCGTATCTGTTCGCGGCGGCGGGATGGATGCTGGCCTCCGCGACGGATCACAGCCTGATCCAGCTACTTGGCATCATCATGGCCTCAACCGGATCGTTTACCGCCATGGCGATATTCTGGACCACGCCGGATCGGGTTATTAGCCTGCAGTCCCGCGCGGTGGCGCTGGCGGTGATCAACGCCATCGGCAACGTCGGATCCGCCGTCAGCCCATTGCTGATTGGGATCCTGCGCGACGCGACCGGCAGCTTCAGCTCCGGACTGTGGTTCGTGGCCGGGCTGCTGGTGGTCGGCGCGCTGGTGCTGACGCGCATTCCGATGACGCAGCGGGATCAACAGAGGAACGGTCATGTGCCAGAGCCCTATCGCCAACATTGATATCAGCAAGGAGTACGATGAAAGTCTGGGCACCGACGATGTGCACTACCAGTCGTTCGCCCGCATGGCGGCCTTTTTTGGCCGCGACATGCAGGCGCATCGTCACGACCAGTACTTTCAGATGCACTTTCTCGATACCGGGCAGATTGAGCTCCAGCTCGACGATCACCGCTACTCGGTGCAGGCCCCGCTGTTCGTCCTCACGCCACCGTCGGTGCCGCACGCGTTTATCACCGAATCCGACAGCGACGGGCACGTGCTGACGGTGCGTGAGGATCTGATCTGGCCGCTGCTGGAGGTGCTTTACCCCGGCACGCGGGAGGCGTTCGGCCTGCCGGGGATCTGCCTTTCGCTTTCCGACAGGCCGGACGAGCTGGCGGCGCTGAAGCACTACTGGCAGCTGATTGCCCGGGAATCCACGGAGCAGCTGCCCGGGCGCGAGCACACCCTGGTCCTGCTAGCGCAGGCGGTGTTTACCCTGCTGCTGCGCAACGCGAAGCTCGACGACCACGCCTCAGGCGGCATGCGCGGCGAGCTGAAGCTGTTCCAGCGCTTTACCCAGCTGATCGACACCCACTACCACCAGCACTGGACGGTGCCGGAATACGCCAGCGAGCTGCACCTGACCGAATCCCGCCTGACCGATATCTGTCGCCGCTTCGCCAACCGCCCGCCAAAACGCCTGATCTTCGACCGCCAGCTGCGGGAGGCCAGGCGCTTGCTGCTCTTCTCCGACAGCACCGTCAGCGAGATTGCCTGGCAGCTGGGGTTCAAAGATCCGGCCTATTTCGCCCGATTTTTTAACCGCTTAGTGGGGTGCTCGCCGAGCGCGTATCGGGCGCAGAAAGTACCGGTTTCCTGAACGCATCACGGTTCGTAGGGCGGGTAAGCGCAGCGCCACCCGCCGAAAAGCCGCACAGATCACAAAACCACATCCCACCCGAAAAGTACCCGTCGTTGTCCCAATCGTCCCTTCACGTTACGTCCCTCTCAGGCTTCAATTAAACAACAAAAACAAAACATAAATTTAACAACTCTATTCCGATACGAGGTCCCCTATGAAGCCTGAAGAGTTCCGCGCTGATGCCAAACGCCCGTTAACCGGCGAAGAGTATTTAAAAAGCCTGCAGGACGGTCGTGAGATTTATATCTACGGCGAGCGCGTCAAAGACGTCACCACCCATCCGGCGTTTCGCAATGCGGCAGCCTCCATCGCACAGATGTACGACGCGCTGCACAAGCCGGACATGCAGGACAAGCTCTGCTGGGGCACCGACACCGGAAGCGGCGGCTATACCCACAAGTTCTTCCGCGTGGCGAAAAGCGCCGACGACCTGCGCCAGCAGCGCGACGCCATCGCCGAGTGGTCGCGCCTGAGCTACGGCTGGATGGGCCGCACGCCGGACTACAAAGCCGCGTTCGGCTGCGCGCTGGGCGCCAACCCGGCCTTCTACGGCCAGTTCGAGCAGAACGCCCGGAACTGGTACACCCGCATTCAGGAAACCGGCCTGTACTTTAACCACGCCATCGTTAACCCGCCGATCGACCGCCACAAGCCAGCGGACGAGGTAAAAGACGTCTACATCAAGCTGGAGAAGGAGACCGACGCCGGGATTATCGTCAGCGGTGCGAAAGTGGTGGCGACCAACTCGGCGCTGACCCACTACAACATGATCGGCTTCGGTTCCGCGCAGGTGATGGGCGAAAACCCGGACTTCGCGCTGATGTTCGTCGCGCCGATGGATGCCGAGGGCGTGAAGCTGATCTCCCGCGCCTCCTACGAGATGGTGGCAGGCGCAACCGGATCCCCGTACGACTATCCGCTCTCCAGCCGCTTCGACGAGAACGACGCCATCCTGGTGATGGATCACGTGCTGATCCCGTGGGAAAACGTGCTGATCTACCGCGATTTCGACCGCTGCCGTCGCTGGACGATGGAAGGCGGTTTCGCCCGCATGTACCCGCTGCAGGCCTGCGTGCGTCTGGCGGTGAAGCTCGACTTTATCACCGCCCTGCTGAAGAAATCCCTGGAGTGCACCGGTACCCTGGAGTTCCGCGGCGTGCAGGCGGATCTCGGCGAAGTGGTGGCCTGGCGCAATATGTTCTGGGCGCTGAGCGACTCCATGTGTTCAGAAGCCACCCCGTGGGTCAACGGCGCTTACCTGCCGGATCACGCCGCGCTGCAAACCTACCGCGTGATGGCGCCGATGGCCTACGCGAAGATCAAGAACATCATCGAGCGTAACGTGACGTCCGGTCTGATCTACCTGCCGTCCAGCGCCCGGGATCTGAACAACCCGCAGATCGACCAGTATCTGGCGAAATATGTGCGCGGCTCCAACGGCATGGATCACGTCGAACGCATCAAGATTTTGAAGCTGATGTGGGACGCCATCGGCAGCGAGTTTGGCGGTCGTCACGAGCTGTACGAAATTAACTACTCCGGCAGCCAGGATGAGATCCGCCTGCAGTGTCTGCGCCAGGCGCAAAGCTCCGGCAACATGGACAAGATGATGGCGATGGTCGACCGCTGCATGTCCGAATACGACCAGCACGGCTGGACCGTACCGCACCTGCACAACAACAGCGATATCAACATGCTCGACAAGCTGCTGAAATAGCGCAGCGGGAGGTTGCAATGCATTCAGATGAACAACGCCTGCGTTTTCGCGACGCAATGAGTAGCCTGTCGGCGGCGGTCAATGTGATCACCACCGAGGGTGAGGCCGGACGCTGCGGCATCACCGCTACCGCCGTCTGCTCGGTGACCGACACCCCGCCATCAGTGATGGTGTGCATCAACGCCAACAGCGCCATGAATCCGGTATTTCAGGGTAACGGCAGGCTGTGCGTTAACGTGCTGAACCACGAGCAGGAGATCATGGCTCGTCATTTCGCCGGGATGACCGGAATAACGATGGAGGAGCGCTTTGCCCTCTCCTGCTGGCAAAAAGGCCCGCTGGCGCAGCCGGTACTCAAGGGCGCGCTGGCCAGCCTTGAAGGCGAGATTAGCCAGGTGCAAACCATCGGCACGCATCTTGTCTACCTTGTTGAAATTAAAAACATCATCCTGAGTGACGCAGGACACGGCCTGATCTACTTCAGGCGCCGTTTCCACCCGGTTATGCTGGAGGCGGAAGCCGCCTTGTAATCCCCCTCGCGCTGGCCTTTTTTTTCCGGCCAGCGCCGCTTTCTACAAAAACTCCTAAGGTTTCCGCTAAATCACGCCGTTATATAACCATAAGAGAAATTTTCTGTGCCTGAATACTGACATTCTGTGTCAGTGCACCCGCATCATTCAGCGCATACCTAAATATACAGGATGACCTTATGGCTAAAACGACGCGGAGCCGCTCGGCTGAACGTCTGGTCGATATTCTGGTTGAGCTACATTTAAACGGTGTGGTAAACCGCAGTGCGCTAATGGAGAAATTCAAAATTACCGAGCGCACCGTCTACCGGGATTTAAATGCCCTCTCTCCCATTGTTGAACATACAGGTAACGGGCTATATCGACTGATCCATTCGGCACAATCGCCCGGCGGACAAGGCATACATCACACTCTTGCTAACTTCCTGAATGCTGATAGCTTTTTCCCTGAAAGAAATACGGAATTCTGGCAGAATCTTGAAACGCGCGTTGACGAAAACCATATTCTTATTCTTGCGAATGAAGCCGAACACACGGTACAACGTGATATTCGCCGTCATTTAACGAAAATCGAGAGATCGATTAAAAACCATAATGTTTGTCAGATTGTTTATAAGGGGAAAACCCGTCTGATTAATCCCTATAAACTCATTAACAAAAAAAATATATGGTATTTACAAGCCACCGAAAATAGCCGCCTGAAATCCTTCTCATTGAGTCAGATTAGCTGGTTTGATATTCAGAAAACGACCTTCACCCCGGAAGAAAATGTCCTTGCGCTGCTGGAAAAAAGCCTCGACCCCTGGGTCTCTGAAAATACTTTCGCGGTGAAAATATTCATCAAAGATAATATTTCACATTACTTCCTGCGTCGCGATCTTCTGCCGGAACAAGAGCTGCTGGCGGAGCAACAGGGCGGAGTCACGCTGCGCTGCCAGGCGGCCCACGAGAACCAGATCCTGCCGCTGCTGTTCTATTGGCTGCCTCATATTCAGATTCTGGAGCCGAACTGGCTGAAGGAAAAACTACTCGGAACGCTGGAGCACTATCTGGCGGTGGAGCGCAACCCGAATAATCAAGTGATCTCAATCACATAATTTCGCCCCCTGGCGGCGAGCCGAAACCGCTCGTCGCCCCCTTTGACCGCTCACCTGTCACTTTCAACCACTCATTCATTTACCGTCCTTTACACGCGCGAGGATCTGGCACGATCGCTCCAGCATTAATCAATACCTCCTCACAACGAACCCTGACCCTTTTTTCTTTACATAAAAAACCAGGTCTTACTATGGATACTAAAAAACTACTGAAGCACGTGCCCTGGGCCTTACTCGGGATCCTCGGCGCTTTTTGTCTGGCGGTTGTCGCATTACGCCGGGGCGAACACGTAAGCGCCCTGTGGATCGTGGTCGCGTCCGTTTCCGTCTATCTTGTTGCTTATCGCTACTACAGCTTGTACATCGCGCAGAAGGTCATGAAGCTCGACCCGACGCGCGCCACTCCGGCGGTCATTAACAATGACGGCCTGAACTACGTGCCAACCAACCGCTACGTGCTGTTTGGTCACCACTTTGCCGCTATCGCCGGTGCAGGCCCGCTGGTGGGCCCGGTGCTGGCCGCGCAGATGGGCTACCTGCCGGGTACCCTGTGGCTGCTCGCTGGCGTAGTGCTGGCGGGTGCGGTGCAGGACTTTATGGTGCTGTTTATCTCTTCTCGCCGTAACGGCGCCTCTCTGGGTGAGATGGTCAAAGAAGAGATGGGCCGCGTGCCGGGGACTATCGCCCTGTTCGGCTGCTTCCTGATTATGATCATCATCCTCGCGGTGCTGGCCCTGATCGTGGTGAAAGCGCTGGCCGAAAGCCCGTGGGGTGTCTTCACCGTCTGCTCAACCGTGCCGATTGCGCTGTTTATGGGTATCTACATGCGTTTCCTGAGACCGGGACGCGTGGGTGAAGTGTCGGTGATTGGTATCGTGCTGCTGGTGGCCTCCATCTACTTCGGCGGCGTGATTGCGCACGACCCGTACTGGGGTCCGGCGCTGACCTTCAAGGACACCACCATTACCTTCGCGCTGATTGGCTATGCGTTTATCTCCGCGCTGCTGCCGGTCTGGCTGATTCTGGCCCCGCGTGACTACCTGGCGACCTTCCTGAAAATCGGCGTTATCGTCGGTCTGGCGATCGGCATTCTGGTGATTAACCCGGATCTGAAAATGCCTGCGGTAACGCAGTACATCGACGGTACCGGCCCGCTGTGGAAAGGCGCCCTGTTCCCGTTCCTGTTCATCACCATTGCCTGCGGTGCGGTCTCCGGCTTCCACGCCCTGATCTCCTCCGGTACTACGCCTAAGCTGCTGGCGAACGAGAAAGACGCGCGTCTGATCGGCTACGGCGCGATGCTGATGGAGTCCTTCGTGGCGATCATGGCGCTGGTTGCAGCGTCCATCATCGAACCGGGTCTGTACTTCGCGATGAACACCCCGCCGGCGGGTCTCGGCATCACCATGCCAAACCTGCACGAGATGGGCGGTGACAACGCGGCGCTGATTATGGCGCAGCTGAAAGACGCCAGCGCACACGCGGCGGCGACCGTCAGCTCCTGGGGCTTCGTGATTTCGCCTGAGCAGATCATGCAGACCGCGAAGGACATCGGCGAACCGTCCGTGCTGAACCGCGCAGGTGGCGCTCCTACACTGGCTGTCGGTATCGCACACGTGTTCCACAAAGTGCTGCCGTGGGCGGACATGGGCTTCTGGTACCACTTCGGTATTCTGTTCGAAGCGCTGTTCATCCTGACCGCGCTGGACGCCGGTACCCGTGCGGGCCGCTTCATGCTGCAGGATTTGCTCGGTAACTTCGTGCCGTTCCTGAAGAAAACCGACTCTCTGGTAGCGGGCATTCTGGGTACGGCCGGCTGCGTCGGCCTGTGGGGCTACCTGCTGTATCAGGGCGTTGTCGACCCACTGGGCGGCGTGAAGAGCCTGTGGCCGCTGTTCGGTATCTCTAACCAGATGCTGGCTGCCGTGGCGCTGGTGCTCGGCACCGTGGTCCTCGTGAAGATGAAACGCACCAAATACATCTGGGTCACCGTGGTTCCTGCGCTGTGGCTGCTGCTCTGCACCACCTGGGCGCTTGGCCTGAAGCTGTTCAGCGCCAACCCGCAGCTGGAAGGCTTCTTCTTCATGGCTAACCAGTACAAAGAGAAGATTGCCGCAGGCGGCGCGGATCTGACCGCGCAGCAGATTGCCAACATGAACCATATCGTGGTGAACAACTACACCAACGCGGGTCTGAGCATTCTGTTCCTGGTGGTGGTGTACAGCATTATCTTCTACGGCATCAAAACCTGGTTGAAAGTGCGTAACGCTGAAGGCCGTACGGACAAAGAAACCCCGTACGTGCCGGTGCCGGAAGGCGGCGTGAAGACCTCTTCACACCATTAATCCAGCATGTAACTGTAGGCCCGGATCGCTGCGCGCCACCGGGCTTTTTCTTATCAGGACCCGTTATGTTTGGTAACTTAGGCGAAGCAAAAAAATACCTCGGTCAGGCGGCGAAAATGCTGATTGGCATTCCGGACTATGACAACTACGTTGAGCATATGAAGACCAACCATCCGGATAAGCCGTACATGACCTACACCGAATTCTTCCGCGAGCGTCAGGAAGCGCGCTACGGCGGAAGTGGAGAAGGCGGCGTCCGCTGCTGCTAAAGGAGAGACCATGACCCCGATTGCCGTTACCCTGCTGACCGGTTTCCTCGGCGCCGGTAAAACCACCCTGCTGCGCCACATTCTGAACGAGCAGCACGGCTTTAAAATCGCCGTCATCGAAAACGAATTTGGCGAAGTCTCCGTAGACGACCAGCTGATTGGCGATCGCGCCACGCAGATCAAAACCCTGACCAACGGCTGTATCTGCTGCACCCGCTCTAACGAGCTGGAAGACGCCCTGCTGGACCTGCTCGACAGCCGCGATCGCGGTGAAATCGACTTTGACCGCCTGGTGATCGAGTGCACCGGCATGGCCGACCCCGGCCCGATTATTCAGACCTTTTTCTCTCATGAGATCCTTTGCCAGCGCTATCTGCTGGACGGCGTCATTGCCCTGGTCGATGCGGTCCACGCCGATGAGCAGATGAATCAGTTCACCATCGCCCAGTCTCAGGTGGGCTACGCCGACCGCATCCTGCTGACCAAAACCGACGTGGCGGGCGAAAGCGTTAAGCTTCGCGAGCGCCTGACGCGCATCAACTCCCGCGCGCCAATTTACGCGGTGACGCACGGTGATATCGACCTGTCTCAGCTGTTCAACACCAACGGCTTTATGCTGGAGGAGAACGTCACCGCAAAACCGCGCTTCCACTTTATGGGAGACAAGCAAAACGACGTGGCGTCGATTGTGGTGGAACTGGACTACCCGGTGGACATCAGCGAGGTTTCGCGCGTGATGGAGAACCTGCTGCTGTCGTTTGCCGACAAGCTTCTGCGCTACAAAGGGATGCTGTGGATTGACGGCGAACCCAACCGCCTGCTGTTCCAGGGCGTTCAGCGCCTGTACAGCGCCGACTGGGACAGACCGTGGGGCGATGAAGTACCGCGCAGCGTGATGGTGTTTATTGGTATACAGCTGCCGGAAGAGGAGATTCGGGTGGCGTTTGCGGGTCTGAAGAAATAGCCGCCATGCATCCCCTCTCCTCTGTGGGGCTGAGGAATCCCCACAAAATATTGCCTGCACGGACGACCCCCTCTCCCTTGAGGGAGAGGGCGGAGGTAACATCCCTGTAAAGCCCGCCTTCTCGGCGCATCCCTGCGCCTCGCCCCGGCCTGCAGGAAACGCCTCAGCGATTTACAGCCGGACCAGGTCGTCGCTTTAAGCCCGTCATTTTTTGTAACTACTCTCGTCGCTTTCAGTAAAAAAAATTACTGGAGATTCCTCAGTCTGTGGGGAGAGGGTAAGTAGAAAACTTATTTCACCGCCTCCGGCAGCGTCACAATCCACAGCTCGCTGTCGGACTCCGGCTTCTTCAGCGGCTTCACGCTGAGCGTGGTTTCCACCGGCTTATCATCCAGCGTCAGCTTGCCTTCCGCGTTCACCCGATAATCCTTGAGCTTTTTGCCCTCGACCGGGTTTTGCATCGCGACCTTCACGCCAAAATCGTTATCGTTCGCCACCGCAAGCGTTTTGCTGTCGATAAGCGCCAGCCCTTCGGCCTTCTCCTGCTGCCAGCCCAGCGCGCGCAAATCGACCACCTGCGTTTTTGCTCCAAGGGTAATCCCGCGCTGCGCCAGGGTTTTCTCATCATCAAACTCCGGGTACTCGCCCGGCTTGTCAAAGGCGGAAAGATCGCTCGCCTTGCTGAGATCCACCTTGTAAATCAGGTTACGCATCCCGTCGTTTTTATCGCTTCCCTGCTCAATCAGCAGGATGTGCTGATTATCGAGCGCCACGATGTCGCCGATTTTGGCGTCGCTGTTTTTATCGTAGGCCGCGCTGTCGATGGGGTAACCGTACATCGCGGTTTTGCCGGTCGCCGGGTCGAAGCTCACCAGTCGGGTGAACAGCGCCTGCTTTTTGCTTTTACCGTCGATGTCCAGCGTGCTTTGCACGGCGGCGATAATCCGCCCGTCCGGCATTCGGGTCAGGCCTTCAAAGCCCCGGTTGGGCTGGCGCCATTTGATGATGTTTGGCAGACCGCCCGCGATGGATTTTTCGCCTTCCGCGGCCTGCGGCCCGTGGATCGCGAGGATCTTGCCTTTGCTGTCGACGTTAATCAGGAACGGGCCGTACTCGTCGCACAGCCAGTAGCCGCCTTTGCCGTCCGGCGTGATGCCTTCCGTATCCAGTCCGCGGTTATCACCTTTCAGGACCTTGAGGGTGTCGCTGAATGCCACTTCATTGGTGGAGCCAATCACGCCGCTTTGCAGCGGCAGACCGTTAATCTCGCCTTTATCGTCATGCAGCGGGCGGGCATCAACCGCCTCCGCTTTGCCATTCTGGACGCGGATGGTCATCAGCAGCGGCGCGAAATCTGGCGTGACAAATATTTTGGCTTCGTTTTTACCCATTTTGGGCGCATCGGCGTTGGGGCCGCGATCGGTCACGGTCGCAAACGTCAGGGCGTCGCCCTGCTTGCCCGTAAACAGCAGGCCAGAGCCAATCCCTACCGGGAGCCCGTTCGGGAACGCATCGGCAAACGCTCCGCTGTATTTCACATGCGAGCCGTCAGGGAAGCTGACGACATAGCGCTCAGCGGTAGGCTGTGCCGCCAGGCCAGAGAAAGAGAGCGCACAACCGATAAGCGCAGGAATAATTTTTCTTTTCATATTGTTAGCATCCAGTTAGTGAAGCCAACAACGTAAAGAATAAACGTGTCAGAAAAATGACATGGAAAGGCAACCGGCATGGGCGAGTGAACGTATATTCATTGCCCGGAAATGTAAGGTTGTGTTGTATTGTGTGACAACTGAAATACTTTTGGAAATTATTAGAAACTCAATTAATTCACCTCTAATCACTATCCCTTCTTCGTTCAGTTTATGTTTAGTCAAAAAATTAAACGGTTCCTAAACACCAAAACATCACCCGTTGACACCCCGGCAATCAAACAGCATTGCAACAACTTCAATAAAAAACTTAACAACATCAGCATAAAACAGCGACTTTCATCACATTTGCAGTCATAAACATCGCTTGTTAAGGTGCCCACAGATGAATTTAATGACGAGGCATAAAACATGAAAAAACTGAATATCCTTCTTCTTTCTGCTCTGACCGCCCTCTCGGGTTCCGCTCTGGCAATGGGCGGCAGCATTGAGCAGGGTAAAAACTTTACCAACCTCAATCTGGAAATGGGTAAATCCTCATCCGGCCTGTATGCCGAAAGCGACTGGCTTAAAAACACCGATGACGGTACCCAGACCGGCGGCGTGGGTGCAGGCTACAACCTGGAAGTGGGCCCGGTGATGTTGAACGCAGGTGCGAAAGCCATCTACATCGGCCCGAAAAAAGGCGATAACGGCGTGGCGTTCCCAATCGGTGGCGGCGTAAACGTAGCCCTGACCGACAGCATCCACGTGTACGGTGAAGGCTACGTGGCGCCAGAAGGGCTGAACAACAGCGTGAAAAACTACGTGGAAGCCAACGGCGGCGTAAGCTGGACGCCGATCGCGCCGGTGACCCTGAAAGTGGGCTACCGCCACGTGAGCGTTGATGGCAAAGACGGTCGTCCGAACCATACGCTGATTGACGGCGCATATGTTGGCGGTGGAGTCACCTTCTGATGAAACACCGCATGACCGCGCTTTGCGTTCTGAGCCTCACGCTGATGCTCACCGGCTGCGTCCAGTACAAATGGGTGAAACCGGGCGTCAGCGACGTGGAAATGAATAAAAAGCTCACGGAATGCGAAGCGCAGGCACTGATCGACCTTCCCCCGGATAACGTGGTGACCGGTTCGAGCTCGGAAAAAACGGACAAATCGAAAAAGAAAAAGGATATTTCCACGAGCTACACGGTTGAAGACGCGAATGAATATCGCCGGGATACGCTGGTTGACAGCTGCATGTTTAAAAGCGGCTGGGACAAGATCGAAGTGCAATAATCCCCTTAAAAAAACCTGCCGGCTGGCAGGTTTTTTTATGACCTCTTACTTACGCACCACCACCAGCTTCTGGTTCACAAACTCTTTGATCCCCAGATCCGACAGCTCGCGTCCGTAACCGGAGCGCTTCACGCCGCCGAACGGCAGCTCTGGCGCGGTATCGGTAAGCCAGTTGATGTACACCATCCCGGTCTCGATCCGGGACGCCATTTTCTTCGCGCGCTCGATATCCTGGCTGAATACCGCCCCGCCCAGGCCGTAGTGGGAGTCGTTCGCCAGCGCGACCGCCTCGTCGTCGTTTTTCACCACGTATATCTGCGCCACCGGGCCGAAGAACTCTTCGAAGTACGCCGGGTTGTCGCGCGAGATGTTCGTCAGGATCGTCGGCTCGAAGAAGCTCCCGTCGCGCTGCACCGGCTTGCCGCCATAGTGCAGCGTGGCGCCGTTTTTCACCGCCTCGTTAACCTGTTTGGTCAACGTTTCTAGCGCATCTTTCGACGACAGCGGCCCCAGCGTGGTGCTTTCGTCCAGCGGATCGCCAATCTTCACCTGCTTAAACGCCTCGGTGAATTTGCTCAGGAAGGCATCCGCAATCTTTTCATGCAGGATAAAGCGCTTCGCCGCGGTGCAGACCTGCCCGGCGTTGTTGAGGCGCGCATTCACACCAATCTTCACGGCTTTGTCCAGGTCCGCATCGTCCAGCACCACGAAGACGTCGTTACCGCCCAGCTCCAGCGTGGATTTCTTAATGTGCTTCGCCGCCTGTGCGGCCACCACGCTGCCGGCTTTTTCGGAGCCGGTCAGCGCCGCCCCCTGCACGCGATCGTCGGCAATGATGTTCGCCACCTGCTCGGACGAAATAAACAGGTTAGTCCATGCCCCTTCCGGCGCGCCCGCCTCGCGAACCAGGTGGGCAAAGGTCTCGGCGCAGTGCGGCACGATGCTGGCATGCTTGGCGATCACCGGGTTGCCCGCCGCCAGGTTTGGTGCCAGGACGCGCATCAGCTGGTAATACGGGAAGTTCCACGGCTCAACGGCCATCAGCACGCCGATGGGGTGATGCTCCACCCACGCTTCCCCAAGCTCAGAGTCGTACTTCACCGGGGCCAGGAACTGCTTCGCATTGTCGGCGTAATAGCGGGCGATCTGCGCGCACAGCTTCACCTCGCCGCGGCTCTGTTCGATGAGCTTACCCATCTCCTGGCTGGCGATTTTCGCCAGATCCTCGGTGCGCTCGTCGATCAGGTCGGCAAGCTTATGCAGCACCGGCAGGCGCTGGCTGATGTCGCCTTTCGCCCAGTCCGAATGGTAAAGCGCATCGGCCGCCTTCAGGGCCGCTTCAATATCCGCGTCGGTATGTGAGGGGTATTCTTTGATGAGCTGGTTAGTGGCAGGATTTACTGTCTGATAAGCCATGTCGAATCTCCTTGTTTTACCGCTTAGGGTATTAAGGGTAGTCAACATGACTGGCTGTGGACGTAAAGTTGGGTATATCCGGAAGGTTCTTAATGAAGCGCTGCCAGACGGTTCGCTGACGTGGTATAAAAAACGTCCAGAAGGAGTTCATATGACCGATACCCGACATATCCGGCAGACTTTTCACCGCGCCTCAGGCCTTGAGCTGCGCAGCACGTGGCAGAGCACGCAGGCGTATAAACGTCATTGTCACCCGCAGCTCTCCATCGGCGCGATTGTGGAAGGCCAGACCTGCTGCGTGTGTCATGACAGAGAATACATCCTTAACCCCGGGGACCTCATTGTGATCCCGGCCTATGCGCCGCACAGCTGCAACCCCGTCGCCGGGCAACCGCGCAGCTACCATATGCTCTATATCGACACCGATCTTCCTCTGGCGCTCCAGGTGATTCGCGACCGTACGCTCTTTAAGCGCTACCTTGAGATTGTTGAGACGATGTCGCCTGCCTCCGTGGATACGCTGCTTTCAGCCCTGCCCCGCCGCCTGGAAAACGCAGATGCGCTTCGCTCAACCAGTCAGCACGTGCGGCAGGCGTTTCTTGCCGACCTGGCCGCACCGCCTTCGCTTGACGAACTTGCCCAACGATTCTCGCTGCGCAAAGAGACGCTGATCCGCACCTTCCGGCAGGACACCGGCCTGACGCCGGGCAGCTTCCTCAACATCTCCCGCGTGGAGTTCGCCAAAGCGCGGCTACGTGCCGGGGACGACATCGCCGACGTGGGCTACCAGAGCGGCTTTGCCGACCAGAGCCATTTTCATAAGACCTTCGTCAGCTATACCGCCGCCACGCCGCGCCAGTACGCGACGGGCCGATCAATATCCGACAATAAATAGCGTTTGCATCACCGTAGTCTGACCTCAGATTGTTAACCGAGGTTGCTATGGAACTGTTCTTCCCTTCCGCTTTTCTCCCCCTGGCGCTGGCGCATTTTGTCGCCCTGTTAAGCCCGGGTCCGGACTTCTTCCTGCTGGTGGGCTACTCCGCGCGCTACCGACTGCGCGGCAGCGCCGGATTGTGCTTAGGCATCGCCGCGGGCAACGGGCTGTATATCTTACTGGTGATTATTGGCTGGAGCGCGCTGCGCCAGTTTGCCTGGCTGTTTACGCTGATAGAGCTTTGCGGCGCGCTGTACCTGCTGTGGATCGGCTCGCATCTGGTACGCAGCCAACCGCAGGCGCTGAGGCTGAATGAAACCCGTCAGCACTGCCCTTCGCTGCGCAAGCAGATCCTGCTGGGGCTCGGCTCGGCGCTGCTTAATCCGAAGAACGCGCTGTTCTATCTGGCGCTGATGACGGCGCTACTGGGACCGGACGTGACGCTGCTTCAGCAGGCAACGTGCGGCGTCTGGATGGTGATGATGGTGCTGGTGTGGGATCTGGCTCTGGTGTCGCTGATGGGGCTATCGTCGGTTCAACAGAAGCTCAGCCGTGCGCTGTGGTGGATTGAGCGCACGGCGGGGGTGGTGCTGATGGGGTTTGGCGGGTGGGTGCTGTGGCGGGTGATATGAAAGAATCTTATCAGCCGTTTTCTATGCCCCTAACCGATAATCCCAGTCATCCGAGTGAATAACGTTACCGTCACGGTAATGCCAGGTAATCTTTTTATAACGAAGCAAAACAAGCTCAAGATGACCCTGTTTTTCATGGTAAGTCTCTTTCACGTCATGCATTAATGAAAACACCGTGACGACCTTCACCGCTTCCAGCGTTATCGTGAAATAGATTTCTTCCTGACCGGCATCATTGATTCTGTACAGGTCGATAGTCGCTTTCCTGAACGTACCGCCCGTGCTGAGTGCTTTATAGAGAAAAACACTGGAGGCATCTATTTCTTTCTCAATAAGAAAGGGACGATGCTGGCGTTTGCTCAATGCTCTGCCATTATGCAGGTCAGAATTATAGCTTACGTTATGATAGAGCCCTAAAACCTCAATCTGGTTTTCACGGTCTTTAACTTTCACGCTGCCTTTTATGCTATTACCCGCATCGTCAGTTAATGGCATATATCCCGGAATGGCCATTTACATATCCTTATCGAATGGAACAGAGTGTTCAACAGTTGAGATCATAACGGCGAGACATCTTTGACCCTGCGGGGTTGTTATTTTAAACATTTCCCTGATTGAATCCACAAAGAGCTTATTACCCTCTGCTTCCGTTTCTGGATAACTGGCAAAAGCACAGATTTGTTGAATAGTGAGTAAGGGCTTATCGTCTTTTAAAATGGCTAAAACGCCTGCAGGATTATGAGGGATAGCTTCAGAAAGCGCTGCTTTTAAGTCTTCAGCCGTACTGGCGTCCACGCCCGGCTCAAGAGCACTCGCGACAGCTAACCATTTCTGATTTCCTTTGCTAATCTCTGGGATAACATGATTCCACCATTCCGACTCATCGCTATCATTAGCATATAATTGTGCAACAACATGCCTGGCGCCTTTGCCGTTTATCATCTGCAGGATCTGTTCAGGAGTGTGTTTTTTGGCAAATAAACCCATCGGTAAGCACAAGAAGAATAGCGCAATAATATACCTCATTATCGCACCACCAGTATTGTATCACCCGAATCATAAATCATATGACGCTTGTCCTGACCATTCATAATGATACAACCTGCTGATGCAGAGACTGGTGGCTGACCTTTTTTATCACCATGAATTTGAAAATGATCTCTACCAAAGGTATTGGTCCCCGCTATAGGCTCAAGAATAATGGCCTCAGCACTTTTATGATTATTCCACCCGGCAATAAAATAAATACCTCTGGGAATGGGGCCTCTGTTTCGTTGACTTTCACACTCTGGCTTATCTTTCGATTCACCCGCACCGCTGTAGCAGTTAGCGACAAACACACCATTATGGCTCAATACCCCCGTCGAAACTTTATACTCCCATGTCATCGATACCGTCTCCTTTCATAAATAGTCCTTTATCTTATGGCTAACAGGAGCGTTAAAATGACTACGACGGTCACAAAACATTACGACCGAAAATAAATAGGCACAAAAAATATAGAAAAATTAATAATAGAAAATTTAGATGTATATATTTTTTATATAGACGCCATTTGTTCACACTGAGAATGCGTCTCCCCCTTACACCAGTTTTGCACTTTTGGTTCACTTGCCTCTATCCTTAACCCATGGAAAAAATAGCTGAACTCAAACGCGCCAAGCTGCTGGCGCTGTCGCTGCTGCTGGTTGCCGCCGCGGCGTTTATCACCACCCTGTTCCTGCCGCAGACCTTCTGGGTGCGCGGCGTCAAGGCCATTGCCGAAGCGGCAATGGTCGGTGCGCTGGCTGACTGGTTTGCGGTGGTCGCGCTGTTCCGCCGGGTGCCGATTCCCTTTATCTCCCGCCATACGGCGATCATCCCGCGCAATAAAGACCGGATCGGCGACAATCTCGGCCAGTTTGTGCAGGAGAAGTTTCTCGATACCCAGTCGCTGGTGGCGTTGATCCGCCGCTATGAGCCCGCGCAGATGATTGGTGCCTGGTTCAGCAAGCCCGACAACGCCCAGCGCGTCGGGCTGCATCTGATGCAGGTGATGAGCGGTTTTCTCGAACTCACCGACGACGGGCGCATTCAGCGCCTGCTCAAACGCGCGGTGCATAAGGCCATCGACAAGGTCGATTTCACCGAAACCAGCGCCGTGATGCTGGAGAGCATGACCAAAAACAACCGCCATCAGGTGCTGCTGGACGCCATCATCAATCGCCTGATTACCCTGATTCAGCGGGAAAGCACGCGGGACTTTATCGCCGACCAGATCGTCCACTGGCTCAAGACCGAGCATCCGCGCAAGGCGATGGTGCTGCCCACCGAGTGGCTGGGCGATCAAAGCGCGGAGATGGTGTCAAACGCGGTGAACACGCTGCTGGACGATATCAGCCACGACCGCACGCACCAGATCCGCCAGGCGTTTGACCGCGCCACGCTGAAGCTTATCGACAACCTGAAAAACGATCCTGAGATGGCGGCAAAAGCCGACAACATCAAGCACTACCTGAAAAACGATGAGGCGTTTAACCGCTATCTGGGCGAGATGTGGGCCGATCTGCGCCAGTGGCTGAAGGCGGATATGCAGAGTGAGGACTCGCGCGTGAAGCAGCGCATCGCCAACGCCGGGCTGTGGTTTGGTGAAACGCTGACGAACGATGCGAACCTGCAGGCCTCGCTGAACGAGCATCTGGAGCAGGCCGCGCACCGCCTTGCGCCGGATTTCGCCGCGTTCCTGACCCGCCACATCAGCGACACGGTGAAAAGCTGGGATGCCAAAGACATGTCCCGCCAGATTGAGCTGAACATTGGCAAGGATCTGCAGTTTATCCGCGTCAACGGCACCCTGGTGGGCGGGACGATTGGCCTGATCCTGTTTTTACTCTCGCAAATCCCGACGCTTATCCATTGAGCGTCCTGAGGATCAGCGCCTTCATGCTGGAAATAGCGGCATTGGCGGAGGCGCTTCCCTGATGCAGCGCTATTCCCAACTCTCCTGTATCTGGCAGCAGGCGGCTGTCGACCCGTAACGTCTCGGGCAGGCCAATACGCGTGCGGAGCGTGATACCCAGCCCTGCGCTGACGCCCGCCCACAGTCCGCTCAGGCTATAGCTGGTAAAAGCGATACGCCAGGGAATACCTGCGGCATCCAGCGCTGCGATAGCCCGGCTTCGCAAGAGGCAGGGGGCGTCAAACATTACCAGCGGCAGCGGCTCACCTCGGTGCAGAAGTACCTCAATGTCCTCGCTGGACCGGCAAATCCACTTTAGCGGCTCGCTTCGCACATAGTCGCCTTCTCGTCCTTCCTGCCAGACCAGCGCCAGATCGAGTTCGTTTGCCGCCACGCCCCGCAGCAGCGGCGGGTTGCGATCGACGCGCGCGATCATGCGAAGCTCAGGGTGTTGTCTGTGAAAATCGCCGATAACCTGCGGCATCACGGACTCCCCAAAGTCCTCCTGCATACCCAGACGTACCTCACCCTGAAGCAACTCCCCCCTGATAGCCCGGAGCGCTTCATCATTTAATGCCAGCATACGTCGGGCGTAGCTCAGCAGAATTTCACCCTCCCGGGTCAGAGCCAGCGTACGCCCCTGCTTCACGGTGAGCGCCACGCCGCACTGCTGCTCCAGCTTTTTTAGCTGGGCGCTGACCGCAGAGGTGGACCGACACAGCCTGTCCGCCGCCTCGGCAAAGCTGGTGGATTGAATACCCTCCACAAAGCTGCGCAGCGCGTCCAGGTCTAATGCTGAAAAGCGTTTATCCATATCATCCTCATTTTCAGGACATTTGGTCCTGAACATTGTGATTTTATTTATGGTGGCAGCCTGCGAGAGTGATTTCCAGACGACAGGAGGAATAAAAATGAGCACAACACTGAATCGCGACACGCTTGCGCAGGTCTCCCCTAAGCTGGCGGAACTCAGCCAGCAGGTGCTGTTTGGCGATATCTGGCAGCGTCCGCAGCTGGCCCCGCGGGATCGCAGCCTGATCACGCTTGCCGCCCTGGCCGCCCTGGGGCGTACTGCGCAGCTTCCCTGGCATATCGACTTTGCCCGACAAAACGGCGTGACGGACGACGAGATTGCCGAAGCGTTTACCCATCTGGCGTTTTACGCAGGCTGGCCGGCAGCCGTCAGCGCCCTGACCTGCCTGGCAGAGGAGAAACAATAATGCCGTTTGTTCGCATCATGACGGGTGGCCGCTATAGCGAGAAGCAGAAAAAACAGATCTCGGACATTCTGCACCAGGCGCTAACGGAAACCTTCGCCGTTCCCGCGCAGGACCGGTTTCATTTTTTTGAATGCTTCACTGCCGGGGATCGATACGTTGATCGGCACTATCTCAGCCCGGGCAGAACGGAGGGGGCGATACTGTTCAATATCGTGGCCGGTAAGCCGAGGAGCGATGAACAAAAAGCGGCGCTCTACCGCCAGTTGGCTGCGCAACTGAATGAGAGGATGGGCATCAATGGTGGGGACGTGATGGTCGTTATCCAGTTTACTGCCGCTGAAGACTGGAGCTTCAGCGGCGGCATACGCTATCAGCCCTGAATGACGTAGCGCGTCGCCTCGAAGCGGTTCAGGATCAGGTGCACCAGAAAGACCATCGTCAGCGTCGCCACCAGCGAAAAGGTAACGGAGGTGATGCGGTACAGATCGCTGAACACCAGGTCCGTGTCCGGGTGCATGTTCTGCCCGAACATTATCCCGATGGTGGTGATGCTGGAGAAGCCCACGCCCGCCCCCACCTTCTCCATCACGTGGAGTCGCGCACCAAACGCCAGCCCAAGGCCGATCAGCGGCATCATCAATAGCATATGGCTGCTGTGATCGTAGAGGATCAGCTGCACCACCAGAATATAGAGGCAGCCCAGCACCACGCCGACCACGCGCCAGATGGAGCTCATCACCGAACCGCGATAGTGCATCGGGAACAGGATCAAAATCCCCGCCATCAGCGCCGAAAGCGAATCGCTTAAATCGCTGATCTGAAAAACGACGAATATCAGCGTCGCGACGGTGCCGGAGAGCAGCGACTCGTGGCGCACGCGGGCGTCGTCTTTCTCAATCAGCGGCGGCGGCTTGCGGGGCTCCACGTCCGGCAGGAGGTAATTCATCAGCGCGCTCAGGCACACCGCCATGACGCTGGCTTCGATGTTGGAAAACAGCAGCGTGTGCCAGTTGGTGGTGGGGTAGCTCATAAAGTTGAGCATCACGCTCTGGCACACCACGCCCATGGACCCGAACAAAAACAGCGGCCCTTTACTCATAAAGCGAAAGCGCATCACGTACAGGGCGAAGACCACCAGCGTCATGATCACCGGCCATTGCGCCAGATAGCCGATAATAATCACCATTTCAACGCAGTTTAGCGCGGCGCTGAAGATAAACTGCTTCGCCACGTGGCGGTTAAACACCGGCACCAGCGACAGCAGCATGATCGGGTAGACCACGAAAAATACGCCATAGCTGGTGTTGTAGAAGCTGGAGATGCTGAGCGCAATCATCCCGGCAAAGACGATGCGCAGGGTCTGGCGAAAGTCGTTTGCCGTATAGACGATGTTGCCGTGCGGGGTAAAGACCCGCGCCAGGGTGCTAATAGACATAGTGAAGCAGGCTCACCAGGTGGATCTGCATCCCGGAGAAGAAGCGCGCAAACGGCCCTTCGCTGTTGTAAAGCTGCACGGTCGCGCGGGCGCCGGTCGGCAGATGCTTCGGCAACGCCTCGTCCAGCGTCACGTGAATGCGCATGCGCTGAGCGTCGCGCACCCAGCGGTTAGAGGTTTCCGGCTCGGAAAGCTGGCCGTTAACGGCCTCCTGACCTGCCAGGATCCCCGCGTCGCTGCTGGTGACGTGGGCGCGGAAAACGTGCCCCGGGAAAGCGTCGAACACCACGGCGGCGTCGGTGCCCTGATGGGTGTGGCGCAGGCTCTTCTCGCGGAAATCGGCCACGATGTCGGTCTGGTTGTTCACCAGCGCCAGCGCGGCTGAGCCCGAGGAGGCGTAAAAGCCCGGGCTTAACTGCAGGTTACTGACCGTGCCGTCCGCCTGGGCGTAAACCTTCGTCCAGCCGAGATTGAGTTCCGCTTCATCCAGCGCGTTGCGGTATTTTTGCAGCGTCACGTTGCGGTGCTCGTCCCGCTCGCCGCGCTGGATGCGCAGGTTATGGATGTTGGCCTGAATTGAGCTGACGGACTGCTCGCTGCTCTGCCAGGTGGTGCGAACCTTATCCAGATCCGCCTGCGAGACGTTCTGCAGCGTGCTCAGCTTCTGATAGCGGTCGAAGGTCACTTTGTCGTTACGCGCGGTCAGCACGGCGGTTTTCAGGCTGGCCTGCGCGGCGGCGATCTGCGCGTCCAGCTGTTCGTTAGACAGGCGAGCCTGCTCAAGCGCGATTTGCGCAGCTTCCACCTTATTGCGAAACGGCGTGTCGTCGAGCTCAAACAGCAGATCGCCTCTCTTCACCTGGCTGTTGTTGTGAACATGTACCGCCGCCACGTAGCCGGAGACGCGCGGAGACACCGGCGTCACCACGCGCATCACGGTGGAGTCCGGCGTCAGCGGGATCCAGATATCCGCGACGATAAAGTAGACAAACATCAGCAGGAAAGAGGCAATACTCACCCTTACCCAGCGGGCAAACTTTTGTTCAGGGGTCATTATTTTTCGGTCTTGTTATCTTCTTCGCGGATTGTCCGCAAATTGCAGGCGATTTGATTCAACGTGGCGCTGAAAATGTCGAGATGTTCCGGCGCGATGTTTTGCGATACGCGCGCCTGATACGTCTCAATCACCTGAGTGAGCCTTTGTAACAGGGCTTTTCCCTCAGACGTCAGCGTCAGAAGCCGGATGCGCTTGTCATAAGGCGATACGGCGCGCAGCAGGTATCCCTGCTTTTCCAGCTGTGTCAGGGTGCGCATCAGCGGCGGCAGTTCAATGCCCTGCACCTCCGCCAGCTCACTCATGGAGACGTTATCCCCGAGCTGATGAAGCTGCATCATCACCGTCCAGCTCGACTGGGTTAACCCGGTATCGAGAATGGCCTCGTCGATGACGGCACGCCACTGGCGCACGATCATCGCCATCCGCATGCCCATCGGCCTGCGGCAGAACAGTTCTTCTTCACTCATGGGGAAACCTCTCGTCACACGCGGCCAAGATAATAGTTATCAGGGTAAGTATCAAGAAACGAGAGGCGAAAGCGCAGGAATTGTGAAAAGGGTGTTCTCCCTCTCCCTGTGGGAGAGGGTCGGGGTGAGGGCATCAGCCCGCAGCGGCGTTTAGCGGCTAAAATGCTTCCTGAAGGCGGCCTTCCCCGACGCCGTCACCACCACCTCCCGATACCCCGCCACCCGCTGGATCCAGCCTTTATTTTCCAGATGGTCGAGCAGCAACGCGCCGGCTTCTCCGCCCAGGTGAAACCGCCGCTCGCTCCAGTCCAGGCAGGCGCAGCAGGCCTTCCTACGCGGATGCGCGCTTAACGAAATGCCGAGCGTCAGGAACTGCTCCCGGCCATAGAGTGTCAACGCTGAACCGTCAGCCTCCAGCCAGCCTTCCGTCTGCATGAAATCATAGATCTGCACCGCCACCGCGCCTGCGAGATGGTCATAGCAGGTCCGGGCTTCACGCATGGCTTTCGGCGCGGTGGTTTCCGGCGGGGTAATGCGGCTCCACGAAAGCCCCATCATTTGCTCCACCAGCGCCGCCACGTCGTGCCCGGCAAGACGATAATAGCGATGCCGCCCTTGCGACAGGCAGGTAATCAGTTGCCCTTCAACCAGCCGGGAGAGATGCCCGCTGGCGGTCGACGGCGCAACGTCAGCCGCCGCGCTCAGTTCGGTGGCCGTCCACGCCCGTCCGTCCATCAGGGCACAGAGCATCTTCACGCGCGACGGATCGGCCATTGCTGCCGCCACCGCGGCAATCGCCTTTTCCAGCAACGCGCTGTTGTCAGGGGGTAAACTCGTCTTAAGCATGGGCCGCCCAGGGTTCGGTGATCTCAGCGGCCAGCTTATCATTATCCGTCAGCAGAATAAGGTGATTCGCATGGTCGCTGTACTGAGTCAGAATAGACACACCACGTGCCGCCAGCGCCGCTGCGATCTCACCCAGCTCGCCAGGGCGTTCCTGCTTAAGCTTTCTGATCACCGGCTTTCGCACCGCCTTCACGGTAAACCCGGCGTCGAGCAGCACGCGTCGCGCTTTTTCCCCGTCTTCCACCAGGAAATGGGCATGTGTACCAAATACGCCACCGCCCTCCAGCCCCACGCCGTTGCGGCCCAGCAGCTGCCCAAAGCGCGCCAGTTCACCCGGGATATCGCGAAAAATGACATGAACGTCATACATCGGCATGCCCTCCGGTTTCAGAGGTATATTCCCGCACGAGCTGCACCACCCGAATGCGGTAGTACGCAAAAATCGACTCCCGTCCTTCGGCCTGCGCCGCCTGATGAAAGACGTTCTGCTTCCAGCGGCGGACGGCCTCTTCATCCCGCCACCAGGAAAGGGAGAGGATTTTGCCGTCGGTGGTCAGGCTCTGGAACCGCTCGATATCAATAAAGCCGTCGATGTCGGCCAGCAGCGGCTTAAGTTCGGCGGCCAGCTGAAGATAGCGCGCCTGATGGGCAGGCGCGGCTTTGGCTTCGAAAAGGACTGCGATCATGGTTTTCTCTCCGTTGTGATGTTGGGGAGAGAATGCAGGATGGAAAAGCACGATGCTTCGGTAAATAGCGAAGTTTTATCCCACAATCGACCTCGGCTCCATAAACGCCCGAATTCCCCACTCGCCCATCTCGCGCCCCAAACCGGAGTGCTTAAACCCGCCGAACGGCGCTTTCGGTTCATGGGCCAGGGTGTTCACCAGCACGCGACCGGAAACAATCTGCTGCGCCACGCGTCGCGCGCGGTCCACATCGCCGCCCAGCACCATCGCGCTCAGGCCATAGTCGGTGTCGTTGGCAATGGCGATCGCCTCCGCCTCGTCACGATAGGGGAGCACGCACAGCACCGGGCCGAAGATCTCGTCGCGGGCAACGGTCATCCGGTTGTTCACGTCGGCAAACAGCGTCGGACGCACAAACCAGCCGTCCTGCGTGCCTTCCGGCCGCCCTTCACCGCCCGCCAGCAGGCGCGCCCCTTCTTCGAGGCCTTTACGGATATAGCCCTGCACCCGCAACCACTGCTTCTCGCTGACCATCGGGCCGACGTCTGTCGCACTGTTGCGCGGGTCTCCGGAGTTCACCGCCGCCACGGCCTGCGCCAGCCCGGTTTCGATCTCCGCCTTGAGCGAGTAAGGCACCAGAATGCGCGTCCCGGCCACGCACGCCTGCCCGCTGTTCATAAACCCGGCCTGAATCACCAGCGGGATCGCCTGCGCCAGATCCACATCATCCAGCAGGATCGTCGGCGATTTACCGCCCAACTCCAGGGTCACGCGCTTAAAGCTTTCCGCCGCGTTGCGCAGGATCGCCTTGCCGGTATTCGTGGAGCCGGTAAACGAGATTTTTGCCACGTCCGGATGGCGGCTAATGGTTTCACCTACCGTCTCGCCGCGTCCGGTGACGATATTAAATACCCCTTGCGGTAATTCAGCATCGTGCAGCGCTTCGGTGACAATCTGCGTTTGCAGGGCGCTCATTTCGCTCGGCTTGATCACCGCCGTGCAGCCCGCGGCGAGCGCGGCCGCCAGTTTGCCGCAGATAAACCCGGCATCGCTGTTCCACGGCGTAATCAGCCCGGCCACGCCAAGCGGCGTCATCTGCACCGTTGCGGCACCTGCGGGGGTGACAAACTCAAACGCCTCCAGCGCCTCGATGGCCTGAGCAATCACCTCTGCCGGATAGCTTGCCATCCATGCCGAGCGCGAGGCGGGCGCGCCGTACTCCTCGACAATGGCGTCCAGCAGCGCATCGTGACGGGCGGCCACGGCGGCGTGCATGCGCTTCAGCGCGGCGATGCGTTCCTGCTTTGTGGTCTGCGACCACGCCGGAAACGCCGCTTTCGCCGCCGCGATAGCGCGTTCAGCGTCAACCTCATCCGCCAGACGAACCTGGCCGATGACCTGCGCCGTCGCCGGATTGTACAAATCAAAACGTTCGGTCCCGTGCGGGGTAACAAACTCGCCGTTAATAAAAATCTGTTCGATGGTGTGCATATAAACCTCCTCAAGCTGTGTGAGACCAGTCTGTCACGGCTTCTCCGTTGCGATAATCCACGCTATGCTGCAAGGGTTGTTTCGATTTTCAGGATAATCTATGCATCGTTCAGGTCTGACAGAGCTGGAAGTGGTGATGGCGGTGGTGCGGCGCGGCAGCTTTCGCGGCGCGGCGCAGGAGCTGGGCATGTCCGCCACGGCGGTCAGCAACGCCATCGCCGGACTGGAGAGCCGCCTTGAGACGCGGCTTTTCAACCGCACCACCCGCAGCGTGGCGCTCACCGACGCCGGGCAGCGCTACGTGGCGCGTATCGGCCCGGCCCTGCAGGAGATCCGTCTCGCCGGGGAAGAGATCCACAGCGACACCGGAGAACCCGCCGGCACGCTGCGTCTGAACGTGCCAAACCATATCGGCACCCTGTTTCTGGACCAGCTGCTGATCGACTTTATGATCCGCTACCCGAAGATGCGCGTAGAGACCGTCAGCGAAGCGCGAATGATCGACATCGTCGCGGAAGGCTATGACGCAGGGATCCGCCTTGAGGAGTCTGTGCCGCAGGACATGATCGCCGTGCCGCTGACCGGGGAGATCCGCCAGCTGGTCACCGCCACGCCGGACTATTTTGCACGTCACGGCATTCCGCAAACGCCGGACGATCTGCTTTCACATCAGGGGATCGGCATGCGGATGGCCCACGGCGGGATCTACCGCTGGGAGCTGGCGCGTCGGGGGGAAACGTACGCCCTTGCCGTGCCGCCGCGCTTTGCGACGTCCGATCTTTTTGCTTCGATCCGCGCCGTGAAAGCGGGATTAGGGGTGGGATTTTTACCGGAACTGTATATCCGTGAAGAGCTTGAGCGTGGAGAACTGATGAGCGTCCTAAACGACTGGGCGCAGCCGTTTGCCGGGCTGCGCCTGTACTACCCCGGGCATCGCCACGTCCCGCCGGGGCTACGGGCGCTGGTGGCGATGGTCCGCGAGCGCGGGATTATTCCAGGTTAGCCTTATTCAGCCCGTAAGCCGCGTCCAGCGCGCCGGGTTCCATGCGGGAGGTGATCCCCAGACGGTTCCAGGCGTTGATCGCCACGATGGCGAAGTTCAGCTCTGAAATCTCCACGTCCGAGAAGTGCTCCGCCACGCTGCGGTAGAGCGCATCGCTGACACCGTGAACGCCAATCTGGGTCAGCGCTTCGGTGAAGGCCAGCGCCGCTTTCTCGCGGGCGCTGAACAGCGGGGACTCGCGCCAGGCCGCCAGATGGTACAGGCGCAGCTCGCGCTCGCCGGCGATTTTGGCCTCTTTCGAGTGCATATCCAGGCAGAAGGTGCAGCCGTTCAGTTGCGACACACGAATGTCGATCAGGTGCTTCAGCGCCGGGTCGATGGAGGTTTTTGCCACCTCCATGCTCAGGGCAGACAGCGCGTTGGCGAGGGCAGGTGTAACTTTATGGTGGTTAACGCGAGTGCTCATTGTCTTTCCTCTTTTTGTGCGGCATGTGTCATGCGATGGGGCAAATCTACGCCGTTCATGACATAGTAAAAAGATACAAAAAGCGTGAAATGAGGTAGGACATGAAGCCGGGCTATCACGAGATTTATTCCCGCTATCGCGACAACATCACGCGCGGCGTGCTGAAGCCGGGCGACAGGGTGCCTGCTATCCGCGTGCTGGCGGAAGAGCTGAAGGTGGCGCGTAAAACCGTCGAAACGGCGTACGCCATTCTGACGGGTGAAGGGTATCTGGTGAGCCAGGGCGCGCGCGGCACGCGGGTTAACCCGGACTTACTGCTGCCGGATAAGACTGCCCCTGCGGAGCAGCCCACCGGGGCGCTTCCGGCCTCGCTCATCAGCCAGCGCGAGCGGGCCGGGTTTCTGCGCCCCGGCATCCCTGCCCTCGACAGTTTTCCGTATAAAAAATGGCTGCTGCTGGGGGGCCAGGCGACGCGGGCTATGCGACAGGAGGAGATGCTCAACCCGCCCGTTCTGGGCTGGTATCCGCTGCGCCAGGCCATCGCCAGCTACCTCAACATCTCGCGCGGGCTCTCCTGCACCGCCGAGCAGGTGCTGATCACCAGCGGCTACAGCGGCAGCCTGCGGCTGATCCTCGATACCCTTGCCAGCCGCAGCGACAAGGTGGTGTTTGAAGATCCGGGCTATTTTATGGGCCAGCAGCTGCTCAAGCGGATCGTGCCGCGCCTGCACACGGTGCCGGTCGATCGCTGCGGCATCGACACGGACTACCTGCTGCGCCACCATCGCGACGCCCGATTTGCCATCGTCACCCCGTCGCACCAGAGCCCACTAGCGGTCACGCTCTCCCTGCCGCGTAAGCAGCAGCTGCTCGACTGGGCCAGCCAGAACGAGGCGTGGATTATCGAAGACGATTACGACGGGGAGTTTCACTACACCCGCAAGGTGCTGCCGTCGCTGAAAAGCCTCGACCATCACGACCGGGTGATTTTTATGGGCACCTTCAGCAAAACCATCATGCCGTCGCTGCGCATGGGCTACGTGGTGATGCCCGCCAGCACCGTCGGGGCCTTTACCGACTGCGCGGACATCACCACCAGCGGCCAGCCGGTGCTGACGCAAAAGATCCTCACCACGTTTCTCAACGAAGGGCATTTTTTCCGTCATCTGAAAAAGATGCGCGCGCTGTATCAGACCCGCCGCGACTGGATGATTGCCGCCCTGCAGGAGGTGTATGGCGATCTGTTTTTCACCGAGCAAAACGACGGCGGGATGCATATCGTGGCGTTCCTGACCAAAGGAAGCCGTGACCGGGAAGTGGCGCGCTGCTGGCAGGAACAGCAGCTGCAGGTCAATGCGCTTTCGGAGTGGTATCGCGGTTCCGGGAAGCGCTACGGGCTGGTGATGGGCTATAACAACGTGCGGTCGTACGAAGAGGCGGTAGAGCTGCTGGAAAGGCCGAAGCGGCAGACGTTTGCGCTGTTGCGCTGAACATCGCCGGGTGGCGGCTTCGCCTTACCCGGCCTACGGTTTAAATATCATTGCGGGACAACCCAACGTCCTTGAGCTGCTCGTCGCTCATCTGGCTCAATATGCGGCGGGTACGGTTGATGCGATACCAGTTGCAGATCGTTTTCCCGATCCAGACGAACACAATAAACGGACGTTTTGAACGATTCTCGTAGAATTCCATGATGCTCTCCTCACTGTGTCAGTGGGGTTATCATCCCGGAAATACACCCGTGCAATACAGATGCAAAAACACCTTTTGTTTAACATACAGATCCGCTAAAACAGTATCTGCATGGCAATTTTCGCAGCAATCTGTACTGGTTTTATAATCTGTATGGTAAAAACAAAGGATACAGCATGACACGCTACCAACATCTGGCCAATCTTCTGGCTGAACGCATTGAGCAAGGGCTGTATCGCAGCGGCGAACGTCTGCCGTCGGTGCGCACGCTGAGTCAGGAGCACGGCGTGAGCATCAGCACCATACAGCAGGCCTACCAGATCCTCGAAAACCTCCAGCTGATCACGCCCCAGCCGCGCTCCGGATATTTTGTCTCACCGCGCAAAGCCCAGCCGCCCGTCCCGGCGATGACGCGCCCGGTGCAGCGCCCCGTGGACGTTACCCAGTGGGATGAGGTGATGATGCTGCTGGACGCCCGCGCCGACAAAGAGATGATCTCCTTTGGCGGCGGTTCGCCGGACATTAACCAGCCGAGCCTGAAGCCCCTGTGGCGCGAGATGAGCCGCATCGCGCAGCATAATCCCGGCGAGATGCTGAGCTATGACGTGCTCGACGGGCGCCTGGAGCTGCGTGAGCAGATCGCCCGCCTGATGCTCGACGGCGGCTCCACCGTCTCGGCAAGCGACATTGTCATTACCAACGGCTGCCACGGCGCGCTGTCTATCGCCCTGCTCTCGGTGTGTAAACCGGGGGATATCGTGGCGGTGGAATCGCCGTCGTTTCACGGCACCATGCAGATGCTGCGCGGGTTTGACATCAAGGCGATTGAAATTCCTACCGATCCCGAGACCGGTATCAGCATCGAAGCGCTAGAGCTGGCAATGGAGCAGTGGCCAATCAAGGCGGTGATCCTGGTGCCCAACTGCAATAACCCACTCGGGTTTATCATGCCGGAGGCGCGGAAAAAGCAGGTGCTGGCCCTCGCCCAGCGGCACGATATCGTGATTGTCGAGGATGACATTTACGGCGAGCTGGCGGCGGAGTATCCGCGCCCGTGCACCATTCATTCGATGGATATCGACGGCCGCGTGATCCTCTGCAGCTCGTTTACCAAAACCGTGGCGCCGGGCCTGCGCGTCGGCTGGATTGTGCCGGGACGCTACTACGACCGGGTGATGCACATGAAATACGCCGCCGGCGGGTTTAACGTGCCGGGCACGCAGATGGCGGTGGCGGCGTTTATTCGCGACGGTCATTACCATCGCCACGTGCGCCGTATGCGCCAGATTTATCAGCAGAATATGGAAACCTACACCTGCTGGGTGCGGCAGTATTTCCCGGCAGAGATTTGCGTCACGCGCCCGCAGGGGAGCTTCCTGCTGTGGATTGAGCTGCCGGAGAAGGTCGACATGGTATGCGTCAGCAAGCAGCTATGTCGGCTGAAGATCCAGGCCGCGGCGGGGTCGCTGTTTTCCGCCTCCGGGAAGTACCGCAACTGCCTGCGGATCAACGTGGCGCTGCCGCCGACGGACAAAAATCGCGAGGCGCTGAAGAAGCTGGGTGAAGCGATTGTGATTGCGATGGAGGAGGGCTAGTGCGGCCTGATGCCCTCACCCCGACCCTCTCCCACAGGGAGAGGGAGAAAACCGTGCCGCACTACTCGTCGAAGTACCAGTATCCCTGGTTAATCAGCCCGGTGAGCTCCTCGACAAACGCCGGGTTTTTCAGCGCATCACCCAGCTCGGCCTGGCCCAACTCGGTGTAGCGGCACAGCGCATCCGCCGCCTTCGCGTCTACCGTCTCCAGCTGTTCGCTGTTTATGAAGAAGCTGCCGTTGATGTTCAGCACGCGCAGGCCGCTCAGGCGAGACAGCGTTTCGCCGCCCTGCAGCGCGTCCAGCACCTCTTCCGGCGCGTACGGCGGCTCGGCGGCGGCGATATCCAGCTCGTGGCGCGGCGTGGAGACAAAGCTGCCGAACCATTTTGTGAAATCATCCGGCTTGCTAATCATGTCGATCATCATCTGACGAATGCGATCGAGCTCGTACTGCTCCACGCGGCCCGGGTGTTCGCGGCAGGTCAGATCCGGATCGCTGTAGTGCTCGCCGCCCAGATCGTTTTCCAGCGCATAATCGGCGAAGCTGCTGATCAGATCGCGACCGTTCGGCCCGCGGAAGCCGACGGAGTAGTTGAGCGCCGTTTCATGGGTAAAACCGTCGTGCGGGAATCCAGGCGGAATGTAGAGGATATCGCCCGGGGCCAGGTCTTCGTCGATGATCGGCTCGAACGGATCCACATGCAGCAGCGCCGGATGTGGGCAGAACTGACGCATCGGCAGCTTGTCACCCACGCGCCAGCGGCGGCTGCCCATCCCCTGAATGATAAACACGTCGTACTGATCGATATGCGGACCCACGCCGCCGCCCGGAACGGAGAAGGAGATCATCAGATCGTCCAGACGCCAGTCCGGCAGAACGCGGAACGGACGCACCAGCTCCGCGGCGGGCATATGCCAGTGGTTCACCGCCTGCGCCAGCAGCGACCAGCCGGTTTCGCCCAGATCGTCAAAGTGCTCGAATGGGCCATTGCTGGCCTGCCATTTGCCGTTGAAATGGCTCACCAGACGGCTATCGACCTCCGGCTCCATCGCCAGCCCCGCCAGCTCGTCCGGGGTAATCGGGTCGACAAAGTTCGGGAAGGCATTTTTCAGCACGACGGGTTGTTTTTGCCAGTATTTCTCAAGAAATTCCGGCCAGTTCAGGTTCAGTTGATACGCCATGGGTAGCACCAGTAAGAGGGGAAACAGGCGCGATTATAGGCAAGAAGGCAGAGGGGGAACTTGTCATGGGTCAAACCCGCACGTGTAGGTCGGGTAAGGCGAAGCCGCCACCCGACACAAACACGCCGCGAAAACTTAATCCAGCTTCAGTTCGTCATAGTGGGTAATCAGTTTACCCACGATACCGTAGTCCAGCGCTTCCGCCGGCGACATCCAGAAGTTGCGGTCGGTGTCTTTTTTCACTTTTTCCAGCGGCTGGCCGGTGGCGTCGGCGATCAGCTTGTTCACGCGATCCAGCATGCGGATGATCTCGCGCGCTTCGATCTCAATATCCGTCGCCTGACCGCGCACGCCGCCCAGCGGCTGGTGGATCATAAAGCGGGTATTTGGCAGCGAGTAGCGGTGCTCTTTTTTCGCGGCCAGGAAGATGGTGATCCCGGCGCTCGCCACCCAGCCGGTGCCGATGACGTGGACTTCCGGGCGGATGAATTTGATGAAGTCGTGGATGGTGTCGCCCGCTTCCACGTGACCGCCCTGGCTGTTGATGTACAGCTTGATCGGATCGTTGCTGACGCTTTGCAGCAGGATCATCTGGGTGATCACTTTCTGCGCCAGCTCCTGGTTGATCTCACCGGAAATCACAATCGAACGAGACTCCAGCAGTTTTTGCTGCAGAGCGCCCGCGCCGTTTGACCCTTCCGCCTTTTCCTTGTCGCTTTCTTTCAGTGTGTAGTGCATTGTTATGTCCTCAGCATTTAGCGCTCAAAACCAGAGTGTAGCCTGTTTTACCGATCAAAGTCCTCACCGGCAAATCACGAGGGAGCTCATGCACATTGCCCATGTTGCAAGCGTTTCGTTCCTTCACCGCCCCCGCCCGGATCGCTATACTTCATATGATTATCATATTGTTAAATGATAATTATATTTAATGTGTTAAGATGAAAGTCAGCATAAACAGTCCCTTACGTCACTCCTGGGGGCTGTTTGCATCCTCGACATGTAAATCAGCACCGGGGCGGTGAATGGAACACATTGTGTATGTGGTTGATGACGATGACGCAGTCAGACAGTCCGTAATTGGGCTGCTGGAATCCGCAGACTTAAACGCCATCGGCTTTTCATCGGCAGAAGCGTTTCTTCAGCACCGCTTTGAAGAGCTCCCTTCGTGCGTGGTCCTCGATATGCAGATGCCCACCATCTCCGGTTTTGATGTAGCAGATGCCCTCAAGGACAGCGGGCGCGAGATCCCGATTATTTTTCTCACCGGCCACGGCACCATCCCGATGTCGGTGCGCGCCATTAAAGGCGGCGCTTACGAATTTCTCACCAAGCCTGTCGAATCCACCGCGCTTATCGACGCCATTGAGTCCGCGCTGCAGCTGGCGGAAAACAACGCCGAGCGCAATAAAGAGCACTACGCCCTGAAGCAGCGCCATCTCTCCCTCACGCCGCGCGAACACGAGGTGCTCACGCTGGCGATAAGCGGCATGCTGAACAAGCAAATTGCCGCCGAGCTGGGCGTCAGCGAGATCATGGTGAAAGTGCATCGCCGCCGCGTAATGGAGAAAATGCAGGTGCGCTCCGTGGCAGAGCTGGTCAGGGCCGTTGAGCGCCTGACCAAAAGCCAGCCCGCGGAGTAACCTTTACCCTTCCTGTACCGCCAGCGGCAGCGCAAAGGCAAACACCGTGCCGTACGGCTCCCGGCGGCGCGCGCTCAGCTTCCCGCAGTGGCGCTCAATGATGCTGGCGCTGATGGTCAGCCCCATCCCCATCCCCTGCGCTTTGGTGGAGTAGAACGAGTCAAAGATCTGCTCCAGCCGCTCGGGCTCAATGCCGCTCCCGGTATCGGCGATCTCAACGATCGCTTTCCCGTCCGCGTTGCTGGTGCTGAGGGTGATGGTGCAGGCCCGATCCTTCACCTCGGCCATCGCCTCAACGGCGTTCATCACCAGGTTAAGCAGCACCTGCTGGATCTGCACGCTATCGCCGGTGATAAAGCTGTCCTGCGCCTTCAACAGGTAATCAACGCTAATGTGTCGCTGCTCCAGCTCGCTGCGTGAGAGCGCGATGATATGGTGGATCAGATAGTGCAGATCGATGCGCGAGAAGGTGGGATCCTGCTTGCGGGTCAGGGACTGGATGCTGCGAATGATCTCCCCCGCCCGCGCGCCTTCCGCGGCGATCTCTTCCAGCCCTTCCCGCACTTTATCCAGCCGGGCCGGCTCCCGGCTGAGCCAGCGCAGGCTCGCTCCGGCGTTAGAGACGATCGACATCAGCGGCTGGTTGATCTCGTGGGCGATGGAGGAGGTCAGCTGCCCGACGGTGGTGGCGCGGGACACCCTCGCCAGATCCGCCTGCGCCACCCGCATGGCATCCTCCGCGGCGCGCTGGCTGGTGATATCGGTGATGATGCCGTAATACTCGTTCACCTCGCTGCCCACGCCCACCGGATCGCCAATCCCGAGGATATAGCGCGTTGAACCGTCGGTACGCTTGACCCGAAACTCCGCGCGCATGGAGAGCCCTTCGCGCACGCTCTGCGTGACGATGGCGCTGATGCGGGCGTAATCGTCTTCATGAACGAAGGTCAAAAACTCCGCCATGGAGATCATCTTTTGCTGCTCGGGCAGGCCGAGGATGCGGGCGTACTCCTCCGAGACAAACATCAGATCCTGCTCCAGCTCCCAGCGCCAACTGCCGGTGTGGCTGATCTGCTCGCCCAGCATCAGCGAGGTCTGGCTGGCGCGCAGCTCTTTTTCCACCCGACGGCGCTGGATGTTCTCCCCCAGCAGCTCGGCGTACAGCCGCGCCGTCTCCAGGGACACCGCAGCCTGCGCCCCCAGCAGGCTCACCACGCGAGAATGCTCGGCGGTGAAAACCTCCGGCATCAGGCGGTTTTCCAGGTAGAGCACGCCTACCAGCCGCGCCTGTTTGAACATCGGGACGCACATGACGGCCGCCCCCGAGGTCACCAGATAGGGATCCTGACTGAAGGGGTGAAACTCCTCCGGCTTACCGGTGCGAATCTCCTGCCCGGTACGGATCACCGCCGCCAGCACCGACAGGGGCATGTCGGTCGCCGTCGGCACGTCTTTCAGGATCCGCACCCGCACGCCTTCGGTGCTGGTCCAGGCGCTGGCCTCGATCTCCGGGATCAGGCTATCGCTCACGCGAAGCAGCAGGCCGCGCTGCGCCCCGGCGCGTTCGAGGAGGATCGTCATCAGGTTTTCGATTAAGCGCTCAAGATTGATCTCTTCCGACAGCGCGCGGGAGGCTTTGATGACGCTCTGCAGATCGCGGATGGTCTCGTTCTGGGCGAATGCCACCGTGTCATAGGCGCTCGCCTGCCCGGAGGCCAGCAGATGCGGGAAATCCTGCTCCAGCTGGCGCACCTTGGCCTGCGCGCCCGCCCGGCCCCAGGCGGCAATTGCGCCGCGGAAGTGTGCGTCCGAGGCGGTCGGGTAGCCGCAGGCCAGCGCAAAGCGACCCGCCAGCTCGTGGGCCAGGGCATTAATCGGATTAAATCCGCCCTCGCGGGAGAGCCGGACCGCCTTCTCATACTGCTCGAGCGCAATGCTGTTCATCCCGTCCAGCCGCACGATTTCGGCGTAGATCAGCGCCTCTTTATCCGCGAACGTGCCGGGATTAATGCGCGCCCAGAGAGCGATTTTGTCGTAGTGGGCGTGAATGCTACGACGGTGGTTCGCCGAGAAGGTCTCCGGCGTCAGCTGACGGGAAAGCGCCAGGGCGCTGTAAAGATGGTAATCCAGCAGATGGATGTGCCCCGGCGCAGACCACGCGTACCACCCCGCCATCTCGAGATCCGCCTGCGCGTCGGCATACTCGCCGCAGGTAAAGTGGGCCATGCCGCGGTAGAGCCAGTACCAGAACAGCATGGTGGAGGTCTGCTCCGGCGCCTGCTCCGGCGACGCGGGCAGCAGCGCCTCCGGCAGCACCTGCGACGCGGTCCAGGTGCCGATAACCGGCGTGCGCAGGAACTCAACGTAGCCGCGCTGGACCATCAAAATGGTCTCCACGTCCTGGAAGTGGGTTTTACGCACAAACGCCAGGCCGCGATCGATGCTGGTCAGCACCCCGTCCAGGTGATCGCCCCGGGAGAGGAAGTTAATCACCTGGTGGCAGGCCGCAAAGCAGGCCATCGTCATATCCCCGTGGGTCACCGCCGAGGTAAAGCAGGCCTTCGCGCACTCGATGGTAAACGATAAAGGCTGGGTCCAGACGCTGAGCTGGTCGAGCGGCAGCAGGGTTTTGGCTTCGAACGCGTCGTAGCCGTGGCGATTCACCAGTTCGCGGGCCAGGGTGCCGTACTGGAAGCCGAGGCGATACTCGGCGTAGCGGTGGCCCATCAGCACGCCAAACCAGGCCATCGCCGTGGTGGAGGCGCCGGTAATACCGTGGTCGAGCGTCAGGTGCATCATGCGGCAAAGCAGCAAAAAGTGCAGGCGCGGACAGATGAAGCTGGCGCAAATGCTGGCGCTGTAGAGCAGGTTCATCACCGCTTCGGTTTCCGGGTTCTCCATCCGCGAGAGCGGGGCAAACAGGCTTTGCGGCACGTCGCCCGCGCGGTTACAGAAGTGTTCCCAGGCCTTGTCGCAGTCGGCATCTTCCGGATAGCGGCCGATCTGAATACCGAATACCCCCAGCCAGCAGAGCGCCGCCTCCAGCGCCAGACGGCTATCCGACTGGCGAATGTACACTTCCACCAGCAGATTGGCCGCCAGCGCCTTTTCGGTCAGCCCGCCGGGGCAGCCGAGAATGGCGTCACACAGCTCGCGGGTGCGCTCCAGGTGCCCCAGCGCAAACTCGCAGCCCGCCTCTTCGATATCGAGCATAAAGTCCGACACCGTCCCGGCGTTGCCCAGCGCTCGGGCAGTCTGGATATAGCTCAGCGCCGAAAGGTAATCCCCCGAACGCTTCGCGCGTCGCGCGGCCAGCAGGCTCAGCTCGCGGAACATCTGGCGCTGCGGGGCGGGCTGGATGCTGTCCAGCGCGGCCGTGACGTGATGTACGGCACGGAACAGCAGCTCGTTCCCCGCCGCCTGCCGCGCAGCGTCGGCCAGCAGGCTGGCGGTGGTCAGATGAAGATGGCTTTTCTCATGCCGATCCAGCAGCGCAAAGGCGGCCTCCTGCACCCGGTCGTGGGTGAAGGAGTACGCTTTCTCCGTCAGCACGATCAGCTGCGCCATGACCGCCGGATGCAGCGCGTAGCGCATTTCCGCCATCGATATACCGACCACGCGGCAGATCATCTCCATTTCGCCCGTGCCGCCGAGGCAGGCAAGGCTGCCCAGCAGGTGACGCGTCTCGTCGGGAAGCTCTTCCAGCTTCTCCAGCACCAGGGTGACGACGTTTTCGGTGTAATGCCGGGCGCGGATCGCCTGCAGATCGTAGTGCCACTTGTCCTGATATTTGTTGTGCACCACCAGCCCGTCATCGACGATGCGGCGGAAAAATTCGTGTACAAAGAGCGGGTTGCCCCCGGTCTTTTCATGGATCAGCGTGGCGAGGTCGGTCGTCGCCGTGCTGCGGGTGCGAAATACCGTCCCCAGCCAGCGGGACACGGCTTTGACAGAGAGCGCCTGCGGGACAATTTCGCTCGCGTGCTGTGCCGCCTCCGGCAGGCTCGCCAGCTGCTGTTGCAGCGTGGGTTCGGACAGCGAACCGATATCGCGGTGAGCCACAACCACCAGCAGCGGGATCGCGCCGCAGTTCACCAGCAGGTAGTTGAGCGTATGCAGGCTGGCGGCGTCGCTCCACTGGAGATCGTCGAGCACCAGCACCAGCGGGCAGCCCTGCGAGGCAAAGGTTTTCACCAGCGCCAGCACCATATGGCTGAAGCGCGCCCGGGCATCAATGGAAAACGTATCCGCCGGGAAGCGCGGCTTGCGCTCAAGCAGCAGGCCCAGTTCGGGCACGAGGCTGACGGCCAGCGCCTCGTGTCCTTCCAGGGCGCGAGAAAGACGGATTTTCCACTTCGCCACCTCGTCTGCCGGCAGGCCCAGCAGGTGCAGGGTCAGGGGGCGGAATGCGGAGCTTAATACGCCGTAGGGCAATGACGGTGAAAACTGATCCACTTTGCCCACCGCCAGCAGAACCGTACGCTGCTGGAGCGTTTTTAACGCCGTCGCAATGATGGAGGATTTACCGATCCCCGACGGCCCGCCGATGGTCACCAGCTCCGGCACGCGGTTCTGCCCCACCCGCTCAAACGCGGCAATGACGTCATTCGCCTGCGGATGCGTCGCGAACAGCGAGTCCGCCAGAAGAATAGCCGGGGTGCGGTCCTGCTGGCCGGGGGTAAAGGCAACGATCTCGCCCTCGCCGGTCAACGTCGCCTGGCAGCGGCGGAGGTCGGCAATCAGCCCATCAACCGTCTGGTAGCGGTTATCCGGGTGCTTTTCCAGCAGCTTCAGGATGATGGTCGACAGCATTCCCGGCACGTCCGGGCGTATCGCATCCGGGGCCAGCGGCGCCGAGGCAATATGGTAATGCGCCCAGTTGGTCCGATCGTCCTCCCCCAGTTCAAACGGCAGGCGTCCGGTCAGGAGTTCATACAGCACCACGCCGAGGCTGTAGAGATCGCTGCGGCCATCGACGGGGCGCTGGGTGCGGGAGGTGTGCTCCGGGGACATATACGCCGGCGTGCCGCCTGAAACGGCAAGTCGGGTCTGCGCGAAGGCGCCGGAGAGGCTGCATGAAAGGCCAAAGCTGCCCAGACGGCAGGTGGCATCGTGATGAACAAAAATATTGCCGGGCTTGATATCGCCGTGGATCAGGTTTTGCAGATGCATCTGGCGCAGAGGAACGCAGATCTGGATCGCCAGCTCGATAAAGCGCGCGATCCCCGAGATCGCCCTGCCCGCGCGCCGCGCCAGCAGCTCAAACGAAAACGGGGCGTACACCAGCGCGAAGCGTCCCCGGTACTGGGTGGACGCGACGGCGCGAATGGCCCAGCTATCCTGCAGCGCGTCACGCAGCGCAAACTCGTTTTTCAGCAGCCGGGTGGCCCGCTCTTCCTCTTCGTCGCTGACCGCGGTGGCGATAATGAACGAGCCGCCGGAATGAGGATGTCGCGCGTGCATCCAGGCGATTCCGCCCTCCTGCGCCAGCACGGTAAAAATCACATCCTCTTTAAGGACAAAAACCCGCCCCTGGTGAAGATTTCCCTGGGCGGGCCAGAATGCAGGCTGCTCGTGTTCGTTCATCCGCGATCCTTATTGTCGGCGGGCCAGCTCCCGCTGAATATGATCCAGCAGAATATCGATGTTAATCGGCTTACGCAAAAAAGCAGCGGCGCCCAGACCGAGAGCATACCGCTGCATATTTTCATCAGCATGACCGGAGATAAAGAGCACGGGCGGAGGCGGCACGGCCAGCAGCCGCAGCTTGTCAAACAGCTCAAGGCCGCTCATGCCCCGGAGCTTGATATCGGTGATCACCAGCGCCGCGCCGGACAGGGCAAGCGGATGGCTCAGAAATACCTCTGCCGAATCAAACGTGTCGGTTGAATAGCCTTCCGACTCCAGGAGATTACTCAACCCGCTGCGGACGGAACGTTCGTCATCAATGATGGCAATGCGCCACGGCAGCGTCATGCTGTTTTTCCTCTAACCAGTCATTTAACGTCGCGAGGGTCCTTCGCGGGCGCAGGGGGCGCCGTGCCGCTGATTTTCGGTACGCATTCGTGACGAAACCAGGCGAGGGTAAGCGGTTCGCGACTCAGTAAACGTCGTCCCACCGGGATGAGCTGTTCGCCCACCAGCATGCCGAACAGGCCAAGCAGGGCGACAACCGGCGGCGCCGGGGAATGGACGTCGAGCAGAGCGTAAATTACCCCAGCAACCACGCCGCACACCAGCGAAATTATCCATGCTTTCATGATGACGCTCCCGTCTGCGATGCCGCCTGCGGAACGGTCACCTGAGGAGGTGGGACGCCGTCGCGGGATAAGAGATGGCGCGTCGCCTGTTCACCCGCCAGCATCCCCAGCAGACCAATCAGCGCCAGCGCGGGCGGCGCGGGGGAGCGCACCTTCAGCACGGCATACATCAGGCCAATCAACACGCCTGCCGCAAGGGATATCAGCCCAGTACTCATCGTGAACTCCAGAGAAAGAGGCAGCGGCGAGCCGGATGAGGGACCAGCCCGCCGACGGGACTTAGCGAGCCGGGACCGGCGCTAAGGTGCGGTGCTCGCTCTTCTGGCGAGACGGCGCTTTATGCACCATGGTGTAGGCGTAATCCACGCCCATGCCGTACGCGCCGGAATGCTCGCGCACGATGTCCATCACCGCGGTGTAGGTCTCTTTACGCGCCCAGTCGCGCTGCCACTCCAGCATCACCTGCTGCCAGGTCACCGGGATCACGCCCGCCTGGATCATGCGCTGCATCGCGTAGTCGTGGGCTTCTTTGGAGGTGCCGCCGGACGCGTCCGCCACCATATAAATTTCGTAGTCGCCTTCCAGCATGGCGCACAGGGCAAAGCTGTTATTGCACACTTCGGTCCACAGACCGGCAACCACGACCTTCTTCTTGCCGTTGGCCTTCAGCGCGTCGCGCACCTTCTGGTCGTCCCAGGAGTTCATGGAGGTACGCTCCAGAATGTCCTGACCCGGGAACACGTCCAGCAGCTCAGGATAGGTGTTACCGGAGAAGCTTTCGGTCTCTACGGTGGTGATGATGGTCGGGATGTTGAACACCTTAGCCGCTTTCGCCAGCGCCACGGTGTTGTTTTTCAGCACCTGGCGGTCAATCGACTGCACGCCAAACGCCATCTGTGGCTGATGATCGATAAAGATGATCTGACAGTTCGCAGGGGTTAACACTTCGAGCTTTGAAGAGGTCATAGCATTTTCCAGTGGTTAAGGGTAGAAATCGCCGCGAGCGCCGCGACGATAAAGTCACCCTCATCCTGCGGTTTTCCTTCTCCGCGCGTAATTATCTCTTCGTATAGTTAACCTTAGGTATAGTTATACTTTGGTATACCTATCCTATTGTATAACTGGATCTTTGCCGAAACCGGTTCCCATAATCCTGACCATTCCCCTCTCAGTCAGGAGCAGTTTATGGTTACCCCAGGTAAAGCCGATCTCATTCTGGTTAACGGCCAGTTTCACACCGTCGATCGCGAGAATCCTGTCGCGGAAGCCGTTGCCGTGCGCGACGGAAAATTTCTGGAAGTGGGTACCGTCGCCGAGGTGATGCAGCACCACGGCGAGGGCACCAAAGTAGTGGATTTGAAAGGCCACACCGCCATCCCCGGCCTGAACGACTCCCACCTGCACCTGATCCGCGGCGGGCTGAACTACAACCTCGAGCTGCGCTGGGAAGGCGTGCCGTCCCTGGCCGACGCCCTGCGGATGCTGAAAGAGCAGGCGCTGCGCACGCCGTCGCCGCAGTGGGTGCGCGTGGTCGGCGGCTGGACCGAGTTCCAGTTTGCCGAGCGCCGCATGCCAACCCTGGACGAAATTAACGACGCCGCGCCGGACACCCCGGTCTTCATCCTTCACCTGTACGACCGCGCCCTGCTCAACCGCGCCGCGCTGAAGGTGGTCGGCTACACCAAGGATACGCCAAACCCGCCGGGCGGGGAGATCCAGCGCGACGCCAACGGCAACCCGACCGGGATGCTGATCGCCCGTCCGAACGCCATGATCCTCTACGCCACGCTGGCCAAAGGGCCGAAGCTGCCGCTGGAGCAGCAGGTTAACTCCACCCGCCAGTTCATGCGCGAGCTCAACCGTCTGGGGCTGACCAGCGCCATCGACGCGGGCGGCGGCTTCCAGAACTACCCGGAAGATTACGAGGTGATTGCCGAGCTGCACGCGAAAAAGCAGATGACCATCCGCATCGCCTACAACCTCTTTACCCAGCGTCCGGGCCACGAGCTGGAAGACTTTGAAAAATGGACCGACATGCTCACGCCGGGCCAGGGCAGCGACTTCTTCCGCCACAACGGCGCGGGCGAGATGCTGGTCTTCTCCGCCGCCGATTTTGAAGATTTCCTCGAGCCGCGCCCGGATCTCGCGCCGGGCATGGAGGACGAGCTGGAGCGCGTGGTACGCCATCTGGTGGAGCACCGCTGGCCGTTCCGCCTGCACGCCACCTATAACGAATCCATCAGCCGCATGCTTGACGTCTTCGAGAAGGTGAACCGCGACATTCCGTTCAACGGCCTGCACTGGTTCTTCGACCATGCAGAAACCGTCACCCAGGCCAACATCGACCGCATCAAAGCGCTCGGCGGCGGCATTGCCGTCCAGCACCGCATGGCCTTCCAGGGCGAGTACTTTGCCGAGCGTTACGGCATCGAAGCCACCCGCCACACGCCTCCGGTGGCGAAAATGCTCGAGACCGGCGTGCCGGTGGGCTTAGGGACGGACGCCACCCGCGTGGCGAGCTACAACCCGTGGACCGCGCTCTACTGGCTGGTCTCCGGCCGCACCGTCGGCGGGATGCAGATGTACGACCACAGTGCCCGTCTGGATCGCGATACCGCCCTGATGCTCTGGACCCAGGGCAGCGCGTGGTTCTCCAGCGAGCAGAACCAGAAGGGGCAGATTAAAGTCGGCCAGCTCGCCGACCTGGCGGTGCTGAGCAAAGACTACTTCCGCGTGCCGGAAGAGGAGATCAAGGGCATCGAGTCCGTTCTCACGGTGGTCAACGGCGACATCGTCTACGCCGCGGGCAGCTTTGGCCCGCTCGCGCCGCCGGCCATCCCGGTTCTGCCCGAGTGGTCCCCAGTGGTCAAGGTGCCGGGCCACTACCGCAGCGCGCCGCCGCAGGCCGCACGCGTGGGTATGAGCGCCGTCCACCACTGCAGCGGGCCGTGCGGGGTTCACAGCCACCAGCATGACTTCGCCCGCACGTCAGCGATGCCGGTGTCCGACGATAACGCTTTCTGGGGGGCGCTGGGCTGCAGCTGCTTTGCATTCTGATGAAAAACACCACTATGCCGCCCCGGATCGACCTGGGGCTGTTCTTCCTGCGCCTGACCGGCAGCCTGCTGCTGCTCTACGTGCACGGCCTGCCGAAGGTGCTGCACTTCAGCGAAGAGCTGACGCGCATTGAAGATCCGTTCGGCTTCGGGCCTTACGCGAGCCTGATCCCGGCGATTGTCGCCGAGGTGATCTGCCCGCTGTTGATCATTGCGGGCGTCTACACCCGCCTGGCGTGCCTGCCGATTATCGCCGTGCTGCTGGTGGCGATGCTGGTGGTCCACCCGAACTGGTCGATTGCTGAAGGGCAGTTTGGCTGGCTGCTGCTGATTATCTTCACCACCATTGCCCTCACCGGGCCGGGCCAGTGGCGGCTGCAGCGTAAGGCAACGGAGAGGTTCGCATGACCCAGGTTAACGACGTTCGCGACGCACACGTCGAGACGACGCCCGCACCGACGGTTTCACCCTGGCAGCCGCTGAGCCAGCCGGTGTTCCGCATGCTGTGGATCGCCACGGTGGTCTCTAACGTCGGCTCATGGATGAGCGACGTCGGCATCAACTGGAGCATGCTGACCCTGAGCGCCGACCCGCTGGATATCGCGCTGGTGCAGGCGGCCAGCAGCCTGCCGATGTTCCTCTTCGCCCTGCCGTCCGGGGTGATGGCGGACATCGTTGACCGGCGTAAATACCTGCTCTTCTCCCAGCTGTGGGTGTTCATCGCCGCCGCCGGGCTGACGGCGCTCTCCTTCACCGGACACGTCACCCCGACCGTGCTGCTGGTGGCGACGTTTCTGCTGAGCGTGGGGGCGGCGATGAGCTCGCCGCCGTTCCAGGCCGTGGTGCCCGATCTGGTGAGCAAGCCGGAGCTGGGCGCCGCCGTGGCGCTGAACTCGCTGGGGGTGAACATCAGCCGGGCGATTGGCCCCGCGCTGGGTGGTTTCCTGCTGTCGCTCGCCGGGCCGTGGATGGTGTTTGCCCTGAACGCGCTGTCCGTGGTGGGCGTGGCGTGGGTACTGTGGCGCTGGCGTCCGGCCCCGTCCATTCAGCGTCTGCCGCCGGAGCACTTCTTCTCTGCGGTGCGCACCGGCATCCGCTACGTGCACGCCGCCCCGGTGCTGCGCAACGTGCTGGTGCGTACCGTGGCCTTCTTCGTTTTCGGCAGCGCGGGCTGGGCACTGCTGCCGCTGGTGGCGCGCCGCGAGCTGGGCCTGGGCCCGGCAGGCTACGGCGTGATGCTGGCGTGCATTGGCCTGGGGGCCATTGCCGGGGCCATCCTGCTGCCGCGCCTGCGCCAGCGGCTGAACGCCGACCGCCTGATGGTGGCCGCCAGCCTGACGTTTGCTCTCACCATGCTGGCGCTGGCGTTCGTACGCCACTTCTGGCTGCTCAACCTGTTTGAGTTTTTCACCGGCTTCGCGTGGATTGCGGTGCTGTCGACCCTCAACCTCGGCGCGCAGCGCAGCGCCGCCCGCTGGGTGAAGGCCCGGGCGCTGGCGGTCTACCTGACGGTGTTCTTCGGCTCGATGACCACGGGCAGCGCTATCTGGGGGCAGATCGCTTCCCGCTTCGGCACCCCGACCGCGCTGGTTGTCGCCACGCTGGGGATGGTGCTGGCAAGCGCCACCGTGTTCCGCTGGAAGCTGGAGAAAGACCCGGAATTGAACCTCGACCTGAGCGGCCAGCCGCTGGACGGCGTGGAGATCGACCTGCCGAACGAGCGCGGCCCGGTGCTGGTCTCGCACGAGTACATCATCGACCCGCACAACGCAAAAGCCTTCCTGGAGGCGGTACACGAGCTGCGCCGGGTGCGACGCCGCGCCGGGGCGATGAGCTGGGCGGTGTACGAGGATATTGAGCGCCCCGGCCTGTTTATCGAGACCTTCCTGATGGGCTCCTGGATTGAGCATCTGCGCCAGCAGGAGCGCCACACCATGAATGACCTCCTGCTGCAGAGCCGCGTTCTGGCTTTTCATCAGGGCACAACATCACCGGCCATTCGCTATCTGGTCGCGCCGGTATAACCATAACCATCACCTGCACAGGAACACACTATGGCAACGTTTAAGGCAAAAGACGGCACGCAGATTTACTACAAAGAAGGCGGCGCGGGCAAACCGGTTCTCTTCAGCCACGGCTGGCCGCTGGACGGCGACATGTGGGACAGCCAGCTGAACTACCTGGCCGAGCGCGGCTTCCGCGCAATCGCCTTTGACCGCCGCGGGTTTGGCCGCTCGGATCAGCCGTGGAACGGTTACGACTATGACACCTTTGCGTCCGACATCAACGACCTGATCACCACCCTGGACCTCCAGGACGTGACGCTGGTGGGCTTCTCCATGGGCGGCGGCGACGTGACCCGCTACATCAACAACTACGGCAGCACGCGCGTGGCCGGTCTGGCGCTGCTGGGCGCGGTCACGCCAATCTTTGGTAAATCCGACACCTTCCCGCAGGGTGTGGATCAGAGCGTGTTCGACGGCATTCGCGACGGACTGCGTAAAGATCGCGCCCAGTTCATCAGCGACTTCGCCACCCCGTTCTACGGCACCAACGCCGGGCAGACCGTTTCCGCCGGTGCCCTGACGCAGACGCTGAACATCGCCCTGCTGGCGTCCCTGAAGGGCACCATCGACTGCGTGACCGCCTTCGGCGAAACCGACTTCCGCCCGGATATGGCGAAAATCGACGTGCCGACGCTGGTGATCCACGGCAGCAACGACCAGATCGTGCCGTTTGAAAGCACCGGCAAGCTGGCGGCGGAGATGATCAAAAACGCCACGCTGAAGGTGTACGACAACGCGCCGCACGGCTTCGCGCTGACCCACCAGGACCAGCTTAACGAAGATCTGCTGGCGTTTGTGAAGTCGCTGTAATTTTCTGTAGGCCGGGTAAGGCGCAGCCGCCACCCGGCGCTTTCGCAGACGCGTTCCGCTCCGCCAGCAGCCGACAAATCTCCGCGTGCTTCTCCTCGGTAAAGGTAAAGCGCGACATAAAGCCCATGCGGATCAGCGACCCTATTGCCGGCAGCAGACAAATCCCGAAGAACAGCCCCGACAGCACACTCTCACTCTGAATTTGCGCCTGCGGCACGTAGCCGATCATCGTCAGGAACACCCCGATTAACCCGCCGCCCACCGCCACCGACATCTTGCCGGTAAAGGTCTGCCCCGAGAAGGTGATCGCCGCGCAGCGCTTGTGAGTGTGGTACTCCGCGTACTCGATGGTGTCGGCAATCATCGACGAGGTGAGGATGTTGGTCATCATCACGAACAACGTGCTCAGGCCGAGCAGAATAAACAGCATCGTCACCTGTTGATAGCCCACAAACCACATCACCACGCGCACCGCCACGTCCAGCCCGCAGAGGATCATAAACAGCTTCCGCTTCTGCATCCGGCGCGTCAGCATCGGGGCGACGAGGCACAGCACCGCCGCGACAATCCCCATCACGCCAATCGCCATCTGCAGGCTGCCGTCGCCCATGTTGTTGATAAAGAAGTAGATATAGAGCCCGCCCGCCACGTTGTGGAACACGCAGAAAAAGAACGACAGCAGGACGATAAACAGCGGCTTGTTCTGGCGCAGGTTGTGGAAGGTGTCGCGGATGGTCACCTTTTCCGGGCTCGGCGGCACGCGCTCTTTGATCTGCATAAAGCCGTTGAGCATCAGCGGCAGGCCCACCAGCATCATCACTAGCGCCGCCATAAAGTAGCCTTTGTCATTGCTGTACTGGGCGAAATAGGACGCCAGCTTCGGGAAGAAGATGTTGGCGCAGGCAATCCCGGCGTTCACCCCGAGCATCGCCGCCGTCACCGCGCGGGTGCGCTGCCCGGAGTCGTTGGTCATCACCGACGACATCGACCAGAACGGGATATCGGAGATGGCGTACAGCGTCCCCCACAGGATGTAGGTCACCCCGGCGTAGAGGATTTTGGTGGTCATGTCCGCTTCGATTTTATAGAACGACAGCAGCGTGACGCCGGTGATCAGCAGCGGGGCGATCAGCAAAAAGTGGCGAAACTTGCCGAACCGGCTGTTAATGGTGTCCATGATGCTGGCAAACAGCGGATCGTGAACCGCGTCCCACGCGCGGGCAATCAGGAAGATGGTGCTCGCCGCCAGCGCCGAGATCCCCAGCACGTCGGTGTAAAAATAGTTAATAAACGAACCCACTAAACCAAAGCTAAAACACTGACCTAAACCATAACCAAAATAAGACCACAGCTCGCGAGACGGGATTTTCATTGTCATTGCCATTGTTATATGCCTGCCTGGTTGCCCGGCGGTGGACCGCCGGGTCGATATTATTAGTCCTGCGCCTGCGGGGCGATCTTGCGCAGCTGCTGCATCAGGGCGATTTCACGGCGCGAGAACGGAATGCCGTTCTCCTCAAACACGTCGTGGAACCAGAGACGGCAGTAGTCCGTGGACTCTTTCATCACCACCGGCCACGGCAGCCACGTCTGGGTTTTGCCACGCACCAGCCCCCACTGGTATGGCGCGACCTTCGCCGCGTACATCAGCGGAAGCTGCTCTTCGATGGTGCTGCCCACGTGGCGCGCCAGCCATTCGGTACAGAACAGCGGGCGACCAAGCTGTTGCAGCTGCTGAATAATCGCCGTCATGCGGCCAGTGTGGGTGTAGGCGTGGAAGCTCACCACGTCCGAGAGCGCCAGCGCGGTCTGGTCCAGCGGATGCTGGAAGAACGTCTCGCCCTCCTCTTCCGGCGGCAGGCGCCACGCGCAGACGGTGAGCGGCTGGGTTGGATCTTCTTCACGCACCCACTGGAACGCCAGCTTCATCAGCGCGTGGGCGCAGGTCTCCAGCTTCGCGTCGTACTGCACCTCCTGCGTGCCGGTCGCGAAAATGCCGCGGTTGCCCGGCTCGTTGTACAGATCCCACAGCAGCACGCGCTTATCCTCGCGGAACTGGCGGACAACGTCGCGGATATAGCGCTCAATGTCTGCCCAGCAGTCCGGATCGCACACCTTGTCACGCCCCGGGCTCGCCGCCGCCTGGCTGTTGTGTTTGCCCGGCACCGGCGGCTTTTGCGGGCCGAGGTACGGCTCGTCGCCGGAGAAGCCGCAGTCGTCCATCAGGGTCAGCATGGTGCTGAACCCGTGGCCGTCAGCAATCGTCAAAAAGCGGTCGATGCGCGCCATCAGCCCGTCGCGGTCGTGCTCCCAGACGATAAACGGCAGGTTGATACGCAGAGTGTTGTAGCCCGCCTCCGCCGCCCAGCCAAGCTCGCGGTCAATCGTCCCGGCGTCGAAAGTCTCTGCCTGCCAGATATCGGTCCAGTTCACCGCCGTCGACGGCAGATAGTTAAACCCGCACAGCCAGCCTTTTTGCTCATACCACGCCTGTGCCTGCTCCCTGCTCCACTGCTCTTTCATTACGCGTCCTCTTACTGATAATATTTAGCTAATAAATATTAGTTGCAGGATAAATGCGCAAATCGCGGCGTTTAGAAAAGCGATGCCCCTCACAAAGTTCACGCTTCGATGAATGAGAAACGTGATCGACGGCGCTAAAGCGTGCGGTTAGGGTATGATGCGAAGTCGCGAAAGGGAGAGGACGGATGAAGCGAAAAACGAAAGTGACGATGAACGATATTGCGCGGGCGGCAGGGGTGTCGCAGGCGACCGTATCGCTGGTGCTTAACCAGTCCCGCAACATCAAGCTCAGCGACGACACCCGCCAGCGGGTGATTAGCATCGCCACTGAGCTCGGCTACGACCGCCTCCCCGCCGTTCACGCCCCGCGCAACCAGGAAGAGATCGCCCTGCTGGTGAGCTCCATGCAGAGCTTCGACCCGTTTATCGACGCCATCAGCCAGGCGCGGGAAGCCGCGTGGCGCAACGAGACCCTCCTCACCGTCTACGACTACGGCGACGACATCGAGCTGGCGCTGAACATCATCCGCCAGCTGGAGAAGCGCAACTGCATCGGGATTATTCTCGCCTCCCCGGTCACCACGCTGGTGGACATGACGGCATTCCAGGACTGCACCCGCATCCCGCTGGTGCTGCTTAACCAGCGCGACCCCGGCTCGCCGCTGTTGCCGTCGTTTATCCCGGACGACTACGCCAACGCTTTCCAGGTGACTAAACATCTCATCGCCTGCGGGGCCACGCGCATCGCCCACATCACCGGCGAGAGCTGGATGGAGGCCTCCCGCCAGCGTCTGGCAGGCTACCAGGCGGCGCTGCAGCAGGCCGGACTCGCGTGCGACGACAGCCTGCTGCGCCAGACCAACTGGCAGTTCAGCGAGTCCTTTACCGCGACGGCTTCCCTGCTGGAACTGGCCGAGCGCCCGGACGCCATCTTCTGCGCCAGCGACTGGCTGGCGATTGGCTGCTATCAGGCGCTGGCGGTGAACGGCGTGCGCATCCCGCAGGACATGCTGCTGGCGGGCTACGACGACCAGAAGATCTCCGAGCAGCTCACCCCGCCGCTGACCAGTATTCAACTGCCCTACAGCGAGCTGGGACGGCTGGCGGTGGAGTACCTGTGCAATCAGGAAGATGCCGCCACGCACGTGACGCTGGCGGGCAGGCTGAAGGTGCGCGCCTCAAGCCTCGTCTGAGGTAAACACCATGCCCGCGTAGGGCTTCTCGCGACACGCCGCCAGCCGCGCGGCGAGGCTGCCCACGTGCAGCTCCAGCTTGTGCCCGTCCGGGTCGAGAAAGTAGAACGACGCCCCCTCGCTTTTGTTCTGCTTCCAGACGGTGACGCCCGCCTGCTCCAGCCTGTGCGAGAAGGGTTCAAAATCCTCTTCCGCCACGGTAAACGCGTAGTGGGTGTAGTCGCTCTCCTGCGGCGGCACATACTGGCGCGCCTCGTCGTACGACAGGCAGACCCACAGATCGCCGCAGGTGAGGTAGGCCCCGGTATTCCAGCGGGCGTGCAGCGCTAGCCCCAGCAGCTCGTGCCAGAACGTGACGCTTTTTTGCAGGTCGCTGACCGCGAGGGTCAGGTGGTTGAGGGATTGCAGCATGACGTGCCCTTTTGTTTTTCGCGCCGGACGTGGTACGGTAAAGAGATGAACATAAACCACGCCGTGCTCACCGTAAACCGCTGGTGGCTGCCTTCTTAAAGGCGGCACGGAGTAGTTTTCCCCATTTTCAAATAGCCGCCGAAAGGCGGCTTTCACATTTCTAAGACCCCTTTCGGCAACTGCACATTAAGGAGTCTTTATGAACGCACCCACCATCCTCACCGGCGACCGCCCAACCGGCCCGCTGCACCTCGGCCACTTCGTCGGATCGCTGCGCCAGCGCGTGGCGCTCCAGCAGACGCACAGCCAGTTTGTGCTGATTGCTGACCTTCAGGGGTTGACCGACAACGGCAGCAACCCGCAAAAAATTCGCGACAACATCCCCGAAGTGCTGGCCGACTACCTCGCCGCCGGCATCGACCCGAACCTGACCACGATCTGCCTGCAATCCGCCCTGCCCGCCCTCGCCGAGCTGACGATGCTGTATATGAACATCGTTACCGTCGCCCGCGTGGAGCGTAACCCGACCGTGAAAAACGAGATTGCGCAGAAGGGCTTCGCCCGCTCGCTGCCGGTCGGGTTTATGGCCTACCCCATCAGCCAGGCGGCGGACATCACCGCGTTTAAGGCCGAGTGCGTGCCCGTCGGCGACGACCAGCTGCCGATGATTGAGCAGACCAACGAGATTGTGCACAAGATGAACAGCCTGCTGCCCGCTCCGGTGCTGCGCCACTGCAGGGCGATGCTGAGCGACACCAGCCGCCTGCCCGGCATCGACGGCAGCGCCAAGATGTCGAAATCGCTGGGCAACACGCTGCACCTTTCGGCCAGCGAAGAGACCATTCACCGCGCGGTCAGCGCGATGTACACCGACCCGAATCACCTGAAGGTGAGCGACCCGGGGCAGATTGAGGGGAACGTGGTGTTTACGTACCTCGACGCGTTTCACCCGGACAAGGAGAAAGTGGCGGCGATGAAGGCGCACTATCAGGCGGGCGGGCTGGGTGACCGGGTTTGTAAGAACGAGCTGGAGGCGTGCCTGCAGGAGCTGATTGCGCCGATGCGGGAGCGGAGGGCGATGTATATGCAGGACAAGGGGGAATTGATGGCGATGCTGAAGCGCGGGACGGAGCGGGCGCAGGGGGTGACGCAGGCGACGTTGAGGGAGGTGAAGATTGGGTTGGGGGTGCCGGTGTTTAGTTAAAGTCGATTTAGCGGTGGAATGCGTGGGAAGAGCACGAAGCCGCTTTGTAGCCGATTAAAATAATAGTTAAAGCGCAAGAGTCTCTTAAATGCATTATTAGTGAATGTCGTTTGTCATCCTACTAGGTGCACGATATTCATAGGCTCTTTATATTTTTAAACGTCGCGACAACTGTTATGAGTAAGTTTATTATTTCCATGCTGAATACATTACTTTGTGTTTTAGTGATCGCGCTATGCCTCATATGCGTGGGCGTCACTGATAACTGGAAAGAATGCACTATAGCTATAATCATTACTTTAGGATGCGCACATTTCATGGCCGTTTTACTGAATCGTGTATTGCCTCATAAGTTAAATATTTTCGATGGGATAGTGGAATTAATGGGAGGGCCGCTATTAGTTATAGGCACAATGGTGTGTATTGATGTATTCGAACCCTGGCCGTTAAAAATTATGGGGATGTTTGTATGGGTTGTTTTGATTTTCTTTGGACCATCAATAATAAGTCCCAGGCGTTAATTCGGTCTCTTCATAAATGTCTGCGCCATTTCTTCCCCCAAGGAATCCAACATAATGAATCCCACTCTTTCTCAGGTCATAGAAGTAGTACGTCAGTCCTCTGGACATCATCGCAAGCGCATTGATGAGAACACCCTAATCGAAGCCGACCTTGATATATGCGGCATGGATGGCGATGCCCTGATTGAAGACTGCGAGGCAGCGTTTGGCGTTACGCTTGTCACTGAAGAAGATGGCTATGAGAAAACTTTTTCCCTCGCTGAAAACGAGTTTCTTTTTAGCACCGAGGGCATAGATTACTTTGGTATCTGCCGTTTAATTCGCAGATTGCGAGGCATTCCCGAACCTGTGATACGCGATTTAACCGTTGGCGAACTCCATGCTGTATTGGTTAAGGCTGTGAAAGAGCAGATAAAGCACGAGTGATTTTTTCTTACTACGGGCATGGGATGACATGCCCGTTACCTATCACTTTGGTCAGTTCAATATCACCCGTAGCCGTATTGAAGTACAGATAGAAAAAATCTGCGTTTAACCCTTCGGGTTTCGACCAGACCTCCTTCACTTCCAGGCTACGCTTTTCCTTCACATACCCTAACGTTTTGAGATAAGCGCGCAACGACGCAGCACTGGTAGCGCCTTTAAAAATGATACTTTTTGAAGGTTCGTAACCATCGCCCGAATGCGCCTCAAAATAATAGTCGTCCGTTACTTTTGGGGCGTTCTTAATATCCTTGTCTGTCAGTATCCGGTAGTGGAAAAAATCGTTTTCCGTATAACCGGTCGTCTCATCAGAATCAGATGCCACAAGCCATACAAACAACCATCCGAGGATACATACAGTGGCAACCGTGAGCGCTGACCACTTCAGGGCGTTTAAAAGGATTGTCATAGAAAATGCCCATGAAATGTCTTATCCCTGCCTCAGATTGCATATCTTCCGAATGGCGAACATCAGTAGCGCGGTAACGACGACCATCATCCCACCCAACACCCACAGGAATGATGGGTCTGCTTCACCATCAGCAAAACCAAGACCGGTACGATTTAAAAAATCATTGCTTGCTTGAGACAAGTAATCGAGCAAGCCTCCCAGAGGAAACAGGACGATAAAGAAGGAAGCAATGAGGCATGCCAGACCAATCAGGATATTATTTTTTAACTTTGCATGAAGCATAATCAGCCCTTCCTGTCACATCAATACGTCCATATGCCATCAACCCTTTACCACCAGGAACACGAATCTTCTTACGTGCAAGCAAAGATTGTCTGACCAGTTGAAAATCAGGGATATTATAGAACGTTATGCATCCCCACGACTCTCCCTCACCATTCGGCCTCAATGGATGAAGTCGAAACGAGCCTCTGTCGACCCCATTCACAAATACGTTATCAGCCATGGTCGAAGCATTAAACAAGCCGAACCATTCAGAATGATCGGTCCCGTTCTTGAAGTCTTTTACAAACCGCTCAACCCGATTAGCAATACTGCCTTCCGGTGCATCAACGATCCAGTACGTACCCACAGGTAACGCAGCATTCCTGATAAAGGCGCACTCTGCAATATTGGTTACGGGTTCTATTCCTGAAAAAACGGGAAACGTCCCAACGCCATAAACGTGTAGTTTCAGCCTTCTTCCATCGGCTGAGACATCGTTGTAATCCATCCTACAAATCTGCATAGCAATCCTCCCTGTCGCTTTGCGGAGAATGTTACAACCGATTTATTGAGTGCACCAGCGGAGACAGATAATTCATTTAAAAAAGGAAAAATACGGGCATGCGTATTCAAGCCCGTATTAACTTATCCTTTTACAGGATTAATGAAGGGATATTTTAGATATTATTCTTACTCTGCCAGACCATTTCTGCGCTTCACCACAGGTATATCTCCCGTATCATTCAGCGCTCCCGGAAACGTTTTTAACCACTGGGCGACTTTCTGCTTATTTATATTCACCACGCTCATACCTTCCAGGCATCCCCATAATTCTCTTGTATGCTGTGGGGTAATCACAATGCAGTCTTTCATAGCGCGAATTTTAACCGGCATGCCGTTGATAAAGCCCGCGCGAGTTAACCAGTCTCCGCCCAGAAGAAGGTATTTCATGTCTATGCGTGCATAGAGTTCGCAGCAGGCTGCACAGTCTTGCGGCGTTTCCGCGCGTGGATGGACGGGTGCCGCATTGGTCTGGTTGCCGTGCAGACGGCGGGCGCTGTTTTTGCGTACCAGCTCGCGGTTTTCAATCATGCCAGTGAAAGCGTCTGATTCTGTTTTGCAAACAGTAAACTCTGGCTTAAAATTCGTCGCAGCCATTTTCAACTCCATCTTAGTTGTTTGTGGTTAGCGGTATGGGGGTGTTGCAGCACCTTCATATCGCGAATTCCTCGTTAAATATTCTTTGATACTTCCTTTTGCCGGTCGGCGTAATTTCTGATGCTCATTATACAGGGCTGAATATAAATACAGCGTTTTGGTGTGGGGAAATTTGGAATTTGCGAGGGGGATTCAGGAAATAATGTTATGTACGATAAGGTCATGTTTTTCTTGTTTGCGGGTTGATTGGTCTAGGTTTTGCGAGCATCATCGCAATTATTTACCTTCTACCGTAACGCGATGGCTTCCAGCAAAACTCTCGAACAGGCAATTGCCGACATCACCATCTGGCGCAAAGGCGAACAGCGTGCGCCGCATAAGCCTTTATTGCTTCTGTACGTGCTGGCGAACTATCAGCAGGGGCATGCGCGACTGTTTGATTATGGAACCGAGGTCCATGAGCAGCTGCTTAGCCTGCTAGAACGCTTTGGCCCACAGAGGAAGGCGCATTACCCAAATATGCCTTTCTGGCGGCTCAAAGGGGATGGATTTTGGGATCTGAAGAATACTGAGTTCTGTTCGACCACTGGCAGTAAGCAACCGCCTGTTAAAGAACTTGTGGAACATAACGTTGCAGGCGGGTTTGATGAAGAACACTTTGCGTTGCTGAGTAAGAACAAAAACCTGATAGGCTCGCTGGCGCAGCAGATCCTTGAAGCACATTTTCCTGAAAGTATCCAGGAAGAGATCGCGGATGAGATGGGTTTTGATATCCAGCAAATCCGTAAGGTTCGCGATCCGCTGTTCCGTCAGCAGGTGCTGCGTGCTTATAACTACGAGTGTGCTATTTGCGGATTTAACATGCGGCATGATAACGCCTCTGTTGGACTTGAAGCCGCGCATATCAAGTGGAAGCAGTTTGGCGGACCGTGTGAGATCCCCAACGGGCTGGCGCTGTGTGCAATTCATCATAAGGCGTTTGATAAAGGATCGATTGGGCTGGATGAGAGTATGCGGGTGCTGGTGTCTGAGGCGGTGAATGGGAATGGGATTGTTGGGCGGTTGTTCTGGGATTTTGCAGGAAAGCAAATTGCGCTGCCGGTGGTGAAAGGGAACTATCCAAAGGAGGGATATGTGGAGTGGCATCGTAGGGAGGTGTTTAGAGGATGAGTGCGAAGGCCGGACTCAAACTGCTACCCAATAAAATGAATTATAAAGAATTTATTATAATCACCATCTAATATGCCCCCTTTTGTGCCCCCATCCATAATTATGAACATTTCATCATCAACACATTGGTTTAAAAGAAGAAAATACATCAACATCATTTTCGGTTCGGATCCGTTGCTCGGATCCGAACCAGAACAGAAAAAACTTTTTTTTAGAAAAACTGTTCACACTGTTCACTAAGTATTTTTTGCCTTTAATTTCATTGTCATACGTCGTGAACGGTTGGTGAACAGTGAACACTTTACTGTGCACCTTGCTGCTATTGCTCCAAAACCTAACATCTCTAACCCATCATTACAGTCCGATACGGGCACATTATGAGCAGAGCAACGCAGATGTAGCCATAGGTCTAGAATCAGAATGGATTTCGGTTGGCTCATACCATTAGGATACCAATGCACATTGAAATTAATCGCCACAACTAATTATTAGAATTGCAATGATAATAAATTTTACCGATAACATTTTTTTCATTTTACAATAACGTATTCATCCGCTCCGACGGAATATTTATATGGAATCCCATGGGCGATTAACACATCACCTTCAGGTGGCTTAGTGTCGTTAAGAGCCAGAAAATGAATCAGGTAAGTACCTTTAGTATTCATGCCATATGCATAGGTAAGCTCATAATTTTCACCAGCACCAATATCTACGAATTGAAGAGGAACCCTGTGAAGATTACCAGCGTAGCGACTTGAAATAATATTTATCGGTTCTTGGAAAACTGGCTTTCCCGCAGAAAAATCTACAGGTATTAAAGCCAAAGAATTATCGTCGAGCGTAACTCTGCTTTCCTTGGTGCCAAGGTTTGATAAAGTTATCTTAACAGTCAATAAAACCAACCCATTAGCTCCTTTCTTAACAGCCGGTTCAACCTTTGCCTGAATATGTGGCGTTTGAGTCGTTTTCTGCTTTAACTCTTGAAGAGTATAATCTGTAACTTCCTTTTCTTTTTTTACATAAATTGTAGAGTACACTCCCCAAACCCCTACAGCAATCGCAGCCACTATAGTTACAATTTGAGAGAAAATTTGAACCCATAGTTGGAGAAAATGCATTTTACTCGAAACCTTATCCTTCATGAATGACTTCCTTTTCGTTCCAACAGTAAATAATAAAGAAAATTAAAAAGCATAACCACACACTCCTAGGCACAATAACTGACTTACTCTCTTTTCATGCATCCTCATGAGTCCTAAATTTGGACACGAAGTTTAATCACTGTCCGCAATTATTTGCCCCATTGACCAACATAAGCAGATACACCAAATCGGTGCTATTAAGGGCGAAGCGTTAAACCTAAGTCCCATGGAAAAACATCAATATATGAGGTGGTCGACACTGCTGCCCAGTTGATTATAACGTCTTGTGAGTTGCCAAGAACAGTTTCACTATCCCTATCCCATTCGAAATCACTGGGTAACAATTGACCAGGGGCATGAGGCGACAATGCTCCAAAGGCAACATAATTCCATGCACCTGGCGGTCCTTCTCTTCCTGAAAGTACCAGTTCTTGGTGCCGTAAGGAATCCCTGTACTCCAAAGTTAAGTGCTCCTCTTTCATAAGATCTTTTAGGGTTAATTTTCCCAGTGGAGGGCAGCAAAGGTGACAAGAAGGAAATTCGAAAGTTGTATCATTGTCAATCAATGCCACTGCGACGATTTTGATAGAATCATTTGAGTCGAATGTCAGAGAAACCAGTGAGTCTGAAAACCTGTATCCCCACCATTTATCACCTATTCGGTTAGGAACACCTAGTTGCTGCTCAACCCAGCGAGATGGAGCACCAAGTTCTATCCCTGTAAATATATTTTCAGGTGTTCTACGTAGTTCGATTCGAACATTAGGTCTTGCTAACTTTGACCTTAAAAAACGAACGCCGTGCTTACTCATTGCGAGCCAAATGAGAGCTATACCACCCACAAAACTTCCAACTGCATTAACCATAATATCCTTGATAGGTATATAAGCTAATAGCGTCTGTAATTGCACAATCCAAGCATCCTGCGCCATTGTCAACCTCATTGAATGCGGACGATTTAACCGTCCCTAATATTGTAAAATTACCTTCAACAGAATACCGCAAACACAGTACAGATTTATATATCTTTGAGCATAGTTTAGAGCCTGAAAAATATTTTTCAGACTTTAACTGCTCGCACTACTCACCTTTGTTTGTATCAAAATTTTCATTGTGATACAGGATAAATATACGGTGAACAGAGGAATGTGTACCCTTGCAGATGGCCAGAAAGGAAAAGACCGGCATCGCCGGTCTGAGGTTGATTATTTCGCTGTAGGCTCGTCGCATTTTGGCAACCAGTCGGCGTTGCTTTCCTCCCTGAGTGCCAGATTGGTCTGCATACCCTGATTCGTTCGCCGTTTGTCATAGTTCAGCCGTACTCTTTGAGCATGGCCACAGCCCTTTACCGAACATGGTCAGACTGAGCGTGTTTTTATAGCCGTGCGCCTCCATGTAAATCAGATAGGCGTGGTACAGGTAGAGGCGCGGCTGACGCGGGATAATATTGGCGTTCCCCATATACATCCCGTCAGGCTCCGGCAGCGCCTCCAGATAGCCACAAAAATCAAAGGTCGGGTCGGCATCGCGTTTAATACTGAGCGCCTCATCGGAGTTCTGCTGCGACTGGAGCAGAGTACGGGCGGCCATCGGGTCGCTGAACTTCTGCATGAGCTGCCGCACGATGACGGCCAGCTCACGGGCGATTTTGTCTTTGAGCTTCGGGTCGCGCTCTTCCGGGGCAATCTGTTCCGGGAAGTGCAGGATAACCCGACGGCGTGATACCCCGCCGCTGCGGTCGGTAAAGCGCATCGGGTTGTTATTCACGGCCAGTATCACCGCCGGAATATGCGTCGAATAAGCATCCTTGTATTTCGGGTCGACCGACACCGCATCACCGCCGGTGATGGCCTTAAGCCCGGCCCCATCACCACTCCATTTTTCCTGGTCAGGCAGACGTATCAGAGAGAAGCCAATCAGCGCTGCGCGTTCACGCGGGGATTCCAGCGTCTCGATGGTCGCTGACGTGGCGTTATCTTCTCCGGCGAGCATGGTCGCGATTTCTGCCAGGATGCTCTTCCCGCTGCCACCGGGGCCGGTCACCTCCAGGAAAAGCTGCCAGTCGTAGCGGTTGGCCAGCGCCAGAAATTCGGGGCATGGGTTTCCAGTGTTTCACCTTCCACCGGGGGCGTGAAATCCACGTCACACAGGGTACGCAGCCAGTGCGATTGCTGTGAGGGCTGAATATTCCGGTGCCGGTATCGAGCACGCCGTTGCGAAAACCAGTTAGCCGCCGCGCCGGTGAGCTCTGCTGCGGAATAATCAGTTTCAGGGTGTCGACGACCGAACCGATTTTCCCGGATGAGAACGGGGCGCGGAGAAGCTGAAACAGCCCGGCCACGTCGCGGGAAAAATCCGACGGCGGTATGATTTTCCAGATAGCCGTGAGGATGATTATTTAATTATTATCCTACTCATGACCTATCTAATCGGAAAGAAGAGAAAAATATTCATGTAACCCTTGAATATTTAACGTTAAACCGATCAAATTCTAGGGCGAAAGCATTGCCTGAGCTAAGTCAATGGGAGTATGCTTAATTTTCGATCATGGTACATATCCAGAGATAAGAAGCTAAGGAAAGAGCATGAATGTAGGGCATCTCAATTTTTTCAAGGTTAATAAGTGCGGTTTATACAAGGTAAATGATGACAATACCTATGGTTTAGAGCTAAGCGAAACATTTGACCTCATACAGGATTGGGTAGGAACTAAATCTCTTGCACTCACCATACCATGGGACCCAAAAGAAAAACCAAACAGATCAAAGTGTTATTGTAAAGACATCTACAAAGATGAAAGCACTGGTGATTTTTTAATCATGCTATGGAAATCTGATACTGATAGTACTGGTTCTTTATTAGGAGCGAGTGAAGACGGTGAAATCGGAAGTTCGTCAGTGGTTAAATATACAAATAGCTACAGAGGGAAAAAAGTCATCTGGGGTCGCCCATGCTTTTATTGGATTATACCTGAACTTGAAACTATAGTTTCGATTAAATTCGACCATTCTGTTTGTGACTCTGAGCTATTTCAAGATTATGTACACTCTTCTATTACTAATAGAGTTAAACATAGTAAAAGAGTTAAGAATAAAACCGAGAAAGGTTATATAAGATTATCTAATACTGATGACGAAGATTTATATAAATACATGTACAGATTTGATATGAAGCTCCGAAGCTTAGAAACCACTCATGCTGAGCTAGGTAAATTGATATCAAAAATAACACATATTGTTCGCAGAGAAACCATTATTATTAATCCAAATGACGCACGCGCTGATTGGTTAAAGACTTTTAGCACTCTCGTTCCATTTGTGTCCGGAAAGAAAAACACCAGAACAAGACAGATTGAAATAAAAGCAGAAGCGAAGCCATCCTTGAAAGAAGTCCAAGAAATAATTGAAAAACATTCTGCTGAGGATAGAGAAAAACGTCTTTGGGATAATGTGGGGTTTGCGACGGACAAGGGCATAACATGGGTGGATAAATATAGAATGCGTGATATTCTCAATGTCCCTTCTGAAGATTACTCGACATATACTGCTGCATATATTTATGAACATATATCACACAAAAGAAAAGAATTCATTTCCCCTATATTAAAAGAGCTAAAAGCATTAAAATCTCAATCAAGAATAAAGAAAGCATCTGGAGAGGATTGAATGTTAAAAGCTATAGTAGGCCTCGTCAAATACACATGGATATACATAGCAATATTCATTGTATCGCTATTGGTCATTTTACCATCCGATATTAACTATGTGTATAACGATTTTGCTAACTATTGCACTCTTCTCGTATCAGTTTCTGGAATGGTTTTTACTATTATGGGGATTTGGTTAGCGTTTCTTTATCCAAATGCTTTGCAGCGTATCGTTAACCCCAAAACTATAGAAACCGTTGATTTCACCGAACAACTGGAAGATACAAAAAGGTTAGAAGCAATAGTTGGAAGTGTTCTAAAATCATCTTTCGTTATGATTACTTTACTTGTTGTATATTTAGTTAAACTAGTATTTTTCAAGAGTCATCTTTATTTAGAGAGTCAAGAAGTAATAAAAAACACATCTTTAGCATTAATTATTGCCATTTCATACATGCAGATTGAGGCAGTGATTAGCGTAATACTAGCTAATGTTATGTTTATCAATGATTTACATAACAAACGAGAGCAAAGAGACATCGACGATCAAGTATGAGGAAAAAATGAAAAGGAACATACGCGTTATACCTAAAAACATTCATAGCAAGTTAAAAAGACTAGGCAATGCAGTTGTTGCTGGCACTTCCATCGCATTTACAGAAGACCAATTAAAAAATGGTATATTAGAGCACCTTGGAATATACTTTGATAATGGTGTTAATGCTTATGAAACGTCAGTCATACCCGATCCATTGCAAGGCAAATATTCATTTAAAAATATTTTCGGTGAAGAAATCGTAAGAAAAGACCTTCCAAAAGAAACTCATTATACTGAAATTGAGTCACCTAACTGGGGTGATAGTTCTAACGGTACGCATACTGTCAGATTACCTCACGAGAAATACCCCAGAGACATTATCCCACCAAGACTCATAGCAATTGAAATTAATCACAAACAGTCTTCGGACAGTCATTTCATATTTAACTTCAGAGTAAGTAGAATTTTAGAAAAAAAATCAACCAAGTTTGACGATGAATTATTATTCGACTTAAATCTTCTCCAAGAAAATATTGGAAAGTGTGGGATTGAGAATGCTGATAAGCCTATATCGACTTATGCTGACACACTCCTAGTATCATGGAACATATTCCCACCAGGTAGCAAAGAGGAAGTTTTAGCAAGAATCTTTAGAGGGAGAAATATCACTACAGATAAGAAAAGCGTTGCTGAAAATAGATATGACTTCTTTATGAGCCTTGACCCTAAAAAGATTGTCACTGGTAATAGTACGTTCAGTAATTATATTGGAGCTATGCTAGAGGACGATCTAGTTGTTTTTGAGAATATAGAATATGGTAATGCGATATACATCCTCTATGATAACTGGGATGAAATCAGCAAGCTATCTCGAATCGATTTGTTATCAGGAAGAGCAGGCAATAATTTCGATAGAATAATTCATAGTGGTAATTGGAAAGACGAGGTGCGAAAAAAAGTTGCTAATGGAAGATTATGATTATATTGTTTAACACAAAATAAACGCCTATTTAATTTATAGGCGTTTGTTTTGCTAATGTTTTTTGTTTATTTTAGCAAAATCATAAGGTGTAACTGTTTTACTTTCATTTGCTTTGAGGTAATCAGCCCACCATTGCACCATCAAGCGACGGTCTTCCAAATGCTCAGAGGTATGAATATACGCAGCACGTACATTATTTCTTTCTGAATGGCTCAACTGCCGTTCAATCTCATCATCACTCCATAATCCTGACTCACCCATAGCACCACGTGCCATCGTTCTGAATCCATGCCCGCAAACTTCAGTTTTCGTGTCATAGCCCATCGCACGCAATGCGCTGTTTACCGTGTTTTCACTCATAACCTTAGTTGCGTCATGATCCCCAGGAAACAGCAGCTCTTTATCACCACTAATTTGCTTGAGCTGATCTAATAAAACCATTGCCTGCCGACTGAGAGGAACGATATGTTCCTCTTTCATCTTCATCCCACGGTATGAGTAACGCACGCCTTTAATTTCTTCTCGCTTTGCCGGTATGCGCCAAAGAGATTTATCGAAGTCGAATTCATCCCAACGCGCGAAACGTAACTCACTGGAATGCACAAAAGTTAGTAAGGAAAGCTCGACAGCGATCCGTGTCATCACACGGCCACGATAAGCAGCAAGACGAGCAAGAAACTCAGGGAATCGGCTTGAGGGTAAAGCGGGGTAATGCCGCGCTTTGGTTGTCGATAGCGCACCGGCCATGTCACTGGCTGGATTAGAGTCAATGTAATCGTTTTGAGCTGGCGAATGTCGGACGAAACAATAGGAGGAAAAATATAAAGCTCAAGATAACGTAGAACGCGCGATCGGTGATCTTCACTCCAGCGCTTATTACTGGCATGCCATTCACGAGCGATAGTTTCGAAAGTATATGCCCCCGAATTCTCGGCCTGAGCTTCTTTCTGTTCGTTTTTTGGATCAATGCCCTGCGCTAACAGCTTTTTAGCTTCATCGCGCTTTGCTCTTGCCTGAGCCAGCGTCACAGTAGGCCACACCAAAAGCGAGGCGATCCTCTTTTTTGTCGGAGGGGCGTCTGTATTTCATGCGCCAGTATTTAGAACCTTTGTCCGAAACCTCGAGATACAAACCGTCGCCATCGGCCATTTTATAGGTTTTGCCTTTTGGCTTTGCGGTCTCGACCTGTCTAGCGTTGAGCTTCATTTGGGGCATATTTCTAATCGAAGTTAAGATGCCCCCAATGACATCCTGATTTCAACAGATAACCTCGGACGACTCAGGACGTAAAAATCGCTGTAACTATTGATTTTTAAGGATAATTGGAATTTCTCGGATGATCTAGGAAGTACTAATGGTGCCGAAGGCCGGACTCGAACCGGCACGTATTTCTACGGTTGATTTTGAATCAACTGCGTCTACCGATTTCGCCACTTCGGCACTGAAGGGGATGCGGAAACGTTGTGGATTATACCTGTCGCGCGCCGCCATGCAAGCGACGACGCGCTAAACCCGCGCTAAGTGTCCAAAAAACCAGCGCTACCGTCAGTCCAGCTCAGACACCGCCAGCCGAATCACCCTCGCCGCCTTCTGCTCCGGCAGCGCCAGCACCTTGGCCCACATCTCCTGCACCATATCGCAGGAGAGCTTCTCTTTGCCCGCCGCCTTCTCCGGCGTCTGCAGCAGCTGGATGTCCTCGCCGTACTTATCGGCAAGTTGCTTCATCACCGGTCGCACATCCTCGACAGCCGCCTCACGTTCGGCTTGGGTTACGGTGTGGCGGTTTTTGCCGTAGGCCGCGCGCATCATGTCGGCGTCGGCCTGCATGCGCCGCGCCATCAGGTCTTTATCCAGCATGCGCATCGGGTTAACACCGCCCTTCACCATCGGGTAGAGGAAGCGGAAGCAGGCGTCGTCGCTCACCTTCTGGATGGCGGCGGTCTGCTCCATGTTGATGGTCATGTAGTTCACCACGTTGGCGTCCGGGGCGTTCTGCAGGCGCGTCATCTGCAGATGCAGGATCTGCGGCTGGATGGTGTCGATAATCTGCTGCTCCGGCTCGCCCGCTTTTTGCAGGGCGGCCATCTGGTCGAGGATGCGCTGATGCAGCGCGGGCTCCTGCTCCTTAATCACCTGCCAGGCGGGCATCGCGTTGAGGGCGTTATCCATCTGCCGTTCCGGGGCGCGCTGTCTGTCGAAAAACACCCAGAACGCCACGGCGGCAGCCGCAATGACGACAATCACAATACGGGTCCACGTTTTATTCATCTCGCATCCTTATCCTTGAGTTATGCCGGTTTACACCGGCACGCCGCTGTGGAAGCGAAACTCGTTGTCCGGTGTCGAGATAAGTGTGGCTTCAATTTCGCCAAAAAGCTTTATACGTGGTGAGATATCTTCGTCGCTCACCTGCTGGGCCAGCGTCAGGTAGTCCTGATAGTGGCGCGCTTCCGAGCGCAGCAGCGAGAGATAGAACTTCTGCAGGTCGTCGTCGAGGAACGGAGCCAGCGCGGCGAAGCGTTCGCAGGAGCGGGCTTCGATGTAGGCACCACAGATGAGCTTGTCGATCAGCGTCAGCGGTTCGTGGGTGCGCACTTCTTTCAGCATCCCTTTGGCGTAGCGGCTGGCGGTGATTTTGACGTACGGAATGTCGCGGGCCAGCATCGCCTCTCGCACCTGCCAGAAGTGATGCAGCTCCTCTTTAATCAACAGCACCATGCTGTCGATGAGCGCCTGACCCCACGGGTCGTCGGTTTTGGGCATCACGCTTTTGCCAATCTGCTTGTGCAGGGCGATGAAGTCCGGCTCCGGGCCGTCGCGGAAGGTGAACAGTTCGTAGGGTTTGAGCCAGTCGAGCAGCGCGTCTGCACCGCTTTCGTCGGCTACGTATTTACGCACGAGTAACAGCGCGGTCTGGGCGGCCTTGAGCTCGCACACCATGTGGTCGGTGAGCAGCAGCGGCAGGTTCGCCGGGTCGCGGGCTTTATCAATCCATGCTTGCGGGGTCGGGCACTGGAGGAAGTTGAGTACGGGGGCGAGTATCTGCGGGTAATCCATGGTTCTGCCTTGAAAAAGCGGTGGCGCGCGCCACCGCCTGAATCACTTAGTGACGCACACCGTCGTCGTCTTCGTCGATGTAATCTTCGTCGTCACCTTCTTCGCCGTCTTCACCGTTCGGATCTTCGAAGTAGGTTCCCCAGCCGTCGTATTCCACGTCAAACTTCTCGGCCAGGTTCATCAGCTGTTCGACCTGCGCGTCGATCAGCTCCGCCTTCAGCGCGCCTTCGCTCAGGATGTCGCAGCAGATGACGGTGTCGCCCTCTTCCACTTCCAGCTCTTCCGGCTCGGTCACTTCGTAACCCAGCTTGAAGGCTTCCACGGCCATTTTTTCCAGCGCGTCGAAATCATCCGCAGAGAAATGGTGCTCGATGGTGTACAGCGCGTCCGGATCGCTACCGTCTTCCAGCAGCTCTTCAATAATCAGACGCGTCTCTTCGCGTTGCTCTTCCAGTAATTCCGGGTTTGCCATGGCTCAATCCTCTTTAAAGTGCGGCAGATACTTCTATTTTCACACACGGACGGGTTTGCCTCCACCTTTGTTGGAAAGATTTGTGAAACGGGGTTGCAAATGAATAATTACACATATAAAGTGAATTTTAATTCAATAAGTGGCGTTCGCCATGTGAGGATAAAATGTCTGATCTGTACAAGAAACACTTTCTGAAATTGCTCGACTTTACCCCTGCACAGTTCACTTCTCTGCTGACCCTTGCCGCACAGCTCAAAGCCGATAAGAAAAATGGCAAGGAAGTACAGAAACTTACCGGTAAAAACATCGCGCTCATCTTCGAAAAAGACTCGACCCGTACCCGTTGCTCTTTCGAAGTTGCCGCATTTGACCAGGGTGCGCGCGTTACCTATTTAGGGCCGAGCGGCAGCCAGATTGGGCATAAAGAATCAATTAAGGACACCGCGCGCGTGCTCGGGCGGATGTACGACGGCATTCAGTATCGCGGCCACGGCCAGGAAGTGGTCGAAACGCTGGCGCAGTATGCGGGCGTTCCGGTGTGGAACGGGCTGACCAACGAGTTTCATCCGACGCAGCTGCTGGCGGACCTGCTGACCATGCAGGAGCACCTGCCGGGCAAGGCGTTTAACGAGATGACGCTGGTCTACGCGGGCGATGCGCGCAACAACATGGGCAACTCGATGCTGGAAGCGGCGGCGTTGACCGGGCTGGATCTGCGCCTGGTGGCCCCGAAGGCCTGCTGGCCGGAAGAGAGCCTGGTGGCGGAGTGCAGCGCGCTGGCGGAGAAGCACGGTGGGAAAATTACCCTGACGGAAGACGTGGCGGCGGGCGTGAAGGGCGCGGACTTTATCTATACCGACGTGTGGGTGTCGATGGGCGAAGCCAAAGAGAAGTGGGCGGAGCGGATTGCGCTGCTGCGTGGGTATCAGGTGAACGCGCAGATGATGGCGCTGACCGGCAACCCGAACGTGAAGTTCCTGCACTGTCTGCCGGCGTTCCATGACGAGCAGACTACGCTCGGCAAGCAGATGGCGAAGGAGTTCGATCTGCACGGCGGGATGGAGGTGACGGACGAGGTGTTTGAGTCGGCGGCGAGTATCGTGTTCGACCAGGCAGAAAACCGGATGCATACGATTAAGGCGGTGATGGTGGCGACGCTTGGGGAATAATTGGGTCCTCTGCGGTCTGGTGCCCTCACCCCGGCCCTCTCCCACAGGGAGAGGGAGAAAACCCTAAAAACGACAACAGCGTTATCGTCTGACAGAAAAATACATTTTGCTGACGCTTTCTCAGCTAGACATTAACCATAATAAGAACTTATGTTTTTATTAAGCATTATTTATTGAGCAGATAATGGTTAATATCAGGTCATTATCAATTACAAAACACCGTATATTATCGGCGTAATATTTCCTTATTGCTGCATTTCGTTAATAAGGATTAATTATGTCATGGAATAAGCATGAAGCTGTGTCATACGCCCGTAGCCACGCACTAACCCATACTGGACACTATTGCGCTCGCGCAATCGCCGCCGCCATTCGAGCCGGAGGGCTTAAAATCGAAGGGGCAAACGCCAAGGATTTCTGGCGTTCTCTTGAAAAAGCAGGGTTCACAAAAGTCTATGGCACCCCCATAGAGGGGGATATCGCGGTGATTGATGCCTTGCCCGGCCCGAACCAGTACGGGCATATCTGTATTTACGATGGCGCTGGAACCTGGTATTCAGATTTTAAACAGAGAACACTGTACCCGGGGCCAACCTATCGCCAACTCCAGCCAGCCGTAACCTTATACAGGCATTATTAATATGAATAAGCTCATCTTAATTGTGTTATTCAGTACAGCCGCATTGGGGGCCGAAGATTTTCAGATACCGATGCAGCGCGCCCTTGAATTCAATCGCTGGTACATTAAACAAGTGAACAACGATCGTTATCCCATACAACAGGGAAATGAAATCGATAAGTTCGTTACGGTCAGCACCATGAAAAAATTACGTCATGCAGCCGATCCCCGTTATGCCGACGCTGAATTTTACGAGGCTGATTTTTTTATGAAATCGCAGTATATCGGCGAGGACTGGGCTGAGAATGTGGCTATTGATTCGTATGATTCAGACCCGGTCTGTGTAAACGTGAATATCACCTTTGGCAAAAAGACCCAGCACACAGTCATTGATTGCATGGTTAAAGAAGATGGGGTCTGGAAAATCCAGTCTGTCGCCGCTCGGGATAATAATTGATGCCCCCCACTAACAATAGTGTAGCCGCCTTTGTTGCCGCGTGGCGCTGCGCTTACCCGGCCTACAAAACCCGTAGGCCCGTGCAAGCGCAGCGCCGCCGGGCGAATCAGGCGACGATGCGGCCTGATGCCCTTTCTCCCACAACCCGCTCTACTCAATTGATTTTTCACCCTGAAAAAGGTACGTTTTCGCCTTAATTCCAGCGTGGACATACCAGCATTATGCCGATTATTCAGTCTGTTGAACGTGCGTTGCAGATCCTCGACCTGTTCAACGAGCAGGCCACCGAGCTTAAGATCACCGACATCAGCAAACTGATGGGGCTGAGCAAGAGTACCCTCCACTCGCTGCTGAAAACCCTGCAGCTTCACGGCTATATCGATCAGAACCCGGAGAACGGCAAATATCGCCTCGGCATGAAGCTGGTCGAGCGCGGCCATTTTGTCGTGGGCTCCATCGATATTCGTCAGAAGGCGAAAGGCTGGCTGACGGAGCTGTCCCAGCGGACCGGGCAGACCACCCATCTGGGGATCCTGGACGGGCGTGAAGGGGTCTATATCGAGAAGATTGAAGGCAAGCTGGCCGCCATCGCCTATTCGCGCATTGGCCGCCGCCTGCCGGTTCACGCCACCGCCATCGGCAAGGTGTTGATTGCCTGGCTGGGCGAGGCCGAGCTGAACGCTCTGCTTGAGGGCTATCAGTACACCACCTATACCCCTTCCACCCTCGCCTCTCGTGAAGCACTAATGAGCGCCCTGACGCAGACCCGCGCGCAGGGCTACGCCCTGGATAGCGAAGAGAACGAGCAGGGCGTGCGCTGCGTGGCGGTGCCGGTGTGGAACCATGAATCCCGCGTCATCGCCGCCCTGAGCCTGTCGACGCTGACCTCCCGCGTGGACGACGCCGAGCTGGCTAACTTCCGCGAGCAGCTTCAGCAGGCCGGGCTCCAGCTGTCACGCACGCTGGGCTACCCGGCCTGAGCCGTTAAACCGGCTCGTAGGTGAAGTAGTCGAAGTCCGCGTGGCAGCCGTCGCCGCTGATGTCCTCGCAGTGCAGCCCCACAAACGCGCCGGTAAAGAAGCCGCGCCCGCCAATGTAGTCGTCCGACAGCTTCCACGCCTCATACGTCACCGGCACGTCGTGCCACGTCTCGCCGTCGAACGAGTAGCTGTAGCGGTAAACCAGCGTATCCACGTCCACCCGCAGCCAGACGCTCTCCGCATGTTCCGGCACCGGAATCGGCTGCTCGTGCAGCGGCCACGACGGCACGTTGTGGTCGAGCTGGATCACCTTGATCGTTCTCCCCAGCCCCTCCTCATAGTCCACAAAGCAGTAGCTCCAGTTTTTGCTGTTGTAGTAGCAGGTCAGCCCCGCGCTCTGCTGGAAGTGGACCGGCGAGAACTGCATCCGCGTCTCCGCCCGGAAGACGAAGTGCTGCCAGCGGCGCGCCACGGTCGACTGGGTAAAGGTTGAGTTGAGCGAGTCGTTGCCGTAGAGCCGTAAGTAGCCCGGGCGCGCGGTGAGCGAGCCGAGGGTGTCGTCGAACGGAATGCGCAGGGTCTGTAACTCCGGGTCGAGCGAACTGGCGTCGAAATCGTCCCGCCAGCTGCCCTGAACGGCTGCAGGCTGCTCCGCCACCTGCGGGCCTTTCACGGTCAGCTGCGCATGCTTGCCGCCTTCCACGTACGGCCAGCCGTCACGCCACTCAATGCGGGCGATGCCGGTCTCGCGGCCCAGCGGGCAGTAGCCACGCCCGCCGGAGGCCAGCAGCGGCACGCCGGGCAGGCGCAACGGGCGGCTGGTGAGGTAGGCCATGAACCACTCTCCGGTGTGGGTCTGCAGCAGCGAGCCGTGGCCGCTCTTCTGCAGCGGGTTCTCCGGCAGGTGCCAGCTGGTCATCATCGTCACGTCCGGGTGCAGCTCGTACGGCCCGTCGATGTTTTTGGAACGCAGCACCACGACGGCGTGCTCGTAGCTGGTGCCGCCTTCGGCCACCATCAGGTAGTACCATCCCGCGTGGCGATAGAGGTGCGCCCCCTCGGTGTAGCAGAGCGGCGTGCCGGTAAACAGGGTTTTACGCTCGGGCGAGAGCGTCCCGGTCTGCGGATCAAACTCCTGCATCACGATGGTGTTGTGCGGGTTGCTGTGGTGGCGCGGCCCCCACGGGCGGTAGATATAGTATTTGCGGCCATCGTCGTCGTGGAACAGGGACGGGTCAAACCCGCCGTTGCCCATCGGGATCGGCTCGCTCCACGGCCCCTCAATGGACGGCGCGGTGACGAGGAAGTTGCGGCCGTTTTTCCACGGCGAGTCGACAATCTTCACGTCGGTATAGAGCAGCCAGAATTTGCCGTCGGCATAGCTCAGGCACGGCGCCCAGATGCCGCCGGAGTCCGGGTTGCCCTTCATGTCCAGCATCGACACGCGGTCCAGCGGGGTGCTGACCAGCGACCAGTTTTTCAGGTCGCGGGAGTGGTAGATGCGCACGCCGGGGAACCATTCGAAGGTCGAGGTGGCGATGTAGTAGTCCTCGCCCTGGCGGCACAGGGACGGGTCCGGGTTGAAGCCGGTGAGTATGGGGTTAGTGATTTGCATAGTGCCTCCGGTTAATGGGATGCGGCTGTCGCGGCGTCGGGAACGGCCTCGCCCTGCGCCGCGCGGTGCTTGATCAGCTGCTGGCTGATGGCCTCCACGCGGGCGTCGGTGAGCTTATAGAACGACAGCATGATGAACATGCCCGCGTAGAGCACCACCGGCACCACGCAGAACAGAATTTTGATGGTGGTGAGCACCTCCACCGGCTGCACGCTGCTGCTGGCGGAGTAGTTGACGTACGCCAGGATCCAGCCCACCACCGCCCCGCCAATCGCCAGGCCAATCTTCAGGCTGAACAGGTAGGTGGAGAACACCAGCCCGTCGAGGCGGCGACCGCTGCGGCTCTCCTCGTAATCCACCACGTCAGAGGCCATCAGCCACTGCAGCGGCGTGGTGGTGTTAAAGACGAACAGGAACAGGATGTTGAGGGCGAAAATCAGCGCAATGTGCTCCGCCGGGGTGACGAAAATCAGCAGGCTGATGAGCGAGTAGGCGACGATGATCCACTTGAAGGCGGTGACGCGGTCGAAGCGCCCCAGCAGTCGGGAGGAGCAGAGCGAGCCAAACATGGTGGCGAGGCTGCCGTAGAGTAAAAACTGGGTCGCCATCTCCGGGTGATCCATCACGTATTTGACGAAGTAGAGCGTCGCCCCGCCGCGCACCACGCTGGAACAGGTCGCCATCATCTTGAACGCGCACATGATGCGCCACTGGCCGTTGCCGAGCAGCAGCTTGAGATCTTTCGCCACCGACGAGCCCGGCTGCACCTCAAAGGTGTAGCGCTCTTTGGTGGTGAAGAAGCAGACGTAGAGCAGCACCACGCCGCTCAGGCCCAGCACGCACATGGCGCCGAAATAGCCCACCTGCTCGTTCCCTTTGCCGATGATGCTGACCAGCGGCAACGCGATGCCGCTGATGGCGAGCGACCCAGCGGCGGCAAGGAAGAAACGCCAGGACTGAAGGGCATGACGCTCTTTCGGGTCGGCGGTGATGACGCCGGGCATGGCGCAGTACGGCACGTTAACGAAGGTGTAGACCAGGGTAAGGAGAATGTAGGTCACGCAGGCGTAGATGATTTTGCCCTGCGCGGAAAAGTCCGGCGTGTAGAAGGTCAGCACGCAGACGATGCCAAACGGGATGGCGCCCCACAGCAGGAACGGGCGGAACTGGCCGTGCCGCGTGCGGGTGCGGTCGACCAGCAGCCCCATCAGCGGGTCGGTCACGGCGTCGAGCACGCGGGAGATTAAAAACAGCGTCCCCATAATGCCCGCCGACAGGCCGAAGACGTCGGTGTAGAAATAGGCCAGCAGGAACATGGTAGCCTGCCAGACGAAGCCGCAGGCGGTATCACCCAGCCCGTAGCCAATTTTGTCTTTCATGGTTAATTGCGTCATCAGAATTACACCCTTATGTAGTGTGCTGAATTACAACATCGTGTTAATGGAGTGTAATGAGCTGTTCAATTAACCAGCAATGGTCATATCTTATTTCTGAATTACGTTATTTTGCTTTTGTGACGCCAACGATATATTGCAACTTATTGTTTAAATTAATAAATAACAGACACAGAAAAACCGTCCACGGAATATTTCCCGCAGACGGTTTTCTCTAAGAAAATAATTAAATGCCGAGCGCTTTTTTACCGGCGTTAATTACCTCGATAATTTTATCGGTGTCATAAATACAGCCTTTCCAGGTGCCGCCGCTGACCGACTGCAGTGCTGCCCACAGGCGGGTATCGTCCGGCAAAAAGTCGTGGGCGCGCAGGTCCGGGTGCGTCTGCCGCATTGCCAGCTCGCGCGCCCCCTCCTCCGGCGTCAGCGGGATGTCCGCGGTGCCGATAAAATTCACGCTGCCCGTTAATGTCAGCCGGTCGACAGCTATCTCGATAATGTCGTTATCGCGCAGCTTGCCAATCGGCCCGCCCGCCAGCGCCTCCGGCGACACGTGGCCGAAGCAGGCGCCCGTCGACACGCCCGAGAAGCGCGCATCGGTGATTAACGACACCGTCTTTCCCCACGAGATATGCTTCAGCGCGGAGGTGAGCTGGTAGGTCTCTTCCATGCCGGTGCCGGACGGCCCGCCGCCGATCACCACCATGATATCGCCCTGTTTAATCTCTTCCCGCTTGATGGCCTTGATCGCCTGCGCTTCCGAGACAAACACCCTCGCCCGACCGGTGTGGCGGTAAACGCCATCTTCACCGACGACCGACGGGTCGATCGCCGTGGCCTTGATCACCGAGCCTTCCGGCGCGATGTTGCCCGTCGGGAAGCAAACCGTTGAGGTCAGCCCTTTCGCTTTTGCCTTCTCCGGCGGCAGGATCACGTCATCCGGATCCACGCCATCCTGCTCGCGCAGGCACTGGCGGAAGCGCGCACGGCGCTCGGACGCCTGCCACCAGTCGAGGTTCTCGCCCACCGTCTGGCCGGTCACGGTCATGGCGTCCAGATGCAGCAGGCCAAGATCGCGCAGGTGAAGCATCACCTCCGGCACGCCGCCCGCGAGGAAGGCGCGCACGGTCGGGTGATAGTCCGGGCCGTTGGGCAGCACGCTGACCAGGCGCGGCACCTTACGGTTGACGCGCGTCCAGTGCTCTACGTCCGGGATTGTGCAGCCCGCCGCGTGGGCGATGGCCGGAATGTGCAGCAGTAAATTGGTCGAGCCGCCGAAGGCCGCATGGATCACCATGGCGTTTTCGATGGCTTTATCGGTGAGGATATCGCGCGTGGTGATGCCGCGGTTATCCAGCTCGCTGACCGCGCGCGCCGACTGGCGGGCGATCTCCAGCCACACCGCCTGCCCGGACGGGGCCAGCGCGGAGTGCGGCAGCGCCAGACCCAGCGCTTCCGCGACCACCTGCGAGGTGCCCGCCGTGCCGAGGAACTGACATCCGCCGCCCGGCGAGGCGCAAGCGCGGCAGCCCAGCTCGGCGGCCTCCTGCAGGGAGAGTTCGTGGTTGGCAAAGCGCGCGCCGATAGTCTGCACCTTGCCCGCGTCTTCCCCCACGGTTGGTGGCAGCGTCGCCCCGCCCGGCACCAGAATGGTCGGCAGGTCGTGCATCGCGGCCAGCGCAATCATGGTGGCGGGCAGCCCTTTATCACAGGTGGCCACGCCAATCACCGCCCGACGCGTCGGCAGGGAACGAATCAGGCGGCGAAACACGATCGCCGCGTCGTTGCGGTACGGCAGGGAGTCGAACATGCCGTGCGTGCCCTGCGAGCGACCGTCGCACGGATCGCTGACGAAGGCCGCAAACGGGATCCCGCCGTTGAGGGTGATCTCCTTCGCCGCCGCCTGCATCTGCATGCCGATCTCCCAGTGGCCGGTGTGGTAGCCCAGCGCGACCGGGCGTCCGTCTCCGGCGCGGATGCCGCCCTGGGTGCCGATAATCAGCACCTCTTTGCCGGTCAGCTTGTTGGCGTCCCAGCCCATCCCGGCGTTCTGCGTCATGCCGAACAGGTTGCCGCTGGGGGATTCCATCAGCATCTGCGGGGTCAGCGGCAGCGCGCCCTGCGGCCCCGCCGCGTGGGTGATCACCGCATAAAACGCATCGTCCTGCGGGGTGAAAATCTTCTCGATGGTCATGGTTATCGTCCGGCTCAGCAGAGCTTGAGCTGTTGCAGCAGGGTTTTCAGCTGCGCCTTGCGCGGCGCGTCCAGTGGTGAAGCGGGCGGCAGCACGTGCGTGGAGATCGGGCGGCCGCAGAGCACAATCGCCTCTTTAATCACGTTCACAAACGGCGTATCCAGCTGATACATCTGCGGGATTTGCAGCAGGGTCTGATGATACTCAGCCGCTTTCGCCACGTCTTTATCCCGCCAGGCTTTCAGAAGATTCACCGACACCTGCGGAGCAAAGTTGCCGCTCGCCGAAATCGCCCCGTCGCCGCCGAGCAGCAGGGTATTAAACAGATGATCGTCGTAGCCACAGAGCACGGTGAAGTGCGGGTGAGCGGCTTTGACGGTGTGGATCATGCTGCGCAGGTGGGCGACGGAGTCGATGGTGTCTTTGATGCCGACGATGTTGCTGCGCGAGTCGGCCAGGGTTTTCACCAGCGCCGGGGTCAGATCCTGCCCGGTCAGCGCCGGGAAGTTATAGAGCATCACCGGCAGCGTGACGCTGTCGGCCACCTGCTCGAAATAGCGGATCAGGTTCGCTTCCGACACTTTCCAGTAGTAGGGGTTGATCACCACGATGCCGTCCGCCCCCGCCTGCTGCGCGTGCTGGCTCAGCGCAATGGTTTCCCGGGCGTTGGTGCCGCCGGTGCCGATCAGGACCGGTACGCGACGATCGACATGATCGATAGCAAATTGGGCAATGGTTTTACGCTCTTCGGCGCTAAGCTGGGAAAACTCGCCGCCGCTGCCCAGGAAGAACAGGCCGTCAACGCCTGCCGCGATCAGATCGTCGATCAGCGCGGCGGTGCCCTGCTTATCGAGCTGGCCATCGGCGGTAAAAATGGTGGAGACAGGGGGAATGATTCCCGTGAACAACGCGGACTGCGGCATGAGATCTCCTTGCTGAATCATTTTGTTCTACATTATAGAACAGCGTTCGTTAAATTAACGATCATACTATGACGCAGGAAAAGCGCAGGTAAATGAGAGATGCAGAGGGAGTGCGGGAAATTTAAGCTGGATCACATATTGTCCCCCTCACCCCGGCCCTCTCCCCATGTACAGTCCGGGGACATAGTGAACACTTGTTCGGGGACATGGTAGACACTTACAACTAAGGCATAAGAACCCGTTTATGGAGTCGCTTATGCCCTAGGATGCGAGAGATACCATGTCATTACGTACCGAGTTTGTTTTGTTCGCCTCGCAGGACGGGGCGAACATCCGTTCGCTCTGCCGCCACTACGGCATTTCCCCTGCCACCGGCTACAAGTGGCTTCAGCGCTGGGCTGTGGAAGGCGCCTCCGGGCTTCAGGACCGCCCCGCACTCCCCGTCATTCCCCGAACCGCTCATCTGACGACATCACTGACCTGCTGCGCATGGCGCATGAACGCCATGCACGCTGGGGAGCCCGCAAGATTAAACGCTGGCTGGAAGACCGGGGACACCGTATGCTCGCCTTCAGCACCGTCCATAATCTGATGGCCCGTCACGGTCTGCTGCCGGGCACATCACCGGGCATCCCGGCCACGGGGCGCTTTGAACATGATGCCCCGAACCGGCTCTGGCAGATGGATTTTAAGGGCCACTTTCCCTTCGGTGGCGGCCGCTGCCATCCGCTCACCCTGCTGGATGACCACTCCCGTTTTTCCCTGTGCCTGGCGCACTGTAACGATGAACGACGTGAGACCGTGCAACAGCAGCTGGTCAGCGTGTTTGAACGCTACGGCCTGCCGGACAGGATGACCATGGACAACGGCTCACCGTGGGGCGACACCACCGGCACCTGGACGGCGCTGGAACTGTGGCTGATGCGCCACGGTATCCGGGTGGGTCACTCCCGGCCGTATCATCCGCAGACGCAGGGCAAGCTGGAGCGTTTTCACCGCAGCCTGAAGGCGGAAGTGCTGCAGGGGAAGTGGTTCGCAGACAGGGGGGAACTGCAGCGTGCCTTTGACCACTGGCGGACGGTCTATAACCTTGAACGCCCGCACGAGGCGCTGGATATGGCGGTACCGGCCTCGCGGTATCAGCCGTCTGCACGCCAGTACAGCAGCAACACAGCGCCACCGGAATATTACGAAGGGGTGATGGTCAGGAAAGTGGATATCAGCGGTAAGCTGAGCGTCAGAGGTATCAGTCTGAGCGCGGGTAAGGCGTTCAGGGGAGAGCGGGTCGGACTGAAGGAGACGCAGGAGGATGGCTGTTACGAAGTGTGGTGGTACAGCACGAAAGTGGGGGTGATCGACCTGAAGAAACAGTCGATCACCATGGGTAAAGGATGTTAAAAAGTGTTCACCATGTCCCCGAACACCTGTCTACCATGTCCCCGGACTGTACACCCCAATGGGGCGAGGGGGAAAAGACGGCTCGGAGCAGTCCCCTCTCCCCTGTGGGGAGAGGGTTAGGGTGAGGGGTAAGGGTTACTCTACAAGCATCTTCACCACAACTTTCATGACCTTAGCAGGTGCCCCCACCGCGCACAGCGGCTTGTGCACCTCACCCGGCCAGAACACCACAAAATCCCCTTCGCTCAGCACCACGGTTTTCTCCTGCTCGCCTTCCGGCAGGAAGGCGATGTCTTTGTCCGCCAGCCAGTCGGTGTCCGGCGTGCCGGGCGGCAGGGTGCTGAAGGTCATCCCTTCCTGACCCTTCATCACAATCTGAATATCCAGATAGCGCGCGTGGTACTCGGCGCGACGCTCGGCGAACGGCTGGGTCATATCTTCAGAGACCAGATAAAACAGGCTGTTGCCGTTGATGTCGTGCTTGCCGAGCGGCGTCGCGTCGGTGACGTGGGCTTTAACATGCTCAATGGCCTGTCGCAGTTCGTCAGGCAGCCAGGAGTGCAGATGGTAGATGTTGCCGATAATCATCAGAATACCCTCGATATAAAACAACGTTTCATTTTTATCTTTTATACGAGAATCCTGGCTGCCATACCAGCGCTTTTTAGACGGGTTTTGCGCGAACGCATGTTTATCGGGAATGGTGTTAATTTGCTGTTAAGCCCTCGCAGGCATTTATGCAGCCATTATGCATATCTTCAGTTCTTCGTTATCACGGCCTTGCGCTAACTTACTGATCGTCATGCCTTAACAACAAAACTCGCTACAGCTTCACATTTTATCACTTTGATAATTTGCTATTAAATTCAATAAATATTTATTGATTTTCCTTAAGCCAAAAATAGTTAATTAGCAATATTGCATAGCCATTCCCCGCCACTTTTAAACACAATTAAAATCAATGGCTTAACAAAATATTTCAAAGCATGAAATTCTACAAAACACTAACAACTACAAATAATGACAACGGATATTGCTTAGCTATTCACCTCGCCAGAATAGCCAATTAATCATTATCTGATGCGAATCATGCAAATGAAAACAAACCGCTTAATATCAATTTTCGCGTGAGCAGCATCACAATACGGATTATTTAACTGCCTAGTATGAATTACGAAATCAATTGAGCTTAGCCGCCATGAAATTAAATGCATCACATGGCGCATGCCCTTTTTATTCTGAAAAACAGTTAAAGGAATAATTATGGAAAAGCATTACGTCGGTTCTGAAATTGGTCAATTGCGTAGCGTTATGCTGCACCGCCCAAATTTAAGTCTGAAACGTTTAACGCCATCGAACTGTCAGGAGCTCCTTTTCGATGACGTGCTCTCGGTTGAGCGTGCGGGTGAGGAGCATGACATCTTCGCAAACACGCTGCGCGAGCAGGGTGTGGAAGTCCTGCTGTTGACCGACCTTCTGACACAAACCCTTGATATTGCAGAGGCGAAAGCCTGGCTGCTGGAGACGCAAATCTCTGATTATCGCCTCGGCCCTACCTTTGCCGGCGACGTTCGCGGCTGGCTGGCGGATATGCCGCACCGCGAACTGGCGCGCAGGCTGAGCGGTGGATTAACCTACGGTGAAATTCCGGCGGCCATTAAAAATATGGTGGTGGATACCCACACGGCGAATGATTTTATTATGAAGCCGCTGCCAAACCATTTATTTACCCGCGATACCTCCTGCTGGATCTATAACGGCGTCTCTATTAACCCGATGGCCAAACCGGCGCGTCAGCGTGAAACCAATAACCTGCGGGCAATATATCGATGGCACCCGGCGTTCGCCGACGGCGATTTTATTAAGTATTTCGGCGACGAGAATATTAATTACGACCACGCCACCTTAGAAGGCGGTGACGTATTAGTGATTGGCCGCGGCGCGGTATTGATCGGCATGTCCGAACGCACGACGCCGCAGGGCGTGGAGTTCCTCGCCAACAGCCTGTTCAAACACCGCCAGGCCGAGCGCGTGATTGCCGTTGAGCTGCCAAAACACCGCTCCTGCATGCACCTCGACACCGTCATGACCCACATCGACGTGGATACCTTCTCCGTCTACCCGGAAGTGGTGCGCAAAGACGCCCAGTGCTGGACGCTCACCCCGGACGGACGCGGCGGCCTGCTGCGCACCCAGGAAACCGACCTGCTGCACGCCATCGAGAAAGCGCTCGGCATTAACCAGGTACGTCTGATCACCACCGGCGGCGACGCCTTTGAGGCCGAACGCGAGCAGTGGAACGACGCCAATAACGTCCTGACCATCCGCCCCGGCGTGGTGATCGGCTACGAGCGCAACGTCTGGACCAACGAGAAGTACGACAAAGCGGGTATCACCGTGCTGCCCATCCCGGGCGACGAACTCGGACGCGGCCGCGGCGGCGCGCGCTGCATGAGCTGCCCGCTGGAACGCGACGGAATTTAAAGGAGCCATCATGGAACGAAAACCCACTCTGGTTGTGGCCCTGGGCGGCAACGCGCTGCTCAAGCGCGGCGAGCCGCTGGAAGCGGAGATCCAGCGCCAGAACATCGAGCAGGCCGCCCGCACCATCGCCGGCTTAACGGAGCAGTGGCGCGTGGTGCTGGTACACGGCAACGGGCCGCAGGTCGGGCTGCTGGCGCTGCAGAACAGCGCCTACGACAAAGTCACGCCCTACCCGCTGGACGTTCTCGGCGCCGAAAGCCAGGGAATGATCGGCTACATGCTCCAGCAGGCGCTGAAAAACAGCCTGCCGCAGCGGGAGGTGAGCGTTCTGCTCACCCAGGTGGAAGTGGACGCCGCCGACCCGGCCTTCAGCAACCCGACCAAGTACATCGGCCCGGTCTACAGCGAAGCCCAGGCAAAAACGCTGGCGGCGGAGAAAGGCTGGGTGTTTAAGGCCGACGGCAGCTACGTCCGCCGCGTGGTGCCGTCGCCGCAGCCGAAGCGCATCGTCGAGAGCGACGCCATCACGGCGCTGATCCAGCGCGACCACCTGGTGATCTGCAACGGAGGCGGCGGCGTGCCGGTGGTGGAACACGCCAACGGCTATCGCGGGATCGAGGCGGTAATCGACAAAGACCTCTCCGCCGCCCTGCTGGCGCGCCAGATCGAAGCCGATGCCCTGCTGATCCTCACCGACGCCGACGCGGTGTACCTCGACTGGGGCAAGCCGACCCAGCGTCCGCTGGCGCAGGTGACGCCGGAGCTGCTCAAAGGCATGCAGTTCGACGCCGGATCGATGGGGCCGAAAGTGGCCGCCTGCCGCGAGTTTGTTGAAGCCTGCAACGGCATTGCCGGGATCGGCGCGCTGGCCGACGGCGCGGAGATCCTCGCGGGCGAGAAAGGCACGTTGATTCGTAACTGAACTCTCATTTTAAAAAGGATTTACCCATGACCATCAACCTGAAAAACCGCAACTTCCTGAAACTGCTGGACTACACCCCGGCGGAGATCCAGTACCTGATCGACCTCGCCATTGAGCTGAAGGCCGCTAAAAAAGCCGGGCGCGAGAAGCAAACCCTGGTCGGGAAAAACATCGCCCTGATCTTTGAAAAAACCTCCACCCGCACCCGCTGCGCCTTCGAAGTGGGCGCGTTCGATCAGGGCGCGCAGGTCACCTATCTCGGCCCAAGCGGATCGCAGATCGGCCATAAAGAGTCGATGAAAGACACCGCCCGCGTGCTGGGCCGCATGTACGACGGCATCGAATACCGCGGCTATGGTCAGGCCATCGTCGAAGAGCTCGGCGAGTACGCGGGCGTGCCGGTGTGGAACGGCCTGACCGACGAGTTTCACCCAACGCAAATCCTCGCAGATCTGATGACCATGCTGGAGCACGCGCCGGGCAAAACCCTGCCGGAGCTGAGCTTTGCCTATCTCGGCGACGCGCGCAACAACATGGGCAACTCCCTGATGGTGGGCGCGGCCAAGATGGGGATGGATATCCGCCTCGTCGCGCCGAAATCCTTCTGGCCGGAAGCCGGGCTGGTTGAGCAGTGCCGCGCCATCGCCAAAGAGACGGGCGCGCGCATCACCCTCACCGACGACGTGGAAGAAGGCGTGCGGGGGACCGATTTCCTCTACACCGACGTGTGGGTCTCCATGGGCGAGCCGAAGGAAGCCTGGGCCGAGCGCGTCAGCCTGATGAAGCCATATCAAATTAACGCCCAGGTGATGAAGGCCACCGGCAACCCGAACGTCAAATTCATGCACTGCCTGCCGGCGTTCCACAACGAACACACCAAAGTGGGCCGCGAGATCGAGATGGCGTACGGCCTGAAGGGGCTGGAGGTGACGGAAGAGGTCTTCGAATCGCCGAACTCGATCGTCTTCGACGAAGCAGAGAACCGCATGCACACCATTAAAGCGGTCATGGTGGCGACACTCGGCGACTAATCACCGCCCGGCGCGCCGCGGGGTGCGCCGGGTTTAAGGAGAACATCATGGGCAAGTTTAAGTTTCCCTCCGCTTACACCATTCTCTTTTTCCTGATTGCCGTTGTGGCGGCGCTGAGCTGGGTCGTTCCCGCCGGCCAGTACCAGATGGCGATGAACGACACCCTCGGTAAAGAAGTCCCGATTGCCGGAACCTACGCGCACGTGGCGGCGCATCCGCAGGGGCTGGTTTCCGTCCTGATGGCGCCCATCGCCGGGCTGTACGATCCGGTCTCCGGTCAGGCCGGGGCGATCGACGTGGCGCTGTTTATTCTGATCATCGGGGGATTTCTCGGGATCGTCACCAAAACCGGGGCGATTGACGCCGGGATCGAGCGCGTCACCACCCGGCTGCGCGGACGCGAGGAGTGGATGATCCCGATCCTGATGGCGCTGTTTGCCGCGGGCGGCACCATTTACGGCATGGCCGAAGAGTCGCTGCCGTTCTACACCCTGCTGGTGCCGGTGATGCTGGCAGCCCGGTTCGATCCGGTTGTCGCCGCCTCCACCGTGCTGCTCGGCGCGGGGATCGGCACGCTGGGTTCCACCATCAACCCGTTTGCCACGGTCATCGCCGCCAACGCCGCCGGGATCCCCTTCACTAACGGCATCGCCCTGCGCGTGGCGCTGCTGGTCATCGGCTGGATCATCTGCGTGGCGTGGGTCATGCGCTACGCCCGCAAGGTGCGCAAGGATCCCTCGCTGTCGATCGTTGCAGACAAGCAGGAAGAGAACCGCGCCCATTTCCTCGGCAACAAGGGCGAACAGTCGCTGGAGTTCACCCCGGTGCGCAAAATCATCCTGGTGATTTTCGCCCTCGCCTTCGCGGTGATGATTTACGGCGTGGCGGTGCTGGGCTGGTGGATGGCGGAGATTTCGGCGGTGTTTCTCGCCAGCGCGATTATCGTCGGCCTGATCGCCCGCATGAGCGAAGAGGAGCTGACCTCGACGTTTATCAACGGCGCGCGAGATTTGCTGGGCGTCGCGCTGATTATCGGCATCGCGCGCGGTATCGTAGTGATCATGGATAAGGGCATGATTACCCACACCATTTTGCACAGCGCCGAGGGGATGGTTACCGGGTTATCGACGGTGGCGTTCATCAACGTGATGTACTGGCTGGAAGTGGTGCTGTCGTTTCTTGTGCCTTCTTCGTCCGGCCTGGCCGTTCTGACGATGCCGATCATGGCGCCCCTTGCCGATTTCGCTAACGTCAACCGCGACCTGGTGGTCACGGCCTACCAGTCGGCGTCCGGCATCGTTAACCTGGTCACTCCCACCTCAGCCGTCGTGATGGGCGGGCTGGCTATCGCCCGCGTGCCCTACGTGCGCTATCTGAAATGGGTGGCGCCGCTGCTGGGGATATTAACGGTAGTGATCATGGTGGCGTTGAGCCTGGGTGCCTTGTTGTGATTTGCCGGATGGCGCTGCGCTTATCCGGCCTACGGATCGGTGCGGTGCCACCGGTTATTTCGGGAACTGATATGGGAACTATGATGGATTACGAAGAGTACTCTCCCAAAGAACAACTACAGCTGACGGTCTGCCAGCGCCTGATAGCAGAAAAGAGCTATCTCTCCCAGGAGGAGATCCGCCGGGATTTGCAGGAGCGTGGTTTTGAGACCATCAGCCAGTCCACCGTTTCACGTCTGCTTAAATTGCTCGGTGTCATAAAAATTCGAAATGCCAAAGGGCTAAAGATTTATTCGCTGAATCCCCAGCTGCGCCCTGCCCCCGACGCCGCGCGTACCGTGTCCGAAATGGTGGTCAGCGTCGAGCATAATAGCGAGTTTATCCTTGTGCATACCGTCGCCGGATATGGCCGCGCGGTGGCGCGTATTCTGGATTATCACCAGCTGCCGGAAATTTTAGGCGTGGTGGCTGGCAGCAGTATCGTCTGGGTCGCTCCCCGGGTCGTGAAGCGCACCGCGCTGGTGCATAAGCAAATTAATTATTTACTCAGAACGAATTAATATTCATAAAGAACCGTTTGCATTGAGTAAAGCGTGCATTAAATCGCTTGATCCGAAAAGCGAGCTGCGTATAATGCCCGACAATTTGCCGGGAGGAAGCATGGTCAAGCGTGTACGACATAACGTCTTACCGCGTCTGAAATCAGACGCTGGCCTGCCGTTTTTCTTCCCGTTGCTAAACCTATTCCCAGAGCCCCTCATTTGAGGGGCTTTTTTTTGCCCGGCGTCAGGAGATAAACATGAATCCGCTTTATCAAAAACACATCATTTCCATAAACGACCTCAGCCGCGAAGAGCTGGAACTGGTTCTGGAAACCGCGGCAAAACTGAAGGCCAATCCGCAACCGGAGCTGCTGAAGCACAAGGTGATTGCGAGCTGCTTCTTTGAAGCCTCGACCCGCACCCGCCTCTCCTTTGAGACCTCCATGCACCGCCTGGGGGCGAGCGTGGTGGGCTTCTCGGACAGCAGCAACACGTCGCTGGGTAAAAAAGGCGAGACCCTGGCGGATACCATTTCAGTCATCAGCACCTACGTCGACGCGATTGTGATGCGTCATCCGCAGGAGGGCGCGGCACGCCTGGCGACCGAGTTCTCCGGCGGCATTCCGGTACTGAACGCCGGTGACGGTGCCAACCAGCATCCGACGCAGACCCTGCTGGATCTGTTCACCATTCAGGAGACCCAGGGCAAGCTCGAGAACCTGAATATCGCCATGGTCGGCGACCTGAAATATGGCCGCACCGTCCACTCCCTGACGCAGGCGCTGGCGAAATTTAACGGCAACCGCTTCTACTTCATCGCGCCTGACGCGCTGGCGATGCCGCAGTACATCCTCGACATGCTGGACGAGAAAGGCATTCAGTGGAGCCTGCATGCCAGCATCGAAGAGGTGATGAGCCACGTGGATATTCTGTACATGACCCGCGTGCAGAAAGAGCGTCTGGATCCGTCCGAATACGCCAACGTGAAGGCACAGTTCGTGCTGCGCGCCAGCGACCTCGAGGGCGCGCGCGACAACATGAAGGTGCTGCATCCGCTGCCGCGCATCGATGAGATCACCACAGACGTGGATAAAACGCCGCACGCCTGGTACTTCCAGCAGGCCGGAAACGGCATCTTCGCCCGCCAGGCGTTACTGGCACTGGTTCTGAATCGCGAATTGGCACTGTAAGGGGAAACGACCATGACACACGATAACAAACTCCAGGTTGAAGCCATCAAGCGTGGCACCGTGATTGACCACATCCCTGCGCAGGTGGGCTTTAAGCTGCTGACGCTGTTCAAACTGACCGAAACCGACCAGCGCATCACCATCGGCCTGAACCTGCCGTCGGGTGAAATGGGCCGCAAGGACCTGATTAAAATCGAGAATACCTTCCTGACCGACGAGCAGGTTAACCAGTTGTCGCTGTACGCGCCGGACGCCACCGTCAACCGCATCGACGAGTATGAAGTGGTCGGTAAATCCCGCCCGAGCCTGCCGGATCGCATTGAAAGCGTGCTGGTCTGCCCGAACAGCAACTGCATCAGCCATGCCGAGCCGGTTTCCTCCAGCTTCGCAGTGAAAAAACGCGCCGATGACATCGCGCTCAAATGCAAATACTGCGAAAAAGAGTTTTCTCATTATGTGGTGCTGGCCAACTAATTGAGGTTGGTAATGAAATCCCGGCTGTTATAATGGCCGGGAACATTCTTAACGCTGTAATTCTGGAGAAAACATGAGCAAAGTACTCGCGACGGAAAATGCACCAGCCGCTATCGGCCCTTACGTTCAGGGCGTTGATCTGGGCAGCATGATCATCACTTCAGGTCAGATCCCCGTAAACCCAAAAACCGGTGAAGTGCCGACCGACGTGGCAGCACAGGCGCGTCAGTCGCTGGAAAACGTGCAGGCTATCGTTGAATCTGCGGGCCTGAAAGTGGGCGACATCGTCAAAACCACCGTTTTCGTGAAAGATCTGAACGACTTCGCGACCGTTAACGCCACCTATGAAGCGTTCTTCACCGAGCACAACGCCACCTTCCCGGCGCGCTCCTGCGTGGAAGTGGCGCGTCTGCCAAAAGACGTGAAAATTGAAATCGAAGCGATTGCCGTACGTCGCTAATTCGCTTTGTCGATGATAAGGCAGCCTGGGGCTGCCTTTTTTTATGGCCCGCTACTGATTCCGCGTGGCGCGAAGCAGCGTCTCCAGCGGATAGACCGCCGCAATCACCACTTCGTCCTGCACCTTCGCCGCGTTATCCAGCTCGCTCTGAATCGAGGCTATCTCTTTATCATCCAGAGTGCCCTGGCGCGCCACCAGATCCGTCAGCCGCAGGCCAATCGAGGCCAGCTTATCCACCTCCTGGATCACCGGCTTCATCGCCTTCAGCTGATAGCTGTTTTCGCTTAAGGCCAGCGCGTCGCTGGTGTTGCTCTGCCAGCGGTTAAAGACGTGGCGCAGGGCGTCGGCGCTTTCCGTGTCTTCCGCATCGCTCACCAGACGGTCCGCCCATTTGTGCATCTGGCGCACGGTGGCGCTTTCGGCGTTTAGCGCATCGGCGAAGCGGTTGAGGGGCTCGAACTGATGATAGTTTCCGGCCTGAAACTTCAGGTGCTGACGGGTGTAATACTGCGCTGGCTCTACCGCCTGCGCGAGGATCTGCAGCGGCAGGGTGTCGGCATTACCGGCGAGGCGCGTGAACTGCACCTGCTGCTGGGTATGCTGCTGCAGCCCGACCGACACCGTCGACCAGCTGTCCATCGCCTGCAGGCGGGTGTACATGTTTTCGACATCGTTGACGTCCTGCGCCGACCACAGCCGCTCCGCCACCGCAAACGTGCGCGGCCACAGGCGGATATCCAGCACCGGCGCCACCACGTTTTCCGCCCACAGCGCCGCTTCACCGCCGAGCAGGTTGGCCTGGTTCGCCACGTCCGGCACGACCGGCGGAACGCCTTTCGGCACGTCGTCCAGACGCGTGCCGCTGATTGGGTAGCGCGTATTCCCCACCAGGAAATAGCCGGAAAGCTTGTCGTTATCGACGGTGACGACCGGGCGCGTGTCGCCCATCCACGTATCGACGGTAAACGTCACCTGGCTGTCATCGCGCCATTCGATGTTCTGCACCGCGCGGCGGGATTTCCCGGCAAAATCAATAAACCCGCGCCAGCCCGCATCCCCTTTCACCAGCGTGAAGCTCCCCTCCACCGGCTTACCCTTCAGGCGCGGCATGGAGAAGGCCCAGCTCTGGGCGCTGTCGGTGTCCGCTATGACGTCCACGCCGTTTAAGCCCTGCGGGACAATCTCGTTGCGGTAGTGATAGGCGGTGGACTGGGGCTGGTCGAGATAAAAGCCGGTCGACAGAATGCCCTTGTAGCCGCTCTGCGCCACCTGCCCCAGCGCGTCCTGCCCTTGCCAGGACTGGATCAGAATGCTTTTCGGCAGGTCAGGATGGTAGATCTCATCCCAGCCGACCATCTGGCGGTGATGCTTCTCGAGGATCGTTTCCAGCTTGCGGTTGAAGTAAGCCTGCAGCGCGTGGCTGTCCGCCAGCCTGTTGTCGCGCATAAACTGCTGGATAGCCGGGTTCGCTTTCCACTGGCTGTCGTCCACCTCGTCGCCGCCGATGTGCAGATACGGATCGGGGAAGATCGCCGCCAGTTCGCTGACCATCGCGTCAGCAAAGGCGTAAGTCGCCTCTTTGGTGGGATCGAGAACCGGCTTCAGCACGCCCCAGTGGCGTTCCATGGCGTACGGCCCCGGCGCGCTCATCAGCTCCGGGTAGGCCACGGCAATCGCCGAGGCGTGGCCCGGCATGTCGATCTCCGGCACCACGCGGATACCGCGCTCGGCGGCGTAACGCACCACCTCGCGCATCTGTTCAGGCGTGTAGAACAGCCCGTCGCTGGCAAGCTGCGTCAGCTTAGGGTAGCGCTTCGAACTGAAGCGCCAGCCCTGGTCGTCGGTCAGGTGCCAGTGCAGCACGTTGAGCTTCGCCGCGGCCATGCCGTCGATCTGGCGTTTGATATCCGGCAGCGGGATAAAGTGGCGCGCCGAATCCAGCAGCAGCCCGCGCCACGGGAAGCGCGGCGAATCTTCAATGGTAACCCACGGCAGAGAGGTGTTTTCCGCCCCGTTCTGCATCAGCTGGAGCAGGGTTTCCATGGCGCGTAGCGCGCCGAAGCGGGTATTGGCGGAGATAGTCACGCCGTTAGCATCCACCGTGAGCTTATAGGTTTCATCGCTGTCCGGCAGCGGCTGCGGCCTCACCTTTTTAGCGATGGCAATGCGGATAGTCGGCTTGTCTGGCTTTTCAGCCTGAGGCTGCAGCGTCCAGCCGGTTTGCAGGGCGATGCGCTGGCGCAGGCGGTTGACGGCGTCACCGAGATCGTCACCGCTGACGCTAATGGATACGTTGTTGCTGAGCACCAGCGCGCCCTGGGTCGTCGGGCGTTCGACCTTCGCAGGCCAGGGCATTAAGGGGAGATCCCCTGCCGGGGCGGCAAAGGCAGAGGCGCCGAGCATCAGCCCGGCGGTTAAGAGACTGTACCGTAACATGAATGTTCCTTATCTGACGGGCCAAATAAAGGCAAAACATTCTGTTAACATGCGCTCAATTTGTCGTCAAGCGAATGCGCCGACGGAGATCACAGGTTGTTGAATTTGGGAGGAAAGCCAGTCCCCTCACCCCGGCCCTCTCCCCAAAGGGGCGAGGGGGAAAGGCGTCACCGAGCGGTCCCCTCTCCCTTTCAGGGAGAGGGTTAGGGTGAGGGTATGTTTTTACTGCCACCCATACCGACGCGCATAGAATCCTTTCACCATCTGCGTCAGCACCATATACCCCGCGAGGATCGCCACCAGCCACGGGAAGTAGCTTAGCGGCAGCGCCTGCAGCTGCAGGTAGCTCGCCAGCGGTGAGAACGGCAGCGCGATGCCGAGCGCCATCACAATCCCCGTCATCACAATCAGCGGCCACGCGGCACGGCTCTGGATGAACGGTATGCGGCGCGTGCGGATCATATGCACAATCAGCGTCTGCGACAGCAGCCCTACCACGAACCAGCCGGACTGGAACAGCGTCTGGTGTTCCGGGGTGTTGGCGTGGAACACAAACCACATCAGGCAGAAGGTCAGGATGTCGAAGATGGAGCTGATCGGGCCAAAGAACAGCATAAAGCGCCCGAGATCTGCCGGGTTCCAGTGCTGCGGCTTCTGGATCTGCTCGTCGTCCACGTTATCAAACGGGATAGCCACCTGAGACACGTCGTACATCAGGTTCTGGATCAGCAGGTGCAGCGGCAGCATCGGCAGGAACGGCAGAAACGCGCTTGCCACCAGCACGCTGAAGACGTTACCGAAGTTGGAGCTGGCGGTCATCTTGATGTACTTGAGCATATTGGCAAAGGTACGGCGACCTTCGATGACGCCCTCCTCCAGCACCATCAGGCTTTTTTCCAGCAGAATGATATCCGCCGCTTCGCGGGCAATATCGACCGCCCCGTCTACGGAGATACCGATATCCGCCGCACGCAGAGCGGGCGCATCGTTGATGCCGTCGCCCATAAAGCCCACCACGTGCCCTTCGCGCTTGAGCAGGGTGACGATGCGCTCTTTATGCATCGGCGTCAGGCGGGCAAACAGCGTGGTACGCTGGGCAAGCTTCGCCAGCTCGTCATCAGAGAGATGTTCAATATCGCTCCCCACTACCACGTCACCCGCGTCCAGCCCCACCTCGTGGCACACTTTCGCCGCCACCAGCTCGCTGTCTCCGGTGAGAATTTTGACGGTAATGCCGCTCGCCTTCAGCGCCTTCAGCGCCGGTGCGGTGGTCTCTTTCGGCGGATCGAGGAAGGCGATGTAACCCTCGAGGATCAGATCGGATTCGTCGATACGCTGATAGTCCCCTTCACGCGCCGGCAGGAACTTGCTCGCCACCGCCACCACGCGCAGCCCCTGACGGTTCAGGTTGTCGGTGACGCGCTTGATGCGGCGCAGCATGGTGTCGTCCAGCGGCACGATGTCGCCGTTATAGCGTACCTGCGTCGACACGTTCAGGATCTCCTGCAGCGCGCCTTTGCAGATCAGCTGATGCACATCCGTCTGCTCGCTCACCACCACCGACATGCGGCGGCGCTCGAAGTCGAACGGGATCTCATCCACCTTCTGCCAGCGGCCGGAGAGCGTGCGGGCGGACTCTTCATCCACCCCTTCCAGCACCGCGACGTCGAGCAGGTTTTTCAGCCCGGTCTGGTAATGGCTGTTCAGCCACGCGCTGTGCAGGACGCGCTCGCTGGTTTTGCCGGAGATATCGGTGTGGTTCTCCAGCACGATTTTGTCCTGCGTCAGGGTGCCGGTTTTATCGGTGCAGAGAATGTCCATCGCGCCAAAATTCTGAATGGCGTCGAGGTGTTTGACGATCACCTTCTGTTTAGAGAGCTTCACCGCCCCGCGCGCCAGCGTGGAGGTGACAATCATCGGCAGCATTTCCGGCGTTAAGCCGACGGCTACGGAGAGCGCAAACAGCGCCGCTTCCCACCAGTCGCCTTTGGTGTAGCCGTTGATCAGCAGCACGATCGGCGTCATCACCATCATAAAGCGGATCAGCAGCATGCTGACGCGGCCAATCCCCTTCTGGAAGGCGTTCGGCTCGCTCTCCTGCTCGCTGACGCGTCCGGCAAGCTGACCAAACCAGGTGTTGCCCCCGGTGGCGGTGACAATCGCCTGCGCGGTGCCGCTGACCACCGTGGTGCCCATAAAGCACAGGGTGTCGCACTCAAGCGGGTTCATCTGCTGCGGGTCGCGGCTGCGCGCCACCTTTTCAACGGGCAGGGATTCCCCGGTCAGGGAGGCCTGCGCGACGAAAAGATCGCGCGCCTGGATGATGCGTAAATCCGCCGGGATCATGTCCCCCGCCGCCAGCTTCACCAGATCCCCCGGCACCAGCTGGTCGATAGGCAATTCCACCCAGGCGTTTTCGCCGAGATCGTTGATCACGCGCGAGACGGTCGCGGTGTTGCTGACCATCGCCTTCAGGGCGTCCGCCGCTTTGGTGGAGCGGGCCTCCTGAATAAAGTTCAGCAGCGTGGAGATGCCCACCATCAGGGCAATCACCCCTGCGGCAAACAGATCTTCCGTCGCGTAGGAGATGAGGCCGAGCACGGTCAGCAGCAGGTTGAACGGGTTGCGGTAGCAGAGCCACAGATGCACCCACCACGGAGACGGCTTTTGTGCCGGAATGAGGTTATCGCCGTGCACGGCGCGGATTTTTTCCACTTCTAACGCGTTCAGCCCTTCCGGGTGTCCGCCAAAGGCGCGCCAGACTTCGTTTTCATCCATCGCCGCCGCGTTCAGGCAGCGTTCGGTCAGGGACGCGGGGATCGCCGCCCCCGCCATGTTTTTGGCATTGGGCAGCGGGTCGCGCTGAACCAGACGGTGTGGCAGGTGGCGGCTCAGCAGGGCCTGCAGCTGCCGGGTGATATTTTTAAACATAGTCATTCCTCCGCACCCGCGAATGCGGACGCAGCATTTCCTTCAGGCGTGGCAAGGCCGTACCTGAGAGGCACTCAATTTTTCAAGCAGGAACGTTTGGGACGTTGCTGCCTCACATCACCGGTGAGTCAGCAACAGGCTGGCTTACCGGAAAGAACGCATTCTCCCGTTCAGGAGAGGTGTGGGATCGGGATCCATGAAGCCTCCGGTAAGTAAAAAGTAGGGTGTCGCCGCGCAGTATAAGGATTTAAGCGTACCCTTTGTGACGATTCGGGCGGTATTATACCCCCCTGCAAATAAACCGAACGTAAACCAGACTTTGCCCATAGCGAAATCGCGCTATAGCATTAGGCTCAATTGACCATTTTGTCGTTGTTACAGGGAATACAGCATGCAGAACCGCCTTACGATTAAAGACATCGCGCGTTTAAGCGGCGTGGGGAAATCAACCGTCTCACGTGTGCTGAACAACGAAAGCGGCGTCAGCGAACGCACCCGCGAGCGCGTTGAGGCGGTCATGAATCAGCACGGCTTTTCCCCTTCCCGCTCCGCGCGCGCCATGCGCGGGCAGAGTGACAAAGTGGTCGCCATCATTGTCTCGCGTCTGGACTCTCTGTCTGAAAACCTTGCCGTGCAGACCATGCTGCCCGCCTTCTATGAGCAGGGATATGACCCGATCATGATGGAGAGCCAGTTCTCGCCACAGCTGGTGGAAGAACATCTGGGTATGCTCCAGCGGCGCAACATTGACGGCGTGGTGCTGTTCGGCTTTACCGGCATCAAAGACGAGATGCTAAAACCCTGGCAGCCGTCGCTGGTGCTGCTGGCGCGCGATGCCCACGGTTTTGCCTCCGTCTGCTATGACGACGAGGGCGCGATTATCACCCTGATGCAGCGCCTGTTTGACGAAGGCCATCGTCATATTAGCTTCCTCGGCGTACCGCACGCGGACGTCACCACCGGCAAGCGTCGCCATGAGGCCTATCTGGCCTTTTGTAAAAAGCACAACCTCTCCGCCGTGGCCTCCCTGCCGGGGCTGGGCATGAAGCAGGGCTACGAGCAGGTCGCCAGCGTCCTGACGCCGCAGACCACCGCGCTGGTATGCGCCACGGATACCCTGGCGCTGGGTGCCAGCAAATATCTGCAGGAGCAGCGCATCGATAACCTGCAGGTGGCGAGCGTCGGCAGCACGCCGCTGATGAAGTTCCTGCACCCGGAGATCATCACCGTCGATCCGGGCTACGCCGAGTCCGGCAGACAGGCCGCCGCGCAGCTGATCGAGCAGATAAACGGGCGCGCTGAGCCGCGTCAGATCGTTATTCCTGCCCACCTTTCTTAACCCCCGCTCAACGGTTTATTGTGATCTTCGCCCGATTTCGGGAACGTTCCCATTTTCGCCGTCACGCTGAAGGAGTAGGCTTGCGCTCAGGTCATTACACCCTCTCACCATCTGTCATGAGGTTTCATGATGAGTAAAGTCAAACAAGCAGATATCGATCGGCTGATCGTCCTGGTCGGCGGCCGCGAAAACATCGTTACCGTCAGCCATTGCATTACCCGCCTGCGCTTCGTGCTGAACGATCCGGCCAAAGCTAACCCGAAGGCCATTGAAGAACTCTCCATGGTTAAAGGCTGCTTCACCAACGCCGGTCAGTTCCAGGTCGTGATTGGTACCGAAGTGGGCGATTACTATCAGGCTCTGCTGGCAACGACCGGGCACTCCTCCGCCGATAAAGAGCAGGCGAAGAAGGCCGCGCGTCAGAATATGAAGTGGCACGAGCAGCTGATTTCCCACTTCGCGGAGATCTTCTTCCCGCTCCTGCCGGCGCTGATCAGCGGAGGCTTGATCTTAGGCTTCCGTAACGTCATCGGCGACGTGCCGATGAGCGACGGCAAAACCCTGGCGCAGATGTATCCGGCGCTGAAAACCGTGTACGACTTCCTGTGGCTGATTGGCGAGGCGATCTTCTTCTATCTGCCGGTCGGGATCTGCTGGTCCGCGGTGCGCAAGATGGGCGGTACGCCGATCCTCGGTATCGTACTGGGCGTCACGCTGGTCTCTCCGCAGTTAATGAACGCTTACTTACTTGGTCAGCAGGTGCCTGAGGTGTGGAACTTCGGCCTGTTTACTATCGCCAAAGTGGGCTATCAGGCGCAGGTTATTCCGGCCCTGTTGGCGGGGCTGGCGCTGGGCTTTATTGAAACCCGACTGAAGCGCATCGTGCCGGATTACCTCTATCTGGTGGTGGTGCCGGTCTGCTCGCTGATTCTGGCGGTCTTCCTGGCGCACGCCTTTATCGGTCCGTTTGGCCGCATGATTGGCGACGGCGTGGCCTTCGCGGTGCGCCACCTGATGACCGGCAGCTTCGCCCCGATTGGCGCCGCGCTGTTTGGCTTCCTGTACGCTCCGCTGGTGATCACCGGCGTGCACCAGACCACGCTGGCCATTGATATGCAGATGATCCAGAGCCTCGGCGGCACGCCGGTCTGGCCGATTATCGCCCTGTCTAACATTGCTCAGGCGTCCGCGGTGACCGGCATCATCATCGTCAGCCGCAAGCACAACGAACGCGAGATCTCCGTTCCGGCGGCCATCTCCGCCTACCTCGGCGTCACCGAACCGGCGATGTACGGTATCAACCTGAAATACCGCTTCCCGATGCTCTGCGCGATGATCGGTTCCGGTCTGGCGGGCCTGGTGTGCGGACTGAACGGCGTAATGGCAAACGGGATTGGCGTCGGCGGCCTGCCGGGCATCCTCTCCATCCAGCCCGCTTACTGGCAGGTATTCGCCCTGGCAATGGCCATCGCGATTATCGTCCCAATGGCGCTGACTACCGTGGTTTATCAGCGTAAGTTCCGTCAGGGCTCGCTGCAGATTGTTTAATCTCTCTCTTTCGGGGCGCAGTTGCGCCCCTTCGCATTTGCAGGAACACACTATGAATACCCTTCCTCACTGGTGGCAAAACGGCGTTATCTACCAGATTTACCCCAAGAGTTTCCAGGACACCACCGGCAGCGGCACCGGCGATTTACGCGGCGTGACGCAGCGTCTGGACTACCTGAAAACCCTCGGCATCGACGCCATCTGGCTGACGCCGTTTTATATCTCCCCGCAGGTGGATAACGGCTACGACGTGGCGAATTACACCGCCATCGACCCGGCGTACGGCACGCTGGATGATTTTGACGAGCTGGTCGCCGAGGCGCACCAGCGCGGCATTCGCATCGTGCTGGATATGGTGTTCAACCACACCTCAACCCAGCACCCCTGGTTCCGGGAATCGCTGAACAAAGCGAGCCCGTACCGCCAGTTCTACATCTGGCGCGACGGCACGCCTGAGCAGTTGCCCAACAACTGGCGCTCCAAGTTTGGCGGCAACGCCTGGCGCTGGCACGCGGAGAGCGAGCAGTATTACCTGCACCTGTTCGCGCCGGAGCAGGCGGACCTCAACTGGGAAAATCCGGCGGTGCGCGCCGAGCTGAAAAAGGTGTGCGCGTTCTGGGCCGACCGCGGCGTCGACGGCTTGCGCCTCGACGTGATTAACCTGATTTCAAAAGACCAGGATTTCCCGAATGACGAGGCGGGCGACGGTCGCCGCTTCTACACTGACGGGCCGCGCATCCATGAATATCTGCAGGAGATGAGCCGCGACGTCTTTACCCCGCGCAACCTGATGACGGTAGGCGAGATGTCCTCAACTTCGCTGGAGAACTGCCAGCAGTATGCTTCTCTCGATGGCCGCGAGCTGTCGATGACCTTTAACTTCCACCACCTGAAGGTGGACTATCCCGGCGGCGAAAAGTGGACGAAGGCGAAGCCGGACTTCGTGGCGCTGAAAACCCTCTTCCGCCACTGGCAGCAGGGGATGCATAACAAAGCCTGGAACGCGCTGTTCTGGTGTAACCACGACCAGCCGCGCATCGTGTCGCGCTTCGGTGACGAAGGAGAATACCGCGTTCACGCCGCAAAGATGCTCGGGATGGTGCTGCACGGCATGCAGGGCACGCCGTATATTTACCAGGGTGAAGAGCTGGGGATGACGAACCCGCACTTCAACCGCATCACCGATTACCGCGACGTGGAAAGCCTGAACATGTTCGCCGAACTGCGCGCCAACGGCCGCGATCCGGATGAATTACTGGCGATTCTGGCGAGTAAGTCCCGGGATAACGGGCGAACCCCAATGCAGTGGGACGCGTCGCACAATGCGGGCTTTAGCGAGGGCGAACCGTGGATTGGCGTCTGCGACAACTACGAAACCGTGAACGCCCGCGCGGCGCTGGACGATGCGGATTCCGTCTTCTATACCTATCAGTCGCTGATTAGCCTGCGCAAAACCCTGCCGGTGCTGACGTGGGGAGATTATGAAGATCTCCTGCCGGAACACCCTTCTCTGTGGTGCTACCGTCGCCAGTGGCAGGGACAGACCCTGATTGTTGCGGCAAACCTGAGCAATACGCCTCAGGAATGGCAGACAGACCTTCTCAGCGGTAAGTTGCAGGTGCTGATGAGTAACTACCCGACACCACCAACGACGTCGCTGCGTCCGTTTGAAGCCGTCTGGTGGTTGCAACAGTAACCGTCCTGCCGGGTGCAGCCCTGCACCCGGCTTACTTTACTGTTTTTGTTGAATAATTAATCAGATTTTTCTCGCTCGCCTTTACAAATGCTGTAGCGCCCGCCGTTTGTACTCTCGCCTTTTTACTTTGTTCTGAATCAAATAAATCGCAAACATGTTTGATGCAAATCACTATATGTAGCACTTAAAATGCACGCCGACCCAATATCTTGTATTTATCGTCTACTATTCCAACAACAAGACGGCGCTTACGCTGGCCGGAATTGTGGATAACACGAGCCGGGAACGCGGGAAGTCTTTGGCCTGGCGGGAAATGCGTCCGGTGAATACTTCTCCACCTCTGTGGATAACCTGTTTTCAAAAATGGAGTGATCATGACACCGCATGTGATGAAACGTGATGGCTGTAAAGTGCCGTTTAAATCAGAGCGCATCCAGGAAGCCATTCTGCGTGCAGCTAAAGCAGCGGGAGTCGATGACGCAGATTACTGCGCCACCGTCGCAGAAGTCGTTAGCAGCCAGATGAATGAACGCAGCCAGGTCGATATCAACGAAATCCAGACCGCGGTTGAGAACCAGCTGATGGCAGGACCTTACAAGCAGCTGGCGCGCGCCTACATTGAGTACCGCCACGATCGTGACGTTCAGCGCGAGAAACGCGGCCGTCTGAACCAGGAGATCCGTGGCCTGGTCGAGCAGACCAACTCTGCGCTGCTCAATGAAAACGCCAATAAAGACAGTAAAGTGATCCCGACCCAGCGCGATCTGCTGGCCGGTATCGTCGCCAAACACTATGCCCGTCAGCATCTGCTGCCGCGCGACGTGGTGTCTGCGCACGAGCGCGGCGAAATTCACTACCACGATCTCGACTACTCGCCATTCTTCCCGATGTTCAACTGCATGCTGATCGACCTGAAAGGCATGCTGACCCACGGTTTTAAAATGGGTAACGCCGAGATTGAACCGCCTAAGTCGATCTCCACGGCCACCGCCGTCACCGCGCAGATTATCGCCCAGGTCGCCAGCCATATTTACGGCGGGACCACCATTAACCGCATTGACGAAGTGCTGGCTCCGTTCGTCACGGCGAGCTTCAACAAGCATCGTAAAACGGCTGAAGAGTGGCAGATCCCGGACGCTGACGGCTACGCCCATTCCCGCACCGAGAAAGAGTGCTACGACGCCTTCCAGTCGCTGGAATATGAGGTGAACACGCTGCACACCGCCAACGGCCAGACGCCGTTTGTGACCTTCGGCTTTGGGCTGGGCACCAGCTGGGAATCGCGCCTGATCCAGCAGTCGATCCTGCGCAACCGTATTTCCGGCCTCGGTAAGAACCGCAAAACGGCGGTGTTCCCGAAACTGGTGTTCGCGATTCGCGACGGCCTGAACCACAAGTTTGGCGATCCAAACTACGATATCAAACAGCTGGCGCTGGAGTGCGCGAGCAAGCGCATGTACCCGGACATTCTGAACTACGATCAGGTCGTCAAAGTCACCGGTTCGTTTAAAACGCCAATGGGCTGCCGCAGCTTCCTCGGCGTGTACGAAGATGAAAACGGCGAGCAGATCCACGACGGGCGTAACAACCTGGGCGTCATCAGCCTGAACCTGCCGCGCATCGCGCTGGAGGCGAAAGGCAACGAAGACGCCTTCTGGGCGCTGCTGGACGAGCGCCTGCAGCTGGCGCGTAAGGCGCTGATGACCCGTATCGCCCGTCTGGAAGGAGTCAAAGCCCGCGTCGCGCCGATCCTCTATATGGAAGGAGCCTGCGGCGTGCGCCTGAAAGCGGACGATGACGTGTCGGAGATCTTCAAAAACGGCCGCGCGTCGATTTCGCTGGGCTATATCGGCATTCACGAAACCATCAACGCGCTGTTTGGCGACACGCACATGTACGACAGCTTGGCCCTGCGCGAAAAAGGCATCGCCATCGTTCAGCGCCTGCGCGACGCGGTAGACCAGTGGAAAGAGGAAACCGGCTACGGGTTCAGTCTGTACAGCACCCCAAGCGAGAACCTGTGCGACCGCTTCTGCCGTCTGGACACCGCCGAGTTCGGGATTGTGGAAGGCGTGACCGACAAAGGGTACTACACCAACAGCTTCCACCTCGACGTGGAGAAGAAGGTAAACCCGTACGACAAGATCGACTTCGAAGCGGGCTATCCGCCGATCGCCAGCGGCGGGTTCATCTGCTACGGCGAGTACCCGAACATTCAGCACAACCTGAAGGCGCTGGAAGACGTGTGGGATTACAGCTACCAGCACGTGCCGTATTACGGGACCAACACGCCTATCGACGAGTGCTACGAGTGTGGCTTTACCGGTGAGTTCGAGTGTACGAGTAAAGGCTTTACCTGCCCGAAATGCGGCAACCACGACGCGGCCCGCGTCTCCGTGACCCGTCGCGTGTGCGGCTACCTCGGCAGCCCGGACGCGCGTCCGTTTAACGCGGGCAAGCAGGAAGAGGTGAAGCGCCGCGTGAAGCATCTGGGGAATGGGCAGATCGGGTAAGTTCTGCGCAGGGTACTCCCCCTCACCCTACCCCTCTCCCTCAAGGGAGAGGGAACCGATCGAGCACATTGCTAATCCTGACTCCGGTTTTCTCCCTCTCCCTGTGGGAGAGGGCCGGGGTGAGGGCATCAGGTTAACGCTATGAACTATCACCAGTACTACCCCGTCGACATCGTCAACGGCCCCGGCACCCGCTGCACCCTGTTCGTCTCTGGCTGCGTCCACGAATGCCCCGGCTGCTACAACAAAAGCACCTGGCGCCTGAATTCCGGCAAGCCGTTCACCGCGGAGATGGAAGATAAAATCATCAGCGACCTGAACGACACGCGCGTTCACCGCCAGGGAATTTCGCTCTCCGGCGGCGATCCGCTGCATCCGCAAAACGTGCCGGATATTTTGAAGCTGGTGAAGCGCATTCGCCGCGAGTGCTCGGGAAAAGATATCTGGGTCTGGACAGGCTACAGGCTGGATGAGCTGAACGCGCAGCAAATGGAAGTCGTGGATCTGATTAACGTGCTGGTCGACGGCAAGTTCATGCAGGATTTAAAAGACCCGGCGCTTATCTGGCGCGGCAGCAGCAACCAGGTTGTGCATCATTTGCGTTGATCAAAGGCGGATGTTATCCATCCGCCCTTATCTCAAAAACGACTCAAACTCTCCATCGCCACCGCCTTAAATCCGGCAAAATCCTCGCAGCTACAGAGACGTGACATCGCCCGCTCGCGCAGGAAGGTGACGAAGATATCGTAAATCGCCATCGCCTCTTCGTACTCGCTTTTGCTGATGGCGAGCAGGAAGATGACGTGCGCGGTTTCGTCGCCCCACTGAACGCCGTGCGGGGCGAGCACGGTATAGACCACCGTTTTCTGCGCCAGCAGGCCGAGGGAGTGCGGGAGCGCAATACCGTCACCGAGCATGGTGCTGACGATGGCTTCACGCTCGACGACGGAATCCAGGAACTCCGCGCCAACAAAGCCTTCTGCCTCAAGCTGTTCACACAGCTCGCGGAACAGCGTCTGCTGATCGATCGGCTTGTCGATAATGCGGAAATGGGCCGCGTCGAAGTATTTATCCAGCATCCACGGACGGGTGCGGTCCACCAGCACCAGTTTGCCAATCTGCTCCAGCTGATAGTCGGTCGGGAACGGGGCGATCGTCACTACCGGTTTTGACTTTTCGCTGACGCGGGCGGTGGCGATCACAAAGTCTTCGCCAATCGTTTCCGCCAGCTCGTACTCGCGCAGGGTGAGCGTGCGCGTGACCTCAATCTGCGGGTATTTACGCTGCAGCACCGCCTCAATCATGCGGACCATGGCATTACCGGCGTCGCATACCAGCAGCACGCGCGGCTGACGCTGGTAGCCAATGTTGTAGTGACGCTCCAGCCCGACGCCAATATGCAGCACCAGGAAACCAATCTCGTTTTCGCTGATCACATACGGCGTGTATTTGCCCCAGCTCGACACCGCCGCGAGGGTCATGTCCCACGCCATCGGGTAGTGCTGCTTGATGTTATCCAGCAGCGGATTGGGGATCATGATTTGATACCGCACGCGGGTAATCATGGTTTTAATATGCGTCAGCAGATCCGCGTGCAGCTGCGCGTCGCTAAGCAGGTTGTAGTTATAGTGAGTGTTGATGTAGCGCAGGATGTAGTTGACCAGCGCTTCATCGTCATCGGCATTAATCGCGCTGGGCGCGATCTCCTGGATCTGCCGCGCCGCAATGTGCACGCACAGCCAGCTCTCCTCCGACGGCGAAAGCGTTTTGCCCGCCAGCTGCTGGATGGTCACCGCGATATCCTTCGCCGCCTCGCGCACGTTCTCTTCCACGTCTTCGGCATGGAATTCCGGCAGCGGGTAACCTTCGCTGATGCGACGTACCGACACCGCGCAGTACAGGCGCAGGAACAGCTCGCCTTCATCGGTCAGGCGAATGTGGTGACGCGTCAAGGCGTCGTGCAGCACCGGCACCATCTGCTCCGCCACGCCCGCATTGAGCGCCACGTCGGTCACCAGCGGGTTCAGGCTGTCCTGCTGTGCCAGTTCCCAGAGCAGATCGGTCAGGCACGCGCGGGTCGACATCTCGCTGCCAAACAGCTTCATGCCGTGGCGCGGACGGGTTTCCAGCGTCAGGTTGTAACGATGAAACCACTCGCGCACCTCCGCCATGTCGCTTTGCAGCGTGGCGCGGCTGACGAACCACTCGTCCGCCAGATCCTCCAGCTTAAGAGAAAACGCCGAGGTGAGAAAACGCACCACCAGATAATGCACGCGCTCCGGCCCGGTCCGTGGGATACGCAGCGCGCGCGGGTGGGATGCCTGAAGCTGCTGATAGCGCCCGGCATCCTCAATTTTGAGCTGGTAGCCGTTGCCACGGCTCAGGATGAACTGCGCGCCGTGGCTGGCCAGCAGCGCGTTCAGGGCGGTGATGTCCGCACGGACGGTTCGCGTGGAGACCGACAGCCGCTGCGCCAGCTCGTCCTGCGGCAGCGTCTCGTTTTGCAACAGATCGAAAAGTTGCGCTAAACGTTGGTTCGGAAATCGCACGGGTTTGTCCTCTTACGGCTTAAGGTGAAATGACCATCTGGGATGGGCTGCCGACCGGGGTATAGTCTGGCTCAAAGCTTAGCTTGCCGTCCTGACCGACGCGGAAACGGGTAATGTTGTCGCTCCGCTGGTTCATGACGTACAGCCAGCGCCCCTGTTTATCGAGCGTCAGGGTGCGGGGATAATCACCACGCGTCCACACATCGTCCTGATGCGTCAGCGTACCCTCCGCTGTTACGGTAAAGTGCCCGATGCTGTTATGCAAACGGTTAGCCACATACAGCTGTTTGCCATCAGCGCTTAATGCCAGCCCGGCAGCAAAGCTGGTGCCTTTGTAGCCTTCCGGCAGGGCTGAAAGCGTTTTGCCCTCTTTCAAGGTGCCGTTGGCGCTCACGGTATAATGGGTGAGCGTAGACGCCTCTTCGTTAATCAGCCACAGGGCATCGCCTTTTGGCGTAAAGACAAAGTGGCGCGGCCCGGCGCCTTTCGAGGAGGCGCTGATAAACGGTGGATCGTTCGGCGTCAGCTTCCCGGTTCGATCGTCAAAACGGTACTGGTAGAGGCGATCCAGCCCCAGATCGGTGGAAAATACGTATTTTCCGCTTGGATCGGCGGCGATCATATGCGCGTGGGGGCCATTATGATCGCTGATGGCAAAGCTGCCCTCCGCAGCGGCTTCGGGCTTCGCCGCGCCCGGTTCGCCCTTGTCCTGATGTGTGTCCGTGGCTTCACCCAGGCTGCCGTCTGCCTTGATCGGCAAAACGGCAATCGACCCGCTGACGTAGTTGGCCACCAGCAGATGGCGACCGTTCGGGGTCAGCGACAGGTAAACCGGCCCCGCGCCGCCGGAGGCCACCTGATTGAGCTCGCTCAGCTCACCGTTATCGCCGACGCGCAGCGCCTGCACCACGCCCTGCTCCACTTCGCTTGCCAGATACAGCGTTTTGCCGTCCTGTGAAAGGGTCAACTGCGCCGCATTCGGCAGTTTGCTCACCAGCGTTTTATTCGCCAGCGCGCCGGTTTGCGGGTCAACGGTAAAGCGGTACAGCCCTTCGCCGTTGGGGTTGTAGGTGCCCACCCAGGCGTATTGCGTCTGGGCGATCGCGGCAGTGGTCAGTAAAGAAAGTGAAGCGACAAGCAGGGTACGGGTGTGCATGGTGGCTCCTGTATATGTGTGAGTTCTACTTCACCAGCTTCTTCGTCATCGCCAGCAGGGTACGCACATCTTCCGGACGCGTATCGCCGCTGGCTTTGTCGATAATTGAGCTGTAGATATGCGGGATGATTTTGCTCACGCCCGCGTCGAGGGCGATCTGCAGGATCTCCTCATAGTTTTCCAGATCGATACCTCCGGTTGGCTCCAGCCAGAAGTCGTGACGGGCGCAGGCTTCCGCCACCGCCTTGTACTCGTCACGGCACTTGAGGCCACCCATCGGGAAGTATTTGATGGAGCTGCCGCCGAAATCTTTCAGCAGCGCAATCGCGGTTTCAACCGGCACGATGCCGTCCGGCGCCGCGCTGCTCAGCGGTCCGGTGGAGATTTTGACCATGCCGACGGTGCCAGTCGGAGAGACCAGACCGTTAACCACGGATTCATTCTGCCCCAGCAGCGCGCGGCTGGTAGCCACGCCGGTAAAGACCTGGTTAACATGCTGCGGCTGCACCTGGCGGGAGATTTCACTCACCATTGCCGACTGGTTCGGGTCGCCCGCGCCCAGGCCAACGGAGAGCGCGTTATCAATCAGGGCGGCGTATTCGCGCATATCGGCGACGGCACTCGCCACGTCCGGGTAATTTTTGGAGAGCACGCCCACCAGCACGTGACCTTCCGCCGCCTCGTAAATGGCGCTGGCGTTGGCTTTGGAGCCTGCCAGCACGTTCAGACAGACGCGGTCACGGTAAAAGTTGGGGGTCAGTTTCATGCTTTTTTCTCCTGTCCTAATACTTCGCTAATGCGGCGGTACACGATGTTCAGCTGCTCAGCATTCACGCTGCGCACGTCCGCCTCGATAATCCCTTCGTTGGCCTTGTAGCCACGGAAGTAAATGGCGTATTCGCCCTGCTTGAGCTTCGCCACCAGGTCACCCGTGCCGACGCCCGTTGCGGCTTCGTCGAACTTAATCTCGGTGCGGGCGATGTCGCGTCCGGCGCTGTCCCAGACCACGCGCGCGGTCACACCGTTCAGAGTGTTGAGCGCCTCGATAAACGGCGTCATTTTCGCCACCATTTCCGCACCGCTCTCTTTGGTCGCCGTCAGGTAGTGTTCGATGGCACAGGTCAGGCCAAGAATGCCCTCTTTGCCCACCTTCATGGCACGGCCAATGCCCGCCGTCTGGCGTTTTACCCACTCTACGTACTGGGTTTTGCCGATCACCAGCCCGCTGGTTGGCCCTTCGATCGCCTTCGCGCCGCTGTAGATCACCAGATCCGCGCCCGAGCGGTAGTACACGTGCAGATCTTCTTCCGCCGCGGCATCGACGATCAGCGGGAGATCGTGTTTACGTGCGACGACTGCCGCCTGCTCGACGCTGAGCATGCTTTTCTGCACGCAGTGGTGCGATTTGATATAGAGGATCGCCGCCGTGCGCGGGGTGATCGCCGCCGCCAGCTGATCGGCAGAGCATTCGTTGGCGTAGCCCGCCTCCACCAGCTTACCGCCACCCAGCGCCACCATGGTGCTCACCGGCGCGCCAAAGTTCACGTTGTGGCCTTTCGGCAGGACGATTTCGTTGTTCTCAATCGGGGTCACGTGCAGGTTTTCCAGCAGCCAGTCGCTGTCTTTCACCAGCACTGCCGCCACGGACTGGGCGATGCCCGCCGACGCGCAGGAGACGACCGTCGCCCCTTCCACATCCAGCAGCTTCGCGATGTATTCCCCGGTTTTGTTGACCAGATCCTTCATCTCGAAATAGTGATTCATGCCGTCCATCGCCGCCTGTACCACTTCCGGGCGCGGCGTGGAGACGCCCAGCGCCGTCATGCGGCCAGAGGTGTTGATAACCTGCTTTAAGCGGTACTTCTCATAAATCGAAGGCATTTTCCGTGCTCCCTTGTTCGGTCATGTAGCCCTTGCCCGCGCGGATCGCGGCAAGCGGCACCAGAATGTGTTCAGCCTGCAGGCTGTCGTTTTCGGCATCCGTCAGCACCGTCGGCTGACGTTTAATCGTGAACAGCGTCAGGTCGGCGTCGAGACCCGGCTGAATGCGGCCTTTGCGCGCCAGACGCAGGCCGTCGGCGGCGTTCGCGGTCACGCAGTCAATCACCTGCGGCAGCGACATGCCGATGGCGAGAAACTTCGACATCACGCTCGCCAGCGAGCCCACCGGGCCGTTGATGCGGTTGCGGCAGTAGATATCCGAGCTGATGGTGTGCGGCAGAATGCCCATCGCGATGGCGCGTTTCGCCACCTCAAAGCTGAAGCTCGCCGTACCGTGGCCGACGTCCAGACGCACGCCGCGCTTCAGGGCGGAGGTGATGGAGGCGCGCAGCTCGCCGGAGGACGTCAGAATGCGGTTGGGTTTGCCGTTATAGCAGTGGGTAATGATGTCGCCCGAGCTCAGCAGTTCGGCAATTTCGTCGAGGTTCGGCGGGTTGTTGCCGATGTGCACCATCAGCGGCAGGTCGCCGTTCTCTTTCTGAATGGCTTTGGCGCGCTCCAGCGGCGTAATGCCGTTTTCACCGACCACGCTGCTGCTCATGCGCGCCTTCAGGCCGACGATAAAATCAGGGTGGCGCTTCACCGCCTGCTTCACCGCGTCGGTGTCGATGTTGGCCATATTGGCCAGCTCGTTCTGGGCAATCAGCCCCACGCGGGAGATGTTCAGCAGGGCAAACACCTCGGTGGAGGCCCTGCGGGTGATGTCATAGAAATCGTCCACGTCGTCGGCACCGGTACTGCCCGCGTCCACCACGGTGGTGACGCCGGTGGCAATGCCCACGCTGTCGGGCTCGTCGTGGTAAATCGGGGAGTTCGGGTAGCAGTGAACGTGGGAGTCAATCCAGCCTGCGCTGACGAACACGTCGCCGTTCAGCTCAACCGTTTTATGCGCGGGGGCGTCAATGTCGCCCAGCGCCGCGATCTTCCCGTCCTGAATGGCGATATCGGTCAGGGTATCGTCGGCAAAGCGCGCACGGCGCAGGAGTAAATCAAACATGAGGATCTCCTGATAAGGCGGGCGCCGGAGCGCCCGCGGGTATTAAAGGGCGACCGGGAACAGCCAGCCCAACAGCATTGCACCCAGAATGGCGCCACCGGTGATCGGCTTCTGCCAGATGTAGAACACCAGCGCTCCCAGCAGGGAACCGACGCCGATAGGAATGGAGGCGGTCATGGCGCTCAGGATAATCAACGGCCCGAGGAAGCGGCCGGAGGCGTTGCCCGCGCCCATCATCACATCTGCGCCGTAGGTGGAGTTGCTCTGGTTGATGGTGAACTTACGCGCCAGGATGATGACGTAGCCAATTGCCAGACCAATCACCAGGCCGGTGATCAGCGAAGCAATGAAGTTGGTCACCGGGAACATGATGCCCGCGCCCAGCAGCAGCGCCGGTACCCCGAGGCCCACGCCGGTCTGGATCGCACCGCCGATGTCGAGAATACCGACCAGCGACCCTTCGATAATACGGGCGAACAGGAAGCTCGCGCCGAACGCCGCCACCGCACCGTAAACGCCGGTATCGATGCCCGCCTTCAGCATCGCCACGAAGGCCACTTCGTTAAACGCGCCGATGCCGTAGAGGTAGTACATGTGCGTCCCGGCGAAGACGCCGGAGGAGAGCAGGCCAACAAAGATCGGGAACGACCAGTCGGCATACCAAAAACCTTTATTCTGTTCCATTTAGAGGCTCCTGTTATTTACCGCTGAGCGAGTTGTGGATCATGTCGAGCCAGTTCGGCACGGTCAGATGGAAGGATTCGATCATCTTCATGTCGAAGCCGCGGAAGAAGCCGCTCAGCACGAAGAGCAGGACGATAGCCGCCATCATCACTTTGGTGACGTGGTTCCAGCCGCTCTCTTCCACGCCTTTACCGATCAGGATCCCCAGCACCAGGCCCGGTACGGCGTTGCCCATAATCAGCTGCGCCGCGCCGCCGAAAATAGTGGCCCAGAAGCCCGATTTTTTACCCGCGTCGATGGCTGCCAGCCAGAAGATCACCGGCATCACGGTGTTCACCAGCAGGTTAGCCGCAGGCACCAGCACCTTCACGGCGGTGACCTGGAGCGCTGCCGGAACGGAGGAGGCGGTCAGGTTCAGGAAGGTCACGACGATCATGCCGATTACGCCGCAGGCAATCGCCATTTTGCGCGGATCGTGCAGCGTTTCGCCGACGTTACGGTTTTTGATCATCAGTGCAGCAGCACCCCAGTTCGGGATGATGCGGTGGTCAACGTCCTGTGTGAAGGCACCTGCGGCCACGGAAGAGGCCCAGGCGTTAAAGAAGAAACCTAACCCAAAGGAGAAGTGGGACGCCGGATCCCCTTCACAGGAGTTCAGTTCCCCCAACGTACGAAACGCGCCCATACCCTGTGTGGTAGGCGCATGAAACATGCGTGCAGCCCCGGCTCCGACACCGACGCCAACCAGGCCGCCAATGATGAGCGATTTTATTAATATAATTAAGAACATCAGTCTGCCCTTTTATGAATAATCAGCGTTGCGTGACGAAATCCACCTGGTCAAGATTGATAGCGGTCACGTTGACGGTCACATCCAGCTCCACGCTGTAGGTGCGTCTTTCCCGGCGCAGAAAGAAGAACAGAAACGCTTCTTTACGCACCGCTTCTTGCGCCTGAACGACCTGCACATCCTGTGGCTCAATACGCAGTAAGATATGCGGTGAAGCTTTCATCACCGCGGCCTGAACGTGGTTGAGCGCGTCGGCAAAGGCGCGCGCTTTGGCGTCGCCTTTTCCCTTCACTCTCACCGTGGTTGTGAACTGTTCTTTCATGCTTATGCGCCGTATTTTTTCTGCCACGCCTGCACCAGACGCTCGCCCAGCTCTTCTTTATCCATAAAGCCGAAGCCCAGCACGTTGCAGCCTTCGTTGATGGCGGTCACGCCCTCTTCCACGGAACGCATGCCGTATTTGGCTTTGTAGCCATATTTGGTTTGGGCAGTGATGGCACCCGCGCCGCCGCTGCCGCAGAAGGAGATGCCGAAGGTGGCGTTTTCCGCCTTCATCATGTCACCCAGCTTCATGTCCGCCGCCATGCCCGGCACAACCACCGCGCGTCCACCCGCTTTTTCCACACCGGCAGCCACTTTCTGACCTTTGCCCAGGCGATCGCCAATCACGACTGTAATCTGTTCCATGTGTTGCTCCTTAAAGGTTGTCTTTCGCGACTTCAAAGTGAACGGAGAGCAGCCAGGCTTCTTCATCAGGAAGGTTGCCAAACTGCGCGACCACTTCACGGGCGAGCCGCATTGAATCCGGTGAAATTTCGTCAAACAGCTCTGCTTCAACCTCCGGCAGCGGCTCGCCGGTCACGGACCGGTGCGCCATGGCGCGCACGTGGGAGGTGAGCATCTGCTCCTGTACCGCATTGGGGATGATGTTGTGCCGGGCCAGCAGGGCATAAACCTGCTGCAGCATGGTGTTTGCGAGCTGTTCTGTTTGCTCCGCCTGTTCCCCAACGTCGTTCATTACCGCTCCGTTAATCACTGGTCTTACCCCGTTAATGGCTCTGGAATAAAACTAACGTTGGGGGGGAATTGTTTGTAGCGAGTTGTTTTCCACTTCGAAGTGGAAAGGCGAGCCGCGGCAGTGATCTGTGCCACATAAATGCGGTGAATCTGGATAAACCGATGCATTTACGTGATGAATATCACGCTATTGCGCGGCCAAAACGGGGCAAGCAAAGCGGAAAAGATTACGAGCGGGCTCGTAGAAATGTGACGTGGATAAGGTTTTCTTATGGGGATCCGCTAGAGTGGCAACGGGTGCTTGAGACTGACCGTCTCAGGCATGGGACGGAAAGTGGAAAGCCCCGCCTGATAGAAAATCAGGGCGGGGGCTCGAAACGACACGTCACACCGTGGAGTTCGCTACCTCGCCCGCTTTAAAGCAAGGAGGCATCCATGAAACGCCAAAACCCAGGCATTGGAGTTTTGATGATTATTGCTTTGACAATAATCATCTTAACGCTGGTGACGCGGAAAACACTGTGCGAGATCAGTTTTCGAAACGATTCTTTTGCAGTGACAGCGAGGATGGATTGTCGCTCCGGCCAGTAGGGAGCAAGGATGCGGGGGCGCGTCATGCGCCTCCGCATACGGACAAAGGACGTACAGCTCAGGCACCCAATTAACGATACTTTTGGTGGTACGTGTTGCGCGTGGTCGCAAACTGCTCGGCCGCCGCCTGGGCTTCCTTCACTTTGCCTTCGTTAGCCAGCTTCAGCGCGCCGTCGATCTGGCCGACCAGCACGTCAAAGCCGTGGCGATAGTCTTTCATCTCTGCACTGTCTGCGGCTTTGCTTTCCAGCTTAGGCGGGGTCGCTTTTTGGGCGTCCAGCGCCGCTTCACGCATTTTGGTCAGCGCGTCTTTCATTTCAGCCGCATTGTCCGTTTTCTGCACCACCTTCAGGTTTTGACCGAGGATGCCCATGTCGTCTTCAAGATCGGCAGCAAACGCAGAAGAGCCAAGAACCAGCGTTGAAGCCGCGACGATCGCTAACAGGTGTTTACGCATTGCTCACTTCCTTTTTTATTATTAAAACGCCTTTACGGGTATTACTGGCCGGCGATTTTCATTTCCGGCAGAAGTACAGAACCACACTGTATATTGCTACGTGTTTCAATATCGTTACCGACCGTAACGATATTGCGCCACATGTCCTTCAGGTTGCCGGCAATCGTAATCTCGCTTACCGGATACTGAATTTCGCCGTTTTCCACCCAGAAGCCCGCCGCGCCGCGCGAGTAGTCGCCGGTGATGCCGCTTACGCCCTGGCCCATCAGTTCCGTGACGACCAGGCCGGTGCCCATCTCTTTCAGCATCTGCTCAAAGCTCAGGCCCTGTCCGGCAATGCGCCAGTTGTGGATGCCGCCAGCGTGTCCGGTGCTTTTAAGCCCCAGCTTGCGCGCGGAGTAATTAGTCAGCAGCCACTGGGTCAGCACGCCGTCTTTGACGATGTCACGACGTTCGGTACGCACGCCTTCGCTGTCGAACGGCGTGGAGGCCAGCCCTTTCAGCAGGTGCGGATGCTCTTCGATGGTCAGCCATTCCGGCAGGATTTGCTTGCCCAGCGAATCGAGCAGGAAGGTCGATTTACGGTAAACCGAGCCGCCCGCGATAGCGCCCACCAGATGACCAAACAGACCGGTCGCCACTTCGTTGGCAAAAATAACCGGGGCCTTCATGGTGGAGAGTTTGCGCGGCGACAGGCGAGACAGCGTGCGTTCGGCACACTCTTTTCCCACCCACTCAGGAGACTGCAAGTCCCCCAGCGCGCGGCCAATGGTGTAGGCGTAGTCACGCTCCATGTCACCATTCTCTTCGGCGATGACGCAGCTGGAGAGCGAATGACGGGTGGAGCAGTAGCCCTGCAGCATGCCGTGGCTGTTGCCGAAGACTTTGATGCCGTAGTGGCTGTTGAAGCTGCCGCCTTCGGTATTGGTGATGCGTTTATCCGCCTGCAGGGAAGCCTGCTCGGCGCGCGCGGCCAGTTCGATCGCTTCGTCCGGGGTCACTTCCGCCGGGTGGAAAAGATCGAGATCCGGCGCATCAAACGCCAGCAGCTCTTTATCCGCCACGCCTGCGTAAGGATCCGGGGAGGTATAACGGGCGATATCCAGCGCCGCCTGCACCGTACGGGCAATGGCATCCGGACTGAGATCGGTGGATGACGCGCTGCCTTTGCGATTCTGGTGATACACCGTGATCCCCAGCGCGCCGTCGCTGTTGAATTCGACATTCTCCACTTCGCCATAGCGGGTACTCACGCTGATGCCGGTGGTTTTGCTGACCGCCACTTCGGCGCCATCTGATTTTTCTGAAGCAAGCATCAGCGCGGTGGAGACGGCTTCTTCAAGAATCTTACGCTGCGCTTCAACTTGTGAGGTTACTTTCATCGCAAATGCCATACTGTAAGAGAGAGTTATCTGAAGTCTAACAGAGAACCGTTTTTCAGTGCGCGTCTTAACTGGTAACATTAGCCTCTTTTTTTAAGGAGCCTGACATGACTAAGCAGCCCGAAGACTGGCTCGACGACGTTCCCGGTGATGACATCGAAGACGAAGATGATGAGATCATCTGGGTCAGTAAAAGTGAAATTAAACGTGACGCCGAAGAGTTAAAACAGCTTGGCGCGGAAATGGTAGAACTGGGTAAAAACGCGCTGGACAAGATCCCGCTCGACCAGGATCTGCGTGATGCCATTGAACTGGCACAGAAAATCAAAAAAGAAGGCCGTCGTCGCCAGCTTCAGCTTATCGGGAAAATGCTGCGTCAGCGCGACGTCGATCCGATCCGCCAGGCGCTGGACAAGCTGAAAAACCGCCACAACCAGCAGGTTGCGCTGTTCCACAAGCTGGAGCAGATCCGCGATCGCCTGATTGAACAGGGTGATGATGCCGTACCGGAAGTGCTGAACCTGTGGCCGGATGCCGACCGCCAGCAGCTGCGTTCCTTGATCCGCAACGCGAAGAAAGAGAAAGAAGGGAATAAACCGCCGAAGTCTGCGCGCCTGATTTTCCAGTATCTGCGCGAGCTGTCTGAGAACGAAGAGTAATCCCCCTCTCCCCAGAGAGGCGAGGGAGAAAAGAACGTAGGCCCGGTAAGCGCAAGCGCCACCGGGCTTTTTTTTACGCGTCGGCGGCCGCTTCCGCTTTCTTCGTAAGGCCGTCCAGCAGCTTCTGATGGATCCCACCAAAACCGCCGTTGCTCATCACCAGAATGTGGTCGCCAGGCTGAGCGGCTTTCACCACCATATCCGCGAGCGCATCCACATCCGCGCTCCAGTGCGCAGGCTGAATGCAGGCATCGGCGACTTCCGCCACCTGCCACGGAATATGCTGCGGCTGCAGCAGGAAGACTTCATCGGCACGTCCTAATGACGGCGCGAGATCGTCTTTGCAGATGCCCATCTTCATGGTGTTCGAGCGCGGTTCCAGCACCGCCAGAATGCGCGCGGTACCGCCGACCTTGCCACGCAGGGCAGCAAGCGTCGCCAGAATGGCCGTTGGATGGTGCGCGAAATCGTCATACACGGTAACGCCGTGGGCTTCACCGCGCAGCTCCAGACGGCGGCGGGCATTGATAAACGAGCCCAGCGCATTGGCTGCATCCGCAGGCAGCACGCCCACGTGACGCGCAGCTGCAATCGCCATCAGGCCGTTGTGCATGTTGTGCTCGCCCACCAGGCCCCACTTCACCTCACCCACTTTTTCACCGTCGAGCAGCACTTCCCACTCGGAGGCATCAGCGTTGAGTTTTTTCGCCTGCCAGTGGCCCTGCTCGCCCACCAGCTCCTGCTCGCTCCAGCAGCCCATCGCCAGGGTTTGCTTCAGGTTGATGTCGTTCTCCGGCAGGATGATGCGCCCCTGACCCGGAACAATGCGCACCAGGTGGTGGAACTGTTTCTGGATCGCTTTCAGATCGTCAAAAATATCCGCGTGATCGAACTCAAGGTTGTTGAGGATCAGCGTGCGCGGGCAGTAATGCACGAACTTAGAACGCTTGTCGAAGAACGCGCAGTCATACTCGTCGGCTTCGATCACAAAGAACGGGCTGTCGCCCAGACGCGCAGAGACGTCGAAATTACCCGGTACGCCGCCGATCACGAAGCCCGGCTTGTAGCCGCAGGCTTCGAGGATCCAGGTCGCCATTCCGGCGGTGGTGGTTTTGCCATGGGTACCAGCAACGGCAACCACCCAGCGGTCGCGCAGGACGAAGTCATGCAGCCACTGCGGGCCGGACATGAACGGAATATTGCGTTCCAGTACCGCCTCGACGCACGGATTGCCGCGGGTCATGGCGTTGCCAATGATCACCAGATCCGGCTCGGGATCCAGCTGGCTGGCATCGTAGCCCTGAATTAAAGCGATGCCCTGTTTCTCCAGAAGCGTGCTCATCGGCGGATACACATTGGCGTCCGAACCTGTCACTTCATGGCCCAGCGAGCGCGCCAGCATTGCCAGTCCGCCCATGAAAGTGCCACAAATCCCCAATATATGAATGCGCATACGTCACTATCCTTCTTCAATGTGGCGCACATTTTACTCACATGTTAGCGGGTGTGAAACGCATTTCAGGTAAATCCGTATGTTGCTGGCGCGATTCACCTCTGCGCTAATATTTGAATGTTTGTTAAGATTGTTGGGCTTTAGTCGTTTTAGTGAACATACAATCGCTCTACTCACAAAGATGCAGGGAAAGTGTTATGAAAACGTTAGGTGAATTTATTGTCGAAAAGCAGCACGAGTTCTCTCATGCTACCGGTGAACTCACTGCTTTGCTGTCGGCAATAAAGCTGGGCGCTAAGATCATCCACCGTGATATCAACAAGGCCGGTCTGGTCGATATCCTGGGTGCCAGCGGTGCCGAGAACGTTCAGGGCGAGGTTCAACAGAAGCTCGATCTGTTCGCAAATGAAAAATTGAAAGCTGCACTGCGCGCGCGCGACATCGTTGCGGGTATCGCCTCTGAAGAAGAAGATGAAATTGTTGTTTTCGAAGGGTGTGAACACGCTAAATACGTTGTTCTGATGGATCCGCTCGACGGCTCCTCAAACATCGACGTTAACGTTTCTGTCGGTACCATTTTCTCCATCTACCGCCGCGTCACGCCTGTTGGCACGCCGGTGACCGAAGAAGATTTCCTGCAGCCGGGCATTAATCAGGTTGCTGCCGGTTACGTCGTTTATGGCTCCTCCACCATGCTGGTGTATACGACCGGGTGCGGGGTTCACGCCTTCACGTACGATCCTTCCCTGGGCGTTTTCTGTCTGAGCCAGGAACGCATGCGCTTCCCGCAGAAGGGCAACACCTACTCCATCAACGAAGGCAACTACATCCGATTCCCGAACGGCGTGAAGAAGTACATTAAATTCTGCCAGGAAGAAGATAAAGCGACCCAGCGCCCGTACACGTCCCGCTATATTGGCTCTCTGGTCGCGGATTTCCACCGTAACCTGCTGAAAGGCGGTATCTACCTCTACCCAAGCACCGCCAGCCACCCGGACGGGAAACTGCGTCTGCTGTACGAATGCAACCCGATGGCGTTCCTTGCCGAACAGGCGGGCGGCAAGGCGAGCGACGGTAAAGAGCGTATTCTGGACATCGTGCCGGAAAGCCTTCACCAGCGCCGTTCATTCTTCGTCGGCAACAACCACATGGTTGAAGACGTTGAACGTTTTATCCGTGAGTACCCGGACGCGTAATCCCTCTCTTCAGGGGAGCCTGTCCGGCTCCCCTTGTCATTTATATATTTTACCGTATAAGTGTTTATAAAAAACATGCTTTAATATTCACCACTGCTCCTGCATTATTTCCATAACAGTTTGACAGATATTTCGTGGAGCAGAATTGCAATGAAAAATTATTCCCGTGCTAATACCGGCATTGATTTAAATCTTATCCCTGTATTTATTGAAATCGTCCGCTGCGGCAGCATGGCAAAGGCCTCTTTGCGTCTGGAGATGTCCCGTCCTGCGGTGAGTCTGGCATTAAAGCGCTTTAATCAACTCTTTGATGAGCCGTTATTTTTCCGTAAAGGTTTATACCTTGAACCGACTGAAAAAGCGTTAGCCTTAACCAGCTCGCTGGAAATATTAATGGGCGAAATTCACGATAATATCGGGGCGCTTAATTCCGGAAGGAATAAAACCCCGGCACAGAACGTACCGGGGCTGGGTAATATTATGCCGCGTTCTGAGTCGTCACTTTGAATGATGACATGGCTTCCATCAGCTGACGCGACTGCTCCTCAAGGGAGCGGGTCGCGGCGGAGGATTGCTGCACCAGCGCCGCATTCTGCTGCGCGGTTTCGTCCATCTGGTTCACCGCAATATTCACCTGCTCAATTCCCCGGCTCTGCTCCTGAGACGCGGTCGCAATCTCTCGCATCAGTTTGGTCATGCGCAGCACTTCGGTGGCGATCTCGTCCATCGTTTCGCCAGCCTGCTGGGCCAGCTCGCTCCCCTCGTTAACGTGGGTCTGCGAATCACTGATTAGCGTTCGGATCTCTTTCGCCGCATCGGCGCTGCGGCTGGCAAGATTTCGCACCTCGCCTGCGACGACGGCAAACCCGCGCCCCTGCTCGCCCGCGCGCGCCGCTTCCACGGAGGCGTTAAGCGCCAGGATATTGGTCTGGAAGGCAATGCCGTCGATCACGCTCAGGATGTCGGCGATGCGCGCCGAGCTGCCGGAGATATCGCGCATTTTTTCAATCACGTAGCAGACCATCTCGCTGCCGTGATCGGCCGTGTCAGACACCGATTTCGCCAGCTGGTGCGCCTGCTCGGCGTTATCGGCGTTGAGTTTCACCGTGGCGGTGATCTGTTCCATACTGGCTGCCGTCTGCTCCAGCGACGTGGCGGTGGATTCCGTACGCTCGGCAAGATCGCGGTTTCCCAGCGTCAGCTCGCGGCTACCGGTGTCAATTTGCGCGCTGGCATCACGTACCCGCAGAACCGAGTTCATCAGCGACTGGCGCATCTCCTCTATCACCGCGTTGAGGCGGTTAAACTCCTGGCTCGCGGGGGCATTCAGCGTATGGGTTAAATCCCCCGCCGCCACATTCTCCAGTTGAGCAATGGAGGCCGAGAGCGGCTTGAGCAGCATATGGCGCAGCACCAGCCAGGCGAGCACGATAATGCCCGCCGTCAGCAGCGCTGCGACGATAATCAGGATCAGGACGCGGGTTTTACTCGACTGCACGGCGCTCACTTCCGCCTGACCCCGCGCTTCGCTCCATTTCTGAAACGCCTGCATATCGTTATCAAACTGCTTCGCCACCGGAATCAACGTCTTCTCGAGCAGATCGTAATACCCGTCCGCGCTCTGGTCATTCAGCGTTTTCAGCATCGGATTGATCCCCTGCTGGCTATACGTCGCCAGGCTGGCCGCCACTTTATCGAGCAGCTGTTGTCCCTGCTCGTCAGCCACGCCGCCGTCGATTACCCCTTTCAGCGTTTTCTGGGCCAGGGCAACTTCCTGATTGATGTTTTTTACCGCGTTGGCCGCATCGTCCAGCATGCCGATTTCCATCATGCGGACGGCCTGACCCGCTTCATTGCGCGCGCGCAGGATCAGCGTATAGCCAGAATTAAGCTGCACCATCTGCTCACCCTGAAGGTGATTAATACGCTGCAGCGAAGAAGAACTCTGTGTGAGGGCATAAATGCCAATGCCGCTGACAATCAGCAGCAGAAGGGTCATAACGGCCAGTAAAGAGAGCAAGCCGGTACGAATCGATAGCGTTTTAAGCATGATATTATTTCCGGTAGCGAGATATTTCTGGGCATAAAAAAAGAGTATCGGCCGCTACCGGAAAATGTTTAGACTTTAAGCAAATTCAGCATGTTATCGCTCTGTTACCGATGTGTTTACGCGGGTAACAGGCGAGCTTTGACGGTTCTCCCAGAGCACCGTCAGCCCCCGCTGCAGGGCAATAAAAATAAACAGCAGAATGCCGATGGCGATCTTCGTCCACCAGGAGCTGAGCGTGCCGTCAAAGTTGATATAGGTTTGTATCAGCCCCTGAATCGCCACGCCGAACAGCGTCCCCAGCACCGTGCCCACCCCGCCGCTGAGCAGCGTGCCGCCGATAACCACAGAAGCAATCGCATCCAGCTCAACGCCAACGCCCGCCAGCGCGTAACCGGCCTGGGTATAAACCGAGAAGACAATGCCCGCCAGCGTCGCCAGCCCGGTAGAAAGCATATAGATGCGGATGGTGGTGCTGCGGGTGGAGATCCCCATCAGGTTGGCCGACGTGGCGTTGCCGCCAATGGCGTACACCTGGTTGCCAAACCGGGTGCGGTGGGCGAGGAAGATGCCAATGACCACCACGCCCAGCATCAGAAGCCCCATCGCGCTCAGACGGCCGCCGCCGGGGATTTTCCACGCCAGGCTGGAGAGCGTGTCGTAGATGGGGTGGTTAATTGGAATCGACTCTTCCGACACCAGATAGCTCACCCCACGGAGGAAGAACATTCCCGCGAGGGTAATGATAAACGCCGGGATTTTCAGCGCGTCGATCAGTAGCCCCATAAAGGCGCCAAACGCGCAGCCCATCGCCAGCACCAGCGGAAACGCCACCAGCGGAGAGATGCCCCAGAAGCCGATTGCCTTCGCGAGGAACACGCCCGTAAACGCGATCACCGACCCAACGGAGAGATCGATCCCGCCGGAGAGGATCACAAAGGTCATACCGACGGCGATAATGCCTAAAAAGGCGTTATCGGTCAGGATATTGCAAATCACGCGCGTCGAGGCAAAACCGGGGAACTGCGTCAGACAGTAGAGGTACCCCAGCACAAACACGCCCAGCGTGATCATTAACGGTAAATTACGTTTTATCATGGCCACGGATCCCCTTAATGATGCTGACAAAGCGCGGCGACTGGACGATCAGCACGCAGAGCACGACCACCGCCTTCACCACCTGGTTAAGCTCCGGCTGGAATCCCGACAGCAGGATCCCGGTGTTCATGCCCTGAATGATCAGGGCGCCGATCACCGAGAGCAGCAGGTTAAAGCGCCCGCCCATCAGCGACCCGCCGCCGATCACCACCGCGAGGATCGCGTCCAGCTCCAGCCAGAGTCCCGCGTTGTTGGCATCGGCCCCGCGAATATCCGCCGCGACGATGACCCCGGCGATGGCGGCGCAGACGCCGCTCAGCACGTAGGTCAGCATTACCATCAGCCGGGTGTTGACGCCGGCGTTCCGCGCGGCGCGGATGTTGATCCCGACGGCCTCAATGAACATGCCCAGCGCCGTTTTGCGGGTGAAGAGCCAGAAGACAACGAGCGTGACCAGGGCAATAATCACCGGCGTCGGGAAGAACAGAAGGTTGCCGCTACCGAGCCACGCCAGGCTCGGGGAGTTGAAGGTCACAATCTGGCCGGAGGTTATCAGCTGCGCGACGCCGCGCCCGGCCACCATTAAAATCAGCGTGGCAACGAAGGGCTGAATTTTCAGTACCGCCACCAGAATACCGTTCCATAATCCTGCCAGCACGCCGGTGCCTAAGGCTGCCAGCAGGATCACCGGCAGGCTATGTCCGGCCACGGTCATGGAGGCGGCCGTAGCCCCGGCGATAGCCATCACCGCGCCGACGGAGAGGTCAATCCCGCCTGTGGCGATGACCAGCGTCATCCCGATGGCCAGCAGCGCCACGGGCGCGGCACGGTTTAAAATGTCTATCGGGCTGCCAAACAGGCGGCCATCCTGCACGATGATCTGGAAGAAATGCGGCGCGACCAGGCTATCCACCAGCAGAACCACCAGCAGCGCCGCGATTTGCGGCGTGCCGGTTGGCCAGCTGAAGCGGCGCTTTGACTCACCGGTTTGCGAAAGCGAACGGGGCATCACGATTCACTCCTTATGCCGCGATGGCATTCATGATCGCCGGAACGGACAGCTTATCCAGCGGGATCTCTGCCACCTGCTTGCGATCGCGCATGATGATGACGCGATCGGCATAGCCCACCAGCTCTTCCAGCTCGGAGGAAATGACCAGCAGCGCCAGACCGTCCGCGCACAGGGTTTCGATAAGCCGGATAATTTCGGCGTGCGCCCCCACGTCAATGCCGCGGGTCGGTTCGTCGAGGATCAGGAACTGGGGTTTGGTCAGCAGCCAGCGCGACAGCAGCACTTTCTGCTGGTTACCGCCGGAGAGAAATTCAATGGGCTGTTCCGCGCTCGGGGTGCGGATGCCGAGCTGGCGGATAAAGCGCTCGGCAATGGCGTTTTGCTCGCGTTTAGGGATCGGCCGTAGCCAGCCGCGCTGCGCCTGTAGCGCCAGAATGATATTTTCCCGCACCGAGGCCGCGGCAATAATGCCGTCCGTTTTCCGGTCCTCCGGGCAGAAGCCGACGCCCAGACAGGAGGCCTGATGCGGCGATCGCAGGGTCTGCGGTTTGCCCTTGATCAGCGCGCTGCCGCTGTCGGCTGGCTTGATCCCGAAGATCACCTCGGCGGTCTCGGTCCGGCCGGAGCCCAGCAGGCCCGCCAGCCCGACAATTTCGCCTGGTCGCACCTCAAGGTTAAACGGCGAGATCACCCCTTTTTTGCCGTAATCACTGAACGCGGCGACCGGTTTCTCGCTCAGCAGCGTGCGCCCTGCACGCTGGAGGGCGTTGGTCTCGAGCTCGCGGCCAAGCATCATTTTTACCAGCTCGATTTGCGGCAGCTCGCGGGTTTCGCGGCAGCCGACAAAGCTGCCGTTGCGCAGCACCGTAATGCGATCGCTCACCTCATACACCTGATCGAGGAAGTGGGTGACGAAGATCAGGCTGACGCCCTGATCGCGCAGCTGGCGCATCAGGGTAAAGAGCATCTCCACCTCCTGGGTATCGAGGCTGGCGGTGGGTTCGTCAAGGATCAGCACCTTTGCCGAGAGATCGATCGCGCGACAAATGGCGACGATCTGCTGCATCGCCACGGAAAAGCGGTTCAGCGGCTCGCGGACGTCGAGGGAGAAGCCGTACGATTCCATCAGCGTTGTCGCCCGCGCTTCCATCTCTTTGCGGCGCAGCAGGCCAAAACGACGTGGTTCACGGCCAATAAACAGGTTATCCGCCACCGACATATTCGGCAGCAGGTTCACTTCCTGGTACACCGTCCCGATCCCCAGCTGCTGGGCATGGGCGGTATTTTTGGGCGAAATGGCGTTGCCTTCCAGCCAGATGGTGCCACGGTCGGCGTGATAAACACCGGTCAGAGATTTAATCAGCGTCGATTTTCCCGCCCCGTTCTCGCCCAGCAGCGCCATGATCTCCCCGCGCCGCAGGCTGAAATCAACGCTATCCAGCGCTTTTACGCCGGGGAAGAATTTACTCAAGCCCTCTGTGCGGAGGATTTCCTGGTGTTGTTCAGTGGTCATGGTTTCCCCCTCACCCTGACCCTCTCCCCGGAGGGGAGAGGGGATTGATCGTGCCAATTGTTAATATCCAGCTCCGCCCTGCCTTTCTCCCTCTCCCCTCCGGGGAGAGGGCTGGGGTGAGGGGCGCGGGTCTTAATAGCCCATATTTTTCTTCTTCTCTAACTCTTCTTTCGCCGTATCAGGCAGGTAGAGGGTGGACTTGGTGACCGTCACTTTCTCCGGCATCGTGCCGTCTTTCTTGAATTTCTCCAGCGCGTCGAATGCCGGGCCCGCCATGTTTGGCGTCAGCTCCACGCTGGCGTTGGCTTCGCCGTCGATCATCGCTTTGTAGATGTCCGGCACACCGTCGATAGAGCCGGTGAGGATATCTTTGCCCGGCTTCAGGCCCGCTTCTTTAATTGCCTGAATCGCACCGATCACCATGTCATCGTTGTGGGCGTAAACCATGCAGATGTTCTTGCCGTTGTTTTCAGCCTTAATGAAGCTCTCCATAACCTCTTTACCTTTACTACGGGTAAAGTCGCCGGACTGAGAGCGGATAATCTTGATGTTTGGCGCTTTCGCGATGGCTTCAGCAAAGCCTTTTTTACGGTCGATGGCCACGCTCGCCCCGACGGTACCCTGCAGCTCAACGACGTTACACGGCTTGCCGTCGACCTGCTTCACCAGCCAGTCGCCAATCAATTGCCCTTCAAGCACGTTGTTGGCGGTGACGGTGGTCATATAGAGGGATTTGTCTTTGACGTCGATGGAACGGTCGAGCAGGAAGACCGGGATCTCAGCGTCTTTCGCTTCCTTCAGGACGGGTTCCCAGCCGGTCGCCACGACGGGTGCAATAAAGATGGCATCCACGCCCTGGGCGATAAAGGAGCGCACGGCTTTGATCTGATTCTCTTGTTTTTGCTGACCATCGGCGATTTTCAGGGTAATGCCGCGTTTCTGAGCCTCGCTTTTCGCCACGTTGGTTTCAGCCGCTCGCCAGCCAGATTCAGAGCCGACTTGCGAAAAACCTACGGTTAAGGGAGCGGCCATCGCCATAGACGACATGGCTGCCGAAACTGCTGTGACCAGGAGTAAGCGCTTCCACATATGAACGTCCTCGTAGGGTGAGTTATTGTTGGTTAAAAGATGTTCTGCGGAATGACTATAGCCCATGAAATATGTAACGAATTGCGTTACATCACACTTCAGAAAAGTGAATAAAACGTTAATCACAAGTTTGTAATCGCTTTCATTTCGCCATGAAAAATGCGGCTGAGTTTATGGATTTTCCTGTCATGGAATCGGTCTGAAAAGTGGAGAAAGCGGGGAGATAAAGCGAAAACAGGCGGAGACATTCAGCGCGAGTTGGCTATAATACCTGCCACTTGTTTACCATCCATTTTAAAGGACACCGACATGAGCTTACTCAACGTCCCAGCGGGTAAAGAACTGCCAGAAGACATCTACGTAGTTATCGAAATCCCGGCTAACGCAGATCCGATCAAATACGAAGTGGACAAAGAGAGCGGCGCCCTGTTCGTAGACCGTTTCATGTCTACCGCGATGTTCTATCCGTGCAACTACGGTTACATCAACCACACCCTGTCTCTGGACGGTGACCCGGTTGACGTGCTGGTCCCAACGCCATACCCACTGGAGCCAGGCTCCGTCATTCGCTGCCGTCCAGTTGGCGTGCTGAAAATGACCGACGAATCCGGTGAAGATGCGAAGCTGGTTGCGGTACCGCACACCAAGCTGAGCAAAGAATACGATCACATCAAAGATGTGAACGACCTGCCAGAGCTGCTGAAAGCGCAGATCACTCACTTCTTCGAGCACTACAAAGACCTCGAAAAAGGCAAGTGGGTTAAAGTTGACGGCTGGGACAACGCAGAAGCAGCGAAAGCGGAAATCATCGCCTCTTTCGAACGCGCTGCTAAGAAGTAATTCTTACTGCTGATTGATGAAAGCCCCGCATGTCGGGGCTTTTTGTTGCCTTTGAAAAAGACATACACTCCTGACCATCAAGATCGTGAGCGTTATACATGCTAAGTTTCTTTCTTCAAAGCATCAAGATGGGCTACATAAAGGCGTTTGACTGTTACGGCAAAGACAGCAAATGGCAGTATCTCTGCATCATGACATTCCAGCTTGCCTGGTTTTTGTTTTACTTATGGATCCCTTATCGAAGCGATTATGCGATTCTGCTGTTTTTACTGTTTTTCCTGCCCGTCATTTCAAGCAATACGCGGTGCATAAACTACTATGGCCGTTCACGCGCCCTGTGTTTGTTATGGCTTATAGCCCCCTACATCATGCTGTTCGTTCCTCTTTTTTTAACCCGGCGCCGGGATACGGAAGAGAGTTGAAGGAACAAAAAAACAACGCCACCTCACGGTGGCGTTGTCTTTTTTCAGTACTGGTCTCTGTCTAACCAGTTACCGCTTACAATCCGCGTTAACCCTTCGACCGGACGCTGGTAGACATACATCCACGCACTTCCGTACGGCGTCTGGATCAACTGGCGCGCGTATTCACCGCCCCTGGTGCGCAAGGCATCAAGTTCGGCAAGCGTCGCGTTATCAATACGATAGACTTCACCCTGTACTGTTCCTTCGCCCGGAACCGCGCCTGGATAGTGGCCCAGGCTGTACAACTGGTAGTTCTCGATATTGTAATTCCCCAGCAGCAGGGCATTGGTCATCCAGTGACTGTTGCCTTGCCTGGTTCTTAAACTGCCGTAGACAAATATTCGCATTGCTAAAACTCAAACTGATAGAGCAGATCAAGTGCCTGGTCTACGCCGGACACTGCTTCCAGATATAGCTTAGGCATCAGGCGATAGCGTAGCGTGAGTGTTGCCAGTGAGTCAAAGATCCCCACACCATATTTTACCTGCAGACCCGGCAGTACATAGCCGCTGACCACCACCTGCGAGGAGTCACCCACGCCCTGGGTGTCCAGCGCCAGATTGCTTACGCCGAACGTCTCGCCGATTTTACCCACAACCTGCCCACTTTGTGCAACCCCCAGACCCACTAACATCGAGGTCATCGCCGCACTGTCGCTTTGTCCGCTGTCCAGACCTTGTCCACGCAGCAGATAAGAGAGGGCTTCCTGCTGCGACATCGCCGGGTCAGAGAAGATCTCCGCCTTCGGTTCGTCGGCGGAACCGGTGACGCGAACGCCAGCAATAACGTCGTTTTCCGTCGCTTCCGGGTTACGAATCGCTTCAATGTTCAACAGGGGCTGATCCGGTGGGCCGGAGAACAGCAGCTCGCCTTTACGAACAATCAGATCCTGACCATAGGCATGGAAACGCCCTTCAGGAATGTTGATCTGCCCGTTCAGGCCAAGCCCTTGTTTATCCTGCGCCACTTTCAGGTCGCCCGTGAGCCTCGCCTTCAGCCCAAACGCATCCAACCGCACGTTATTCCCCACGTGCACGGTAAGGTTACTATTAATCGGTATGCCAGCGCTCTTCTGTTCGGCAGGTTTCAGATTTTCATTGAGCATAACTTCATCACTTGAGACGCCGACCGCACTTTCCGGCACGTCGTGAACCACGATGCGCGCCCACGGCACGTCGACGCGACCGTCAAGCGTGAAGAGGCTTGGCGTGGCTTCAAAGACCACATCAGGCGAGACGTCCAGACGCACCATCGGTGGTACGGTGATGCGCACCTTACTGCCCTTCGCGGCAATACGGGCGCGCCAGTTGTCGAGCTGGCTCCAGTCCGCGTCACCGCTCAGGTTGATTTGCCCTTGCTGCGTTAATACCGAGCCGCTCAGCGTCGAGCTCATGCCGTTGAAGTTCATCGCGATCTGGCTGGGCTGCATGTCAAACGGCATGAAGTTGCCGTCAATATCCACGCCGCTGAGGCGCAGCTGGCCAAACAGCTGAGGGCTTTGCGCGTTGCCGGCCAGGCGCAGGTTAGCGTTCAACATGCCTTCGGCTTTTTCCCCACGCGCGAAAATCGGGTTCACCATCGCCAGGTTGAAGTTTCGGATGTTAACGTTGCCGCCCAGATTACGCCGTCCCTGCGGGTCGGTAATCTGGACCTGACCATCCAACTGACCGTTATTGGTCAGGCGGATTGTCCACCCCAGCTGCGCGCGATTGTTATGCAGATCGGCACTCAGGTTCAGGGTGTCGAACGCCACCGGCAGCGGCGCGTCGTTGACCTCCTGCGTCACCTTCACGTTACGCCCGGAGAGCGTCACGCTGCCCTGCGGCAGCCCCTCTTTGGTGGTGTCCCAGGCGACATCGGCTTTCCCGCTGAAGACGCCGCTCGCCTGCGTGGTATCCGGCATAAACGGTTTTAGCATCGCCAGATCGAAGCGGTTGAGGTTGATCTGCGCGCGCCCTTCCGCGCCCGCATCGATGGTCTGCGGCACGCACAGTTCCGCATTCGGGTTGGTCCAGCAGTGTGGCCCAATGCTGATCTTCTGCTCGGCGTTGCGGTAGTCCAGCGCAATCGAGCGAGACAGCGCCAGCGGCCCAACAGGGGTGTTGAAACGGGTGTTATCCAGCGTCCCTTTCCAGCGCTCCTCTTTGCGGTCGAAGCTGCCGGTCAGGTGCAGCTGGCCGGAGACCGGCTCGCCCTGCACCCGCAGCTGCAGGTCGTGCTGCTTCTCGTTGCCTTTAGCGTCCAGGGTGACCAGGCTAATGTTCACGTCCGGCTGAGAAATACGCTCCACGCGCAGGTTCAGGTTACCGCCGATCTGGTCGGTGGATTTCACATCCCCCTCCACGCGAACCCGGGCAACGCTCAACTCCTGCCAGCGCAGGCTATTGGCGGTGATATCCGCCAGCAGCTGCGGCGCGTCTACCGTGCCGCGCACCTTCACGAGCCCCTTCGCCGTACCGCCAAGCCCCGGCAGGGCGTTATCCAGATTCGGTGCGTCGATGGTGGCATCCAGATTGAGATCTTTCACCCCCAGCTCGCCTTTGATATCCGCCGTGTTGCGACCCAGGGCCACGTGCAGGCCCGGGATAACCCACTGCAGATAGCTGTTGCCTTTCACCGAGCCTTCAACGTTTACCTTGTTCTGCTTCACGTTCCCGGTGAGCTTGATCTCCGGCACGTCCATCTGCCACGTGCCGCCGTACAGGCTGCCGCGCGTTTTTATCAGGCCATCCAGCTTCGACGGCCAGTCCGGCACCTCTTTGGCGGTGTTAATGCCCGTCAGCTTCAGTTCGCCGCGCCAGCTGATCGCCTGCTGCCAGTCGAGCAGCGCGGTCAGCTCGGTTTTGCCCTCCAGCGCCGCGACGGTCAGCTTGTCGAGGTTGACCTGCTGCTCGTTGCCCTTCGCATCCAGGGTGATGTTCGCGGGCGGCACGCCCTGCCCCTTCACCGCGGTGCGGAACGAGAGCGTGTAGTCGGTCATCTTGCCGCTCAGCTTCAGCTTCAGGTCATCGGCCTGGAACTGCTTTTCACCGGTGAACGGCCAGGAAAGCTGCTTGCTGACAACCTCAAGATTGAGCGGCAGCCCGGCCTCCGCCAGCTGGGTTTGCGCACGCAGGGCCATATCCACCGGGCCGGAGAGATTCACGCCAACATCGAGCTTATCGCGCAGCGCCCCGCCCACCTTGACCTTCACTTTCTCGCCTTTCAGCGGGTCAATGTTCAGGGTGCTATTCAGCGTGATATCCACCGGCCAGCTGTCGCGCAGCAGCGCATTACCCGACGCATTTACCGAGCCCTGGTTGGTGTCGATATCCAGCGCGTCGAGCTTCATGTTGCCGTCAATGCTGCTGACCTTCAGCAGCATGTTATAGACCGTCAGGTCGGTATCACCGGTCAGGCGCAGCTGTTCGCCTTTGAATTCCTCAATGTTAAGGTTCAGCGGCAGATGAACGTCGGTCATTTCCGGCAGCACTGGCTTCGAGAAGAGGTCTTTCAGCGTTTCGCCCAGCGGCTTTTCTTCCGGCTGCGGGTTCTGGATCTTCGGCTCGACGATTTCTTCCTGCGCCACGTCGGCCACTTTCGGCAGCGCGATCAGCAAGCCCTGCAGGGACGTTGGCGTCAGGGTGAGGTTTTTCTCCTGCCAGCGCAGGCCGGAGGTGAAATCCATCACGGACACGGTGGTGTCGTCGATTTTGATGTTGACGTTATCGAGCGCCACCCGATAAAGCGCGATCGGGTATGGCGTGGAGAGATTCAGCGGGCCGCTGTCTTCTTCTTCAACCGGCGCAGACTTCGGCATTTTCTTCGAGTCTATCGCCACGTTGACATCTTTTAGCGACAGATCGTTGACGCAGAGCTTGCTGTCCCGCAAACAGCCCAGCTTTACCGCGAGGTGGAATTCCCCGGCGTTCACCGCCACGCCCGGCTGCTCATAGCGGATGTTCTTCAGGCGCAGGTCGCGCCAGCCGCCCGTCACCTGACCAATCTCCAGCCCCGGCACCCAGCGGTTCGCGGCGTTAAACAGCAGATGCAGCCCGGTCGTCGTTCCTACCAGAAACGCCACCGTCCCGAGCAGCAGCACGATAAAGATCAGCACTCCGAGGCTTATTTTCTTCCATAAACTCATAATTCAGGCCCCAGACCGATGTAAAACTGTAATCCGTGTTCATCTTTGTCGCCGACAGGCACGGCAAAATCGAGCTTGATGGGCCCGACGGGTGACTGCCAGCGCACGCCGACGCCCGCGCCGGTTTTAAAGTCGCTGCGGCGGATATCGTTTACCGCTTCACCGCCGTCAACAAACATCGCGCCCCACCACTTTCCGCTGACGTTGTACTGGTACTCCAGCGATCCCGTGGCCAGTTTTGACGCACCGGTCAGCTGGCCCTTTTCGTTCTCAGGTGAGATCGATTTGTACTTATACCCGCGAATGCTGCGGTCGCCCCCGGCGAAGAAGCGCAGGTCCGGCGGAACGCGCTCGAAATCTCCCGTTTCAATCCAGCCGAGATTGCCGCGCATCACAAAGCGATGTTTGTCGTACAGCGTACGGATCCAGACGTTTTGCGCCTGCATGACGGAGAAGTCCACGTCGGAGCCCCAGGCGGAGTTGGAATAATCGATGGAGTAGCGCTGCGAGTCGCCCCAGGTCGGCATCAGGCCCCCACGCGAGCGGGTACGGCTGATCATCACGCCCGGATAAAGCAGCATGGTGGTATTGGTGACGTTGGCCTGGGTAAAGTGGTCCAGGCTCCAGCGCAGGTTAATGGCGCGCTGCCAGCCGCTGGAGAGATCCCAGAAGCGGGAGACCGCAAGCGTCGTAGAGTCCTGCTTTGTGTCGTTTAAATCGGTGCGCTTAAAACCGCCCTGCAGAAGGTAATATTGCTCAAGCGGATTTTTCAGCAGCGGCATTTTGTAGCTGAAGTCCAGCTGCTGCTCGGGCGCAGAGAGGCTCAGGCTGGTGGTCAGGCTGTGACCGTACGAGTTCATCCACGGTTTTTTCCACGAGGTTTTCACGCGTGGTCCCACATCCGTCGAGTAACCAACACCGGTCTCAATGGTGTTCTCGGTGCGCGGCGAAACAACGCCATGCAGCGGCAACACCTTGGTTTTGCGAGACTTATCAAATTCCGGCGCGACAACCACGGAGTTAAACCAGCCGGTAGCAGAGAGGCGTCGGTTCAGCTCTCCGAGATCGCTCGACTGGTAGTAATCCCCTTTTTTGAACGGCACGAGGTTTTGCAGGTACTCTTCACGAATTTGCGAACCTTCAAACGTCACGTCGCCAAAGCGGTAGCGTTCCCCGCTGTCGTAGTCGATATCCCAGAAGGCCTGACGTCGCGCCAGCGCAATGCCCAGCTGGCTTTTGTTGAACTGGCTGTCAAAGTAGCCCTTACGCAGGGAAACGCTCGTCAGCTCTTTTTTGAAATGGTCGTAGTCACCGTGGTTGAGTACGGTGCCGACTTTTGGCCGCGTGCTGAGCAGGTCCAGGTAGTCCCGATCGGTACGCGCCCCGCCGCGCAGGATGACGTTCGTGCCGCCAATCAGTACCGGCTCACCGGGCGAAACGCGGGCAATGAGGACCTGGCGCCCCTTCTTTGGCGGCGGGCGAAGATCAAAATCAATGGTGGGTTCGTAATACCCCAGCGCTTTCAGCCCCTCGCGGATCGCATCATCGACGCGCGCGCGAAAACGCCGGTCCGGCGTCACCTCATCACTCTGGATGGTCGATAGCTGCGCACGCACGTTTTTTTCCAGCGCCCCGGATAACCCCTCAACCTGCAAACGGACATTCGCCGCGCTGGCAATCCCGCTTGTCAGCAACACACTGACTAAACATAACTGGCGGATTTTTGTCACGTTTTCTCCTGAATATCCCTGTTTCCACCCTGGAAGCAAATGAAGTGCCGCTCCGCGGCAAAATACGGCCTGTTGGCCAAAAACCCGAATCGCGGGTTGAAAATGGGTGTAACACCCAAATATTTCTTATGATTAAATCTAGACTCATTCAGCGCATTTATTGTGTTCAATTAAACGCTTCGTGACAACCTTAACTGAAACATCGCACCCCGGGAGGCCCCATCGTGAGTTTATTCGACAAAAAGCATCTGGTTTCACAAACCGATGCATTACCGGGACGCAACACCCCTATGCCTGTGGCGACCTTACACGCCGTCAATGGCCATTCCATGACCAACGTGCCGGAGGGAATGGAAATCGCCCTGTTCGCCATGGGCTGCTTCTGGGGCGTTGAGCGCCTCTTCTGGCAGTTGCCCGGCGTTTACAGCACGGCGGCTGGCTACACGGGCGGCTACACGCCAAATCCTACCTATCGCGAAGTCTGTTCCGGCGAAACCGGGCATGCGGAAGCGGTACGCGTGGTGTACGACCCTGCGGTAATTAGCTACGAGCAGCTTCTGCAGGTCTTCTGGGAAAACCATGACCCGGCGCAGGGCATGCGTCAGGGCAACGACCACGGCACCCAGTACCGTTCGGCTATCTATCCGCTCACGCCTGAGCAGAATGCCGCCGCGCGCGCCAGCCTGGAGCGTTTCCAGCAGGCCATGCGTGAAGCGGGCGATACGCGCGAGGTGACCACGGAAATCGCGACGGCGAAACCGTTCTACTACGCCGAGGACGATCACCAGCAGTACCTGCATAAAAACCCGTACGGCTACTGCGGCATCGGGGGCATCGGCGTCTGCCTGCCGCCACAGCTAGCCTGATTACTCATCCAGCGCCACGCGAGCCGCGTGGCGCGTGGCGTTGCTGACTGAACCGTAATCCATCACTTTGCCCTGTAACAGCAGGTTAAAGACCGCTGCCTGCGGTCGGTTGAGCCGCGTTTGCAGCAGGTGAACGGCCTCAATCCCCAGCTCGCGGCAGGGCACCGTGACGCCGGTGACCGGTTTTTCCAGACGGTGCGCTAAATTCCATGCAAAATCGGTCGTAATCAGCGAAATGTCTTCCGGAATGCGCAGCCCGTGGCGCGTTAACACCCTCACCACCCCTTCCACCATGCGGGTACTGTTCGGGAAAATCACCTCCGGCCACTGGGATCGGTCATGACTCACTAACCACGCATCCAGCGCCTGCTCGGCCTCTTCAGCGGTAAACCACTCCGTCACGAGCAAATCGCGCTGCGGGTCAAAGGCGACGTGAAAATGGCGATACGCCTCTTTGATGCCGTCCAGACGCGCGTACAGCGTATCCCGACGCAGGCAGGTGAGCGTTAACACGCGGCGATGACCCTGCTCGAAAAGGTACTGCATGGCGGTGAAGCCAATCGCCCGGTGATCGGGCGACACGGCATCCAGCACCCGATCCCGATCGACGGAATTAATCAACACGCAGGGCTTATTCAGCGTGCTGGCCAGTTTAAATATGGTGGAATCATCAGTGCCAATAATAATTATCGCGTTGATATTCTTATGACTGGCCTTTTCCATAAAGACTTTCACATCGGCGTGCTGTTCTTCTAAACCACAGCACGTGACCCACACATTATGCCGCGCGCAGGCTTCCGCAATTCCTTTCGTCACTTCCAGATAAAAAATATCCCCGCGTCCCTGAAAGGTTCTTTCCGGCGCAAAAACAGCGATTCCGTTAATTAGTAGTCTTCCGCTCGCCATGGACTCCAGCACGCCTAATTCTCGCGCGGTGCGAACGATCGCCTCCCTGGCTTTATCACTGGTGTAAGACTTGCCGCTTAATACCCGCGAAACCGTGCTGACGGAATATCCCGTCAGGGCCGCAATTTCCTCCATTTTTAACTTGCCCGGCATAGTGTGACCTCGCTCTCATTCAGTTTTTGCAAATATTTGCAGAAACAGTCCGTTGATTTTAAAACTAAATTTCAGAAAGCCTGGAGATTACTTAATCACCTTGCGAGTATTCTCACAAAAACACATTGTCGCTGCGGCTCCCCTTTCCTATTTTCCGGTCATCACTCATTTCAACTGAAATTAAGGTGTGACATGGAGAAGGTACGTTTTGGCATTATTGGAATAGGGAATATCGGTACGGTCCACGCGCGTTATTTACTGGCGGGTACGGTCAGCGACGCCTGCCTGGCGGCGGTTTGTGATAATGCACCGGAAAAGCATCCGGCTATTCGCCAGTTGGTCGGCACCCTCCCCTTATTCAGCGACGCGCAGGAGATGCTCCAGAGCGGGCTTATCGACGCGGTGATTGTCGCCACGCCGCACTACGAGCATCCGCGCCTGTCGATGCTGGCGATGCGCAACGGCATCCACACCCTGTGTGAAAAACCGGCGGGCGTGTATACCGCCCAGGTGCAGGAGATGAACGCCTGCGCCCAGGCGTGCGATGTGGTGTTCGGCATCATGTACAACCAGCGTCCGAACCCGCTCTACCAGAAGGTGAAAGATCTGATCGACAGCGGCGAGCTGGGTGAGATCCGCCGCTCCAACTGGATCATCACCAACTGGTATCGCTCGCAGAGCTATTACAACTCCGGCGGCTGGCGCGCCACCTGGAAAGGGGAAGGCGGCGGCGTGCTGCTCAACCAGGACCCGCACCAGCTCGATCTCTGGCAGTGGCTGGTCGGCATGCCGGTCCGCCTGCGCGCGTTCTGCCAGTTCGGTAAGCATCGTCAAATCGAAGTGGAAGACGAGGTCACCGCCTACGCCGAGTATGCCAACGGCGCGACGGGCGTGTTTATCACCACCGTGGCGGAAACGCCGGGCACCAACCGGCTGGAAATCGTCGGCGATCGCGGCAAGGTGGTCGTCGAAGAGGGCAAGCTGCGGTACTGGCGGCTGCGGGAATCTGAAACCGCCTTCAACGCCCGCTGGCAAAACGGTTTTGGAGAGCCTGAATGCTGGGAGGTCACGCTTCCCGTCGCCCCGGAATGCAGCGAACATCACGTTATTACCGCCAACTTCTGTGCCGCCATTCTGCGCGGCGAGCCGCTCATTGCGCCGGGTCTGGAAGGGATCCGCGGGTTGACGCTCTCCAATGCCATGCACCTCTCTACCTGGATCGACGACTGGGTCGAACTCCCGCTCAACGAAAAACAGTATTTGCGCCTGCTTCAGCAGCGCATCAGCACCTCAGTGGCTAAAGAGACAGCCAGCGTCACGCTGGATGCCTCCGGCACCTGGTAACTCCGGAGAAGAAACGATGTTAAATGTCGCTATCGTGGGAACAGGGAATATCTCGCACAACCATATTCAGGGCTATTTGCAGTTTGGTCAGCGCTGCCGGATCGTCGCGCTGGTGGATATCTACCCGGAAAAAGCCCACGAGAAAAAAACGCGCTACGGCCTGACGGACGCCCGGGTGTATGACAGCCACCAGCAGATGCTGGCATCAGAGCCGGATATCGATATCGTCGACGTCTGCACGCCGCCCTACGTCCACGCAGAGATCGGCATTGATGCCCTGAACGCGGGCTGCCACGTGCTGTGCGAAAAACCGATGGCCGCCTCGCTGGAGGAGTGCGACGCGATGATCGCCGCACAAAAGGCCAGCGGCAAAACGCTCTCCATCATTGCCCAAAACCGCTTTACCGATGCCTTCTGGCGCTTAAAAGCAGCGCTGGATTCGGAGCTTGCGGGCAAGGTTTGCCACGCGCAGGTGGACTCCTTCTGGTGGCGCGGACACTGCTACTACGACCTGTGGTGGCGCGGCACCTGGGAAAAAGAGGGCGGCGGCTGCACCCTTAACCACGCGGTTCACCACATCGACGCCATTCAGTGGATGCTCGGCTTCCCGTCCGAGGTGGTGGCGATGATGACCAACGTGGCGCACGACAACGCTGAAGTCGAAGACCTCAGCGCCGCGATCTTCAAATACCCCAGCGGCGCGCTCACCCAGCTTACCGCCTCGGTCGTGCACCACGGGGAAGACCAGAAAATCATTATTCAGGGTGACAAGGCACGTATCTCTGCGCCGTGGCAGGCCTTTGCCAGCGTCAGCGCCGATAACGGCTTCCCGCAGGAGACTAACGATCTGACGCGAGAAGCGCAGCTCAACGCCGTTTTTCAGGAGACGCCGAAGCTCGAGTGGACGCTGCACACCGGGCAGATTAATAACCTGCTTTCCGCCATCGAGCACGGCACGGCGCCGTTAGTGGATGGCCTGCAGGGCAAACGCTCGCTGGAGCTGATTACCGCGATCTACAAATCCGCCATTACCCGCACCGTGGTCTCGCTGCCGATTCAGCGCGATGACCCGTTTTACCGTACCGGCGGGACGAATGCCCTCGCCCCCCGTTTTTATGAAAAATCCGCAAGCGTCGCCAACTTCAGCGAAGTGGGTGCGATCCCCCTTGGCAAAGATCTGGATTAAGGAGTGACACCATGAACAAAAATGACGGAATGAACTACGCCCCGGTGGGTAAACCCCAGCCGGTTGTCCGCGAGGGGGAATTTGTTTTTGCCGCTGCCGCGCTCGACCACGGCCATATCTACGGGATGAGTAACGGGCTGATTGAAGCCGGAGCCACGCTGAAGTGGGTATACGATCCCGATCCGGCCAAAGTGGATAAATTCATCCAGCAATACCCGCAGGCAAAAGTGGCGGAGTCGCTGGAGGTGATACTCAACGACGACGAGGTGCGTCTGGTGGCCGGTGCGGCCATCCCCTCCGAGCGCTGTGTGCTGGGGCTGAAAGCCATGGCCGCAGGCAAGGACTACTTCACGGATAAAGCGCCGCTCACCACTCTTGAACAGCTGGCGGATGCCAAAGCGATGGTTGAGAAAACCGGGCGGAAATACGCCGTGTACTACAGCGAACGTCTCCACGTGGAGAGTGCGGTGTTTGCCGGACAGCTGGTGCAGCAGGGGGCCATTGGCCGCGTCGTCCAAACCCTGGGAACCGGCCCGCACCGGGAAGGGGCCGGCCGCCCGGACTGGTTCTACGATCGTCGCTATTTTGGCGGCATTCTGTGCGACATCGGCAGCCACCAGATTGAGCAATTTCTGTTTTACACGGGCAACAGTGAGGCATGCGTGGTCGCCAGCCAGGCACGCAATTTCAACCATCCGCAGCATCCGGCATTTGAAGATTTCGGTGACGCAACAATCAGGGGCGAAAACGGCGCCAGCGGCTATTTCCGCTGCGACTGGTTCACCCCGGACGGGCTCTCAACCTGGGGCGACGGCCGTCTGACGCTGCTCGGCACCGACGGGTATATCGAGATCCGCAAATATGTCGATCTCACCCGCGGCGAGCAGGACGTGGTTTATCTCGTCAATAAAGAGGGGGAATTCCGCTATCCGGTCGCCGGACAGGTCGGGTTCCCGTTCTTTGGCGAACTGATCCTCGACTGTCTGCATCGTACCGAAAACGCCATGACGCAGGCGCACGCCTTCAAAGCGGCGGAGCTCTGCGTGAAGGCCCAGATGCTGGCCAACGCGACGGAATAACGGGAGGCGACAATGACGATCCTGAACACGGCGGTTATCGGTGCCGGAGCGATTCACGGCTGCCATATGAATGCGTTGCGCCAGATGCCCAACGTCGCGCTACGCGCGCTGGTGGACATCGACAGCGTCAAAGGGCTGGAGCTGGCAATGCGCTATCAGTGCCGCTTCTATCAGGATTACCGGGAAATGCTGCTGGATGATGCCATCGACGTGGTCCACATCTGCACGCCGCATTTCGAGCATAAGAACATGATCCTGGCGGCGCTCGCCGCCGGGAAGCATGTTTTCTGCGAAAAACCGGTGGGCATGAACAGCAGCGAACTCGTGGACATCACCCGTGCCGCCGAACAGGCGTCGGGTCTGCTCGGCGTGTGCTACCAGAACCGCCTCAACCCCACCAGCCTGCGCATTCGCCAGATGCTGGAGGACGGCGAGCTGGGAAAAATGCTCAGCATTAAGGCCGTGCTGACCTGGTCACGCTCGGGCGCGTACTACACCGAAAGCCCGTGGCGCGGGCGGCTGGCAACGGAGGGTGGCAGCCTGCTGATCAACCAGGCTATTCATACCCTCGACCTGATGCAGTGGTTCGCCGGCGGCGTAACGCGCGTGAAAGGCGTGGTGGACAGCGGCGAGCTGGCGGACGTGACCGAAGGGGAAGACAGCGCGATGGCCACGCTGCATTTTGCCAACGGCGCGCGCGGCCTGTTTTACGCCAGCAACTGCAATACCACCGATTCCCCGCTTCTGATGGAGATCCACTGCGAACAGGGCTCGCTGCTGCTGCATAACAACGTCCTCTGGTGCATCGCCCGCGGCGAGCGGCTCAGGCTGGCCAGCGATAACTCCCCTGACGGCCAGATCAAAAGCTACTGGGGATTGGGGCACGAGCAGGCGATCCGCCGTTTTTATCATGCTATTTCTCATCCCGGAAACACGGATTACACCGACATCCATGAAGCCGGAAAATCACTCACCCTTGTGGAGGCTATTTACCGCTCATCTCAGTTAAGACAATGGATAGATATCAATAACTAGAACGTAATTTGTATTCCAGCACTCAATAAAAAAACGACCCGGAAAACGGGTTAATCATTACCCTACACTGGATATTATTATGGTCAAACCAACTGAACGTAGAGTGGGTTATGGCGTGGCGCTCGGCTACGGCGTAACCGATCTTTTTGGCGGGGGTGCGTTTACCATTATCGGCACCTGGCTGTTATTTTTTTACACCACCTATTGCGGACTCTCAGTCATTGAAGCGGGATCTATATTCGCCATTGCCCGCGTGATTGATGCGCTATTAAGCCCGATTATGGGCTATATCACCGATAACTTCGGGGATACCTGGCTCGGGCGTAAATTTGGCCGTCGCCGCTTCTTTTTATTACTCAGCTCACCGCTCATGTTTTTGTATGCCCTGCTGTGGATGACGGACATGGGTTACTGGTATTACCTGGGCACTTACCTCTCTATTGAGCTGCTGTCGGCGATGGTGCTGGTACCCTGGGAGACCCTGGCGGCTGAGATGACGAACCGGTATGAAGAGCGTAGCCGCCTCTCAGGCGTGCGGATGATCTGCTCCCAGCTGGGCGGTTTTCTTGCGGTTTCCGTTCCCGGCGTGATTATGCAGTTTACCGGTAAAGATAATCCGTTTACCTATACCCTCACCGGGCTGATATTTTCCTGCGTATTCTGCCTTGCGGTGTTTATTACCTGGTACACCACCTGGGAAGCGAAGGATGTGCATCAAGAGTCAGATTTTAAAGTGGACAACCAGCGCAGCAGCGGAATACTCAATCACCTGAAATATCTGGTGCTGGATCTCTTTTCTTCATTCCGTATTCGCGCGTTTCGCCTGCATATCATTATTTACATCTTTTCGTTCACGGCGATGGACGTGTTCGGCTCGGTCTTTACCTATTACGTCGTGTATTGCCTGAGCCAGGATGCCTCGGCGGTTTCCGGCTGGCTGAGCATTGCCGCCTTTGCCTCGGTACCCGGCACCTATGGATTTATGCTGTTGCTGAACCGGCTGAACGTCACGCCGTCTGCCGCCCTGCGGCTCTCCTACGGCTGTATCTTCCTGGTGCTGGCCTTCCTGTTTACGGTCTACCTCACTAAAACGCAGGTGCCGACGCTGCTGTTCTCCGCGGTCTTTATTCTGCTCGGTGCCGCCCGCTCTGGCCTCTACTATATTCCGTGGAATATCTACAGCTTCATTCCGGATATTGACGAGATGGTGACCCAGCAGCGCCGCGAAGGGATTTTTGCCGGCGTGATGGTCCTGACCCGTAAGAGCACCGTGGCGATTGCCATCATGATCATTGGCCTGGTGCTGCAGGAGTCCGGCTTCGTCAAAGGCAGCGGCGCGCAGCCTGAAAGCGCGCTGGGGGCAATTATCGGCCTGATGATCTTCGCAACGGCAGCCCTGCTGGCGGTCAGCTTCTTCACCACCTACAGGTTCAAGCTCACCCGTGAGACGCACAAGCTGCTTCTGAAGGAGATTGCGCGCCGTAAGCTGGGCGGGGATTACCGCGACTGCGACGCCGGGACCCGCTTGGTGATCAAGCAGCTCACGGGCTATGAATACGATCAGGTATGGGGAGGCGATGCTACCCGTCGGGCGGTGGGCGATGTGCGCCTGTCTACCGTGAAATAACGCGATGTACCGGACAGCGCCCGCTGTCCGGTCTGTTTTATGCCAAAAATGTGACCTCTGGCAGATTTACATCTCTTTACGCTATACTACCCGCTGAAATAATCGGCTCAACGCTACGAGCTGACGTTCAATGTGTTTTCACACAAATGGTATCAATTCCCCTTCTGAGGATCTGGCGAGAAGCCGGATAAACTATGTTAAACAGTATTTTAGTAATACTTTGTCTGATTGCCGTCAGTGCATTTTTCTCGATATCTGAGATCTCGCTGGCCGCGTCCCGTAAAATCAAACTGAAGCTGCTTGCCGATGAAGGCAACATCAATGCCACCCGCATTCTGAAAATGCAGGAAAACCCCGGCATGTTCTTCACCGTGGTGCAGATCGGCCTCAACGCGGTCGCCATTCTCGGCGGTATCGTGGGCGATGCGGCGTTTTCCCCGGCGTTTTATAGCCTCTTTGTTAAGTACATGTCCGTTGAGCTGGCCGAACAGCTGAGCTTTATCCTCTCCTTCTCGCTGGTCACCGGCCTGTTTATCCTCTTTGCCGACCTGACCCCGAAACGCATCGGTATGATTGCGCCAGAAGCTGTGGCTTTGCGTATCATCAACCCGATGCGCTTCTGTCTGTACGTGTTTCGTCCGCTGGTGTGGTTCTTCAACGGCCTGGCGAACGTGATTTTCCGCATCTTTAAGCTGCCGATGGTGCGTAAAGACGACATCACCTCTGACGACATCTATGCGGTCGTGGAAGCCGGCGCGCTGGCCGGTGTGCTGCGCAAGCAGGAGCACGAGCTGATTGAGAACGTATTTGAACTGGAATCCCGTACCGTGCCGTCTTCCATGACGGGCCGTGAAAGCATTATCTGGTTCGATTTACATGAAGATGAGCAGAGCCTGAAGAACAAAGTGGCGCAGCATCCGCACTCCAAGTTCTTGGTCTGTAATGAAGATATCGACCACATCATCGGCTACGTCGACTCCAAAGACCTGCTGAACCGCGTGCTGGCAAACCAGAGCCTGGCGCTCAACAGCGGCGTGCAGATCCGCAATACCCTGATTGTGCCGGACACCCTGACGCTCTCCGAAGCGCTGGAAAGTTTCAAAACCGCCGGGGAAGACTTCGCGGTTATCATGAACGAATACGCGCTGGTGGTGGGTATTATCACCCTGAACGACGTGATGACCACGCTGATGGGCGACCTGGTTGGCCAGGGGCTGGAAGAGCAGATTGTTCAGCGTGACGATAATTCATGGCTGATTGATGGCGGCACGCCGATTGAAGACGTGATGCGCGTGCTGGATATCGACGAGTTCCCGCAGTCCGGCAACTACGAGACCATCGGCGGCTTTATGATGTTTATGCTGCGTAAGATCCCGAAACGTACCGACTCGGTGAAGTTCTCCGGCTACAAGTTTGAGGTGGTGGATATTGATAACTACCGCATCGACCAGCTGCTGGTGACGCGCATCGACAACAAACCGACCGTACTGGTGCCGAAGCTGCCGGACGCGGAAGAGAAGGTGTCGGCGTAACGTTCCAGCCCCTACAAACATCAACGGCTCCCATCGGGAGCCGTCTTTTTAACTACTGCATAGCACGTTGGTTAAGCCATCTCTGTCTGCAGACGCATAACCTGACGGTTGACTTCGGACATCACAGACAGGTGCTGTTTGTCCTTCACTTTTGGGACAAGGATCTTGCCCTTATCAAACTCAAAAGCGCCAACATCCTTGATATACAACCGTCCACGGAACAGGATCTTCACGTACTTCGCCACTTGAAGCGGGTTGTAGCGTTGGAAAATTTTCATTCTTGTATCTCCTGCGAATCATACGCTCTTGCGGTGCCACAATCGGCCCGACTGTCCTGAGCGCAAATTTTAATGCCCAATGACTATAGACCAGAACTACGGTGTTACCCAGTGTGCATAAGTTTATTTACCGTTTGATTACAATTATTCAGAATAATCTTTGCAAAGCGTGACTGAGAGCAGTATAAGCCGTCGTTTTTTCATGGATATGTGCGTTCACCCGCAAACTGGCATCGGGATTGCGGGAAAACCACATTGATCGCACTTATCATTAAAAGCGCAAGACCAAGTGGTCGGATCACCTGCAAACAATAAGGAAACGCCATGACCCTACGTAATATCCTTGCAGCAGCCTGCCTGCTGCTGCCCCTGTGGGCTTCCGCTCACAGCATTGAAAAAGGACAACGTGTACCGCCAGTCGGCATTGCTGACCGGGGAGAATTGATTCTCGACAATGATAAGTTTAGCTACAAAGCCTGGAATAGCGCGCAGCTCGCGGGCAAAGTGAGAGTTGTACAACATATTGCCGGTCGTACATCCGCAAAAGAGAAAAATGCCAACCTGGTGGAAGCGATCAAGGCCGCAAAATTCCCTCACGACCGCTACCAGACCACCACGATCGTGAATACCGATGACGCCATTCCGGGCTCCGGGATGTTTGTGCGTTCAAGCCTTGAGAGCAATAAAAAGCTCTACCCGTGGTCGCAGTTTATCGTCGACAGCAACGGCGTCACCCGTAAGGCCTGGCAACTGGAAGAAGAGAGCTCCGCCATTATCGTGCTGGATAAAGAAGGTCGCGTTCAATGGGTGAAAGACGGTGCGTTAACCCAGGAAGAGGTGCAGCAGGTTGTTGACCTGCTGCATAAGCTGCTGGCTCAATAAATCGAGACGCGGAAGCCGGGGTTGAGGAAGGATTCGCGCGGGGTATAGTCCAGCGGCTTGCCCTGCCAGTCATGAACGTGCGCCCCGGCTGCCGCGGCAACGGCATGCCCGGCGGCGGTATCCCAGACGTTGGTTGGCCCGAAACGGGGGTAGAGCTGCGCATGACCTTCCGCCACCAGGCAGAATTTCAGCGATGAGCCAATCGAGGTGGTCTGGTGTTCACCCAGCTGTTGCAGATACTCCTGCAGCTCGCTGTCGCTGTGCGAGCGGCTAATCACCACCAGCGGTGGACGCGCATCGCGCACCTGGATCTGCTTGCGCACGCCGCACTCTTCCTTCCACGCCTTCCCTTCTGCGGCGCTGTACATCACTTTCATGACCGGCGCATAGACCACACCCAGCACCGCTTTTCCCTTTTCAATCAGGGCGATATTGACGGTGAATTCACCGTTGCGCTTGATGAACTCTTTTGTCCCGTCCAGCGGATCGACCAGCCAGTAGCGCTGCCAGTGCTGACGCTCCTCCCAGCTTTGCGGCGCTTCTTCTGACAGGACGGGGATGTCCGGCGTTAAGGCCTGTAACCCTTTCAGGATCACCTTATGCGCCGCAATATCTGCCGCCGTGACCGGAGAGTCGTCGGCTTTGCTGACCACCTCCATAGGTTTACTACCGTCATACACCTGCATGATGGCATCTCCCGCATCCCGTGCGAGCTGACAAATTTTATCTAGCATTTTCCACCTCTTTGTTAACGCAGTGAGGTTAACTCTTTGTTTTAGTTATATCGTAATGTGAACAATTCCGCTATCTGTGAAGCAATTCCGGTTTCAGGTTACATTTTTCTGTCAGGATTCACATTTCTGTAAGCAACAAGCTATAGATACATACTCTTTTGTGGTCTGCATCGAAAAAAGGACTCCTCTGATGATTAAGTTTAGTGCAACGCTTCTGGCGACGCTGATAGCAGCGAGCGTTCAGGCGGCGACGGTAGATCTGCGTATTCTGGAAACGACCGATCTGCACAGCAACATGATGGACTTCGATTACTACAAAGATACCCCGACGGAAAAATTCGGACTGGTACGTACGGCAAGTTTGATCAATGCCGCACGTGGCGAAGTGAAAAACAGCGTGCTGGTCGACAATGGCGATCTCATTCAGGGCAGTCCGCTCGGAGATTACATGGCGACCAAGGGGTTGAAAAAAGGCGAGATCCATCCTGTTTATAAAGCGATGAACACCCTGGATTATACCGTCGGAAACCTTGGCAACCATGAATTCAACTACGGTCTGAAATATCTCCATGACGCCCTGGCCGGTGCGAAATTCCCGTACGTTAATGCCAATATCATCGACGTTAAGACCCAAAAGCCGCTCTTTACCCCTTACCTGATTAAAGGGACAAGCGTCGTCGACAAGGACGGTAAAAAACAGACGCTAAAAATCGGCTATATCGGTTTTGTCCCGCCGCAGATCATGACGTGGGATAAGGCCAACCTCGACGGTAAAGTGACCGTGAACGACATCACCGAAACCGCGCGCAAATACGTGCCGGAAATGCGTAAAAAAGGCGCCGATCTGGTGGTCGTTGTCGCCCACTCGGGTCTCTCCGCCGATCCGTACCAGGCCATGGCAGAAAACTCCGTTTACTACCTGAGTGAAGTCCCGGGCGTTGACGCAATCCTCTTCGGCCATGCCCACGCGGTCTTCCCTGGCAAAGATTTTGCCGGCATCAAAGGGGCGGACATTGAGAAAGGCACGCTCAACGGCGTGCCGTCGGTGATGCCGGGCATGTGGGGCGATCATCTTGGCGTGGTGGATCTGGTGCTGAATAACGACAGCGGCAGCTGGAAGGTGACGCAGTCAAAAGCCGAAGCGCGCCCGATTTACGACGCTGCGGCTAAAAAATCACTGGCGGCTGAAGATAAAAAACTGGTCGACGTGCTGAAGCACGATCACGACGCCACGCGCGAATTCGTCAGCAAGCCGATCGGCAAATCCGCCGACAACATGTACAGCTTCCTGGCGCTGGTGCAGGATGACCCGACCGTTCAGGTCGTCAATATGGCGCAGAAAGCCTATGCCGAACATTTTGTGCAGGGCGATCCGGATCTGGCAAAACTGCCTGTCCTGTCGGCCGCAGCGCCATTCAAAGTGGGCGGACGTAAGAATGACCCGGCAAGCTATGTGGAGGTCGAAAAGGGCCAGTTGACCTTCCGTAACGCCGCCGATCTCTACCTCTATCCGAATACTTTGGTGGTGGTTAAATCCACCGGGAAAGAGGTAAAGGAGTGGCTGGAATGCTCTGCCGGACAGTTTAACCAGATTGATCCGCACAGCAGCAAGCCGCAGTCGCTGATTAACTGGGACGGCTTCCGTACCTACAACTTCGACGTGATCGACGGCGTGAACTACCAGATTGACGTCACCCAGCCGGCGAAATATGACGGCGAGTGTCAGGCGATCAACCCGCAGGCGGAGCGCATCAAAAACCTGACCTTCAACGGCAAGGCGATCGACCCGAATGCCACTTTCCTGGTGGTGACCAATAACTACCGTGCCTACGGCGGTAAGTTTGCCGGTACGGGCGATAGCCACATCGCCTTTGCTTCTCCAGATGAGAACCGCTCGGTGCTGGCGGCGTGGATCAGCGCGGAGTCGAAAAAAGCGGGAGAAATTCATCCGGCAGTGGATAACAACTGGCGTCTCGCGCCGATCCACAGCGATACGCCGCTGGATATCCGTTTTGAAACGTCACCGTCCGATAAGGCAGCCGCGTTTATTAAGCAGAAGGCGCAGTACCCGATGAAACAGGTCGCGACGGATGATATCGGGTTCGCGATTTATCAGGTGGATTTGAGCAAGTAAAAGCAAAACGGCAACGCACGTTCCGTTTTTGGTGTTTGTTCCCTCTCCCTGTGGGAGAGGGCCAGGGTGAGGGCATCAGGCCGCACATACCCGGCTTTTACGCCGCGCGATCGTCCCTGTTCGCCATCACCTTCGGCGTATTAACCTCAATCCAGTCCGCCAGCGCGGCGACCTTCTCGCTCACCTCAACGCCCAGCGGCGTCAGGCTATACTCTACGTGCGGCGGCACCACCGGATACGACACGCGATCGACAAACCCGTCCAGCTCCAGCGCCTGGAGCGACTGGGACAGCATCTTTTCGCTCACCCCGCCCATTTTACGGCGCAGATCGCTAAAGCGATGCGTTCCCTGGCGCAGGGCCAGCAGAATCAGGACACCCCAGCGGCTGGTCACGTGTTTGAGCACCTCGCGTGAAGGGCACTGCTCCGCGAAAAGATTGCCATCGCGCATTTGTTCGCTGAGCGTCGGTATCGTTGTTTTCATACTTACCTTTTTGTACGTACTTACTAAAAGTTAGCTATGGTGCTAGTGTGCCACAACATCAGACAAACACGAAGGAGATTCACCATGATCGCGATTACCGGCGCTACAGGCCAGCTTGGCCATCTCGTTATCGAACAGCTGTTGAAAACCGTACCGGCTAACCAGATTGTAGCTATCGTACGTAACCCGGCGAAAGCGCAAGCCTTAAGCCAGCAGGGAATTGTTGTGCGTCAGGCGGACTACACGGATGAAGCCGCCTTCGCCGCCGCGCTGAGCGGCGTGGATAAGCTGCTGCTGATCTCTTCCAGTGAAGTCGGCCAGCGCGCAACCCAGCACCAGAACGTGATTAACGCCGCCAAAACGGCAGGAGTGAAATTTATCGCCTACACCAGCCTGCTGCACGCGGACAACTCACCGCTCGGTCTGCACGTTGAACACGTTGCCACTGAAAACGCGCTGGCGGCGTCCGGCATTCCTTATGCCCTGCTGCGCAACGGCTGGTATACCGAAAACTATCTGGCGAGCGCGCCGCCTGCGCTGGAACACGGCGTGTTTATTGGTGCGGCAGGCGAAGGCAAAATTGCCTCTGCCACCCGCGCAGACTATGCCGCGGCGGCAGCCAAAGTGATTGCTGAAGAGGGCCACGCGGGCAAGGTGTATGAACTGGCGGGCGACCACGGCTGGACGCTGAGCGAACTGGCGGCTGAACTCAGCAAACAGAGCGGGAAGCCGGTCACCTATCAGAATCTCAGTGAAGCGGATTTTGCCGCCGCGCTGAAAAGCGTCGGCCTGCCTGCCGGGCTGGCAGATATGCTGGCGGACTCCGATGTCGGTGCCTCCAAAGGGGGACTTTTTGACGATAGCCATACGCTGAGCAAACTGATCGGGCGCGCAACGACGCCGCTGGCGCAGAGCATCAAAGCCATTCTGTAACGGCCTGACCGTTTTCTCCCGCGGCCGGGTGATTCCCCTTACCCGGCACGCACTTATATGGCATTCTGTCCTCCCGACAGATACCGAAACCCTGCTATGTTTACTGTGATAAACACGGATTCCGCGCCCCCTTTTATTCACTCCGTTGAGATGGGCAACGTCGCCCCTTTCCCCGCACTGCGCTACTGCCTGGTCTCATTCACCGCGCGTGATTACCATGACGGGCTCTTTGATAAATGGGGTATCCCCTTTCCCGCTCCGCTCAACAGCGCCGTGGTAAAACGCCGGGCGGAGTATCTTGCGGCGCGTTACGCCGCGCAGCGGGTGCTGAGATCCTTCGGCTGTGACGCTACGCCGGGCAGCGCGCCGGATCGTTCTCCGGTGTGGCCTTCCGGCTGGCGGGGAAGCCTGTCACATTCTCATGAGTGGGCGCTGGCGGTCATCGCGCCAGAGGCGTCTGGCCTGACGCCGGGCGTCGACATTGAGTTTTTTGCCCCCGGGATGATGCAGCGGACAGCGCACCTGTTTACCACACCGCAGGAGCGGGAATGTCTTGCCGCCAGCCCGTTCGACGAGGCCAGCGCGCTACTCATCACCTTTTCCGCGAAAGAGAGCCTCTATAAAGCGCTCTATCCTGAGGTTGGCCGCGCCCTCGATTTTGACGCGGCCCGCGTGTGCCACATCGCGCCTGAAGAGCAGAGGATCACCCTGGAGCTGACCCAAACGCTGTCACCTCAACGCGTAAAGGGCAGCCGGATCCAGGGCTATTATCAGCTCTCAGGCGACAGGGTTATCACGATCATTGCCTGACGCCAGCAAGGGAGCCAGATACGCCATCACCATGTCGATGCCCTCCCCCGGACGGCGCAGCGGATTATGTCCCTGACCGTGGGTCTCTGCCAGCCTCGCGCCAGGCCAGGCGTTGACCAGGCATTCCGCTTCGACCCGCAATACGATGTCATCGCTGCTGTCGTGAATAACAAGAGCGGGCTGATCGACCTGCTGCAGCCCCTCATAGGCGTTAAAGCGCTGCCAGACCGCCTCGCCAATACCAAAGTACCCTTCAATATACCGTCGTAGCCTTTGCTGCTGACGACCCGGGAGATTCAGGATCGCGGCATATTTGGTGACCAGCCCGCTAAAGTGCGTCGGCGCCCCCACGATAACCAGCGCGCGGGTCCGCAATCCCGCTTTTACCGCATTAATAACGGATAACCCGCCAAACGAGTGCGCCACAATCGCGTCAAAACCCCCTTCCTGCTGCGCCAGCTGTTCAATGATTTCAATGAACTCGACGATGCTGCTCTGACGTCCAGCCGCGTTGCCATGTGCGGGGGCGTCAAACCCGATGACCTGAAAGCCCTTTTCGACCAGCGTCTTGATCAGCCTGCCAAAGTGGGAAGCCCTCGACTCCCAGCCGTGGGCTAACAGCACGGTAGGTCCCTCGCTGCCCCAGCGGTACACCACCGCATGTTTACCATTACTCAAAGGGAGAGACTCAATGCGGCTCGCCAGCGCCGTCATCTCTTTATCGCCTGCACGCGTCGGCACCCGGCGCGGCGTAAAAAACCGATTGCCCAGCCAGTCGGCGGTCGCCCCCGGCACAACCCGATCCATCAGGCGGATACCGGCCTTCACGCATGACACCATCGGCGAGCGCAGGTAGGCGGGGCCACGATACTGCTGGTAGGCTTGCTCAATCAGACGATCAAATTGCTCACTCATGGGACTCTCCGGAAACACAGGGAACAGTGGACTTAACCGCGGATGATTCAGACTGACGGATCAGGGCACGCTCTGCGTCACTGGCAACGTGTTCGTCCCAGTACGCGAGTTTTGCCTCCATTCGCTTAAACCACAGCGGCGGGATCAGCGCGTAAAAAATATGGGCGACATACCCTTTTTCGATTCCCACCGCGTAGCTGTGCGCCTGCAAATTCCAGTATTCACGACGCGGATGGGTGTGATGATCGGAGTGGCGCGTCAGGTTCAGCAGACCGGCCGACGAGGCCCGGTTATTGCAATCCCAGCTGTGTCGCGGCTCCACCCGCGTGCCGGGAAGGCGGACCAGACCGTAGTGCTGGATGTAATTCACCGTTTCAAACAGGAATTTAGAGACCAGCATGGTCACCAGGCACGCCAGCGCGCCCCGGACGCCCGCCGCTGTAAAGCAGATCGCCACGATCAGCAGGCTCATCAGCACCCCGCTCACCACCCGGTTCACCAGCATGGCGCCGCCTCGGTTCTGAAGCGACAGCCGCTGCGCTTCCACCTGCCAGGATTCAACATACTGCGACAGAGAAGAACGGATAAAGAAGCGATACACACTCTCCCCACGACGCGCCGTCGCGCCGTCCGCCGGGGTCGCCACGTTAGGATGATGCGAATAGACGTGTGAAATCGAAAACTGTGCATCGCCGACCAGCGCCAGAAGCCAGCGCCCGACCATCATCGCCGCCAGGCTGTGGGTTTTGTGGATAAGCTCATGGGCCACCACGGTATTGGTGCTCATGGTATAGCCGGTGGAGGCCGCCGCAAGCAGCAGCTCAGGCTGGGTAAGGTGATGCAACGCCATAAAGTTGTGACCCGTCAGGGCGGAAAGCCATGCGCCAAACCCGAGCAGATCGCCCGGCGCGGCCTGCCAGATAAGGGCGAACAACGCCAGCAGCGCGGCCGGGAGCTGTAAATACGGGATGATTTCCAGCAGCGCCGGCAGCCGGTAGTGGCGATCGGCGGTGTCGTGCGTGGTTGCGTTATCGAAAAGGAGATAGCTCAGCGTCACGCAGAGCATGGAGACGACGATCCACACGCCGCCGAGCACGGTTGTGAGCGCGGTCAGCGGAAAAAAAACGCAGGGGACAAGGGCAAATCTCAGGTAACTCAACATACGGGCTCCTTATTGTTATGACTGTTTTTTGCACCGACCGGCGGGGAGAAGCAGTCCATTTCAAGCAGGTGGCTCATCACCCCTCCGGCAAGCAGCCTTTGCCGGCACGCCTGCGCCAGCGCAGGATTGCCGCAAATCACGACGCGCCATTCGGCTACCGCCGTCCGGCGGGGATAGAGGGCGCGCCAGTCGTCAAGCCAGCAGGTAATACGTCCTGCCAGCTCCAGCGCCTGAACCTCACGCTCCCGGGATAACGCGTGCAGATAGTGAAAACCGGGATAGTGCTGACGCAGACGCTGCAGTTCCTGCAGGTCGAATGTGTCCTGCCGCCTGCGAACCGCGTGGATCAGCATGACCTCGCGGTGGGGATGACGCGCCAGCGCGGCGCGGACCAGACCCAGCGTCGTTCCTAGCCCCGATCCACTGGCGATAGCCAGCAGAGGACCGTTACCGTCATCCCGCTGGCCGAACTGCCCCAGGCAGTCTGAGAGCCACACCTTCCGTCCAGTCGCCTGTTCATCACACAGCAGTGGGGATAGCCGCCCCTCTTCACGGCGCGTGATATCCAGAACAATCTCTCGCCCCTGGCTCGGCCAGCTCACGGAGAAGCTCCGGATATCCTTATCCTTTTCGAGACCGACCTGAACGTATTGTCCTGGCTGAAAGGGCAACGCCTGCTCCGCCAGCAGCGTCACGCGCCATACCGTGGATGAGAGCGCCACAGTCCGCTTAACTCGCGCAGGCGTCCAGGACGCGGATGCCGCGGCCAGCGTTAAATCCGATTCTGGCAGGCACTGGCATGCCAGCACGTGGCCAGCGGCAATCTCTTCCTGGCTGAGCAAATAGCTCAGGTCGACAAGCGAACGCACCTTGCCGCTCGTTACCCGGCAAAGACAGGATTTACACGAGCCGACCTGGCAGTTATACGGCAGGGAAACGCCGGCGTTGAGCGCGCTTTCGAGAAGCGTATGGCCGGACGGCAGGGGGAATTCATGTCCCTCAAGCGTCCCCTGAAAATGACCGCGGCGGGAAAACCATCTCTTCAGCATCTTATTGCTCCCCGCACAGCAGCAGCCCGTCGTCAAAGACGCTGCCCATCATCACTTTTCCGCCCATGGGCGCGGCAACGCTGACTGCCGCCAGCGACGCACCGTGGCTTTGATAGAAAATAGTGGCCTGACTGATTTCACCCTGTGCACCGGTTGTCAGCCGCCACACCATGGACGGTGAACGCGCCTGGGCATCTTTCTGATAGGCGGCCAGCTTCAGAAGCTGCGGGTGCGCCGCCACCAGCATTCCCTGCCCGTCCGGCAGGATATTGTCGACGCCATGCAGACCGCTGAAGCGCCCCAGCAGGACGGGCGCAGCCTCATTCGGCTGCCACGCCCAGCTGCTCACCGCGCCGCGGGTGGTTTCCGCCACGTACAGACGCCCCAATTGTCGGTTGTAGTAAATGCCGTTCGCAAAATGCAGGTCATCGATCAGGGTATGCAGCCCCGCCTCGTCTGCCAGCAGGACGCTGGACAGCGGCAGTCGCAGATAGTCCTCCACGCGTCCCGCGAAGCCCGTCCACCGGTGGTCCCGCGTCAGCAGCCAGCGGGTTTTATCAATCACGCTGATATCATTGATGTTGTTTCCGACCGCGCGCGACAGGGCGGGCTGATACTCAAGACGCATCTGCGCGCGATTAAAGCGAAACACATCAATGCTGTCCTCCTGGGGACGGTGGTTCACCACGTAGATCCACGTCTCGCCCTCCTGCTGCCAGACATCGATACCGTGCGGGAAAAAGGCATCCGGATAGTCACCGGCTAATCGCTGCGGCCTGTCGCTGCCGTTGAGATAATAGAGCGCCCCGGGCGCGCTGCCGTGTCGGTTGAGGCTGCTGGCTATTGCCCCGCCATCCGATAAAGGAGCGATATCTTCCGCGCCCTCAATGCCGGTGATTTTTTGGCACTGTTCACCGCCGCGCTCCTGCACCTGATAAAACAGTCCGGCATCGATCAGCAGATTAACCACGAACGCCAGCACGGCGCCTGCGAGGACGATAATCGTCAGCTTTTTCATGATGCGGCCAGTACCTCTGACGACGAGAATAATGCTTCGGCAGCCTCTTCGCCCTGCTCGGCCAGCACGGTTATCGCCTTCAGGAAGTGCTCCAGCAACGCACGGGCGCTCGCCTCGGTGAAATAGCGTATCTGGTAGTCCAGCTCGACGGACAGCCCCTCTTTCGTCTCGAGAATGTTAACCATCAGCGGGAATTCGACGGCGCCGATCGGGAGGAGCGACAGGCTGGCCTCCCACTGCCGCAGCTCTGCCAGCGGAGCATGCGGCTCGACGTTAAAGGTCGCCAGCAGCGGAAGCGGCGCATCCTGACCGTGGAAGCAGCGTGACGGCAGGGCGGGCTCGTCGCGCTGCGCGAGGATGCCGTCATGGATTGCCCTGGCGACATCAGATAACGACGCACAGGCGGCGCTGTCGATACACAGCGGCAACAGCCGGACGCACTGGCCGATAAGCGCATCGCCCTGCCCGAAATCCCGCCCGGCATCCGGCACGCCGACCGGCACCGGGGAATGACCGACCGCCTTCTCAAGCGTCAGGGTAAAGAGCGCATTCAGCATCGCGAAGCGGGTCACCCGCAGCTCGGCGGAGGCTTTGCGCAGCTGCGCGGTCAGGCCCGGATACGACAAGCGCTGTACCAGCCGCTGCCCCTGATACGTCCGGGAAGGTGCCAGCACGGTAAGGACGTCTGGCGTTGCCCGGCGGGCAGGTAGCGCCGCAAGACGCGCAGGTAGCGCTGCCTCGCTGACGATGTTCTGCGCACGGATAGCCTGCAGATAGCTTGCCGCAGCCGCCAGGTCAGGGCGTTTACCCGACGCCAGAACATCGTAAAGATGCAGCAGCTCGCGCAGCATCACCATGAACGACCAGCCGTCCGCCACCGAATGATGTGCCGCGATGGCGAGCGTGGTTTTCCCCTCATGGCGGACCAGCAGCAGGCGGGCCAGCGGCGCGGCGGTCAGGTCAAAGGGACGCGCGGCAAACTCAGCGAGACAGGCGGCAGGCGCCGCGTTTTCCTCGCAGACGTCGACTGTGGGCGCCAGGGCCACCTGAAGTTCGCCTGCGTCAGTGAACTGCATACGCAGCGCGTCATGGCGCTCGCACAGCAGTTGCCAGGCGGCAAGCATGATCTCGCTGTCTACGTTGCGCGGCGTTTCAATGACGCCGCCGATCGTCCCGGCCAACCGCCCGCTTTCATCCCGCGCGGCCAGCTGCAGAAAACGCTGCTGGCTGTCTGCAACGGCATAGCGCGTGTCGGGGCGCAATCCGGCCTGTCCAAAGAAGCCGTCCACGCGCATAGCGTTAACGCTCTCTTTCACTGCCGCAATAAAGCGGTCGATATCCTCGTCCGTGTGCGCGACCGAGACAAAGCAGTTACGCCCTTCCCAGATGAAAATGCCGCGCAGCATCAGGTGGTGGAAGAGGATGTCGTAGTTGCCGTTGAATTTGAAACGGAACAGGCTGCCGGCAGAGACGATCTCAATCGGCGTACCGGTTGCAGAGAACCAGGTATTTAGCGACATCGTCAGACGCGCGGTTTTTTGGTTGATGTCGTCATACAGCGCCGGGTGGGCTTTGATGTACTCCAGCACGGCTTTGCTTGCCGCCATGGTCAGCGGATGCTTGGAGAAGGTACCGGCAAAGAAGATCAGTTCAGCCTGCGGCCAGGAGTCATCGCCATACTGCCAGAATCCGCCGTCGATACTGTCCATAAAGCGGGCAGAGCCTGCAATCACGCCGATCGGCATACCGCCGCCGACAATCTTACCGTAGGAGGCGATATCCGCCTGAACGCCGTAATAGGCCTGCGCGCCGCCGGCCGCCAGACGGAAACCGGTGATCACCTCGTCAAACATCAGCGCAATATTGTGGGTTGTCGTCAGCTCGCGGAGGGTATGCAGGTATTCGCGCGGCTGATGATCGGGATAACGGCTCTGCACCGGTTCGACGATCACCACCGCCAGCTCGGCGGCATAGCGGGCGATAAGCGCCAGGCTCTCTTCGCTGCCGTAATCGAGCACCAGCAGGTCGTCCACCAGCGATGGCGGCGTACCGGCGGCAATCGGCGTGGCGCGCTCGGGGGTTTCTCCGCCCTGCTGCCGCCCCAGAATGCCGTCAAACACGCCGTGATATGAGCCGCTAAACAGCGCGACTTTATTTTTCCCCGTAACGGCGCGCGCCAGGCGCACGGCGCTCATTACCGCTTCAGAGCCGGAGTTACAAAATGCCACCCGCTGCTGGCCGGTCAGCTCGCTGATAAGCGTTGCCACCTCGCCCGCCAGCGCGCTTTGCGGCCCGATCTGCATGCCCCGCGCCAGCTGGTCGGCAACGGCCTGCTGCACGCAGTCCGGTGCATGCCCCAGCAGGTTGGCGCCAAACCCCATCGTAAAATCAATATACTCGTTGCCATCAACGTCCCAGATGCGCGAGCCCTGAGAGCGTTCCCCCACTAAGGGATAAAGCATCTCCTTGGTGGATAAACGAAAGCCCGCAGAGGCCCGGTTATCCGCCAGCACGGCGCGGTACTGCTGGGCATTGCGTTTCGATCCGCCCGTTTTATCGACAAACCGCTGGGTGAGCTGCTCCAGATGCTGGTCGCGCTCGGTGCCCAGGGAGACCTTTTTCGTCTCTTTTTTAAACCAGCTGCTGTGCGCGCTGGCCTTCACCGGTGCAGCCGGGGTGGCGACAGGCGCTGGCGCGATGACATCCGGCATCGTTGGCGCGACGGGCATCGGGAGAGTCTGCGCCGCGCCGTTGAGCAGCGTGAGCTGCTGGGACATAAGCTCCAGCTGGCGGGCAATCAGATCCTGAACCGCGCCAGGCACCGGCTTGCTGGTTTCCTGCATGGCCACGACAGGCTGCGCCGCCTGCCCGGCGGTTTCCGGGGTGCTGAGCGGAGCCGCATCCGCCGCTGGCTGCGCGTGCTCCACCACATAACCGATCACCGCGTCCAGCGTATTGAGCTCTTCAAACAGCGCCCGTACCGGGATAGCCACGCCGTAGCGGTCTTTAATGGTATTGATGGCATCCAGCAGCACCAGCGAGTCCGCCCCCATTTCCAGGAAGGGCAGTTCGTCGTCAAGCGTGGCGGGATCCGCCTCAAGAAAACCGGCAATAATCGCTTTTATTTCAGCGGCTAAATGGTGTTGATTTGACATAGCGTCCTCTTTTGCAGATGGGGTCTGCGCTGGCGTCTCATCCGCCAGCCAGTAACGTTTGCGGCAGAACTGGATGGCAGGCAGGTTTAACGCCTCCCGCGTGGTCGCGTGGTACAGCCCGCTCCAGTTGATGTCGTGCCCTTGCTGCCACAGCGTTCCCAGCAGCGTCAGCAGTGATTTGTACTCATGTCGCCGATCGCCTGCGGCCAGCACCCGGTGACGGCGGTCGGTGGCGGTCACAAATTTGCCCAGCGAACTGTCCGCGCTCAGATCGATAAAGGTGAACTCACCCTGCGCAAGCACGTTTTGCACGCCCTGAAGGAAACGAACGGGCTGGCGAATTTGCCGGGTCCAGTAGTCGGCGTCGGTTTGGTCGCGCGCCTCGCCGTTCAGGTTGCTGTAAAACGGGATCGTCCCGCGGGTGAAGGTGACGTTGTTGACCAGCCACTCGCGCCAGGCACCGAGGATCGGATCCATCATCGAGGAGTGAAATGCGCTGGCGGTTTTAATTTTTCTGGCGTGGCCTCCCTGAGCAGAAATGGCCTGGAGACAGGCGTCAATCGCCGTCTGGCTACCTGCGATGGTGGTCAGCGTCGGGGTGTTGAATGCGGCAATATCAATGTCACCCGCCCAGGGTGAAATCAGCTGGCACACCTCGGCTTCACCGCTGAAGACAACCGCCATCGCCCCTTCCTGCGTCAGGGCTGACATCAACAGCGCGCGCTGATGAACCATAGCCAGCCCGTCGTCGAGCGAGAGATAACCTGCGATGACCGCCGCGCAGTACTCTCCCAGGCTGTGCCCCATCACGGCAGCCGGACGGGGTCCAAACTGCATCACGCTCTGAGCAAGCGCGTAGCTACAGGCAAATAAGGAGAGCTGACAGGTTCTGGCGCAGCGCTGCCAGCTATCGTCACGGGCAAACAGCGCCTGTGTGATATCAATCTGATAACGCTGCCGAATGGTCGTCGCCAGCGCGTCAAACTGGGCGCGATAGTGCGGCAGATGGTGGTACAGCTCGGCCCCCATGCCGATTTGCTGGGTGCCCTGCCCCGGGAAGAGCCAGACCTGAGGCTGGGTTTTACCTGCTTTGCAGGCCGTGAGCTGCGCAAGGCTGTCCGCCAGCTGGGCGCGGTCCGCGCCATACGCCACGCCGCGATAGCGGGCCGCGTCGTAGCGGGTGTTCACCAGCCGACACCAGGTGACGATATCGCTCTCCTGACATGTCGATAACCCTTTTTTGACCGCCTCCCGCTGAAGGGGAAACGCCCCTTCATCATGTGAACCGATCAGAAGCAGACCGTGGGGCGCAGCGGGCTCCTGGCGTTTTTCCACCGCTGGCGCGCTGCGCAAAATCACGTGACCGTTGGTGCCGCCGAAGCCAAAGCTGCTTACGCCCGCGTAGCGTGCGTCACCATCGGCATGCCATGAGGCAGGCTGCGCACCGCTTACCTCAACATGACGGCTAATCGCCGCAATATGCGGGTTTTTATGCTGGAAATTGAGGTGCGGCACGTATTGTCGGTAGTGCAACATCAGAGACGTTTTCACCACGCCCAGCACGCCCGCCGCCGCCTCCAGGTGGCCAATGTTGGTTTTAATCGACCCCACCTGGACAGGTGCGGTTTTTTTCCGGTCCGCAAATACCGCTTCCAGCGCCTGATATTCAATCAGATCGCCCAGCGCCGTTCCCGTCCCGTGCGCTTCGATATAGTCAATGCTGTCGCTGTCCACTCCGGCATCCGCCATTGCCTGCCGGATGACCGCCTGCTGCGATGGGCCATTTGGCGCGGTAATGCCGTTGCTGCGGCCGTCCTGGTTCACGGCGCTCGCCACCAGCGTGGCATAGACCCGATCGCCATCCGCCAGCGCCTGCGAAAGCGGCTTGAGCACCACAACGCCACACCCTTCGCCACGAACGTAACCATCGGCGCGGGCGTCAAAGGTTTTACACCGGCCGTCGGGGGCCAGCATCTGGGCATCGGTGAAGACTTTTTGCAAATGCGGCGTCAGCGCCAGATTAACGCCTCCGGCAATGGCCAGAGAACTCCGTCCGGCCCGCAGGCTTTGCATTGCCCCCTCTATCGCCACCAGCGAGGAAGAGCATGCCGTGTCGACAGCGACGCTTGGCCCTTTTAAATCATAAAGATAAGAAATTCGGTTGGCCGCGATGCTGTGCGCGTTGCCTAAGCCGCTGTAGGCCGAGACGTTATCGCCGCAGGCCAGGGCATAGTCGCTGGCGCTGATCCCGACATAAACCGCCGTATCGCTACCGCGCAGGGAGGATGCCTTAAGGCCGGCATCGGTGAGCGCCTGTTGAACGGTTTCTAACAGCAGACGATGTTGCGGATCGATATAGACGGCTTCGCGGGGAGAGATGCCGAAGTAGCCTGCGTCGAAGGCGTCAACCTCGTCAAAGAAACTGCCTTTACGGTTAAAGCCGTCAAGGGACGAGGTACGCCAGCGCTGCGCCGGGATCTCGCCGGTCGTGCTGTGGCCCTGCTGCAGCAGCGACCACAGCGCCTCCACGCCGCTATGCCCCGGCAGCTCCACACCGATACCAATCACCGCAATGGCGCTTTCCGCGACGGCGGCGCTGACCGGCCGGACCGCAGCCGGTTCTCCCAGCGCGACCGCCAGCTGATTGATGGTGGGATAGTCGTAAATCAGCGCGGGAGAGAGCTCGCGGCCCAGCCGCTGTTCAAGCTCGCCAATGACGCCCACCGCCTGCAAAGAGCTCAAGCCAAAGTCGGTAAACGCGTCATCCCACCGGGATTCGCCGATCGTCGTGTTCAGCGTGTTGCCAATTATCCCGGCAATCAGCGCCGCCAGCGCGGGAGGGGTTTCCCCCGCGTGTTCAACCGGTTTTGACGCGTCCTGGCGGCTGCGCCAGGCCACGTCCAGGCTCCCCTGCTGATACATCATCTTCGCGCGGGTGCGCTGTAATTTCCCGCTGGTGGTGCGGGGGATTGCCCTTCGTTCGACAAGGAGCAGTTCATCCAGCGTAATGCCGTGGCGCTCCGCCACCGCCGCGGTCACGGACGGTGCCAGCGTCGCCATATCGAGATCATTTTTATGGCGCGTCATCAGCTCAAGCAGCGCTACCGGGCGCTCGTCTTCACTGGCAAACACGCAGACCGTCGCTTCCGCCAGCGCGGGAGCGGACCGGCGGATCGTCTCTTCAATATCCGTCGGGTAGTGGTTCTGGCCGTTGATAATCAGCAGCTCTTTGAGCCGTCCGGTGACGTACAAATGGCCGGACTGGAGAAAACCCATATCGCCGCTGCGCAGCCACGGGTGCGGATCGCCTGCCAGAGACGCCCGGAAGGTTTCGCGCGTGGCGGCATCATTGGCCCAGTATCCGGCGGCAACGCTCGGACCACGCAGCCATATTTCTCCGCTCTCACCGTCAGCAAGCGGCTGATGGTGGTCAGGATCGACAATACGCACCTCGGTATCAGTCAGAGCCTGCCCGCAGCTCACCACACCGGCCTCGTCCGACACGCGGAGCCCCTGCCCTTTGTCCATTCCGGTGACGATGAGCGTGGTTTCCGCCATGCCGTAGCAGGGCAGGAACGCGCCGGGCCGGAACCCTGCGGGCGCAAAGTGTTCGCTAAACTGCGCTAGCGTGGCGGGCCGAATCGGCTCTGCGCCACAGAAAGCCACGTCCCAGCGCGAAAGATCCAGTACCTCAACCTGCTCTCGGCCAATCTTACGCACGCACAGATCGTAGGCGAAATTAGGGCCGCCGGAGGTCGTGGCCTGATAGTCGGAAATCTGTTTGAGCCAGTTAAGGGGGTTTTTCATTAACATCATCGGCGACATCACCCGACAGGGGAAGGCGCCGAACACGGGCTGCAGTAGACCGCCAATAAGCCCCATATCATGAAAATGCGGCAGCCAGATCGTGCCCCGGCTTTCGCTGTGGTGGCCGAAAAAGCGGTGAATGGCATGTGAGTTAGCCCACAGGTTGCCATGGGTCACCATCACGCCTTTCGGGGAGCCCGTCGAACCCGAGGTGTACTGTAAAAAAGCCAGATCGTTGTCTGCTACCGGAACGGGGTGAAATGCCCCGGAGAAGGTGCGTTCAAGATGATGCAGACGATAACCCGCAGGTAGCGCAGCTGTGTCTGGTTTGTCGAAGGTAAAAATAAGCGGGGATAACGGAAGTGATAGCTGGCCTAGCGTTTCTGCCCCCCTGGCTGTCGTAACAATACAGTCCGTTTGCGCATTACGTAATACGCCGGCAAAACGCTCCCACGCGCTTCCTGACGATTTTGCGGGCATCGGGACGGGAACCGCCACTCTGCCGGCGTAAAGACAGCCAAAAAAAGCGCCAATAAAATCTTCACCATCCGGATAAAGCAATATGACCCTGTCGCCCCGCTGCCCGTACTGCATTAAAGCCTCTGCAAGCGACGCGGCGCGCTGGTGTAGCTGGTCATAGCTTTGGCTGTGAATTTCACTGGCGCTGCGGACGAATTCAAATGCCGTCTGAGTAGTCTGTTGAACAGCAAGTTCGGGCAAAAGCTGGTTGAAGGAATGATATCCCCTGTTAAACAACTGATGAGACGGCATCATAATTCGCTCTATATTTTCAAATGTAATGAGGGTGGGAAGATTATTTTCCGGCGCGGCCAGCCAGCAGATCGTTACAGAAGTCGTTCCAGACCTTCAGCCACAGATCGACACGCTGTTCCATCTCGGCGTAGCGGTCTTCCGTCAGCGCCTGGCAGAACAGGATCCATGCATCTTCGGAGTGACCATCTTCAATGGATTCTCCCGTTTCGCTTTCTACATGGATGCTGTGATAGCCCTTCGTGACGTCAATATCCGTTGCTTTATCAACACCTTTTGCCCACGGCGTGGCAAAGTCATGGAAGACGGTCTCGGCCACGGCCAGCAAACCCACCAGCTGGGTATAGTCGCCATAGGCATTCTCGAAGGTTGCGCGGCAGGCCAGAGAGCTGGACATCGGCAGCCAGGATTTCACCTCGTGCTCCGTCATCCCCAGCTGCTGGATGGTCGTAAAGAACTGCACGTAGTGCGCCAGCGCGGGCTGGCCGTTGTAATTGCCCTCGGCGTCTTCGCCAGGGTGGAAGCCCAGCTCATCCAGCAGGTTGATTTGCAGCAGAAAACGGGCCGCCATTTTCGCCTGCGCGCCCAGCGGCGCTTCCAGCTGTTTCGCCGCGCTTAACGCTTCAATAACGGCATCGGTAAAGACTTGCGCAAACGCGTGATAAAATTCCAGATGGAATACGCGCATCTGTTGAATATCAACTTCGCCGCTGTTCATTTTTGCCAAAATAGGGCTGCGCATCAGCGGATGGGATTCAATCCGGTCAATAAGCCTGTTGGCAAAGGCGCGGTTTTCGGTATAAACGTGCTTATCTACGGTCGCGACAATAGCGTCCCGACCCAGCTGGCGGGTATTCAGTAACGTTTTCATTTTTATTTCTCAGGTAGGTGATAGTTTACAGGGCGGAAACCCTGCCAATTGCCATTACAACTAACGCATACATTCCACAGCTAAACGGTATAACCTGCACATATTTAAATGGCAGATAAAAACACGATGCAATCAGCAGCACCGGAATACCCACCGAAAGTATCATCATGCAAATAACGGCATAATATTTATAGGTATAAGACACGGCGAGGTCATCAATACACATGCCATAGAGCATGGATATTAACGGCAGCATAATAAAGGCAATATGTGCCAGCCTTAACATTCTGCGATTTAAATCGGTATAGTTTTCATGTCCTTTGGGGGCGCGAAACGGTCCCTTAAAAGCGTACATCCCCATTAACCCACCCATCATTATGCCGACGACAATACCGCTCCAGCCAAAGGCAATCAGTATTGCACTGAGATTAGCCACTTTCTTTCTCCTGTTTAGTGGTGCACAAAGGTAAGGCGCCTGAGAAAATACAAGCACCTTTATTTATTAAAAATAAAATCAAATATAACGATTAAAAATCCGGGTATTCTTTAGCCGTCGCGTATGTAATCGGTTTTTCAAATCCAGGAATGGTGATGCCATTCATATCAATCTTAATATCTTCCTCATTTATCCCCTGCTGGCCAAACAGATAAATGACATTGAGTTCACCCTGCGAAGCCGCCTCATCATACGCGTTAGCCTGACGTCGCACCTGGCGGTTACGCTGCTGATACTCCGCAAACACCGCTTCCCCATAGCGTTTGCGCAACCATTGATGGGTAAGCTTTGGCGAGTAAACCACCCCCGTGGCATTATTACCGCCAAAGCCTTTTGAATTTATAAAGGCAATCTGCCCCTGGCCTTCCTCTAATTTGCAGTCCTGAACAGGTATGGTTAAGCGTGCGTTGTTCACCTGTGGCGCAATGTGCGACACGCTTTTAATTCCTGGCAAAATACCATAGCGGAAGACGCCGAGGCAGCTGATGAGCTGGTCGCCGCTGGCGGGCCCCAGGGAGTGACCAAGATACGATTTCACCGCCGTCACCGGCCAGTCGCGAATCGAAAAGGCTTGCGCAACGCGGTCAAAAATATCCGCCTCGGAGACGCAATTCTTCGGCGTGCTTGAACCGTGCGCCTGAATAAACGATCCCTTCTGCACCGTCTCTATCCCCGCCATCGATACCGCAGAGGCTACCGCTTTCGCCATGGTGATGTAGTTCCCCGGCCCCGGTGACGCGATAGAACGCTTAAAGCCGTCAGCGTTGATGAAGACATTCCCCACCGAACCGTGGATCTCTGCCCCAAGCTGCAGCGCCAGCTCGTCGTCCATTAACACGACGTACTGGCTGGATTCTGCGATCACAAAACCGCAGCTGTTGCCAAACGGGCGGCTGCTGTTGCGCCAGTCGGCCGTATCCGTTTCATCAATATGCTTAAGCTTGCTCTCCGTTGCCAGGGCGCCCATGGCATCGAATCCTTCAATCACCTCTGAGGTGACCGGCGCTTCGGCGCTGCCCACAACGGCAACGCGAATGCGCCCCGCTTTAATATCTTCAACTGCCGCATTCAGGTTATACAGAAACGTGGCGCATGCCCCCAGCGTGGCGCTGGTATGACCGACGCTACCCAGCACATACGCATTGAGGAAATCGGCGCACATGCTGTTCAGGCCCAGCGGACACTGTTTGGCGCTGACGCGATGGCCTTTCAGGCGCGACTGGAGCATACCGCCAAAGCCATAATCGTCGAGCTGTCCCATGATATTGCCCGAATAGACCCCGAGCTGATCCGGCGTGATGTTGGCCTGTATCTCTCGCCACGGGATCCCCAGGGCGTTGATGGCGTCTGACGCTCCGACAATCGCCATTTGTAGCGCCCGCGGATGGAACTGCGAATTGTAATGGTCACCCGGGCGGAATCCCTGCGGCAACAAACCTGCAGCCTGAACCTCCGTGCGCAACAATGCCTCAATTTTACAGTCCATCTCTCCCTTAACGGTAATACGCACACGCTGATCCGCTAATTCTTCAACGTGCCATCCCGCCGGTAAGGGTTGAGGTAATTGTCTGGAAGATATATTAAAACTGAATCCTTCTTCGCCTGAAACCATATTCAATTTTGCATGGCTGACGATAGCATCGACATCAAAATAGTCGCGCGTAATTTTTCGGATAAGGGTTCCCTCAAGCGCCTCGTCTTTTATCTTCGCGGCAGCCTGAGCAGGTGTAAATCTTTTACCGGAAATGTCGCAATATCCGCCCTCATCATATTTAAGCACGCCCATCAGAATGGCTAACGATAATAACGTCGCTTGCCTTTCCTCTTCTGATAATGACTCAATAATCATTCGACGAAATGCATGATGTGAAGAACTACGACCAGCTGGACCATAGCCGCCAAAAGCCGTTATTACGGGTAATTTCGCCATAATTCATCCTGTAGTGGTCGTGGATTTATTTTGTTAAGTAAGTGCGATAATTTCAGATATTAGTTTACAAATTACCAACAAAAGCTAATATGAAAATCCAGCCAAAATGCTGACTTTTTTGGCCAGGACAACGATGAGCTACCAAAAATAATAGTCAAAACAGGTATTAATCAAAAATGACAAATACACAAATAGGATTTGTGTTATGTGAACGCATGCTAAGTTCCGGTCTCAGTCTTCCGATTGAAATGTGGAAAGCCGCAGCCAGTAGCTATTTAGCCGAGCAAAAAACAACATCCCACGCAGACACGCACAAACCGGAGACGTCTTCATTCAGGCTCTGTCGTCCGGAGAATATACTGAAAGTTCATACTATTGGCATAAATAACGAGCCCATCCTGACGCACAGTGGCTTCAGCATTACCGCCGATACCACCCTTGCCGCAGACAGGCACTATGACGTTATCTATCTTCCCGCCCTGTGGCGCAATCCTCGCGCGGTGGTTAGACAACAGCCTGAGCTCCTGGCATGGCTTAGCGAACAGGCGGCGCGAGGGACCCGCATCGCGGCCGTCGGAACGGGCTGCTGTTTCCTGGCGGAGTCGGGATTGCTCAACGGGAAACCCGCCACCACCCACTGGCACTACTTCAAACAGTTCTCGCGCGACTACCCCAACGTAAAATTACAAACCAAACATTTTCTCACGCAGGCCGATAATATTTACTGTGCCGCCAGCGTCAAAGCCCTCTCAGATCTGACCATCCATTTCATCGAAACGATATACGGGAAACGCGTAGCCACACATACCCAGCGGACCTTTTTCCATGAAATTCGAAGTCAGTTCGATCGCCAGTGTTACAGTGAAGAAAACAAACCGCATCCGGATGAAGATATTGTTCAAATTCAAATCTGGATAAAAGCAAACTGCGCCTCGGATATATCTATGCAAAATCTTGCCGATATGGCTGGCATGAGTTTGCGCAACTTCAACCGTCGCTTTAAAAATGCCACCGACATGTCCCCCCTGCAGTATTTATTAACCGCCAGAATTGAATCCGCCATGACGATGCTGCAATCCACCAATTTGAGCATTCAGGAGATCGCCAATGCGGTTGGATATCAGGACATTGCGCACTTTAACCGCCAGTTTAAGCATAAAACCACGGTGTCACCGGGGGATTATCGTAAGACGGTCCGGGCAAAGATGTTTAGTGCATAAACTCCGGTCATCTCTGATAATAAAATAGATGACCGCGAGGAGGCTCACCGTGCAAGGCGTACCGGAACAGTTTAATGATGAAAGAGACAGCGCGCGCTTTCGCCATCTGGCGCAGCTGCCGGGCCTGGAGCTTTATCATGCCCATATTTCTGACTACGCCTTTGAGCCTCACACCCATGAAGCCTTCGGGATCGGCACGATTGAAACCGGTGCCGAGCGCTTTCGCTATCGCGGGACACAGCATCTCGCGGCGGAAAAATCCGTCGTTACCATGAACCCGGACGAGATCCACACCGGCGAATCCGCCACCGAGGGCGGCTGGCGCTACCGGATGGTCTATATCGAACCCGACCTGCTGGAAGAGGTGACCGGCCTCCGGCACTGGTGGTTTAGCGACGTAACGCGTCATGACCCGCTGCGCTCGCAGCAAATCGGCAGGCTCATTTACGGCCTGTGGCACACGGACGATCCGCTTGCGCAAAAAGGATTACTGCTGGATCTGATTGAGACCTTCCAGCCGTTTGCTCATCACGCGCCGCGGGTTCAGGAAGGTGCGCACCGCTTTGAACGGGTACGCGAGTATCTGCATGACAACTATATGCGCGCTCTGACGCTGGACGAGCTCGCCAGCGTCGTTTCACTCAGCCCGTATCATTTCCAGCGCCAGTTCAAAGCTCATTTTCACGTGACGCCACATCAGATGCTGATGGCCATTCGCCTCTGGCGCGCCAAAGCGTTCCTCACGCACGGCATGCCCGCGGCAGAGGTCGCCGCCGCAACCGGGCTGACCGATCAGTCGCATCTCACCCGCGCGTTTACCCACCGCTACGGCATTACCCCCGTGCGCTACCAGAAGCAGGTCACCCGGCGCTAATGCGCAACCTCATACAATACGCGCGCATTTGCCCCACCTACACTGAGAACAGCGTAAATACCTGTGGATGGAAAAATGATTAGTGGAGTGTTGTATGCCCTGCTGGCCGGGATGATGTGGGGGCTGATTTTTGTCGGCCCGCTGATCGTACCCGAGTATCCGGCAATACTGCAGTCGACCGGCCGTTATCTGGCGCTGGGGCTGATTGCCCTGCCCCTGGCGTGGCTGGGACGGGCGCGCTTGCGTCAGCTCAGCCGTCAGGACTGGGGGACCGCGCTGGCGCTGACCATGATGGGCAATCTCATCTATTACGTTTGCCTCGCGAGTGCCATTCAGCGTACCGGTGCGCCGGTATCGACCATGATTATCGGCACGCTGCCGGTCGTCATCCCCGTCTTTGCTAACCTGCTCTACAGCCACCGCGATGGCAAACTGGCGTGGTCAAAAATGGCACCGGCGCTGATCTGCACCGCCCTGGGGCTGATATGCGTCAATATTGCCGAGCTGCGTCATGGGCAGGCGGATGTTGACCTGTGGCGTTACGGTTCTGGCATTCTGCTGGCGTTCATTTCCGTGGCGTGCTGGGCATGGTATGCCCTGCGCAATGCGCGCTGGCTGCGTGAGAATCCGGACAAGCATCCGATGATGTGGGCAACGGCGCAGGCGCTGGTCACGCTGCCCGTATCCATCGTGGGATATCTCGGCGCATGCCTCTGGCTGGGCCATCAGCAGCCGGACTTCACCCAGCCCTTCGGGCCAAGACCGTGGGTGTTTATCGGCCTGATGGTGGCGATTGCGGTGCTGTGTTCATGGGTGGGCGCGCTGTGCTGGAACATTGCCAGCCAGAAGCTGCCGACGGTGATCTTAGGGCCGCTGATTGTCTTCGAAACCCTGGCCGGGCTGCTTTATACCTTCCTGATGCGCCAGAGCGTGCCGCCGTTATTCACGGCCTGCGGGATCGCGCTGTTGGTCATAGGGGTGGTGATGGCGGTGAGAGCGAAGCCGGAAAAACCGCGGGTTATTCCGGCGTCGGAGATGTAATTTTTGCCGGGTGGCGTAGCCGCCACCCAGCAAACCCTTAAAACGTTTCCCAGTTCCCTTCTGACGCCGCGGCTACAGGCTGCGATTTTGGCACATAGGTTTTCACCGGTGCCGCTTTAACCGCCTGATTGCGGGTGATTTTGAACACCGCTACCGCTTCGTTCAGGCGTGCAGCCTGATCTTCCAGCGCAGCCGCTGCGGCCGCAGACTCCTCCACCAGCGAGGCGTTCTGCTGGGTCACGCGGTCCATCTCGGCTACCGCCTGGCCCACCTGGTCGATACCGCGGCTCTGCTCGTCAGAGGCCGAGGCAATTTCGCCCATGATGTCGGTGACGCGGGTAACCGCATTGACGATCTCGGCCATCGTGGCGCCGGCTTCGTTAACCAGCTGCGAGCCCGCGTTCACGCGCTCACCGGAATCATCAATAAGCGCTTTGATCTCTTTCGCCGCCTGAGCGCTGCGCTGCGCGAGGGTACGCACTTCCCCTGCCACCACCGCAAAACCACGGCCCTGCTCGCCCGCGCGCGCCGCTTCCACCGCCGCGTTCAACGCCAGAATGTTCGTCTGGAAGGCAATACCGTCGATCACGTTAGTAATTTGCGCGATTTTGCTGGAACTGGTGGCGATCTCATCCATCGTACGTACGACGCCTTCAACCACGTTACCGCCCTTCTTCGCCGTTGAGGAGGCGTCCAGCGCCAGACGGGACGCCTGACGCGCGTTATCGGCGTTCTGCTTCACGGTTGCTGTCAGCTGTTCCATGCTGGCTGCCGTTTCTTCAAGAGAAGCGGCCTGCTGCTCGGTACGGGAAGAGAGATCGTTACTGCCCGCAGAGATTTCGCCTGCACCGGTGTAAATCGTATCTGCGCCTTCACGCACCACGCCCACCGTGTTCGCCAGCGAGGTTTGCATCTCCTGAACGTTGCGCGCCAGGATGGCCATCTCATTTTTACCGTCAGCCTGAATCGGCTGGGTTAAATCCCCTGCCGCAATGGCGCGAATATGGTTAATCACCTCTTCCAGCGGCAGCAGCAGCACGCGGCGCATAGCAATCCAGCTGGAGATAATCACCACAATCACCAGCAGCATGACCGCAGAGAGGATCCACAGGATGTGCTTGTAATCACTTTCGTTATCCTGAATGCCTTTATCGGTGAGCGCGGCCTGCGCTTCACGCCATTCACGATAAACCGCCTGCATCGCGTTTTGTTTTTGTTCGGCATTCTGCTTGAACATATCTTCCAGATTGCCCTGGCTCAGCAGAACGTTCATTTGCGTCAGCGTTGTAGAGTAATTACGGTACTGCTCCTCAAGGCGATTAGTCAGGTTCTCATCCAGGCCTGGCGTATTCGGCAAGGCATAGTATTTATCGTAATGAACCTGCGCTTCAGTCAGCAGATTTTTCGCCGTGGTCACCAGCTCATTCAGCTGACCGCCGTTAATTTGAGAGGCCATGCTGCTTTGCAGGCGCAGCATCCCGCGGTTCAGGGTGACGCGCGCCTGGTTCAGACTGATCCACGCATCGGTAAACTCCGCCACGTTCTTGCTGGAGAGCTGCGCCACGGTGAAGTTGTCTTTATCGTTGTTCAGGGCGTTGATAAAGATACCGGCGGAAATCACTTGCATGATGCCGAGCACGAGCAGCACCGAAATCAAAAGGGTAATGACTTTTATACGTTTAAACATGCGTTGCCTTTGTTATATGCAGGTTTGTCTGACGTGGATATATCGGCAGGCGCAGCGGGTTGTTTACTGTTTCTCCACCTTTAAAAAGTTTCGAAACCACTTTCCTGAGCCCATTCAGAGAGTTAAATCGGATATTTTTTTGTGATCTGCATCTCACTTTTTCCCGTCCCTCTAAAGGGTTATAGCGCCGGCTTAAAGATGCATTTAATATGCATCTTATATTATTGATGACGAGGTAACTGCTATGGCCTTTCGCGACCAACCCCTTGGCGAGCTGGCGCTCTCCATTCCTCGCGCTTCTGCGCTGTTCCGTAAATACGATATGGATTACTGCTGCGGCGGTAAGCAAACCCTGGCGCGTGCGGCTTCACGCAAAGAGCTGGACGTTGAGGTGATTGAAGCAGAACTGGCGCAGCTGGCCGAGCAGCCCGTCGACAAAGACTGGCGAACCGCTCCGCTCGCGGAAATCATCGACCATATCCTCGTGCGATACCATGACCGTCACCGTGAACAGCTGCCGGAGCTGATCCTGCAGGCGACCAAAGTCGAGCGCGTCCATGCCGACAAACCTTCCGTACCGCGCGGTCTGGCAAAGTACCTGACCCTGCTGCACGAAGAGCTTTCCAGCCACATGATGAAAGAAGAGCAGATCCTCTTCCCGATGATTAAACAGGGAATGGGAAGCCAGGCGATGGGACCCATCAGCGTGATGGAAAGCGAGCACGATGACGCGGGTGAACTGCTGGAAGTGATCAAACACACCACCCACAACGTCACGCCGCCGCCAGAAGCGTGCACAACGTGGAAAGCGATGTACAACGGCATTAACGAAACGATCGACGACCTGATGGAACACATCAGTCTTGAGAACAACGTTTTGTTCCCGCGGGCTTTAGCGGGGGAATAAAAAAGGCCGCTGCGGCCTGATGCCCTCACCCCGACCCTCTCCCACAGGGAGAGGGTGCAAAAACTAAAAACGGCAACTGACGTTGCCGTTTTGCTTTTACCTTACGCCTGCCATCCGTTTCTTACCGATAAACACCCAGCCCAGCCCCAGCGCGATAAACCACAGCGGCGTGACGATAAGTGCCTGGCGGGTATCATCTTCCAGCGTCAGCAGAACCAGCACGAAGACGAAGAACGCCATGCACACCCAGCACATTAGCTTGCCCAGCGGCATCTTGTAGATCGATTTTTCATGCAGGTGTGGACGCTGCTTGCGGTACACCAGGTATGAACAGAGGATGATGGTCCAGACGAACATAAACAGGATCGCAGAGACCGTGGTAATCATGGTGAACGCGCCAATCACGCTTGGGTTCACGTAGAGCATCACCACACCGCCCAGCAGGCACATGCAGGAGAAGGTCAACCCTTTTGCCGGTACCGCACGCTTAGAGAGCTTGGCGAACGCGCTCGGCGCCACGCCCTCCTGCGCCAGACCAAACAGCATACGGCTGGTGGAGAATACGCCGCTGTTGGCAGACGAGGCAGCAGAGGTCAGCACCACGAAGTTAATCAGGCTCGCGGCAGCAGGCAGGCCTACCAGCACGAACAGCTCGACGAACGGGCTCTTGGTAGGTACCACGGAGCTCCACGGCGTCACGGACATAATGATGACCAGCGCGAAGACGTAGAACATGATGATACGCACCGGAATGGAGTTGATGGCGCGCGGCAGGGACTTCTCCGGATCTTTGGTTTCCGCAGCGGTCGTTCCGACAAGCTCAATCCCCACAAACGCGAACACCGCAATCTGGAAACCAGCAAAGAAGCCGCTGATGCCTTTCGGGAACCAGCCGCCGTCATTCCACAGATGGGTAAACGACGCCTGAACGCCGGTTGGTGACTGGAAGTGGGTAAGCACCATTACCAGGCCCACCACGATGAGCCCAACAATGGCCACGATTTTGATCATCGCAAACCAGAACTCCATCTCACCGAACATTTTGACGGTGGCGAGGTTCAGGCTCAGCAGCAGCACAATAACCGCCAGCGAGGCCACCCAGTCCGACAGCCCCGGGAACCAGAACTGCGCATAGGCGGTAATCGCTACGACGTCCGCCATACCGGTGACGACCCAGCAGAACCAGTAGGTCCAGCCGGTAAAATAGCCCGCCCATGGCCCGAGCAGGTCTGAAGCGAAGTCGCTGAAGGATTTGTATTCAAGGTTCGAGAGCAGCAGTTCACCCATTGCACGCATCACGAAGAACAGCATAAAACCGATAATCATATAAACGAATATGATTGACGGTCCGGCGAGACTGATGGTTTTGCCTGACCCCATAAACAGCCCGGTACCGATGGCACCCCCAATCGCAATGAGCTGAATATGACGGTTTGTGAGATTGCGCCGTAGCGACTGTTCGGACGACGCCTCTTCGTCGGCGACGACTTTGACCTGATCTACCATGTGATATTTTCCTGTTTATGCCTGTCTGTGTTGTTAAGGCTCTTCTGGCCTTTAAATACGTCAAAAGATGACGTTCCCTTGTAAGGGCTAATCGATATTAGGTAAGAATCGGCGGGATGAATACTATGATTTAGATATTATGTTAATAATATGTTGAAAGTGAGTGTCATATCACTCATACAGCGCGAAACAGCTCACAAAAATACACGCAACAGTTTCGTTTGCAAGATAAAATGTTGATAGCACCGTAACTATAGGTTTTTACACTATTTTCCTCTCCCCAACCGGGGAGAGGAAATAAGAAAATTCGATTACAGAATTTCCAGCAGCTCGACTTCAAAGACCAGGGTGCTGAATGGCGGGATGGACGCGCCAGCGCCGCGCTCGCCGTAGGCCAGGTTATGCGGGATAGTCAGTTCCCATTTGGAACCCACTGGCATCAGGGTCAGGGCTTCGATCCAGCCTGCGATAACGCCATTTACCGGGAACTCAGCCGGTTCGCCGCGCGCCACGGAGCTGTCGAAGACGGTACCGTCGATCAGCTTACCGGTGTAGTGCACGCGAACGTGGTCGGTACGCGCCGGGATTGCGCCGTCGCCCTGATTGATCACGCGGAACTGCAGACCGGATTCGGTGCTGTTCACGCCTTCACGTTCGCGGTTCTCTTCCAGATATTTCACACCTTCGGCGGCCATCTCTTCAAAGCGCGCACGACGCACGGCGTCAGCACGTTCGTGGATTTCACGCAGCGCACGGTGCACGACGTCAACCGGAACGGCAGGCTGTTTGCCTTCCAGCGCGTCAGCGATACCCGCCACCAGCGCTTCTGGTAACAGACCTTCCAGGCCGGATTCGCTCAGCTGCTGTCCTACCTGCAAGCCGATACCGTAACTTGCCTGCGCTTCGATAGTGTCAAAAGTCGGGGTGGTCATGGGTTTTCCTTCCATCACATTTAAAGTAGCGGGCAGCATATCAGCCATGCCCTTATGGGTAAAACTTTGTCTGAAGTTAAGGTGACAAACCGCGACGAAACAGAAACAATAGAGATAACCAGGATTAATCCCGAACTGATGTCACGGATGTCGGGTTTACTACGCCGTTCAGGCAGTTAGCAAACTATACTTCGGGGCACAGGATAAAAAATACGCGGAGCAGGAGGAGTGCCATGCCCGGGCGATTTGAACTGAAACCTACCCTGGCGAAAATCTGGCAGGCGCCGGACAATTTTCGCATCATGGACCCGCTGCCTCCTCTGCATCGCAGAGGGATCATCATTGGCGCACTGATGGTGATCGTGGGCTTCCTGCTTCCTTCCGGGGGCGATGATGTCGATACCGCACCCGTCACCCGCAATGCCCAACTGGACATTCAGTCGCAGACGCGGCCGCAGCCTGACGCACAGCCGATGCAGACGCAGCTCGTCTCCCCGTCTAACGATCCGGGTCAGGTTGCGCCGGTTGAGCCAGAGCCCATTCAGGATGAACAGCCGCAGGATCAAGCCGCCGCCCCGTCTCAGCCTCAGACGCAGCAGCCCACCGGCATTGAGCAACAGTGGCGCTCCTATCGCGTAGAGCCGGGCAAAACCCTGGCACAGCTGTTCCGCGACCACAACCTGCCGCCAACCGACGTGTATGCCATGGCGAAGGTGGAAGGTGCGGGTAAACCGCTCAGTAACCTGCAGAATGGTCAGATGGTACAGATTCGCCAGAATGCCAGCGGGGTGGTGACAGGGTTAACGATTGATACGGGAAGTGGACAACAGGTACTGTTTACCCGCCAGCCAGACGGCAGTTTTATCAGGGCGCGTTAAGAGCCCGGATCTCTAAAACGCAAAACGCCGGCACAAGGCCGGCGTTTCAACGTGAGCAGAGTAAAAAATTACTCAGCTACAACGTTAACAACCAGTTTAGCGAACACTTCGCTGTGAACCTGGAAGTCAACTTCGTGCTCACCAGTGGTACGCAGAACGCCGTTCGGCAGACGAACTTCGCTCTTAGCCACTTTAACGCCTGCAGCAGATACTGCATCAGCGATATCACGGGTACCGATGGAACCGAACAGTTTACCTTCGTCGCCAGATTTAGACGCGATGGTAACGGTGCCCAGTGCGTTGATTGCTTCAGCGCGAGCGTTAGCAGCCGCCAGAACGTCAGCCAGTTTGGCTTCCAGTTCAGCGCGACGTGCTTCGAAAAACTCTACGTTTTTCTTGGTAGCTGGAACAGCTTTACCCTGTGGAACCAGGAAGTTACGTGCGTAACCCGCTTTAACGTTAACCTGATCACCCAGGCTGCCCAGGTTTGCTACTTTATCAAGCAGAATAACTTGCATTACCTTATCCTCTTAAAGTCGTATTAATGGACCGTGCCCGATTACTGATGACGATCAGTGTACGGCAGCAGGGACAGGTAGCGAGCGCGTTTGATAGCGCGAGCCAGCTGACGCTGGTATTTTGCACGAGTACCGGTGATACGGCTTGGGACAATCTTACCGCTTTCGGTGATGTAGTTTTTCAGCGTTGCGATATCTTTATAGTCGATCTCTTGAACGCCTTCCGCGGTGAAACGGCAGAACTTGCGACGACGGAAATAACGTGCCATATGGCTAGTCTCCAGAATCTATCAAATCAATCTGCTCGGCATGCAGAACCATTTTGCTCAGGCCGTTCTTTGCCTTGTGGCAAGAGATGAACCCCTGAACGATTACTGCGCTACCGACCGTTAAACTGTGAGTAATGGCTTGGTTTTCGTGTCCGCTAATAATAACGGGCATTTGGCACCACGCCTGCCGGTGAAACCCGGCTTCCTCTTGCACAGAACGATGCTCAAGCACGAACTGGCAATGCGGAATTCCTGATGGACTGACCTTTCGAAGGGGAGCCCTGCATACGATGCCGGACAACGCCAGACGGTTGGTCATCAGAAATTACTCTTCAGAATCCCCAGCATCAGAATCATCTGCGGTTTCGTTTGCGAAATCATCGCGACGCTCACGGCGCTCGTCTTTCGCTTTAACCATCGGAGATGCTTCGGTAACTGCGTTTTTGGTACGCATAACCATGCTGCGGATAACGGCATCGTTGAAGCGGAAGGTAGTTTCCAGCTCATCGATCACTTCCTGCGGCGCTTCAACGTTCATCAGAACGTAGTGTGCTTTGTGCAGTTTGTTGATCGGGTAAGCCAGCTGACGGCGGCCCCAGTCTTCCAGACGGTGGATCGTACCTTCTGCACCAGTGATGGCAGCAGAGTAACGCTCGATCATACCCGGAACCTGTTCGCTCTGGTCAGGATGGACCATAAAAACGATTTCGTAATGACGCATCGAATTGCTCCTTACGGATTATTCAGCCTCCTGTCTGGGTCAGCCGAGGCCCGGGGAGGCAAGGAACGTGTTAAAGGTCGGCTGAAAAATTGACGCGTCATAATACTTGCGCGTCCCTGGAAACTCAAGCTGATTGCACAAATAATTCGCACAAAGCGCGAAGTGGGTCTAAGTGGGTGATTTAAAATTGGTCACACCCGGAAGCGTTGTTTTTTTGAACAACTGCATCAGAAATGGTCACGCATCCCCGCCGGATGAGTGATTACACTTTAATCAGAGATCACCTGAATTAAAGAAGGAGCATCCCCCCTCTCGCAGCACGCAGTCGTGGAGCGCATATCATGAAAAAAATCGCATTAGCCATAATGGCGGCGCTTTTGCTCAGTGCAAACGCGATGGCAGCCATCAAGATAGACAGCCGACAGGCCAGAAACATGGATGATGTGCAAAGCTTGGGCGTCATTTACATCAATCATAATTTCGCCACGAAAAGTGAAGCAGATCAGGCCCTTAATGAAGAAACCGATGCGCAGGGCGCAACCTATTACCACGTGATGTTAACCCGTGAGCCCGGCAGCAACGGCAACATGCACGCCAGTGCAGATATTTACCGATAACGCATTAACGCTAGCACCAGGAAAGCCAACAACGAGAACATAGCCATAGTTGACGTTGCCCCCTGCCCGGGGGCTTTTTTTTGTGAATGGCTCCGGAATACCACCGGTTACAACTGTTTTTCGGTATTCCAGAGCACTTATTCACTTCTGCCCGTAGTAGGCATTCGGGCCGTGCTTGCGCATGAAATGCTTGTTCATCAGGTAATCATCAATGCCCTGCAGCTGTGGGTTGATGCCACGGGCAATCCACGCCATTTTGGCCACCTCTTCCATCACCACGGCATTATGTACCGCGTCGTAAGCATCCCTACCCCAGGCGAATGGACCATGCTGATACACCACAATCCCCGGCGTATGCAGCGGTTCGCTTTCACTCAACGTTTCGATTATGACCTTACCGGTGTTGAGCTCGTACTCCCCTTCCACTTCATCCTGCGTTAATGCCCGCGTGCAGGGGATGTCGCCAAAGAAGTAGTCCGCGTGGGTCGTGCCCAGCGCCGGGATGGGCAGCCCGGCCTGTGCCCAGGCCGTCGCGTGCGTGGAGTGGGTATGCACCACGCCGCCGAGGGACGGATAACGCCGGTACAGCGCCAGATGGGTTGCGGTATCTGAAGAGGGACGCCATTCTCCCTCCACGACGTTTCCGTCGAGATCCACCACCACCATATCGTCTGCTTTCATGGTGTCATACGCCACACCGCTCGGCTTAATCACGATCAGTCCCTGCTCGCGGTCGATAGCGCTGACGTTCCCCCAGGTGAAGGTGACCAGGCCATAGTGCGGCAGATCCATATTGGCTTCAAAGACCTGCTGTTTAAGCTTAAGCATGTTCAGCCTCCAGCAACCCTGCCCGCGCCATACGTTCGCGCACCCAGTCCCGCGCCTTCGCCACTTCCGCTGCCGGGTTGTCCGACGTCTCGCTCCACATCTCAATCAGGTAAGGCCCGCAATAGCCTGTCTGCCTGAGCGTCTCGAAGCACCGTTCAAAATCCACCACCCCGGTGCCGAACGGTACGTTTTTAAACACGCCAGGACGGGTATCTTTGACGTGCACCGCCACGATATGCCCCATGCCTGCCTGCAGCTCCATCTGCACGTCGTTATCCCATGCTGACAGGTTGCCGATATCGGGATAAAGCTGGAACCACGGGTTATTCAGATAGTGCGCGTAGCCCAGCGCCTTGCTGATGGAATTCATTAACGGGTAGTCCATGATCTCCATCGCCAGCGTGACCTGCGCGCGGCTGGCCATCTCAACGCTCTCTTTCAGGCCGTCACGGAAACGACGGCGCGTTTCATCGTTGGCTTCCTGATAGTAAACGTCATAACCCGCCAGCTGGATCACGCGGATACCGACATCCTGCGCAAAGCGAATGGCTTTACGCATGATCTCCAGCCCCTGCGCGCGTACGGCATCGTCTTCGCTGCCGAGCGGAAAACGACGGTGGGCGCTCAGGCACATGGATGGCACGCGCACGCCCGTTTCAGCAACTGCGCTCACCAGCGCCAGGCGCTGTTCGCGGCTCCAGTCGAGGCGAGAGAGGCGTTCGTCCGTCTCATCAACGGACATTTCGACAAAATCGAAGCCCAGCTGTTTTGCCAGCTGTAACCGCTCCAGCCAGCACTCCCCCGCAGGGAGTGCTTTTTCATAGATGCCAAGCGGGACCTGTTTGGACAACATACCCGCTCCTTAGCCCCAAAGCTGAGCGATTGAGCGTTTGAACTGACGCGCCGCTTCCACCGGAGACGCCGCATCACGAATGCTGCGACCGGCAATAAAGACGTGAATCGGAATGCCCTTGAACAGCGGCAGATCTTCCAGTGCCAGACCGCCGGTAACGGTGACTTTAAAGCCCATATCCGCCAGACGTTTGATCGCGCTGATATCCGCTTCGCCCCACGCCACGCCTGCGGCCTGCGCGTCGCGGCTGCGGTGGTACACCACCTGCTGAATGCCCGCATCGCGCCACTCCTGCGCCTGCTCCCAGGTCCAGAAGCCGGTCAACTCAATCTGCACGTCGCCGTTAAACTCTTTTGCCACGTCCAGCGCGCCCTTGGCGGTGTTGATATCCGCACAGCAGATCACGGTGACCCAGTCAGCATTCGCTTCGAAGCACATGCGGGAGAGGATTTTCCCTGCGTCGGCAATTTTGGCATCTGCCAGCACGATTTTGTGCGGATAAAGCGCCTTCAGGTCGCGAACGGCACGCACGCCTTCGCCCACGCACAGAATGGTGCCCACTTCGATGATATCGACTTCTTCCGCGATCAGGCGGGTGGTTTCGTAAGCGTGGGACAGAGTTTGGTTATCCAGCGCAACCTGCAACATAGGTAATGACATGTTCAATTCCTCTTAGACTGCCGCCGCTGTGGCGTTATCAATTAAATCCAGCACGTCCTGCTCGGTACGGCAGGCGCGTAAACGGTCGAAATTAGCTTCGTCATCAAACAGGTTGACGATCTGCATGATGCCCACCTCCTGGTGGGTGTTAGCATCGACCGCGGCCATGGTGATCAGGATATCGACCGGATCGTTATCTTCGTGGTTGAACACCAGCGGCGTTTTCAGCGTCACCAGCGCGAAGCCGGTTTTCTTCACGCCCTCTTCAGGACGCCCATGCGGCATTGCCAGCCCTGGCGCAATCACAAAGTAAGGGCCGTGCTGCGCGACGCCATCAAGAATGGCCTGGTAGTAACGCGGCTCGACAACGTCAGCCTTAACCAGCAGATCCACGCTCAGCTTCACCGCTTCCTGCCAGGTGCTGGCCTCAGCCTGTAAAAGGATGGAGTTATTCTCTGCCAGCGAATCACGTAGTTTCATGTGGCGTCCTTACTTCACGTCTTGTGGGAAGTGCTCTTTAATCACTTCCAGCAGTTTTGGTCCGAAATCCGCAGGCGAAAGCATGTTGCGCACGCCCACCACATATTTATTGCCCGACACGCTAATTTCGCCGGCGATATGGGTAGAGGCGATGATGATGTCCGCGCCGTTGAGTTCACTTTTGTATTCACCCACCGCGCAGCTGTTCACCGTGTGGTCGATGTTTGACTGGGTTAAAAACTGGTCCACTTTCATCTTCATGATCATGGAGCTGCCTTGCCCATTGCCACACACAGCCAGGATACGTACGGTCATAATCGAAACTCCTTAATGAGCAGAGACTTCTGCTGTTTGTTTTTCCGCATCTTCTTCAGCTCGCAGCGAACGGCCAGCGAAGAACATATAAGCCAGAGCAATCAGGATGATGACGGCCATAAAGACCACCCCGACGGAGGCAAAGCCCTGCATCATCGGCGGTGCCAGAATTGACCAGTCCGCCATGCCCATCCAGGCACTCATACCGGTGAGCTTCACCGCCCACACGCAACCAAAGATTTCCACCATGCCCATCACCAGGCAGATCTTGAGCGCCGCGCGCCAGCCGCCGAAGTGGTTAGCGAAGACGCCGATGGTGGCGTTGGAGAAGAACATCGGGATAAAGCCAGGAATAATCAGGATTGAGGAGCCGCAGCCGACCAGGATGCCCACCGCAATCAGCTGGCCGATGGTGCCCCACATAAAGCCCCAGACCACCGCGTTTGGCGCGAAGCTGTAGATAGCGGCACAGTCAATCGCCAGCACCGCACCAGGGATCAGGCGCTGCGAGATGCCGTTGAAGGCTTCCGACAGTTCGGCGACGAACATACGCACGCCCTGAGTGATGATGAAAATGGCCACCGCGAAGGAGAAGCCGGTCTGCAGGATATAAACCGTCCAGTGCGTTTTACCCGCCATCGCCTGAACAACGTCAATACCGAAGGAGAGCAGAATGGCGCCGAAGAAGATGGTCATCACAATCGCGGTTGAAACGATGTTGTCGTGGAAAATATTCAGCCAGCCCGGCAGCTTGAGGTCTTCAACGCTCTCTTCTTTTTTGCCCAGGTACGGTGCAACTTTATAGGCAATCCAGGAGGCAAACTGCTGCTGATGGCCGATGGAGAAACCGCAGCCGTCAGTCACTTCCTGAGTAGGCTTGTACATCATGTTAGAGGTGATACCCCAGTAGAGCGAGACCAGCACCGCGGTGCAGATAATCGTGGTCCACATTGGGTAGCCGAAGATATAGAGAGAAACCGCGATCAGCCCCGCCTGCTGGAACATGATGTGGCCGGTGAGCATGATGGTGCGAATGCCGGTAATACGGCGTAGCAGAACGTAGATGATGTTCAGCGCCAGGGCGAGCAGCACCGCATACCCCACCCAGCTATAGGCATCACCCATGCGTTCAATGGTCGCCATCATTGAGGCGTAAGTGTCAGAGATGGCACCGTTGATGCCATACACTTCGGACATTTTGGCGACGACCGGCTTAAAGGTGCTGGTCAGAATGCCTGACCCCGCCTGCAACAGCATGAAACCGATAATGGTTTTGATGGTGCCTTTAATAATCACGCTGACGCTTTTGCGCAGCAGGATATAACCCAGACACGTCACGATACCCAGCAGCAGCGGGGCGTTGGTCATTACCTGATTAAAGAACACGGTAAAGACGTTGTAGAGGATCTCCATAACTCTCTCCAGAAATGAGAACACGAGGGGCAATCCCTGTGTGGTTGGTGCCATCACTCTATTAATCACAAATAATCACCACAAGATTGCATTTGATTATTTGTGACGTATCACGCAATTTATTTCCATGATGTTAGTAATGATTTTCACTACCGTACATGAGAAATAAATTAACCTTTATAATTCATGCAATTAATGTTTAATACTGGATAGTCTAACAAGGAATAAGTGCAGAGTACGTGAAGTTGCGCAGATAAAATTCCGCATTTTTACCATTGCAAAGCGCATCAAATGGTGCCAGCATTAATCATAACAAATCACAATGTGATTATTTTTGATTAAACCAGGAGTCAAAACGATGAGTAAAGTGAACACCATCACCCGTGAGTCATGGATTCTGAGCACCTTCCCGGAATGGGGCAGCTGGCTGAATGAAGAGATCGAGCAGGAACAGGTTGCTCCTGGCACGTTTGCAATGTGGTGGCTGGGCTGTACCGGTATCTGGCTGAAATCAGAAGGTGGTGCCAACATCTGCGTCGATTTCTGGTGCGGCACCGGCAAGCAGAGCCACGGCAACCCGCTGATGAAAAAAGGCCATCAGATGCAGCGCATGGCGGGCGTAGAAAAACTGCAGCCGAACCTGCGTACCACACCGTTTGTGCTCGATCCGTTTGCCATTCGCCAGATCGACGCCGTCCTTTCTACTCACGATCACAACGATCATATCGACGTGAACGTGGCGGCTGCGGTGATGCAAAACTGTGCTGACGATGTGCCGTTTATCGGGCCACAGACCTGCGTGGATCTGTGGATCGGCTGGGGCGTGCCGAAAGAGCGCTGCATCGTGATGAAGCCTGGGGACGTGGTGAAAATTAAAGATATTGAAATTCACGCGCTGGACGCCTTTGACCGTACAGCACTGATCACCCTGCCTGCCGATCAGAAAGCCGCGGGTGTACTGCCGGACGGTATGGATGAGCGCGCGGTTAACTATCTGTTTAAAACCCCTGGCGGCTCCCTGTACCACAGCGGCGACTCTCACTACTCCAACTACTACGCGAAGCACGGTAACGAGCATCAGATTGACGTGGCGCTGGGCTCCTACGGCGAGAACCCGCGCGGTATTACCGACAAAATGACCAGCGCCGACATGCTGCGCATGGCGGAAGCGCTGAATACCAAAGTGGTGATTCCGTTCCACCACGATATCTGGTCAAACTTCCAGGCCGATCCGCAGGAGATCCGCGTGCTGTGGGAAATGAAAAAAGACCGCCTGAAGTATGGCTTCAAGCCGTTCATCTGGCAGGTCGGCGGCAAGTTCACCTGGCCACTGGACAAAGATAATCTCGAATATCACTACCCACGTGGTTTCGATGATTGCTTCACCATTGAGCCTGACCTGCCGTTCAAGTCCTTCCTCTGATTGTGCAGCCGCATCGCCAGACATGATGTCTGGCGATGTCATATTTCTTTTAGTAATTTCACGCTATTTCAAATATCATCTTTTCAAATCAATTCTTATCGGAATAGCTCATGACGGAAGCGCAACGGCATCAAATTCTCCTGGAACTCCTGGCGCAAACCGGGTTTATCACCGTCGAGAAAGTGATCGAACGTTTAGGCATCTCCCCGGCAACGGCGCGGCGGGATATCAACAAGCTGGATGAAAGCGGCAAGCTGAAAAAGGTCCGCAACGGCGCGGAAGCGATCAGCCAGCAGCGCCCTCGCTGGTCTCCGATGAATATTCATCAGGCGCAGAATCATGATGAAAAAGTGCGGATTGCCAGAGCCGCATCGCAGCTGGTGAATCCCGGCGAGAGCGTGGTCATCAACTGCGGCTCCACGGCGTTTCTGCTGGGCCGTGAAATGTGCGGCAAGCCAGTGCAAATCATCACCAACTACTTACCGCTCGCCAACTATCTCATCGACCAGGAGCATGAGAGCGTGGTGATCATGGGCGGGCAGTACAACAAAAGCCAGTCCATCACCCTTAGCCCTCAGGACAGCGAAAACAGTCTCTATGCCGGGCACTGGATGTTTACCAGCGGCAAAGGCCTGACGGCAGATGGCCTGTATAAAACCGATATGCTGACCGCGATGGCGGAGCAAAACATGCTTAACGTTGTGGGCAAGCTCGTTGTGCTAGTCGACAGCAGCAAAGTGGGCGAGCGCGCAGGGATGTTATTCAGCCGTGCCGAACAGATCGACATGGTGATCACCGGCAAAGGCGCCAACCCTGAGATCCTCCAGAAGCTGGAAGATCAGGGCGTAAAAGTGCTGCGCGTTTAAAGGTGCTGGCGGAAAAAAGCTACCGTGGCATCCAGCGCCGTTGGCGTGATGCGGTGGCGGACGCCCGCTTCCCACAGACAGGTCAGATTATCGTCCAGTTCTTCACTCATTAACGCCTGCTGCAGGCGGAAGGTTCCTTCGGGCGGGACCACATCATCCGCGTCACCGTGCCACAGCAGCAGCGGGCGATCCGCCACGCGCGGCAATGCCCGGGTCACTTCCCACTCTGCCAGCGTAGCGGTGATTTTCGTTAAATCCTGAGGGGGAAAAAGCGTCTTCGCCAGCGACGTAAAATAGCCCGAGCCCATCAGACAGGCGACAGACTTCACTTCAGGATGATGCGTCATAATCCCTAGCGCCGTCATACCGCCCATCGACGCCCCGGCGACAGCCAGACGATTGTCGGCCACCAGCCCTGCCTCATACAGCGCATCGCGCAGCCCGGCAAACTCGGTCAGACTCCCGTGCAGAATCTGCCAGAACTGCCCAAGACGCGCCTGTTCGTTACCCAAAAAGCGTGCGCCGTGGTCGGGTGCATCCGGCATCACCACGCGGAAACCCGCCTGCGCCAGCGCGACCGCAAAATAACTGTAAACCAGCTTCGATGAGGTAAACCCATGATAAAAAACCACAACAGGCAGCGGTTTATCACGTTTACCCGCTGGCATCGCGTGTAAAATTTCATGGTCGCCGAGGTGGCGTATTTCAATTTCAATCATTGTCGACCCTGTGCGAATGTATGATTCATAATGTTGAGAACTGGGTTACGCTTTCACGTCATTTTCATTCGAAATATACGTCCCAGATAACACTTCGGGAACATTCCCCCAAAACTAAATTCACAGACAACTACACTATGGCTATCAGGAAACGAGATATGGTTATGCGCAGGTTTGCTGCTTTATTGCTGGTGTTTCTGCTCAGTGGCTGTAGCGCGCTGCAGGGAACGCCGCAACCCGCTCCACCGGTCGCCGATCATCCACAGGAGATTCGTCGTAATCAGACGGAAGGATTACAACGAATGGGCACCATCTCCGCGCTGGTTCGCGGCTCTCCGGATGACGCAGAAGCGGCAATAAAAGCACAGGCCGTCGCCGCCAAAGCAGATTATTACGTCATCATTATGATCGACGAAACCATCATAACGGGACAGTGGTATTCCCAGGCCATTTTGTACCGGAAATAATGGTTTACCTTTGAACGAGATTTACACTGCTTTGCGTCCATAGAAATTTTCCTGTCCACAATAAACTCCATGCCCGCGTCAATGGAAGGGAGTTTATTTGCGAAGGATTGCCCGGCGGATACCGGATATATGTGAAATGGAGCTGACGATGAAACGAACTCTTGCTTTGACCTCACTGTTGCTCTCAGCAGGCCTGCTGAGCACCACCGCGCAGTCAGCAGAATTCGCCAGTGCTGATTGTGTGACTGGCCTGAATGAAATTGGCCAGATCTCCGTGAATAATATCTCGGGGAGCCCGCAAGACGTTGAACGTGTCGTGGCATTAAAGGCCGATGAGCAGGGTGCTTCATGGTATCGCATCATCCAGATGCAGGAAGATAACCATATCGACCACTGGCGGGTACAGGCCATTCTCTACGTGTAATCTCCCTCCTGATAAAAGCCACTTATTTTTAGTGGCTTTTCGTTTTTGCAAATTTTTTATCTTATAAAAAACAAATCAAGAACAACAAAATAACATTTTGTTACATTAAACCAGTAAACGTAATCCCCGCTCTGCCGTTGAAGAACCATACCTTTTCAATGATGAGCAATTTATGATCAACATTTTTCGCCGCGCAGGCCTGGGTGCGAAGCTGTCACTGCTTACCGGCGTCAGTGTCGCCACGCTGTTTCTGCTTTTCACTTTTCTGCTCAGTCAAAAAGCCAGCCAGCAGCTTGAAGCCCTTGCGGTAGAAGATCTGCATAATCAGTCCACCGGCATGGTCGACATGGTGCAGATGTTTAACACCAGCCTGAGTGAAGAGGTTGAGAGCTATACCCGTCTGTTCACCACCTTTTTACCGCAGCCCCTGAACATTGATGCTTCCCAAACCCAGACAATTAACGGGCTCAGCGTTCCGCTTCTGAAAGGCGGAGATACCGGGCTGCATGAAAACAACACGCTTTCGGACGCGTTCCTGAACCGTACGGGAGCCATTTCGACGCTGTTTGTACGCAGCGGAAACGACTTTGTTCGCGTAGCCACTTCCCTGCGTAAAGAGAACGGCGAGCGGGCAATGGGTACCGTTCTGGATAACGCCAGCCCGGCCTTTGCCGCCGTCAACAAAGGTGAAGTCTACCGCGGCCTGGCGCTGCTGTTTGGCAAACGCTACATCACCCAGTACCAGCCGGTTAAAAACGCCGAAGGACAGGTCATTGCGATCGTCTTTGTCGGGGTGGACATCACCCACTCCTGGAACGTCATGCGTGAGAAAATCCTCAACCGCCGCCTGGGCGAGAGCGGTCACTTCTTCGTGCTGGATCGCAGCAACGGCAAAACGCGCGGGCAATACCTTTTCCACGCCAGCGAAGAGGGAAAACTGCCGAAGTGGGACGGCACGACGCAGCAACAGCTTCTGAGTGATAAACCCGGCACGCTGGAGCGCGTAAGCGACGACGGCCGCACGCTGAAAATGGCTTATACCCCGCTGCCAGGCTGGAACTGGACTATCGTGGGTGAAGTGGATAAATCGGTGCTGCTCTCAAGCGTCACCGCCATGCGCGACGGTTTCCTCCTCGCCGGTACGGCATTGTCCATCCTGTTTGCTGGCCTGTTCGTGGTCCTGATTCGCCGCGTGCTGACCCGACCACTGCGCAATGTGATCCATCTTGCCCGGCAATATGCCGCAGGGGATCTCCGTTCCAGCCTGCCCGTGACGCGTCAGGACGAAGTCGGCCAGCTGATCGACGCCATCAACGGCATCGGTGGCGGCCTGCAAAAAATTGTCCTGCAGGTCCGCGAGGCCGCAGGTGAGATCCATTCAGGCACCAACGCGCTAGCCGCCGATACGGGCGAAATTTCAGAGCAGATCAACAAGCAGGCCAGCAGCGTGGAAGAGACCTCCGCCAGCATGGAGCAGCTGGCCGCCACCGTACAGCAAAATGCCGCCAACATGGAGCAAACGCAGCAGCTGGTGGGTGAAACCTCGCTCGCGGTTCATCAGGGCGGTGAGACAGTCACCCACGCGGTGTCGACCATGGACGACATTCGCGAAGCGTCAAAACGCATCGCAGACATCACGCGCGTGATCGAGTCCATTGCTTTTCAGACCAATATCCTGGCGCTGAATGCGGCCGTGGAAGCGGCTCGCGCGGGCGAGCACGGTAAAGGGTTTGCGGTCGTCGCGCAGGAAGTTCGCGCCCTGGCGGGACGCAGCGCTAACGCGGTGAAGGAGATTGAACAGCTGATTGGCGATACGCTCAGAAAAGTCAGTGAGGGTCATGCGCTGTCTGAACAGACGCGCCTGGCGATGGATGACATCATCATTCATATCGATAACATCAGCCAGCTGGTCACCGAGATTAACCATGCCTCACGCGAGCAGTCCGCCGGGATCGGTCAGGTGAACCTCGCCATGACCCACATTGGCGAAGCGTCGCATATCAATGCCGATCGCATCTCACGCAGCGAACAAACGGCTCAAACGCTGCGCGAGAAGGGTTCACACCTGGCTCAGCTGGTGAGCCTGTTCCAGCTAAAAGGCTAGCCGACTCTGCCCGTCGCACGCAGCAGCAGGTCACTTTGCACCTGCTCGCTCATCACCGTTCCGCCACGGGTATCCAGCATCATGCGGCACCACGCCTGCGCCACCGGAGGCGATGCGTGCCGCAGCATTTCGCTCCCGGCACTCAGCAAGAAAAGCTGCTGCGCAATTTCCCGCCCCTGCGCCTCCTGCGGTTTACGCAGTTTTTGCTGAAGCTGCCGCCAGCTGCGGTCGAAGTGTCTGTCCTGCCCTTTGACCTGTGCAAACTCATCGGCAAGCCGATCGTGTATACCCGGCTGCTTCGCCAGCACGCGCAGCACGTCCAGGCACATGATGTTGCCGGACCCTTCCCAGATGCTGTTCACCGGCATCTCGCGATACAGGCGGGGAAGTTCGCTCTCCTCGCAGTACCCGACTCCGCCCAGCGCCTCCATCGCTTCAGCGACAAACGGGATGCCCGCTTTACACACGCTAAATTTGGCGGCCGGGGTAAACAGCCGTGCCCATGCCGCCTCCTGCGGATCCGCGCGTTTATCCCACGCCCGCGCCAGGCGGAACAGCAGCGCCGTTTGTCCCTCCAGCACCAGCGCCATCCGGCTTAACACTTCGCGCATGAGCGGCTGATCGATAAGATTTTTGCCGAAGGTCTGACGCTGATGCGCATGGTACAGCGCCACGGAGAGCGCACGGCGCATCAGTCCGTGGCTGCCCAGCGCGCAGTCAAAGCGCGTCAGGCCGCCCATTTTGAGGATCTGCCGTACCCCTTCGCCTTCTTCCCCCAGCAGCCAGCCGGAGGCATCAAGGAATTCCACCTCGCTGCTGGCGTTGGAGCGGTTCCCGAGCTTGTCCTTAAGGCGCTCCAGCCGGACGGCGTTGCGCTGCCCGTCAGGTAAAAAGCGCGGCACAAAAAAGCAGGATAGTCCGCCCTTCGCCTGCGCCAGCACGAGATGCGCATCGCTTTGCGGGACGGAGAAAAACCATTTATGTCCCACCAGCCTATAACTGCCGTCGCTGCATTTTTCCGCTTTGGTGGTGTTGCTGAGCACGTCTGAGCCGCCCTGCTTTTCCGTCATCCCCATACCGATCAGCAGGCCGCGCTTTTGCGCGCCGGGCGCAAGATGAGGATCGTAGCGATCGCTGAGCAGCGGCGTCAGCCAGTCGTGAAAGGGTTTGGGGAGCGCCTGCTGCAGGAGCGGCGTAGCGGCAAACGTCATGGTGACAGGGCACAGCGTGCCCGCCTCCACCTGAGCATGAAGCACAAAGCGTGCGGCCCGCGCGACAAACGCCCCTTTACGCGCCTCCTCTTCCCACGCCAGGTTATGCACGCGGTTGGCACACAGGCCCTGCATCAGCAGGTGCCATGCCGGGTGAAAGCGGACGTCATCCAGCCGCTCACCGGTGGCGTCATAGCGAAGCAACTCCGGCGGATTCACGTTCGCCAGCCTGCCCAGCTCCAGCGATTCCGCCGTACCCAGCTGCTGACCAATGCTGGCGAGGAGTTCGATATCCCACTCGGCCCCTTCACGCGAGACCGCATCGCGCAGGGCGCAGTCGGAGAGGAAAAGGTTACTGTTGGAAAGCGGTGCAGGTTGATTGAAAACGGTATGGGTCTGCCAGTGCATGCTGTCTCCCTCCTTCAGTGGCAATGACGATAAGTATGGACAGACCGCGCACACGCTGCATGGGAGGGGAGTCACACGTTCACGATCCCGCTGATATCATTCGTGAAATAGCTCACAGAACATAAGAATAAACTATTTCATGACTTCGCTTTTGTTGAATAATTTATTCTTACCCTTTTCAGTGAGGATCGTTATGCAACCGGATGCGCACAAGCGAGCATTAATTGCAGGCTCCATTGGTAACTTTATCGAGTGGTATGAGTTTGCGGTCTACGGTTTTCTGGCGACCGTCATTGCGAAAAACTTCTTCCAGCTTGAAGGGGAAGCGGGGCTCACCAGCCTGATCCTCACCTACGCCTCGTTTGCCATCGCCTTCTTCTTCCGCCCGCTGGGTGCGGTGGTGTTTGGCCGCATCGGCGACCGGATTGGCCGTAAGCCGACGCTCATTATTGTGCTGGTGCTGATGACGCTCGCTACCGCCGCCATCGGCATTGTGCCGGTCTATGCCAGCATCGGGATTGCCGCGCCGCTCATTATTACGCTGCTGCGCATCCTGCAGGGACTGTTCGCGGGCGGTGAGTACGGCGGTGCGGTCTCGCTGATGACGGAGTTTGCCCCGCGCGGCAAGCGTGGGCTCTATGGCGCGTGGCAGTCGTTTACCGTGGCGCTGGGGCTGTTAGCGGGTGCAGGCATCGTGGCGCTGCTCTCTGCCCTCCTCACGCCGGAAGCCCTGCACGACTGGGGCTGGCGCATTCCTTTCTTCCTGGCGCTGCCCATGGGCGTCGTTGCGCTGTGGCTTCGTGTCAGTATGGAAGAGACACCCAGCTTTGTGCAGCAGCAGGATAAACCGGTTATCGCTCAGGCGGATACTGCCGCCACGCTCCGGGCCATCGCGATGGGGATTGGGCGCGTAATGGTCTGGTCTGCAGCGGGGTACACTTACCTGGTGATTATGCCGACCTATCTGCAGTCGGCGCTGCATACCGGGTTTAACCAGGCGCTGCTTATAGCGGTGATTTCGAATATTGGTTTTGCACTCACCATCATTCCGTCGGGGATCCTGAGCGACCGGATCGGGCGCCGCACGGTGATGATTATCGCCACCGCGCTGCTGCTGATCCTCGCCCTGCCGCTGCTGAAAATTCTTCAGGCAGAGTCGAGTACGCTGGCGGTGAAGGCTGTTGTGGTGTTGATTGCGGGCGGTCTGGTCGGGATGCTGGCAGGGCCAGGCCCGGCAATGCTATCTGAGATGTTCCCGACGCGCGTGCGCTATACGGGGCTGGGGCTGGCCTACTCGTTGTCGAACGCGATTTTCTCGGGATGCGCAGGGCTGATTATTACCGGGCTGATTAAGCAGACGGGCAACCTGGATATTCCGGCGTATTACGTGATGGCGACGGCGGTAGTGAGTATTTTCGCGCTGATGACGCTAAGTAAGGATGACCATTTGCGGTCGTTAGAGGAGTGAGTTTGTCACCGTCTGGTGCCCTCACCCCGGCCCTCTCCCACGGGGAGAGGGAGAAAACACAAAAGGCCGTCCTGTGGACGGCCTTGCTGTTTATTCTCCCCGCTGACGCACCGCTTCAAACAGGCAGATACCCGTCGCAACAGAAACGTTCAGGGACGACACGCTGCCCGCCATTGGGATGCTGATCAGCTCGTCACAGTGCTCGCGGGTCAGACGACGCATGCCTTCGCCTTCTGCCCCCATCACCAGCGCCAGACGGCCGGTCATTTTGCTCTGGTACAGAGTATGATCCGCTTCACCGGCGGTACCGACGATCCAGATGTTCTCTTCCTGCAGCAGACGCATGGTGCGCGCCAGGTTGGTCACGCGGATCAGCGGAACGTTTTCCGCCGCGCCGCAGGCCACTTTCTTCGCCGTCGCGTTCAGCTGCGCGGAGCGATCTTTCGGCACGATCACCGCGTGCACGCCCGCCGCATCGGCGCTGCGCAGGCACGCGCCGAGGTTGTGCGGATCGGTAACGCCATCGAGGATCAGGAAGAACGGGTTATCCAGCTCGGCAATCAGATCCGGCAGATCGTTTTCCTGATACTGGCGGCCCGGCTTCACGCGGGCAATGATCCCCTGGTGAACCGCACCGTCACTTTTCTCATCCAGGAACTGGCGGTTCGCCAGTTGGATCACCACGCCCTGCGCTTCCAGGGCGTGGATCAGCGGCATCAGACGCTTATCTTCACGCCCTTTCAGAATAAACACTTCCTGAAAACGCTCCGGTGCGCGCTCGAGAAGGGCCTGCACCGCGTGGATGCCGTAAATCATTTCACTCATTGATGGTTCTCGTAATAAGTATTTCCCCTCCCCCCGTCGGGGAGAGGGTCAGGGTGAGGGGAGACTTTACTCCGCCTGCTTTTTCTTGGCCGCGCGCTTCGCTTTGGTGGCAGCCGCTATTTTCTGCGTTTTCGCGGACGGTTTTTTCGCTGAACGGGCTTCTTTCTTCGCCGCCTTCGGCTTTTGCTTCTTCTCGCCGCGGAACGCGCTGTCCGGCTCGAAGTTTACCTTCTTGCCCGCCTGACGACGTTTACCGCCGCCCGGTTTACCGTTACCGGTTTTTTTCGCCCTTTCACGCTCGGTTTTCCCGACGTTACGCGGCGCACGCTCGCTGGAGATCAGGCTGAAGTCGATCTTACGGTCATCCATATTCACGGCTTCAACCTTCACTTCCACACGGTCGCCCAGACGATAGGTCTGGCCGCCAGATTCGCCAATCAGGCGCTGACCGACCTGGTCGAAGCGGTAGTAGTCGTTATCCAGGCTGGAGACGTGCACCAGACCGTCGATGAACAGCTCGTCCAGACGAACGAAGAAACCAAAGCCGGTCACGCTGGCAATCACGCCTTTAAAGACGTTACCCACCTGATCGAGCATAAAGTCACACTTCAGCCAGTCCGCCACGTCACGTGTTGCTTCATCAGCACGACGTTCGGTCATGGAGCAGTGCTGACCCAGCTGCAGCATCTCTTCCATCGAATAGTGGTAGCCACCGGTTTCGGTGGTGTTCCCTTTATGGCCCTGCTCCTGCGCCAGCAGATACTTGATCGCACGGTGCAGAGAGAGGTCAGGATAGCGACGGATCGGCGAGGTAAAGTGGGCGTAAGACTGCAGCGCCAGGCCGAAGTGACCGCGGTTTTCCGGATCGTAAATCGCCTGCTTCATTGAGCGCAGCAGCATCGTCTGCAGCATTTCTGCGTCAGGACGATCGCCAATGGACTCCAGCAGCTCGGCGTAATCGCGCGGCTCTGGCTTGTTACCGCCAGGCAGCTCCAGACCCAGTTCGGCCAGCACGGAGCGGAACGCGGTGATGGCTTCCGTCGACGGTTTATCGTGAATACGGAACAGCGCAGGCTCTTTGGCTTTCTCGACGAATCGTGCCGCCGAGATGTTCGCCAGAATCATACACTCTTCGATCAGCTTGTGCGCATCGTTACGCTGGGTCTGCTCGATACGCTCAATGCGGCGTTCCGCGTTGAAAATGAATTTCGCTTCTTCACTCTCAAAGGAGATCCCGCCGCGCTCTTCGCGCGCCTGATCCAGCGTTTTGTAAAGGTTATGCAGCTCTTCGATGTGTTTAACCAGCGGCGCGTACTGTTCGCGCAGATCCTGGTCGCCCTGCAGCATATGCCAGACCTTGGTATAGGTCAGACGCGCGTGCGAGCTCATCACCGCTTCGTAGAACTTGTAGCCGGTTAAGCGCCCTTTGGTGGAGATGGTCATCTCGCAAACCATACAGAGGCGGTCAACCTGCGGGTTCAGGGAGCACAGGCCGTTAGACAGCACTTCCGGCAGCATCGGCACGACCTGGGACGGGAAGTAGACCGAGGTACCGCGGCTGCGCGCTTCGTTATCCAGCGGAGTGTGCGGACGAACATAGTAGCTTACGTCTGCAATAGCGACCCACAGGCGCCAGCCGCCGCCGCGTTTTTTCTCGCAGTAGACGGCGTCATCGAAGTCGCGGGCGTCTTCACCGTCGATAGTGACCAGCGGCAGGGAGCGCAGATCCACGCGGCCCGCTTTGGACTCTTCCGGCACTTCTTCGCGCAGGCTTTCGATCTGCTCTTCAACCGCTTTCGGCCAGATGTACGGAATTTCATGGGTACGCAGCGCCATATCAACGGCCATTGTGGTGCCCATGTTGTCGCCAAGCACTTCGACGATTTTACCTACCGCTTTAGTGCGACGGGTTGGGCGCTGGGTGAGTTCCACCACCACAACAAAGCCCATGCGGGCGCCCATCACCTCTTCAGGTGGGATGAGGATGTCGAAGCTCAGACGGCTGTCGTCCGGCACCACGAAGCCCACGCCCGCGTCGGTAAAGTAGCGGCCAACGATCTGGCTGGTTTTTGGCACCAGAACGCGGACCACGCGCGCTTCGCGGCGACCTTTACGGTCAGCGCCCAGCGGTTGCGCCAGGATCTGGTCGCCGTGAATGCACATTTTCATCTGTTCAGATGAGAGGTACAGATCGTCTTTACGGCCTTCCACGCGCAGGAAGCCGAAGCCATCGCGGTGACCAATGACGGTGCCTTTCAGCAGATCGAGGCGTTCTGGCAGCGCATAGCACTGGCGGCGGGTAAAGACCAGCTGCCCGTCACGCTCCATTGCGCGCAGGCGGCGGCGAAGGGCTTCAATTTGCTCTTCACCTTCAATGTTTAGTTCAACGGCAAGTTCTTCACGATTGGCGGGTTTTTCGCGTTTTGTTAAGTGTTCAATGATGAACTCGCGGCTGGGAATAGGATTCGCGTATTTTTCGGCTTCGCGTTCCTGGAAAGGATCATGTGACATGTCGGTTCCTCCGTTGTCAGCTCCGGTGGAAATTTTCTTCATTCCACCAGCAATAATTTATAAAGCGGTTGATTCTCTTCAACCAAATCGGCCAGCGTGTAGTTATCCAGTTCCATGAGAAAACTTTGCACGGCCTTTGAAAGCGCCTTTTTCAGGCGGCAAGCGGGCGTGATGTGGCAGAACTCGCTGCTGCAGTTCACCAGAGACAGCGGCTCCAGTTCACGTACCACATCGCCCACACGAATACTCTGTGCCGGTTTACCGAGACGGATCCCACCATTCTTCCCGCGGACGGCAGCAACGTATCCGGCACGACTAAGTTGATTGATTATTTTGACCATATGATTACGGGATACGCCGTAGACCTCTGTAACTTCAGAGATACTGGTCATCTTCCCCTCGGGTAACGACGCCATGTAAATCAGCGCACGTAAGCCGTAATCGGTGAAACTTGTTAACTGCACATCAACCTCAGGAAAAAAGGGAAAACGCGGTCAAACCGCAGAGATATTCATTAATGATGATAAACCAGCCAGATAGTTAGCGGCTAATTTATTTGACAGACGGGGCGAAAAAGCGGAGATCCAGGAGCGTTCGCCGGATGGCGCTACGCTTATCTGGCCTACGGGTCACCCCGCAGGCCAGCATTCACGAAGATTATGCGTCGAACGGGTCGCGCAGGATCATCGTTTCAGTACGATCCGGGCCGGTAGAAATAATATCGATCGGCACTTCGGTCAGTTCTTCAATACGCTTGATGTAATCCAGCGCCGCCTGCGGCAGGCCGCTACGCTCTTTCACACCGAAAGTGGTCTCAGACCAGCCCGGCATGGTTTCGTAGATTGGCTCAATGCCTTCCCAGTCGTCAGCTGCCAGCGGAGTGGTGGTCACTTCGCGGCCGTCTGGCATACGGTAGCCTACGCAGATTTTCACTTCTTTCAGGCCGTCCAGTACGTCCAGCTTGGTCAGGCAGAAGCCAGAGAGGGAGTTGATCTGCACAGCACGACGCACTGCAACCGCATCCAGCCAGCCGGTACGACGACGACGACCGGTGGTCGCGCCAAACTCGTTACCCTGCTTGCACAGGAACTCGCCGGTTTCATCAAACAGCTCGGTCGGGAATGGACCCGCACCCACGCGAGTGGAGTACGCTTTGATGATGCCCAGAACGTAATCCACATAACGTGGACCCAGGCCAGAGCCGGTCGCCACGCCACCTGCAGTGGTGTTAGAGGAGGTAACGTACGGATAGGTACCGTGGTCGATGTCCAGTAGCGTACCCTGCGCGCCTTCGAACATGACGAAATCGCCACGCTTGCGCGCCTGGTCCAGCAGATCGGACACATCAACAACCATACCGGTCAGAATGTCAGCAATCGCCATGACGTCATCCAGCACTTTCTGGTAGTCAACAGCGTCAGCTTTGTAGAAGTTCACCAGCTGGAAGTTGTGATATTCCATCACTTCTTTCAGTTTTTCAGCGAAGGTTGCTTTGTCGAAGAGGTCACCTACGCGCAGACCGCGGCGCGCAACTTTATCTTCGTAAGCCGGGCCGATGCCACGACCGGTGGTACCGATCGCTTTCGCACCGCGCGCTTTCTCACGCGCGACGTCCAGCGCCACGTGATAATCCAGGATCAGCGGGCAGGCTTCGGAGAGCAGCAGACGCTCACGAACAGGGATACCACGGTCTTCCAGACCTTTCATCTCTTTCATCAGCGCAGCAGGAGACAGCACAACGCCGTTACCGATGATGCTGGTGACGTTATCACGAAGAATGCCTGATGGAATAAGATGGAGGACGGTTTTTTCACCGTTGATTACGAGAGTATGGCCTGCGTTGTGACCGCCCTGGTAGCGTACAACATATTTAGCCCGTTCAGTCAGAAGATCAACAATCTTCCCTTTACCTTCGTCACCCCATTGGGTGCCCAGTACGACGACGTTGTTACCCATTTTTTTCAAAATCACCGTTTGCTTAAAAATGGATTCTACCATCGCTTTTTCAGATATACAGCACTTTTTGACCTCAAAATACGCCGATTGCGCCTACTTTTTGATCAGCCAATCGTTTTCCTCAACATGTAGTAGATCACGATGCCCGCAACCACAAGACCACCGCCAAAACGACGCAAAATATTATCCGGCAGTTGGCTCATCGTGGCGATCATTCGACGCCAGGCGCGTGGATAGAGCATCGGTCCAAGGCCTTCCAGCACCAGGACCAAAGCCAGTGCGAGCCAGATCGTTGAATTCATTTTTATTCCTTATAAAAGAAAACCACCGCTCCGTTAAGAGCGGTGGTTTGAATACTCAAACGAGCCTGAGTTTATCGCGTTGCGTTAGTCGGCGTCTTCATATAACGGAAGAAATCGCTGTCCGGGCTGAGCACCATCACATCCTGGTTGCTCTGGAAGCTATTCTCGTAAGCACGCAGGCTACGGATAAAGGCGTAGAAGTCAGGATCCTGGCTGAAGGCATCAGCGAACAGCTTCGCCGCTTCGGCATCACCTTCACCGCGCAGGATACGGCCCTGGCGCTCAGATTCCGCCAGCGTCTTGGTGACTTCGTAATCCGCTGCTGCACGCAGCTTCTCAGCCTCTTCCTGGCCCTGTGAACGGTGACGACGGGCTACCGCTTCACGCTCGGCGCGCATACGGTTGTAAATCGCCTCAGACACTTCTGCTGGCAAGTTGATCTGCTTAATACGCACGTCAACCACTTCGATACCCAGCGCAGCCATACTGTTCGGGTTGATCACCGGCACTTTACCGTTGGTCTCCGCCTGAACGCGTTCAGCCGCTTTGGCAATCGCATCATCTGCTGCCGGGGTTGAAACTTCGTCTTCCGTGCCCGCGGTACCGGAGTTCAGGGCATCGCGAACTTCCAGGGTCAGACGACCACGGGAGTCGGTCACGATGTCTTTCACATCCAGACGACCAATCTCGGAACGCAGACGGTCAGAGAACTTACGTTTCAGCAGCACTTCTGCCTGAGAAACGTCGCCACCGCCCGTTGCCAGGAAGTAACGGCTGAAATCGCTGATGCGCCATTTGATATAGGAATCAACGATCAGGTCTTTCTTCTCTTTGGTCACGAAACGGTCAGCCTGGTTATCCATGGTCTGGATACGCGCATCAAGCGTTTTCACTGACTGGATGAACGGCACCTTGAAGTGCAGGCCCGGCTCGTAAATTACCGGGCGTTTGTCGCCATCACGCACGACGCTGCTGAACTGGAACTTGATCCCACGCTCGCCTTCTTTCACCACAAAGATCGAGGTATAAAGCACGACCAGTACGATGACGATGATCGCAATAACTGACTTACGCATCCTTATTCCCCCTGACGCTGGTAGTCGTTACGCTGCGCGTTAGCACGGCGTTGGTCCATAATGTCACCATCGTTCGAAGAAGGCGTTGTGTTCGTGCTGGCGCTGCCTGTTGAGGCTGGCGGCAGACGCAGCAGGTTGTTCGCGCCGCTGGTGTCGCCTTTCGCTGCTGGCGCAGAACTGCCTTTCAGCATCTGATCCAGCGGCAGAACCATCAGGTTTCCGCCTTTATTGTCGTTAACCAACACTTTGCGGGTGTGGCTCAGCACTTTTTCCATGGTCTCGATATAGAGACGCTCACGGGTAATTTCCGGCGCCGCTTTATATTCCGGCAGGATCTTCGCAAAGCGAGCCACTTCACCCTGAGCTTCCAGGATGGTCTGCGTCTTATACGCGCGCGCTTCTTCCAGAATACGCTGCGCCTGACCGTTAGCGCGTGGCTGAACTTCGTTGGTGTACGCTTCTGCTTCACGGATGTACTGCTGTTCGTTTTCACGGGCAGCAATCGCATCGTCAAATGCGGCTTTCACCTCTTCCGGCGGACGCGCAGCCTGGAAGTTGACGTCCAGCAGGGTGATACCCATGTTGTACGGACGAATGGTCTCTTCCAGCTCGCGCTGGGTATCGCTACGAATAACGGTACGACCTTCGGTCAGGATACGGTCCATGGTGTATTTACCGATCACACCGCGCAGGGCGCTGTCGGTCGCCTGACGCAGGCTGTCATCGGCGCTGGTCACGCTAAACAGATAACGCTCAGGATCGGTCACGCGGTACTGCACGTTCATCTCAACGCGCACCACGTTTTCGTCAGAGGTCAGCATCACGCCAGAGGCGGCCAGCTCACGAACAGATTCCACGTTTACCGCGGTCACGTCGTCAATGAAGGTCGGCTTCCAGTTCAGACCCGGCTCAACCAGATGGCTGAACTTGCCGAAACGGGTGACCACGCCGCGCTCTGCTTCTTTAATGGTGTAGAATCCGCTGGCTGCCCAGATGATGACCACCGCAGCGGCCACGATGCCCACTACGCGGCCACCCATTGGCGCGCGCGAACTCTGAGTGGAATTGCCACCCGAGCCAGAACCTTTTCCTCCGCCAAGGCCACCAAGCTTCTTGCTCAGCTTGCGGAAGATATCATCCAGATCCGGCGGCCCCTGCTCGCGACCACCTTTGTTGCCATTTCCCTCAGAGTTGCCGCCAGGTTTGCTGCTTCCCCACGGGTCGCGGTCTTGTCCGTTATTACCGGGCTGATTCCACGCCATGTATATGCTCCATATTTGTTATGCAAGGGCGAATTATTCAGGCATCCCCTTTCTGATCAGACGATATAGTCGACCAGCGCAGGTTCTTGTTTACAGAGGCGACGCCAGTCAACGATCGGCATACGCACCTGCATCCCCACGCTGCCGTCATCCTCCATCCACTCTTTTTCTATCGCCTGAAGCTGATAAAACCGGCTGCGCAGCCTGCCTTCCTGTGGCGGCAGTCGCAGCGTGTGCTGAGCTACCTCACCGGAAAGACGTTCTGTCAAAGCCTGGAAAAGCAGTGGCACACCAATACCGGTCTGGGCAGAAAGCCAGACCCGAATCGGTTTGTTCTCTTCATCTCTGTCGATACGCGGTTCGAAATCGTCCAGCATATCGATCTTATTCATGACCAACAGCGTTGGGATCTCATGGGCGTCGATCTCTTCGAGCACCACGTTTACCGCGTCGATGTTCTCCTGCACGCGCACGTCTGCCGCATCAATCACGTGCAGCAGCAGAGTCGCCTGTCGCGTCTCCTGCAGGGTGGCTTTAAACGCCGCCACCAGGTCATGCGGCAGGTGGCGGATAAACCCTACGGTATCCGCCAGCACCGTTTCACCGACGTCTGCAACGTCAATACGGCGCAGCGTAGGGTCCAGGGTCGCAAACAGCTGGTCTGCGGCATACACCTGGGCCTCGGTTATCTGGTTAAACAGGGTGGATTTACCGGCGTTGGTATAGCCCACCAGCGACACCGTCGGGATGTCGGCTTTCGTTCGCGCCCGACGTCCCTGTTCACGCTGTTTCTCTACACGTTCCAGACGTGAGAGGATCTGGGTAATTCGGCCACGCAGCAAACGACGGTCGGTTTCGAGCTGGGTTTCACCCGGGCCGCGCAAACCAATCCCGCCTTTTTGTCTTTCAAGGTGTGTCCAGCCACGCACCAGACGCGTTGCCAGATGGCGCAGCTGCGCCAGCTCAACCTGCAGTTTCCCTTCGTGGGTACGTGCACGCTGAGCAAAAATATCTAAAATCAAACCCGTGCGATCGATAACACGGCATTCGCAAAGGGCTTCCAGGTTGCGCTCCTGGGCTGGAGACAGCGCATGATCAAACAACACGACTGACGCGCCGGTTGCTTTTACGGCATCCGCAATTTCGACTGCTTTACCTTCACCAACAAAATACTTTGGGTGCGGCGCTTTACGGCTACCGGTAATCACCTGCATTGCTTCGACACCGGCGGAAGAGACCAGAGATTCAAACTCCTGGAGGTCTTCCATATCTTTGTCTTGCGAAAAATAGATGTGTACCAGCACCGCCTGCTCACCGGCATCATAACGGTCAAACAAGCGTAAACCTCTCTAAAAAGATCAGCGGGGAACGCAGGATCCCTGGCTCCCCGTGTGGATAACAGTGCGAAACCTTATTCGGTTTCGTCGCTGTCCTGCGCCGGCGTTGAAGAGCCCTGCGCGCTGCTGCCATGATGGTAGTTACTACCAGTGCCGCCGCCAGCGTTATTGCTGTGATGAGATACCGGACGGGACGGAACAACAGTAGAAATAGCGTGCTTGTAGACCATCTGACTGACCGTGTTTTTCAACAGAATCACAAACTGATCGAAAGACTCAATCTGACCTTGCAGCTTAATACCATTCACCAAATAAATAGAAACTGGAACACGTTCCCGACGCAATGCGTTCAGGAACGGATCTTGTAAAGATTGCCCCTTAGCCATTCTATCTTTTCCTTATATGCTTGTTTTGTACTTAGAACCTTGCGATTCTGAAAAATTGCGCACGATACGTCTCAATTGTACACATTCAGTGAGCGATATCACCAACAACCTCAATCACTTCGTTTAACGCCTGTTGCGGTTTTTCACTGTCTAACCAGTGAACGCCGTCCCAACCGCGCAACCAGGTGATCTGGCGCTTCGCTAACTGTCTCGTGGCGCAAACACCTCTATAAACCATTTCATCGTATGAAATCTCACCTTCAAGATACGACCACATCTGGCGGTATCCCACACAACGAATGGAAGGCATGTCCGTATGCAAATCTCCACGGGCAAATAGCGCCCGCACTTCTGCTTCAAAATCTGAAGCTAACATCTGATGAAAACGCTGCTCAATTCGCTGATGGAGCAGTTCACGGCTCGCCGGGGCGATGGCGAACTGATGCACCTGATACGGCAGAGCGTCTCCTGACGTTTGCGTCAGTTCCGTTAAAGTTTTACCCGAAATGAAAAAAACTTCCAGTGCCCGGGAAAGCCTTTGCGGATCATTTGGATGGATCCGTGCTGCGGCAACCGGGTCAATTTCCGCCAGTTGCTGATGCAAAACGTCCCAACCCTGCTCTGCCGCCTGCTGCTCAATTTTCGCTCTTATTTCCGGATCCGCGGATGGCAGGGGTGACAACCCCTCCAGCAACGCCTTGAAATAGAGCATGGTTCCGCCAACCAACAGCGGTATACGTCCCGCCGCCGTTATCTCGGCCATCTCGGCTAAGGCATCCCGGCGGAAATCCGCTGCGGAGTACGCCTGAGCCGGGTCAAGAATATCCAGCAAACGGTGCGGTGCCGCACGCAGCTCTTCTGCGTCAGGCTTCGCCGTGCCGATGTCCATCCCCCGGTAGATGAGGGCGGAGTCGACGCTAATCAACTCTACAGGCAAAACTTTACGCAACTCAATGGCGAGCGCCGTTTTGCCGGAGGCCGTTGGGCCCATTAAAAAAATTGCCTTAGGCAGGCTCGCCTTACTTGCGTCAATCATGTTTCAGGGCGTTCATCGCCGTTTGTAAATCAACAGGTTGTAATAACCCACCCGGCGGCGTTTTCACCAGATGCGGACAGAGGCGTTCCACCTCCGCCAGCACGCTAATGGCCTGCGCCATACTCCACGGCGTGTGTTCGCTTGCCAGATGGCGGGCGATCCACTGCGCGGTGTTGGCGGCATCAAACGCTGTTTGCTGCGCCAGGTAGCCTATCAGTTCAGGAATCAAGTTTTGTAAATTTTGTTGGCGTAAGGGTAAAGGCACTGCACGAATTGTCACATGTTGTGGTTCGAGCACAGTTTCAATACCCATCTGCGCCAGCTGCGACTCGGCGCGCTGCAATACCCTTGTTTCATCAGGGGATATTTTCAGGCGAACCGGAATTAACAACGGCTGCGCGCAGGCGGCATTTTCGCCAGGCGTGAGCTGCACCTGCTTAAGCCAGCGTTCGGCGACCGGCAGTGCCAGAAGCATCAATTTGCCGTCACGCTCAAGCAGTGCCATATCCGGCGCGATAATCGTCAGCACCCGGCCAAAACTCTGGCTATGGCCGTCCAGAGAAGGCTGAGCGGCCGGAATGTGCTCTTTACGTTCCACGGCTGGCGTTTCCAGCAGCTTGCGGTACAACGCGCCCTGCTGCTTCTGATAGCCAGGCTGGGCATTCGGATAGTTCGCGCCCGTTGGACGCGGCGCGCTACCAGCCGGGGAGTAACGCGGGGCTTCCGGTTCACGCGCAACGGCAGGCTCCGCAAAATGGTTGCGCCCTGCCGCCACACGGTTTTCGGGCAGCGGACGCGGTACAGTAGCGTCGTTCTCCAGCGGCAGCGTTGGCTCTGCCTGCTGCTGCAACACGGTGGCCACGCCCTGATAAATGAAGTCGTGAACCAGACGCGACTGGTGGAACCGCACCTCATGCTTGGCGGGATGGACGTTCACATCCACCTGATGGGGGTCGATTTCCAGATAAAGGACGAAAGCAGGCTGCTGATCGGCACCCAGTTTGTCTTCGCAGGCCTGGCGAATCGCGTGATTGATGAGACGGTCGCGCATCATGCGGCCGTTGACGTAGCAATACTGGATCTCCGCAAACGCAGCACTGCTCGCGTTTGGATCGGCAACCCAGCCGCGCAGCGCCAGATCGCCGTGCTGCCACTCAATGGCCAGGGCCTGTTCAAGGAACGGCGTACCGCAGATCGCCCCCAAACGGCGCTCTTTCTGTCCACCTTCTGCCACCGCGCGATACTGGCGCATCACCTTGCCGTTGTGGCTGAGGTTGATGGTGACATCGAATCGCGCCAGTGCGATACGCCGGATGATCTCGTCGATATGGCCGAACTCGGTCTTCTCGGTACGCATAAACTTGCGTCGGGCGGGGGTGTTGTAGAAGAGATCTAATACTTCAAGCGTCGTGCCGACAGGGTGTGCTGCGGGTTTAACCGTGACATCCATATCGCGCCCTTCGGCGTAAGCCTGCCAGGCTTCCTGCTGTTCGGCGGTACGGGAGGTCAGCGTTAAGCGCGAAACCGAGCTGATACTGGCCAGCGCTTCACCGCGAAAACCGAGGCTAATAATCGCCTCCAGGTCATCCAGAGAGGCAATTTTACTGGTGGCGTGACGGGCCAGCGCCAGCGCGAGCTCGTCTTTTTTAATGCCACAGCCGTTGTCGCGAATGCGAATAAGCTTCGCGCCACCGCGTTCGATATCAATATCGATGCGGGTTGCGCCCGCATCGAGGCTGTTTTCCACCAGCTCCTTCACCACCGACGCAGGGCGTTCCACCACCTCACCGGCGGCGATTTGGTTCGCGAGCTGCGGCGGTAGAACCTGAATCGGCATGAATTCTCCTTAGTTGGTCGCGGTCATCTCACCCGGCAGCGCTGCGCTGGCCGTCTGGCCAGCACCACTCTGTGGCGCAGACTGCAGCGGATGGGCATCAAAGTATTTACGCAGACCGTTATAAATCGCTTCGGCAATTTGCTGCTGGTAGCTGTCGCTTCCCAGCAGACGCTCTTCACCGTTGTTACTGATAAAGCCCGTCTCTACGAGGATGGACGGAATATCCGGCGAGCGCAGAACGCCGAGGCTGGCATGTTCCGGACGACGCTTATGCAGCACGCCAACGCTTTGCAGCTGGTTCAATACGTTAGTGGCGACATCATACCCGACGCGCTGAGAATGACCGAACTGTAAATCCAGCACCGCCTGGCTGAGGTACGGATCGGACTGGCTGTTCGCCAGCACGTCGCCCGCGCCGCCTAACAGTTCAGACTGCTTCTCATGCTCTTCCAGCCAGTTGGCCATTTCGCTGTTGGCGCGACGGTTAGACAGCACCCAAACCGAGGCGCCGGTCGCGCTACGATTCGGTGCGGCGTCCGCATGAATGGAGACCAGGAAATTCGCGTTTTGCTTACGCGCCACATCCGAGCGTCCCATTACGGAGATAAAGTAATCCCCGTCGCGGGTCAACACGCCTTTAAACATAGGGTCGTCATTGAGTAGCGAACGCAGTTTACGCGCGATAGCGATCGTCACGTTTTTCTCTCGCGTACCGCCAGGGCCAATCGCCCCCGGATCTTCCCCGCCGTGACCCGCATCAATGGCGATAATCACTTTGTCACCGCTGGCCGTCGCGCGTCGCGCGCTGGCAGCCGGACGCGTCACCGTATTGCTGCTGGTTGCCGCAGTAATGCGATCGTTCTGCGATTTAAACGGATTACGCGCAGGTTCAGAAGGACGGGGCGTATACACCGGTTCTTCCACACGCTTCGCTACGACCGGCGGCGGTGGAGGCGGTGGCGGTGCGTCGGCATTGATGGTAAAGACCACCGTATAGTTCGCCCCGTTTTGCTGTTTCACCGCCTTCGTTATGCCCTTTTCGGTCAGATCGACCACCAGGCGTAACGACTGGCTATCCTGCGGTGTTCCCGAACGGATACTTTTCACCAGGTTGTTGCCGCTGAACCGCAGCGGCAGCCCCTGGATCACGCCTGTCTGTTTGATATCCAGCGCCACGCTGTGGCTGTCTGGCTGTGAAAACGCATATTCAGGATCGCCCATAAAGCTGAACGTGATCCGGGCCTGGCTTTCGCCGTTCGATACCTGAATATCTGAGAGGTTTGCCGCCCCGGCCTGCGCGCACAGCAGCACGGTGGCAGCCAACAACCAACCTTTAACGCGATTTATCATCCCGTCATCCCTACGCTTAACCGGCCAGTCGCGCCAGTAAGGAACTGCCTGATGAGGAAACAGCACTGATGCGTGCCTCACGCCCTTGTGCCTGGTAATCTAAGTGAATTTCGACATCCGGGTCAGGCAGCACACCCGCACCTTGTTGCGGCCACTCCACCAGGCAAATGGCGTCGTTGGCAAAATAATCACGGATCCCCATAAATTCCAGCTCCTCAGGATCCGCAAGGCGGTATAAATCGAAGTGGTACACCATGAGATTTTCAAGGGTGTACGGTTCTACCAGCGTGTAGGTTGGGCTTTTGACATTCCCGTTATGCCCTAACGCCTGCAAAAAACCCCGGCTAAAGGTGGTTTTACCCGCACCTAAATCACCATACAGATAAATGACGGTTGCCCCCTGACAGGCCTGCGCCACGCGCTTGCCGAGTTCTAAAGTGGCTTGTTCATCAGGTAAAGGAATCGCTCGATTAGTCATTTTCTACGTCAATCACATCCGGGTTAACAACACGCCGCAGCGTGCAAAAAAGATCGGTGGCCAGCATACCGCGTGTACCGTAACGCGCAGCCAGTTTATCCGCCGCAACGCCGTGAGCCACGCAGCCCGCGCAGGCTGCATCATAAAGGGGAAGTTTCTGTCCAAGCAATGCGCCAATGATGCCGGAAAGCACATCGCCCATGCCGCCGCTCGCCATGCCCGCATTTCCAGCATCAATAATGCCCTGCGTCTCCTCACTGGCGACAACGGTTCCTGCCCCTTTCAAAACAGCAACACCTCCGTAACGTTTTACCAGACGCTGAGCAGAAAGTAAGCGATCGCTTTCAATTTCTGCCACGCTGCAGTTAAGCAGGCGCGCGGCTTCGCCGGGGTGTGGCGTCAGAATACGATTGTGACGCTTATACGGGTTTATTGCCAGAAGGTTAAGCGCGTCGGCATCCCACAGCATCGGTTTACGAAAATTCTCGACCTTTTGCAGAGCCTGTTTACCCCATGTCTGCTGCCCAAGCCCAGGGCCAATCACCACCACATCCGCCCATTCAAGGCTCTCTTCAAGCGACTGGGGCGTAAGCTCGTGCACCATCAGCTCCGGTCGGGCTGTAACGATCGGCGCAATATTTTCGATGCGAGTGAGTACTCGCACTAATCCGGCGCCGCTGCGCAAAGCCGCTTCGCCGGTCATGCGAATCGCACCTGCCGTACCATGGTCGCCGCCAATAATCACCAGCCGGCCGTGATCGCCCTTATGGGAGGTCGGCCGGCGCGGCGGGAGCCACGCAGCAAGCTGCGATGCATCAAAACGCGCGATGCGCATTTCCTGCCCGTCGAGCCAGCTCTCCAGCCCCAGCGCGCTGTGGTGCAGCACGCCGACGACATCCCGCGCTTTACCGGTCAGTAACCCCGGCTTGAGGGCGATGAAAGTCACCGTATGTGCAGCCTGAATCACCGCCCCCGGCGCCGCGCCGGTTTGTGCAATCAGGCCAGAGGGAATATCCAGGGCGACTACCGGCGCGGAATGTCTGTTAGCGTGTTCAATAAGTACGGCAATGTTCTCACGAGGCGCGCTGCGCAGCCCCGTGCCCAGCAGCCCGTCAACAATCAGATCCACCTCTTCCGGCCAGACGATATCAGGCGCATGGATCACACCGCCTGCGTTAAGCCACGCCTCCCGGGCCGCGCCGGCCTCTTCCGGCAGCGGTTTATCACTTTCGAGAGCCAGCAAGGTCACGCGGATACCTGCCGCAACCGCCAAACGGGCGACGACGTAGCCATCGCCGCCGTTGTTGCCGTGACCGCACAGAATCAGCCAGTGGGCGGCCTGCGGGTACGCGCTGCGGGCAACGTTAAACGCCGCCTCACCCGCGCGCAGCATCAGTTCATACAGGGTAATCCCGAGGCTGTCTGCGGCCTCTTTTTCGGCGCGCCGGAGGTCATCCGCATGCCAGATGGAATGTGGTATACTTGCGGGGTTTTTCTTCACCGTATGGTCCGTCATGTCACAGCCCCTCGATCTCAATGAATTAGCGCAAAAAATAAAACAGTGGGGTGCTGAGCTTGGCTTCCAGAAGGTGGGTATTACCGATACCGACCTTTCCGCCAGCGAGCCGAAACTGCAGGCCTGGCTGGACAAACAATACCACGGCGAAATGGAGTGGATGGCGCGCCATGGCATGATGCGCGCCCGTCCACACGAGCTTTTGCCGGGCACATTACGCGTCATCAGCGTGCGCATGAACTATCTGCCCGCCAACGCGGCCTTTGCGCGCACGCTAAAAAATCCCTCTTTGGGTTACGTCAGCCGGTACGCCCTGGGACGCGATTACCATAAGCTTTTGCGTAACCGTTTAAAAAAACTCGGGGAAACTATTCAGCAGCACTGTGTTTCGCTGAATTTTAGACCCTTTGTCGATTCTGCGCCTATTCTTGAGCGCCCGATTGCCGAAAAAGCCGGGCTTGGCTGGACAGGTAAGCACTCACTAATCCTCAGCCGCGACGCCGGATCGTTCTTCTTTCTGGGTGAACTGCTGATTGATTTACCGCTGCCGGTAGACGGCCCGGTAGAGGAAGACTGCGGCCGTTGCGTGGCCTGTATGACCATCTGCCCAACAGGCGCCATCGTTGAGCCTTACACCGTTGATGCCCGTCGCTGTATCTCCTACCTCACTATCGAACTGGAAGGGGCCATTCCAGAGGAGTTCCGACCGCTTATCGGCAACCGCATCTACGGCTGCGACGATTGCCAGCTCATCTGCCCGTGGAACCGCTATTCACAGCTTACGGACGAAGAGGATTTCAGCCCGCGTAAGGCGCTCCATGCGCCGCCGCTCATTGAGCTGTTCGCCTGGACCGAGGCCTGGTTCCTGAAGGTGACGGAAGGTTCGGCCATTCGCCGTATCGGGCATCTGCGCTGGCTGCGAAATGTGGCCGTCGCGCTGGGTAATGCCCCGTGGGATGAAGCGAACGTGCAGGCGCTTGAAAGCCGTAGAGGTGAGCACCCACTTCTTGATGAGCACATAGAATGGGCGATTGCGCAGCAAATTGAGAAACGTAATGCCTGCGTGGTCGAGGTGCAGCTACCGAAGAAACAGCGTCTGGTGAGGGTGATTGAAAAAGGGCTTCCGCGGGATGCCTGAACTATTCACAGCCTGTGAATAAAATTACAAACTCAAGCGCCATCTGGGCTGGAGAAGAGGTCAAGTGATCTCAATAACATTTTGAAATCAAATTTTATACTGTAAATACAGTGCGTTACGAAGATATTATTCACCCTGCTAAGTTTTAACCCGGTTTCGATTAAGCGCAGTTTCTGTGGATAACTCTGTTCACAATAGTATTTCAGAGACAACAGAAAACGTCCCAAGCGATGCTTTTCGCTGTGGATATTTTAGAGATGAAGAAGAATTTGGAGCGGGAAACGAGACTCGAACTCGCGACCCCGACCTTGGCAAGGTCGTGCTCTACCAACTGAGCTATTCCCGCTTGGGTGGTCCGTGCTGTGGAAGCACTTTCAAATTTTGGAGCGGGAAACGAGACTCGAACTCGCGACCCCGACCTTGGCAAGGTCGTGCTCTACCAACTGAGCTATTCCCGCTTGGGCAGTCTGTGCTGTGGAAGCACTTTCAAATTTTGGAGCGGGAAACGAGACTCGAACTCGCGACCCCGACCTTGGCAAGGTCGTGCTCTACCAACTGAGCTATTCCCGCAAATCTGCACTGCTTTTGTTGCTGTCGTAACGTGTAATTCTCTGTCGTTACGGGAGGCGCATTATACGAGAAATCCTTTTAGCTGCAACCCCCCTTAAAGCGATTTTTTCGAAATTAAGTTCAAATGCTTATTTAATAGGCAAGCTGAACAATTTAACGACAAAAACCCGGCCACGCAAGGCGCCGGATCGAAAAATCACAGCTTAATAAAGTTTTCGCGGTAGTAGGAAAGCTCCGCCACGGACTCTCGGATATCATCCATCGCCTGATGCGTGCCCTGTTTTTTAAAGCCGTCGAGGATTTCAGGCTTCCAGCGACGCGCCAGCTCTTTCAACGTGCTGACGTCCAGATAGCGGTAGTGGAAGTAAGACTCCAGCTCCGGCATGTACTTAAACAGGAAACGACGATCCTGGCCGATGCTATTCCCACAGATTGGCGATTTGCCTGCCGGAACCCACTGTTTCAGGAACTCAAGCGTCGCCAGCTCCGCCTCTCGGTCACCCATGGTGCTCGCCTTCACCCGCTCCACCAGACCGCTGCCGGTGTGGGTACGCACGTTCCACTCATCCATCAACGCCAGCTGGTCATCGGACTGATGCACCGCTATCGTTGGCCCTTCCGCCAGGATATTCAGGTTGGCGTCCGTCACCAGGGTTGCAATTTCAATAATGCGATCGCGCTCGGGATCCAGCCCGGTCATTTCGAGATCGATCCAAATCAGGTTGTTTTCATCCGCGCTCATGTTATTTTCCACCCTTCTCGCATAACCGGCAGTAGCAGGTTAACTAGTATTAATTAGAGTGTATCATAGAGGTTTTGCCCCCTACGGGCGACCAGGAGCCAGTGCGATTGAGTAAAAATAAACTCTCCAAAGGGCAGCAGCGCCGCGTGAATGCCAATCACCAGCGCCGTCTTAAAACCACTGCGGAGAAGGTCGATTACGACGACAACCTGTTTGGCGACCCAACGGAAGGCGTAGTCATCAGCCGTTTCGGTATGCACGCTGACGTGGAATCCGCCGATGGTGCGATTCACCGCTGCAACATCCGCCGGACCATTCGTTCTCTGGTGACCGGCGACCGCGTCGTCTGGCGGCCGGGTAAAGAGGCGGCGGAAGGCGTGACGGTAAAAGGCATCGTTGAAGCGGTCCATGAGCGCACGTCTGTGTTAACCCGTCCCGATTTCTACGACGGGGTCAAACCGATTGCCGCCAACATTAACCAGATTGTTATCGTATCGGCGATTTTGCCCGAACTGTCGCTCAATATTATCGACCGATATCTCGTCGCCTGCGAAACGCTGCAGGTTGAACCGATTATCGTGCTGAACAAAATCGATCTGCTGGACGATGACGGCATGGCCTTCGTCAATGAGCAGATGGATATCTATCGCAAAATTGGCTACCGCGTCCTGATGGTCTCCAGCTACACCAAAGATGGCCTGAAACCGCTGGAAGAGGCGCTTACCGATCGCATCAGCATCTTTGCGGGCCAGTCCGGCGTGGGCAAATCGAGCCTGCTGAACAACCTGCTTGGCCTCCAGCAAGAGATCCTCACCAACGATGTCTCTGATGTCTCGGGCCTGGGCCAGCACACCACCACCGCGTCACGCCTGTATCACTTCCCGCACGGGGGCGATGTCATCGACTCCCCGGGCGTGCGAGAGTTCGGTTTATGGCACCTGGAGCCGGAACAAATCTTTAACGGATTTGTCGAATTCCATGATTATTTAGGCGCTTGCAAGTACCGCGACTGTAAACACGATAACGACCCAGGCTGCGCTATCCGTGAAGCGGTTGAGAAAGGCGAGATCGCGGAGACCCGCTTCGAGAATTACCACCGTATTCTTGAGAGCATGGATCAGGTAAAAACGCGTAAAAACTTTTCTGATTCTGATAACTGACAACTAAGCTAAGCATCGCTAAAATCGTCCCCTTTTTTCAGGTTCCGGCGGCATAACGCCGGATCAGGAACGACAAAACAATGGCCTGGAGGCTACCTTGTTAAACGCATTTAAACTTTCGCTTCAATACATTCTGCCAAAACTGTGGCTCACTCGCCTGGCGGGCTGGGGCGCAAGCAAACGCGCGGGCTGGCTGACCAAACTGGTCATCGACCTTTTCGTAAAATATTACAAGGTCGACATGAAAGAGGCGCAGAAGCCGGACACCGCCAGCTACCGCACCTTCAACGAATTCTTCGTGCGCCCGCTGCGTGACGACGTGCGCCCGCTGAACACCGACCCTAACGTCCTGGTGATGCCGGCAGACGGCGTCATTAGCCAGTTGGGTAACATCGAAGACGACAAAATCCTGCAGGCGAAGGGCCATAACTACAGCCTGGAAGCGCTGCTGGCGGGTAACTACCTGATGGCGGATCAGTTCCGCAATGGTACCTTTGCCACCACCTATCTGTCACCGCGCGACTACCACCGCGTGCACATGCCGTGTAACGGTATCCTGCGCGAGATGATTTACGTCCCGGGCGATCTGTTCTCCGTGAACCACCTGACCGCGCAGAACGTGCCGAACCTGTTTGCCCGTAACGAGCGCGTCATCTGTCTGTTTGATACTGAATTTGGCCCTATGGCACAGATTCTGGTGGGTGCAACCATCGTAGGCAGCATTGAAACCGTCTGGGCAGGCACCATCACCCCACCGCGCGAAGGCGTGATCAAACGCTGGACCTGGCCTGCCGGTGAAGCGGAAGGCTCTGTGGCCCTGCTGAAAGGTCAGGAGATGGGTCGCTTCAAGCTGGGCTCCACCGTGATCAACCTGTTTGCGCCAGGCAAAGTGAAGCTGGCTGAACAACTCGAAAGCCTGTCGGTCACCAAACTGGGCCAGCCGCTGGCGGTCTCGACAGAAACCTTCGTGACGCCAGAGGCAGAACCTGCTCCGCTGTCACAGGAAGAGATCCAGGCCGAGCACGACGCCAGCCCGCTGGTTGACGACAAAAAAGACGAAGGCTAACAACAGAAGGATCGCTGACGTGCGCCCGATTATCGTTCTACTGATGGCCTGGTGCCTCAGCATGGGGGCGTACGCAGCGACAGCCCCCGACGCCAAACAGATAACCCAGGAACTGGAGCAGGCAAAAGCGGCCAAACCCGCTCAGCCAGAGACCGTCGAGTCGCTCCAGGCTGCCCTGAACGCGCTTGAGGAGCGGAAAGGCTCGCTTGAGCGCGCTCAGCAGTATCAGCAGGTTATCGACAACTTTCCCAAACTCTCCCAGACGCTGCGCGCGCAGCTCAATAATCTGCGTGACGAACCGCGCGATGTGCCGGCAGGCATGACCTCCGACGCGCTGAACCAGGAGATCCTGCAGGTCAGCAGCCAGCTTCTGGAAAAGAGCCGCCTTGCTCAGCAGGAGCAGGAGCGAGCGCGTGAAATTGCCGACTCCCTCAGCCAGCTTCCGCAGCAGCAAACCGACGCCCGTCGCCAGCTTAATGAAGTTGAGCGCCGCGTGGGTACGCAAAACGGCAACACGCCACAGGCGCAGGCCCAAAATCTGGGCCTGCAGGCAGAATCGGCTCGCCTGAAGGCCCTTGTCGATGAACTGGAGCTGGCGCAGCTTTCCGCCAATAACCGCCAGGAGCTGTCGCGAATGCGCTCTGAACTCGCTCAGAAGCAGAGCGAGCAGCTGGACGCTTACCTTCAGGCCCTGCGCAATCAGCTCAACAGTCAGCGCCAGCGTGAAGCGGAGCGTGCGCTGGAAAGTACCGAGCTGCTGGCGGAAAACAGCGATAACCTGCCTTCCGGCATCGTCCAGCAGTTTAAGGTCAACCGTGAGCTTTCTGCCGCGCTGAATCAGCAGGCGCAGCGTATGGATCTGGTTGCCTCGCAGCAGCGTCAGGCGACCAATCAAACCTTGCAGGTTCGTCAGGCATTAAACACCCTGCGCGAGCAGTCCCAGTGGCTCGGGTCATCAAACCTGCTGGGCGAAGCGTTGCGTGCCCAGGTCGCGCGCCTGCCGGAAATGCCTAAGCCGCAGCAACTGGATACCGAGATGGCCCAGCTGCGCGTTCAGCGCCTGCACTTTGAAGATCTCCTCAATAAGCAGCCGCAAATCCGCCAGATCCGTCAGGCTGATGGACAGCCGCTGACCAGCGAGCAAAACCGTATTCTGGAAGCCCAGCTGCGTACCCAGCGTGAACTGCTGAACTCTCTGCTGCAGGGCGGGGATACGCTGATTCTGGAGCTGACCAAGCTGAAGGTTTCTAACAGCCAGCTGGAAGATGCGCTGAAAGAGGTGAACGAGGCGACGCACCGTTATCTCTTCTGGACGTCCGACGTGCGTCCGATGACCTTCTCGTGGCCGATTGAGATTGTCCAGGACCTGCGCCGCCTGATTTCGCTGGACACCTTCAGCCAGCTTGGACAGGCCAGCGTGATGATGTTCACCAGCAAAGAGACCATTTTCCCGCTGCTGGGGGCGTTGATTCTGGTGGGCTTCAGCATTTACTCGCGCAGACATTTCACCCGTTTCCTCGAGCGTTCCAGTTCCAGGGTCGGGAAAGTCACCCAGGATCACTTCTGGCTAACGTTGCGCACCGTATTCTGGTCGATTCTTGTCGCCTCTCCGCTGCCGGTGTTGTGGATGACGCTGGGGTATGGCCTGCGGGAAGCCTGGCCCTATCCGCTCGCGGTAGCGATTGGCGATGGCGTCACCGCCACGGTGCCGCTGCTGTGGGTGGTGATGATATGCGCCACCTTCGCGCGCCCCAATGGCCTGTTCATCACCCACTTTGGCTGGCCGCGTAATCGCGTTGCGCGCGCCATGCGTTACTACCTGATGAGCATCGGGCTGATTGTGCCGCTGATTATGGCACTGATCATGTTCGATAATCTCAACGACCGGGAATTCTCAGGCTCGCTGGGCCGCCTCTGCTTTATGCTGATATGCGGGGCGCTGGCCATCGTCACGCTCAGCCTGAAACGCGCGGGTATTCCGCTCTATCTGGATAAATCCGGCAGCGGCGACAACATGTTCAACCGGCTGCTCTGGAACCTGCTGCTTAGCGCGCCGCTGTTTGCAATGCTGGCAGCCGCGGTGGGCTATCTGGCAACCGCGCAGGCGCTGCTGGCGAGGCTAGAAACCTCGGTGGCCATCTGGTTCCTGCTTCTGGTGGTGTACCACGTGATCCGCCGCTGGATGCTGATCCAGCGCCGCCGTCTGGCGTTTGACCGTGCCAAGCACCGCCGGGCGGAGATCCTCGCCCAGCGCGCGCGGGGTGAGGAAGAGCCAAACCACGTCAACAGTACGGAAGGCACGACGGAAGCGGACGAGGTCGAGCTGGATCTGGATGCCATTAGCACCCAGTCCCTGCGCCTGGTTCGCTCCATCCTGATGCTGATTGCCCTCCTCTCGGTCATCTTCCTGTGGTCGGAGATCCACTCCGCGTTCGGCTTCCTGGAGAACATCTCTCTCTGGGACGTGACCTCCACGGTGCAGGGTGTTGAAAGCCTGGAGCCGATTACCCTGGGGGCGGTGCTGATTGCCATTCTGGTGCTGATCATCACCACCCAGCTGGTGCGTAACTTCCCGGCGCTGCTGGAGCTGGCGCTGCTGCAGCATCTGGATTTGACGCCGGGTACGGGCTATGCGATCACGACCATTACCAAATATCTGATCATGCTGTTTGGCGGGCTGGTTGGCTTCTCGATGATCGGTATTGAGTGGTCGAAGCTCCAGTGGCTGGTGGCAGCGCTCGGTGTAGGGTTAGGTTTTGGTTTACAGGAGATCTTCGCCAACTTCATCTCTGGCCTGATCATTCTGTTCGAAAAACCGATCCGTATTGGCGATACCGTCACGATCCGCGATCTGACCGGCAGCATCACGAAGATCAACACCCGTGCGACGACGATCAGCGACTGGGATCGGAAAGAGATCATCGTGCCAAACAAGGCGTTTATTACCGAGCAGTTCATCAACTGGTCGCTGTCAGACTCCGTTACCCGTGTGGTGCTGACGGTGCCGGCACCGTCGGACGCCAACAGCGAAGAGGTTACCCAGATCCTCTACACCGCCGCTGAGCGCTGCTCGCTGGTGATCGACAACCCGGCGCCGGAAGTCTTCCTTGTGGATTTACAGCAGGGGATCCAGATTTTCGAGCTGCGTATCTACGCCGCCGAAATGGGACACCGTATGCCGCTGCGCCATGAGATCCACCAGCTGATTCTGGCGGGCTTCCGCGAGCACGGTATTGATATGCCGTTCCCACCGTTCCAGATGCGTCTGGAAAGCCTGGACGGGCGTAAAACGGGAAGAACGCTGACGTCAGCGGCGCGTACGCGCCCGGCGGGCAGTCTGTAACGCGTCTCCCCTCCCTTTCGGGAGGGGAATATTCCCGCTACGCCACTTCTGCGACGTATGCCATCGCGCGTCGACGGTAATTCTCATAAATCCCCATCGCCAGCAGCGAGAAGAAGATAGGGCCGCCCACCATCCACAGCGCGCTGTTCCAGTCGTTCGCCTCAATCACCGGCTGAATAATGGTGAAGATGTTGGCAAACGCCACCACCAGCACCACCACCGTGGTGGCCAGCAGCGTTGCCGCGCGGGTTTTGAAGATCACAAACGGACGTTCAAGGTCCTGCTTCGCCTTAAAGAACGGGAACGCCAGGGTCAGGAACAGGTACGGCAGGGTCATCGACACGTTTGCCATCAGGGTCAGCTTGTTGTAAAACGCAGACGCCGTATCGCCGCCAAATGACACCAGCAGAATGAACGCACATACCAGCAGGCACTGCATCCACATCGCGTTAGCAGGCATCCCCGTCGTGTTGAGCTGGGTCATGCGCGCAGGCCACAGCGCCTTCGGCGTACCCTGAATAATCGCTTTCAGCGGCGAATAGATCAGCGTGAAGAATGCGCCGGTATAGGCGAGGAACATCGACAGACCGGTAATACGCGCAAACCAAATGCCCAGCGTTGCCGCCGCATCCGGCGTCAGGTTCATCGCCTGCCCCAGCGTCATCCCCAAGCTTTTCATCAGCACATAGGTGATGTTCCCGAGGTTGGTGGTGCTGTTGCTCAACACCTGTTGCCAGTTGGTGCTGACCCCCCAGAGGAAAATCGCCAGCGAATAGCCGATGGAAATCACGATGGCGGCAAAAATAATGCCTTTCGCAAAGTTCTTTTCCGGGTTTTCCGTCTTATCAACCAGGCCGCCTACGGCTTCAATACCGCCGTAAGCGAAGATGGCAAACACCACGAAGGAGAGCATGGCGAGCCCGGACTGGTAGCCCGGATTCGGCGAGAAGGCAAAGTTAACCTCCTGCGCGAAGTGACCACCGTTCAGGCACAGGATAGCGATGCTCACCAGCAGCAGCACCAGGTTCAATCCCATCACCGAAATCCCGCCCACGGCGGTAATCCGGGCAATTTTATTGATGCCTTTAGACGCCACCAGCGTCACGACAACCATCCAGCATACCGCCAGAATCCCGACGACCTGCGTGGAGCTCAGCCCGGCTAACGACCAGACCTGGGTTTTATCGGCGCCGAAAACAAACGTCGAGAACGGCACCCAGACTTTAGCGGCCGTACTGACCATCCAGACGACGTAGGATGAAAACCACATAAACGTACCGATAAAGGCATAACGCGGGCCGACGCTGTTATTCATCCATGAGTAAATCCCGCCCTCTTCTTTCCGGTAAGCCGAGCCCATCTCCGCCATCATCAGCGCAAACGGGATAAAGAAGAACAGAGCAGAAACGATATAAAACGGCGTCGCGCTATAGCCCATCAGATAGAACGCGGAGGGGCTGTTGGCAAAGCCAAACACTGAGGTAAATATCATCAGGATGAGCCCGGTGAGGGTCATCTTTTTGAGTGAGTGGGACATAGAACCATCCAAAGCGGAATTAAACTGCGCGGATGGTAGCAGAAGACCAGACTAATATTGTGGCTATAAAGGCCAAATTAAGAAAAACACCCGTATATTGATAATAGGGCAGTTTTTAATGTGGCAGGGCCAAATGACCGAGTAGGCCGGGTAAGCGACAGCGCCACCCGGCAATTCTTTAAGCGCGATCGACCGTAAAGGCAATCACATCGCCCAGCTGCTCGGCGCCCAGCGCCAGCATCACCAGACGGTCAACACCCAGCGCCACGCCGGAGCAATCCGGCAGACCTGCTTTCAATGCTTCAAGCAGATTAACATCAATAGGCTGCTGCGGCAGACCGCGCGCGGCGCGCTTGCGGTTATCCTGCTCGAAGCGCTGCGCCTGCTCGCGAGCGTCGGTCAGTTCATGGAAGCCGTTCGCCAGCTCGATGCCTTTGTAATAGACCTCAAAACGCTCTGCGACACGATGATCTTCGGTACTGATCTGCGCCAGTGAGGCCTGGCTTGCCGGGAAGTGATAAACAAACGTCGGACGGTCTTTGCCAATCTGCGGTTCCACGCCGAAGGTGAACAGCAGCTGCAGCAGCGTGTCGCGATCCTCTTCGGTATCCGCCACGTTGCTCAGATCCAGTTTTGCCGCCACTTCGCGCAGCTGGGTTTTGTCCGCCGACAGCGGATCGATTTCCAGATGGCGCTGGAAAGCCTGCTGATAGGAAAGGGTTTCGGCTTCCGAGCAGTCCAGGACCTGCTGCAGCAGATCGTCCACCTCATTCATCAGGCGGTACATATCATAATGCGGGCGGTACCACTCCAGCATGGTGAATTCCGGGTTGTGGTGACGCCCCATCTCTTCATTACGGAAACTGCGGCACAGCTGATAGACCGGACCACACCCCGCCGCCAGCAGGCGTTTCATATGGTATTCCGGGCTGGTCATCAGATACAAATTCATGCCCTGAGAGTGGCCGGGGCCAACAAAACGGGTTTCAAACGGGACCAGATGAATATCCGTTACCGTTGCCTGACTCATGCACGGGGTTTCCACCTCCAGGACGCCGCGGTCGGCAAAGAAACGGCGAATCTCCGTCATAATTGCAGCGCGTTTTAACAGATTAGGGATGGATGCGCTCGGCTCCCAGGTGGCCGTTTCGCTCATGAGTTGTTCTCCGATTTCAGACAAGGGCACGAAGTCTACTCGTTAGCAGGGACAGAGACAAATTTTGCGCAGTAAAAAAGCGCATTTCATTTAGGTGAACAATTGCGTGACGTATTTCATCAATCTTCATGATAAATCGCCGGACAGAACAGCAAAAAAATCGAACACGTCAAATTTCCCTGACATCTACACGGTTATACTGTTTTACCCATAAAGGAGCAGTGGAAACGCTTTCGCAATCGTCCTTTTGGACGGGTGAACTACCTTTAGTTTGTCGCGTTGCGAAATAACAAAAATCTGGAGGAATGTCGTGCAAACTTTTCAGGCCGATCTTGCCGTAATAGGCGCTGGCGGGGCTGGATTACGTGCTGCGATTGCTGCAGCGCAAGCTAATCCCAACGCTAAAATCGCATTGATTTCAAAAGTCTATCCAATGCGCAGCCACACGGTGGCCGCAGAAGGAGGGTCCGCCGCCGTTGCGCAGGATCATGACAGCTTTGAATACCATTTCCACGACACGGTTGCAGGGGGCGACTGGCTTTGTGAACAGGATGTCGTTGACTACTTTGTGCACCATTGTCCAACGGAGATGACCCAGCTTGAGCAGTGGGGTTGCCCGTGGAGCCGCCGTCCGGACGGCAGCGTCAACGTTCGCCGCTTCGGCGGCATGAAGATCGAACGCACCTGGTTCGCTGCCGATAAGACCGGCTTCCACATGCTGCACACCCTGTTCCAGACCTCCCTTCAGTTCCCACAAATTCAGCGCTTCGATGAGCATTTCGTCCTCGACATTCTGGTGGATGATGGACACGCGCGCGGCCTGGTGGCGATGAATATGATGGAAGGCACGCTCGTCCAGATCCGCGCCAATGCGGTGGTGATGGCGACGGGCGGTGCGGGCCGCGTTTATCGTTATAACACCAACGGCGGCATCGTTACCGGCGACGGTATGGGTATGGCGCTCAGCCACGGCGTGCCGCTGCGCGATATGGAATTCGTGCAGTATCACCCAACCGGTCTGCCTGGATCCGGCATTCTGATGACGGAAGGCTGCCGTGGTGAAGGCGGTATTCTGGTCAACAAAAACGGCTACCGCTACCTGCAGGATTACGGCATGGGTCCGGAAACCCCGCTCGGCGAGCCGAAGAACAAGTACATGGAGCTCGGCCCGCGTGACAAAGTCTCTCAGGCTTTCTGGCATGAGTGGCGCAAAGGCAACACCATCTCCACGCCGCGCGGCGATGTGGTCTATCTCGACCTGCGCCATCTGGGCGAGAAAAAACTGCTGGAACGTCTGCCGTTCATCTGCGAGCTGGCGAAAGCCTACGTCGGCGTCGATCCAGTGAAAGAGCCGATTCCGGTACGCCCAACGGCGCACTACACCATGGGCGGGATCGAAACCGATCAGCAGTGTGAAACCCGTATTAAGGGTTTGTTCGCCGTCGGTGAATGTTCCTCCGTGGGCCTGCACGGCGCCAACCGTCTCGGCTCAAACTCGCTGGCCGAGCTGGTGGTCTTTGGCCGCATGGCGGGCGAGCGCGCGATGGAGCGGGCGGCAACCGCAGGTGAAGCCAACGGTGCCGCGCTGGATGCGCAGGTCGCAGAGGTTGAAAAACGCCTGAAAGATCTGGTGAACCAGGAGGGTAACGAGAACTGGTCTAAGATCCGCGACGAGATGGGCCTGTCGATGGAAGAAGGCTGCGGTATCTACCGTACCCCTGAGCTGATGCAAAAAACCGTCGACAAGCTGGCGGAACTGCAGGAGCGCTTCAAGCACGTGCGCATCACCGACACCTCCAGCGTATTCAACACCGACCTGCTCTACACCATCGAGCTGGGCCACGGTCTGAACGTCGCGGAATGCATGGCGCACTCTGCGCTGGCGCGTAAAGAGTCGCGTGGGGCCCACCAGCGTCTGGACGAAGGCTGTACCGAACGTGACGACGTCAATTTCCTGAAACACACTCTCGCCTGGCGCGATGCGGATGGCACCACGCGTCTGGACTACAGCGACGTGAAAATCACCACGCTGCCGCCGGCAAAACGCGTGTACGGTGCAGAAGCAGAAGCCGCCGAGAAGAAGGAGAAGGCGAATGGCTGAGATGCAAAAAATGAAAGTTGAAGTGGTGCGCTACAATCCGGAAGTGGACGCCGCACCGCACAGCGCTTTCTATGAAGTGCCTTATGACGAGCAAACCTCCCTGCTGGACGCGCTCGGCTATATCAAAGACAACCTGGCGCCAGACCTGAGCTACCGCTGGTCCTGCCGCATGGCGATCTGCGGCTCCTGCGGCATGATGGTCAACAAGGTGCCGAAGCTGGCCTGTAAGACCTTCCTGCGCGAGTACACTAAAGGTATTAAGGTCGAAGCGCTGGGCAACTTCCCGATTGAACGCGATCTGGTGGTCGATATGACCCACTTTATCGAAAGCCTGGAAGCCATTAAGCCGTATATCATTGGTAACCCACGCACGCCGGATCAGGGGCCAAACACCCAGACCCCGGCGCAGATGGCGAAATACCATCAGTTCTCCGGCTGCATCAACTGCGGTCTTTGCTACGCCGCCTGTCCACAGTTTGGCCTGAACAAGGAGTTCATCGGCCCGGCCGCCATTACCCTGGCGCACCGCTATAACGAGGACAGCCGCGACCACGGTAAAAAAGAACGTATGGCGCAGCTTAACAGCCAGAACGGCGTCTGGAGCTGTACCTTTGTGGGCTACTGCTCCGAAGTCTGTCCGAAGCACGTCGACCCGGCCGCCGCTATTCAGCAGGGTAAAGTGGAAAGCTCGAAAGACTTTCTTATCGCTACCCTGAAACCACGCTAAGGAGTGCATGATGACGACTAAACGCAAAGCCTATGTGCGGCCAATGCCGTCCACCTGGTGGAAAAACCTGCCGTTTTATCGCTTCTATATGCTGCGTGAAGGCACGGCGGTACCGGCGGTCTGGTTCAGCCTTGAGCTGATGTACGGCGTTTTTGCCCTCAAGCACGGTCCGGAAACCTGGGCCAACTTTGTCGGTTTTCTGCAAAACCCGATCATCGTTGTGCTGAACCTGATCGTGCTCGCGGCCGCGCTGCTTCATACCAAAACGTGGTTTGAACTGGCGCCAAAAGCGGCGAACATCATCGTTAAAGACGAAAAAATGGGGCCAGAACCGGTGATTAAAGGGCTCTGGGCGGTGACGATTCTGGTCACTGTGGTCATTCTGTTTGTCGCACTGTTCTGGTAAGGAGACACCTGTGATCAATCCAAATCCAAAACGTTCTGACGAGCCGGTCTTCTGGGGCCTGTTTGGCGCAGGCGGCATGTGGAGCGCCATCATCGCCCCCGTCATCATCCTGCTGGTCGGCATTATGCTGCCGCTGGGGCTGTTCCCGGGCGATGCGCTGAGCTACGAGCGCGTACTGGCGTTCGCGGGCAGCTTTATCGGTCGCGTGTTCATCTTCCTGATGATCGTCCTGCCGCTGTGGTGTGGTCTGCACCGTATTCACCATGCGATGCATGACCTGAAAATCCATGTCCCGAGCGGTAAATGGGTGTTCTACGGTCTGGCGACCATCCTGACCGTGGTGACGCTGATTGCCGTGGTCACCATCTGACGCTTCTGGCCCGCCATCCGGCGGGCCTTTTATTTCTGCATCTTTCCCACCAGCCACTGGGCAAACTCGCGCATTGCGGGCGTTTCTGTCCGTGACTGTAGTCTTGTCAGCCAGTAGCTGCCGAGGTCAATCTGCGTTGCAAACGGCTGCACGATGCGCTCGCTGCTGAGTAAATGGGTAAACATGTCGACAGGCGCAATGGCAATCCCGACGCCTGCCTGAGCCGCTTCCAGCATGGTCACGGACGAGTCAAACACCATCACCCGGTGCGTCGGCGAGGGAGGATGTTCACCCGCTGCCTGCATCCACGCAGCCCACTCGTCGCGTCGGTAGGAGCGAAGCAGGGTAAACTTCAGGATATCTGCCGGGCTTTTCAGGCAAGAGGCAATATCGGGTGTACAGAGCGCAGACAGCGGCGCGGCGCAAAGAAATTCAGCATCGGTTCCATGCCACGCGCCGCCACCGTAGCGAATGGTGTAATCAAGCCCTTCAGCCGCCGGATCGACGCGATTGTTATGGGTGGAAAGCTGAAGATCAATATGCGGATAGCAGCGGCGAAAGTCCGCGAGCTCTGAGAATAAAACACCCGTGGCAAAGGTCCCTACCACACCTATTTTGAGCTTCTCCTGAGCACGCTGGCTGGCAAAGCGATCCAACATTCCGGCGATACGATCGAACGAGTCATTCAGCACCGGCAGCAAATTCTCGCCTTCGGTGGTCAACATCAGCCCGCGCGAAACGCGGACAAACAGCTGGCAATTAAGGTGCTGCTCCAGCGCCTTTACGTGCTGGCTAATCGCGGAATGGGTGACGTTCAGCTCGATAGCGGCATGCGTAAAACTGAGGTGCCTGGCAGCAGCTTCAAACGCCCGCAGGGAATTAAGAGGAAGATAGCTGCGCGTCATAGTCTCGTCCGTTAGAAAAATTAACAGCTAATGCTAAATTTAACCGTTTGTCAGCCATAGTCAAATCCAACAGACTACAGCGGTCTGACGGGCCCGGACACTCCCTTGAACCGCTATTACGGAAGATAACTGATGATGAAAAAATCCCTAAGCTGTGCCCTGCTGCTCAGCACCGCCTGCTCGGTATTGGCTGCACCGATGTCAGAAAAACAGCTGGCTGAGGTGGTGGAACGTACCGTTACGCCGTTGATGAAAGCGCAGGCCATCCCGGGTATGGCGGTGGCGGTGATTTATCAGGGTCAGCCGCACTACTTTACCTTCGGTAAAGCCGATGTTGCGGCAAACAAACCTGTCACCCCACAAACCTTGTTCGAACTGGGCTCTATAAGTAAAACCTTCACCGGCGTACTGGGTGGCGATGCCATTGCTCGCGGTGAAATATCGCTCGGCGATCCGGTGACAAAGTACTGGCCTGAGCTGACGGGCAAGCAGTGGCAGGGGATTCGCATGCTGGATCTGGCAACCTATACCGCAGGCGGTCTGCCGTTGCAGGTGCCGGATGAGGTCACGGATACCGCCTCCCTGCTGCGCTTTTATCAAAACTGGCAGCCGAAGTGGAAGCCGGGCACCACGCGTCTTTATGCCAATACCAGCATTGGTCTTTTTGGCGCGCTGGCGGTCAAACCTTCCGGCATGAGCTATGAGCAGGCCATAACGGCGCGGGTCTTTAAGCCGCTCAAGCTGGACCATACGTGGATTAACGTTCCGAAAGCGGAAGAGGCGCATTACGCCTGGGGATACCGTGACGGTAAAGCGGTCCACGTTTCGCCAGGCATGCTCGACGCGGAAGCCTATGGCGTAAAAACTAACGTGAAGGATATGGCGAGCTGGGTGATGGTGAACATGGAGCCTGACTCCCTTCAGGATACTTCACTCAGGCAAGGCATTGCCCTGGCGCAGTCTCGCTACTGGCGCGTGGGGGCCATGTATCAGGGGTTAGGCTGGGAAATGCTTAACTGGCCGGTCGATGCCAAAACCGTAGTTGAAGGTAGCGACAATAAGGTGGCGCTGGCACCGTTGCCTGCGAGAGAAGTAAATCCTCCGGCACCGCCGGTTAAGGCCTCCTGGGTTCATAAAACAGGCTCTACCGGCGGATTTGGCAGCTACGTGGCCTTTATACCTGAAAAGCAGCTCGGCATTGTGATGCTGGCAAATAAAAGCTATCCGAACCCTGCACGCGTTGATGCGGCATACCGCATCCTCGACGCGCTGCAGTAAAACATTGCCGGGTGGCGGCTTCGCCTTACCCGGCCTACAAAATCCACGGTGTGACGCCGTACAAAAACCACATTTTCCTTGCCGTCATCTACACTTAACAAAAAACAGTAAGGAAACTCCTATGCGCATTTTGCCTGTTATCGCCGCGGTGACAGCCGCGTTTTTAGTGGTTGCCTGCAGTTCCCCTACCCCACCGCCTGGCGTTACCGTCGTCACGCCTTTTGATGCACAACGCTTCCTTGGAACATGGTATGAAATCGCGCGCCTCGACCACCGGTTTGAGCAGGGCTTAGAGAAGGTCACTGCGAATTACAGCCCGATGGATGATGGCGGTATTCAGGTGATCAACCGGGGCTATAACCCCGACCGGGAGATGTGGCAACAGTCGATTGGGAAAGCGTACTTCACGGGCGACCCGCGGCGGGCCGCGCTTAAAGTCTCGTTCTTTGGCCCGTTTTATGGCGGCTATAACGTGATCGCGCTCGACAGAGAGTACCGTCACGCGCTGGTCTGCGGGCCGGATCGCGACTATCTATGGATACTTTCCCGCACGCCAACACTTTCACCAGAAATGAAGCAGCAGATGCTGGACGTCGCGACCCGGCAAGGGTTTGATGTGTCAAAACTTATCTGGGTGAAACAACCCCATTAATGGGTGCTGAGCTTCAGCCCAACGATCCCGGCCACAATCAAGGCGAGGCTGGCGATACGCGCCAGACTCGCTGACTCTCCCAGCAGCAAAATGCCGGTGATAGCGGCACCCACCGCGCCAATACCCGTCCAGACGGCATAAGCCGTTCCCACAGGCAGAGAGCGCATCGCCCAGGATAACAGAACGATACTGACTATCATGGCGGTAACGGTAATGACGCTGGGCGTCAGGCGGGTAAATCCGTGGGTGTACTTGAGACCAATCGCCCATACCACTTCGAGCAGGCCAGCAATAAAAAGAATGATCCAGGACATGTCAGGCTCCTTAACTTAATACAAGTTGGGGCCGTCCCCGGTGAAAGAAACGCTTACGGGTCGTCCCGTAAGGCAGAGATTACGCCACCTATTGTGGTTAGCGTGCTATTTTTTTTCAATCATTTTTTGCTGAACACGTTAAGGCAAGAAATAGCCGCAGTATGGCGCGGAGTTCCGGCTTTTAGCACTCATCCGACTTCTCTATGATGATGTGCTTTCTGATGGCAGGAAGCCAAACCACTAGCCGACTGCGAATAAAATATGTTCAAAATTCTTTTGATTGACCGTTGTCACTTCACCCGCACGGGGTTTGAAGCATGGCTCAATCATTCCGGTTTGTTCCCGGGACACTACGTTGTGACCGGGCTGAATAATCTGTTTCTTGCCAGAGAACACATTCTGCAATGGAAACCTACGCTGGTTATTGCTGACCTGTACGGCTTCAGGCAGGACATTCACCATTTTCAGCAGCTTTCTTCTCTGCTTAACGCCAGTGAACGCTTACCGTTTATTTTGCTGCAATCGGGAGAGGACAGCGGCATGACAGACTGGCTCGGACAGTTCCCGGTGTGGTCGTCGTTGTTGAAAAACGCCAGTCTCGAAGAAGTGGCAACGGTTATCAACGACGCATTGATCTCGCGCTCATGCGCAGAAAGGCCAGCGGCGGCCGCCCCCTTGCTGACCCGGCAGGAAGAGAAAGTGCTGACATTGTGGATGGACGGCGCGAGCAATCAAAAAATTGCCGCTCACCTGAGTATCAATGGAAAAACGGTCTATACCTATAAACGCAATATCCGCATGAAATTGCATATGGATACGCGTTTTTCTCCGTTTTTATCCCTGCAGGAATCGGAAAGCTGACGGTACGAAACCCGGCTGGTCCCGTACCGTTTATTCATTACTGCTGAGCTTTTGTTGCTGCACCAGAGATTGCGCTACCACCTTCAGAAATATCCTGACCGACGCCACGCGTGGTATTACAGGCCGTTAACACTGAAGAAAGTACCAGGACTGAAAAGATCGCTGCAATTGTCTTCTTAACCATAATATCTTCCTTTTATAGCCAAAGTTGTTTTGTGTATAGCAACTTAAGAATAGACAAGATCCCGCCGGTTGACGGAAAAGGACGCATTTTTAGGAAAATTAGACGAACTTAGCTGGCGGCGTGAGAAATGATATGACCGAGATCCTGGATGTCTTGTCCCATTCCACGCGTGGTGTTACAGCCGGAAAGCAATGCGCAGGAAAGCGCTAACAGAAGCAGAATTTTAACGGTACGTTTCATCATCCCTGCCTGCAAGAATCAGGCGCAGCGGGCGCTGCGCCTTCAATCATACGTAAATTACTTCACGCGGGACACGTATTCGCCGGAGCGGGTATCCACTTTGATCACTTCGCCAGTCTGTACGAACAGTGGCACTTTAACCACGGCGCCGGTAGACAGTTTGGCTGGTTTACCGCCGGTACCTGCGGTATCACCTTTCAGACCTGGATCGGTTTCAACGATTTCCAGTTCTACGAAGTTTGGTGGGGTCACAGCGATAGGCTGACCGTTCCACAGGGTCACGATGCACTCAGCCTGATCCAGCAGCCATTTAGCGCTGTCACCTACCGCTTTCTCATCAGCAGACAGCTGTTCGAAAGTGGAGTTGTTCATGAAATGATAGAACTCACCGTCGTTGTACAGATAGGTCAGGTTCATATCAACAACATCAGCGCCTTCAGCGGAGTCAGTAGACTTGAAGGTTTTCTCAACACGGGTACCGGTCAGCAGACGGCGCAGCTTAACGCGTGCGAATGCCTGGCCTTTACCTGGTTTAACGAATTCGCTGGCTTCAACCGCGTACGGTTCGCCGTCCATCATGATTTTAAGACCAGCACGAAAATCGTTGCTATAGTACGTTGCCATAAGGCCCTCTAAATTTGTTAACTGGTAGCTAAGCCACAAAATGGCGCATATTGTAACCCTAAACACCCCGTCCAGAGAAGATTGGTTATCGCAACTTGCCGATGTAATCACCAGTCCTGATGAATTGCTGCGTCTTTTAGACCTCGATCAGCACCCAGAGTTGCTTGCAGGCCGCGAGGCAAAGCGCCTATTCGCCCTGCGCGTTCCCCGCGCGTTTGTGGCGCGGATGGAGAAAGGCAATCCCGACGATCCGCTATTAAAACAAACGCTTACTTCGCAGGATGAGTTTGTCACCGCGCCGGGTTATAGCACCGATCCGCTGGAAGAGCAGAACAGCGTGGTGCCCGGTTTACTGCACAAATATCTCAACCGCGCCCTGCTGCTGGTAAAAGGCGGCTGTGCGGTAAATTGTCGTTATTGCTTCCGTCGGCACTTCCCTTATGCCGAAAACCAGGGCAATAAACGCAACTGGCAGGTCGCGCTGGACTATATCGCCGCCCATCCGGAGCTGGATGAGATTATTTTTTCCGGCGGCGACCCGCTGATGGCAAAAGATCATGAGCTGGACTGGCTGCTGACTCAGCTTGAAGCCATCCCGCACATTAAGCGCCTGCGCATTCACAGCCGTTTACCGATTGTTATTCCGGCACGTATCACGGACGGCCTGGTGTCACGCCTGGAGCAGTCCCGATTGCAGGTGCTGCTGGTGAACCATATTAACCACGCGAACGAAATTGACGATGCGTTTCGCGCGGCGATGGCGCGACTGCGTAAAGCGGGCGTGACGCTGCTGAACCAGAGCGTGCTGCTGCGCGGCGTCAATGACAGCGCCCGCGTGCTGGCCGATCTGAGCAATGCCCTGTTTGATGCGGGCGTGATGCCCTATTACCTGCACGTGCTGGATCGCGTTCAGGGCGCGGCCCATTTCATGGTGACGGACGAAGAAGCCCGGCAGATTATGCGCGAACTGTTAACGCTGGTTTCAGGCTATATGGTGCCGAAGCTGGCACGCGAGATTGGCGGAGAGCCGAGCAAGACGCCGCTGGATTTGCAGCTGCGGCAGCACTAGTTTCCCCTCACCCTAACCCTCTCCCACAGGGAGAGGGAAAAAGGCAATCAGTTCGGGCACTTGTAGACCTGGCCGTTCATCTGGCTGGCGGTCGGGACGAAGCTGGACAGCATACTCTGCGTTGGGCTGCTCACGCCGTAAATCACGTTGCCACCCATTGCCGCAGCCTGGTTACGCAGGGCATTCGCCGCACCGCGCATAGAGCCACCTTCTTCGCCATGCTGACCAGACATCCAGTTGCTTTGCTCACCGGTTGCCGTGCCTAACAGCTGGCATTCACTGCCAGGCTTATCTTCCACAAAGCGAACGCCCTGGCCCGCTGCCGACAGCTCATTGCTGGAGCTACAACCCGCCAGCAGCAATGCTGCCCCTACAATCCCTGCACAGACTTTTACGCGCATGTTATTCCTCGTTTTCAATAAGCTGGACAGTAGTTGTCCGTGTGTAAATCTTATACCTAAAAGATGACCAAAAGAAAAACCCCCGAGCATTTCTGCCCGGGGGTTTTTCACATTCTACGACGTAGAGCGCACGATTACATCATGCCGCCCATTCCGCCCATGCCGCCCATACCAGCAGCACCTAAGTCAGGCGCATCGCCTTTTGGCAGGTCGGTCACCATGCACTCGGTGGTGATCATCAGACCAGCAACAGAGGCCGCGTACTGCAGAGCAGAACGGGTTACTTTAGTTGGGTCCAGGATACCGAAGTCGATCATGTTGCCGTATTCTTCGGTTGCCGCGTTGTAACCGTAGTTACCTTCGCCCGCTTTAACGTTGTTCGCCACAACAGATGGCTCTTCACCGGCGTTGGACACGATCTGACGCAGAGGCGCTTCCATTGCGCGCAGCGCAACTTTGATACCCACGTTCTGATCTTCGTTCTGAGCGGTCAGGCCAGCCAGTTTAGCGGCCACGCGCACCAGCGCAACGCCACCACCCGCAACCACGCCTTCTTCTACCGCAGCACGGGTCGCGTGCAGGGCATCGTCAACGCGTGCTTTTTTCTCTTTCATTTCAACTTCGGTCGCCGCACCGACTTTAATTACCGCAACGCCGCCAGCCAGTTTCGCTACGCGCTCCTGCAGTTTTTCACGGTCGTAATCGGAAGTCGCTTCTTCGATCTGCTTACGGATCTGACCCACGCGGCCCTGAATAGCGGCTTCTTCACCCACGCCATCGATGATGGTGGTGGTGTCTTTGTTGATCACAACGCGTTTCGCCTGGCCCAGGTCTTCCAGGGTCGCTTTTTCCAGCTCCATACCGATCTCTTCAGAGATCACGGTACCGCCGGTCAGAGTAGCGATATCCTGCAGCATCGCTTTACGGCGATCGCCGAAGCCAGGTGCTTTAACAGCAGCCACTTTCACGATGCCGCGCATGGTGTTAACCACCAGAGTTGCCAGCGCTTCGCCTTCAACGTCTTCAGCGATGATAACCAGCGGTTTGCCTGCTTTAGCAACGGCTTCCAGCACTGGCAGCATTTCGCGGATGTTGGAGATTTTCTTGTCAGCCAGCAGGATGAACGGGCTTTCCAGCTCAACAGCGCCAGTCTCTGGCTTGTTGATGAAGTATGGGGACAGGTAACCGCGGTCGAACTGCATACCTTCAACCACGTCCAGTTCGTCTTCCAGACCGGTACCGTCTTCAACGGTGATCACGCCTTCTTTACCGACTTTATCCATCGCTTCTGCGATCAGTTTACCTACGGTTTCGTCGGAGTTAGCGGAGATGGTACCAACCTGAGCAATGGCTTTAGAGTCAGAGCACGGTACGGACAGCGCTTTCAGTTCTTCAACAGCGGAGGCGACAGCTTTGTCGATACCACGTTTCAGATCCATTGGGTTCATGCCCGCAGCAACGGCTTTCAGACCTTCAGTGATGATAGCCTGCGCCAGAACGGTCGCGGTGGTGGTACCGTCGCCTGCAGCGTCGTTCGCTTTAGAGGCAACTTCTTTCACCATCTGCGCGCCCATGTTTTCGAACTTGTCTTCCAGCTCGATTTCACGTGCTACAGAAACACCATCTTTGGTGATGGTTGGCGCGCCGAAGGATTTATCCAGCACTACGTTACGGCCTTTCGGGCCCAGGGTCACTTTAACTGCATCTGCCAGTACGTTTACGCCGCGGAGCATTTTTACACGAGCGTCGTTACCGAATTTTACGTCTTTAGCTGCCATGTTCTTATTTCCTCAAATTCTCGTGCGTAAATTACGCTTCAACAATTGCCAGAATGTCGCTCTCGGACATGATCAACACTTCTTCATTGTCGATCTTCTCGGATTTCACGCCGTAGCCATCGTTGAAAATTACGATGTCACCAACTTTAACGTCCAGCGGCTGCACAGTTCCGTTTTCCAGGATGCGGCCCTTACCGACAGCGATGATTTCGCCACGCGTTGATTTGGCTGCTGCAGAACCGGTCAGAACGATGCCGCCAGCAGACTTGGTTTCAACTTCTTTACGTTTGACGATCACACGATCATGTAACGGACGAATACTCATTGATAGCTCTCCTTTGAGAAAGTCATTATCAGTTATGGATGACGCCGGCCCGCAAGCGGTTTTCCGACTAGTGCCCTGAGAGATGGGGATAGCTTTTTACCCCTTCAAGGGGGAGTTGAAAAAAAAATTTGCGAAAGTGTTACCATCGCCTCTCTTTTGGTACTGGCAGGGCGATGTCAATGAGTGGACTCAAGCAGGAGTTAGGGCTGGCGCAGGGCGTTGGCCTGCTCTCAACCTCCTTGTTAGGTACGGGCGTGTTTGCCGTACCGGCACTGGCGGCGCTGGTCGCGGGAAATAATAGCCTGTGGGCGTGGCCAGCGCTGATTGTACTGGTTTTCCCGATAGCCATTGTGTTTGCCATCCTGGGGAGGCATTTCCCCAGCGCGGGCGGCGTGGCGCACTTTGTCGGCCTGGCCTTAGGGCCGCGGCTGCAGCGTGTCACCGGCTGGCTGTTTCTCTCCGTCATTCCGGTTGGCCTTCCTGCGGCATTGCATATTGCGACCGGCTTTGGTCAGGCGCTGTTTGGCTGGCATAACGAGCAGTTATTGCTGGCTGAGTTGGGCACGCTGGCTATCGTCTGGTGGGTGGGCTCTCGCGGAGCCCGCTCCAGCGCCAACCTGCAGACGCTGGTTGCGGTGCTGATTGTCGCGCTCGTTGCCGCTATCTGGTGGGCGGGCGATATCACAATCAAGGAAATTCCCTTCCCGGCGGTGACAGACGTCGATCATTCACAGCTTTTCGCCGCGCTCTCCGTCATGTTCTGGTGTTTTGTGGGTCTGGAAGCCTTTGCCCATCTTGCCTCTGAATTTAAGCAGCCTGAGCGCGATTTCCCCCGGGCGCTGATGATAGGCCTGCTGCTGGCAGGCACGGTCTACTGGGCGTGTACCGTGCTGGTGTTGCACTTCCACGCGTTCGGCGCGGATCTCGCCGCCGCGGCATCGCTGCCGGGTATCGTGGTTAATCTGTTTGGTGTGAAGGCGCTGTGGATCGCCTGCGTCATCGGCTATCTGGCCTGTTTTGCCAGCCTCAACATTTATATCCAGAGCTTTGCCCGGCTGGTGTGGTCGCAGGCGCTCGACAAACCTGAGAATCGCCTCGCGCGCCTGTCTAAACGCCAGCTTCCGCTGAATGCCCTGAATGCCGTGCTGGGCTGCTGCGTGTTGAGCACGCTGTGTATTTACGCACTGAAGATCAATCTGGACGCGCTGATCGTCTACGCCAACGGCATTTTCATTATGATCTACCTGCTGTGCATGCTGGCGGGATGTCGTTTGCTGCAAGGTCGCTATAAAACACTGGCGGTCATCGGGGGTGGGCTTTGCCTGCTGTTGCTGGCGATGGTGGGATGGAAGAGTCTGTACGCGATTGTCATGCTGGCAGGACTGTGGCTGTTTTTACCGAAGCGCGATGCGCACCAGTAGCGCCCGGTAAGCGAAGCGCCACCGGGCAAATCTATCACCGATCGTCTTTATGGTCTAAACGGTCGTGCTGTTCATCTTTACGCTGATATTCCCCTTCAAAGGTATCGCCTGGCCCGGTGCTGAACCCACCGCCAGGCATACGGTTAAAGCGCAGATGCGGCAGCAGCTTCATGGTCAGGTGCTTTTGCACCGGCGGCAGAAGCAACAGAAGGCCGAGGAAGTCGGTGAAGAACCCCGGCAGGATCAGCAGCAGCCCCGCAATAATCAGCGATACGCTTTTGATCATCTCCGCTGCCGGGCTTTCGCCTGCGGCCATCTTCTCCTGCATTAACAGGAAATTTTTGAAACCCTGATTACGCACCAGCGACATGCCGATGACGGAGGTGAAAATCACCAGAATCAGCGTCAGCAGGACGCCCAGCACATGGGCAACCTGGATGAAAATGGAAATCTCAATGTAAACATAGAGAAAGAAAGCAATAAACGGTATCCAGCGCACTGGCATCTCCTGTGTGGCAAGGGCCGGCGGGCCCCTGTCTGAATGTGTTCGCGACGCGCGTTTGTATGAGATGGTGACGGTTAGCGAAAATTCAATCAGTTTGCACGGATATTTTTTTTGGAAATATTAAAGCGGTGACCCATTTCACAGATTAATAATTATCATGGAATCGGCTCGATAATAAGTGATCCAGCTTACGGCAATTCGCTATCATCAGCATATGATCTCGAACATCTGGCTGATTGAGGGAATAATCGTCGGCCAGAAAATATTCAAAACCACATAAATACTGTGTGTTTAGTACAATCCATCGGCAGCTTGAAAAGAAGGTTCACATGTTAAACAACATTCGTATCGAAGAAGACTTGTTGGGTACCAGGGAAGTTCCAGCGGATGCCTACTACGGTGTTCACACTCTGAGAGCGATTGAAAACTTCTACATCAGCAACAGCAAAATCAGCGACATCCCTGAGTTTGTCCGTGGCATGGTGATGGTGAAGAAAGCCGCAGCCCTGGCCAACAAAGAGCTGCAAACCATTCCTAAAAGCGCGGCAAATGCGATTATCGCAGCCTGCGATGAAGTGCTGAACAACGGCAAATGCATGGACCAGTTCCCGGTTGACGTCTATCAGGGCGGCGCGGGCACCTCCGTCAACATGAATACCAACGAAGTACTGGCAAACATTGGCCTGGAGCTGATGGGTCACCAGAAAGGTGAATACCAGTACCTTAACCCGAACGACCACGTTAACAAATGCCAGTCCACCAACGACGCTTACCCTACCGGCTTCCGTATCGCGGTGTATGCCTCTGTAGTGAAACTGGTGGATGCGATCAACCAACTGGGTGATGGCTTCCAGCGTAAAGCGGTTGAGTTCCAGGACATCCTGAAAATGGGTCGTACCCAGCTGCAGGACGCGGTGCCGATGACCCTCGGCCAGGAATTCCACGCGTTTAACGTGCTGCTTAACGAAGAGACCAAAAACCTGCTGCGCACCTCCGAGCTGCTGCTGGAAGTGAACCTGGGCGCAACCGCCATCGGTACACGTCTGAACACCCCGGATGGCTATCAGCAGCTGGCGGTACAGAAGCTGGCTGAAGTCTCTAACCTGCCGGTTGTGCCTGCAGAAGACCTGATTGAAGCGACCTCCGACTGCGGCGCCTACGTCATGGTACACAGCGCCCTGAAACGTCTGGCAGTGAAACTGTCCAAAATCTGTAACGACCTGCGCCTGCTTTCCTCCGGTCCGCGCGCTGGCCTGAACGAAATCAACCTGCCAGAGCTGCAGGCGGGTTCGTCCATCATGCCGGCCAAGGTGAACCCGGTTGTGCCAGAAGTGGTGAATCAGGTTTGCTTCAAAGTCATCGGTAACGATACAACCGTGACCATGGCCTCTGAAGCGGGTCAGCTGCAGCTGAACGTGATGGAGCCAGTGATTGGCCAGGCGATGTTTGAATCTATCCACATCCTGACCAACGCCTGCTACAACCTGCTGGAAAAATGCATTAACGGCATCACAGCGAATAAAGAAATCTGTGAGGGTTATGTCTATAACTCCATCGGGATCGTCACCTACCTCAACCCGTTCATCGGTCACCACAACGGTGACATCGTCGGTAAGATTTGTGCCGAAACCGGTAAGAGCGTACGTGAAGTGGTGCTGGAGCGCGGGCTGTTGACCGAAGCGGAGCTGGACGATATCTTCTCGGCCCAGAACCTGATGCACCCGGCATATAAAGCAAAACGATATACCGATGAAAGCGAACAGTAACCGTTCAGGCTAGGCTTCTTAAGGCACGTCACTTGTGACGTGCCTTTTTTCTTTTTAGGCGTTACCGAAATACAACAATTCAATATCAACTTGTTAATAAGCAAGGAAGGTCCTTATGTTTGGAGCAGAACTCGTCATCGTCTTGTTGGCGATTTATTTGGGAGCAAGACTCGGGGGTATCGGCATCGGTTTTGCTGGTGGTCTCGGGGTGCTCGTTCTTACCCTTATCTTTCAGATTAAACCCGGCGCAATCCCGTTTGACGTTATCGAAATCATCATGGCCGTTATTGCCGCTATCGCCGCCATGCAGGTGGCAGGCGGTATGGACTACCTGGTGAGCCTGGCGGAGCGTATGCTGCGCCGCCATCCAAAATACATTACCTTCCTTGCCCCGCTGGTGACCTGGTTTATGACCATTCTCGCCGGTACGGGCCACACCGCCTTCTCCACGCTGCCGGTGATTACCGAAGTGGCGAAAGAGCAGGGTATCCGTCCGTCTCGTCCGCTCTCTATTGCCGTCGTCGCGTCCCAGATTGCGATTACCGCCTCGCCGATTTCCGCTGCGGTGGTCTTCTTCGCCGGTATCCTTGAACCGATGGGCGTGAGCTACCTGACGCTGCTGGCGATCTGTATCCCGGTGACGCTGATTGCAGTGATGATTACTGCCGTGCTGTGTAACTTCCTCGGCGCTGAACTGAAAGACGATCCGGTTTATCAGGAGCGTCTGGCAAAAGGTGAAGTGAGCCTGCGCGGCAGCCAGGTCTTCGAGCTGAAGCCACATGCGAAGCGCTCCGTGCTACTGTTCCTGATTGGGATTGTCGCCGTCATGTTCTATGCGACCGCCATCAGCGATACCGTGGGCCTGATCCAGAACCCGGTCCTGCCGCGTAACGAAGCGATTGTGGTGTTCATGCTGACCATCGCAACACTGATTAGCATCACCTGTAAAATCGACACCAGCGAAGTGCTGAACGCCAGCACCTTCAAATCCGGTATGAGCGCCTGCGTGTGCGTGCTGGGTGTGGCGTGGCTCGGTGATACCTTCGTGAAAGCGCACATCAGCGACATTCAGACCGTAGCAGGCGACCTGCTGCACAACTATCCGTGGCTGCTGGCGGTGGTGCTGTTCTTTGCCGCTACCCTGCTTTACTCCCAGGCGGCGACCACCAAAGCGCTGATGCCTGCGGCACTGATGCTGGGCGTTACCCCGCTGACGGCGATTGCCTCTTTCGCGGCGGTTTCTGCCCTGTTCGTTCTGCCAACCTACCCAACCCTGCTGGCGGCGGTGGAGATGGACGACACAGGCTCAACCCGTATCGGTAAGTATGTGTTTAACCATGCGTTCCTGATCCCGGGCGTGGTTGCCATTTCGCTTTGCGTGATCCTCGGCTTTATCATTGGCGGCGTGGTGCTGTAAACGATGAGTGGTTGTAAAAATAGTTAAAATCGGGCCGCTCTGCGGCCCGTTTCATTAATGACCAATCGCCTTGCGTGATATAGTGAAGACTTTCGTGATGAGGAGGTCGACTTGTGAACACGCCTGATGCTGTTGTCGTACTGTGTACCGCCCCTGATGAAGCCTCTGCCCAGGATCTCGCCGCCAAAGTGCTGGCCGAAAAACTGGCTGCCTGCGTGACGCTCCTCCCCGGCGCTACCTCTCTTTACTATTGGGAAGGTAAGCTGGAGCAAGAGTACGAAGTTCAGATGTTGCTCAAAACCAATCTGGCGAATCAGCAGGCTCTCCTGGACTGCCTCAAATCTCATCATCCTTACCAAACCCCGGAGCTGCTGGTCCTGCCAGTGGTTCATGGCGATAACGACTATCTCTCATGGCTCAACGCTTCCTTACGCTGATCCTGCTGCTGTGCAGCACGTCAGCTTTTGCCGGGTTGTTTGACGCGCCCGGCCGTTCGAACTTCATCCCTGCCGACCAGGCTTTCGTTTTCGATTTTCAGCAAAACCAGCATGACCTTACGCTCAACTGGCAGGTGAAAGAGGGTTATTACCTCTATCGCAAGCAGGTAAGCATTACACCTGCTCAGGCCAGCGTGGGCGCTTTACAGATGCCCTCTGGCGAGTGGCATGAGGACGAGTTCTACGGCAAGAGTGAAATCTACCGCCAGCGCCTGAGCGTGCCTGTTACGGTGAATCAGGCGGATAAAGGTGCGACCCTGACGGTGACCTATCAGGGGTGCGCGGACGCGGGATTCTGCTATCCGCCTGAAACGAAGGTCGTTCCGCTCAGCGAAGTTAAGGCTGCCGCCGCTTTCTCCCCTCTCCCCTCTGGGGAGAGCGGTAAAAGTGAAGCCGCGTCAGACCTTCCGTTCTCCGCGCTGTGGGCCTTGCTGATCGGTATCGGCATTGCCTTTACGCCGTGCGTGCTGCCGATGTATCCGCTCATCTCTGGCATCGTGCTGGGCGGTAAGCAACGGCTTTCCACCGCCCGCGCCCTGCTGTTGGCCTTTATTTATGTGCAGGGCATGGCGTTGACCTACACAGCCCTTGGCCTTGTGGTTGCCGCTGCCGGGTTACAGTTCCAGGCCGCACTGCAGCATCCTTACGTCCTTATTAGCTTGTCGGTGGTGTTTATCCTGCTGGCTCTGTCGATGTTCGGCCTGTTTACCCTGCAGTTACCGTCATCTCTGCAAACTCGCTTAACGCTAATGAGTAATCGCCAGCAGGGTGGCTCGGCCGGCGGGGTATTCGCAATGGGAGCCATCGCTGGTTTAATTTGTTCCCCTTGCACCACCGCACCGCTGAGCGCCATCCTGCTCTATATTGCCCAGAGCGGGAATCTGTGGCTTGGCGGCGGTACGTTGTACCTTTACGCGCTGGGCATGGGCCTGCCGCTGATTCTGGTCACGGTTTTCGGCAATCGACTTCTGCCGAAGAGCGGCCCGTGGATGGAGACGGTGAAAACCGCGTTTGGCTTTGTGATTCTGGCGCTGCCGGTGTTCCTCCTCGAGCGTATCATCGGCGACGTCTGGGGTTTGCGTCTGTGGGCGATGCTCGGCGTAGCATTCTTCTCCTGGGCGTTTATCGTCAGTCTGGGGGCGAAAAAAGCGTGGATGCGCCTGGTGCAAATCCTCCTGCTCGCCGCCGCGCTGGTGAGCGTGCGTCCTCTTCAGGACTGGGCGTTCGGCTCGCCGGTAGGCCAGACGCAGGCGCATCTGAACTTCATCCAGATTAAGAACGTTGATGAGCTCAACAGCGCGCTCGCACAGGCAAAAGGCAAACCGGTGATGCTCGATCTCTATGCCGACTGGTGCGTTGCCTGCAAAGAGTTTGAGAAATATACCTTTAGCGATCCGCAGGTGCAAAGCGCCCTGAAAGAGACCGTTTTGCTTCAGGCGAACGTGACCGCCAATAATGCGCAGGATAAGGCTCTGCTAAAGCAGCTTAACGTGCTCGGGCTGCCAACCATTCTGTTCTTCAATCAGCAGGGCCAGGAGCAGCCAGAAAAGCGTGTAACCGGGTTTATGGATGCAGCGGCATTTAACGCGCATTTGCGCAATCGCCAACCGTAAACAACACTTTAAACGGGACAAACCGTTGGGAATAGCGGAGGAGATAACCGTGCAACGTGAAGACGTACTGGGACAAGCCCTGCAATTACTTGAGATTCAAGGGATCGCCAGCACCACGCTTGAGATGGTAGCCGACCGTATCGATTACCCCTTGGATGATCTTAAGCGCTTCTGGCCGGATAAAGAGGCGCTCGTTTATGATGCCCTGCGCTATCTCAGCCAGCAGGTTGATGTCTGGCGCAGGCAGCTGATGCTGAATGAAGAACTGACTGCGGAACAAAAGCTGCTGGCGCGCTATACCGCCCTGACGGAATGTGTCAGCAACAACCGGTACCCGGGTTGTCTGTTCATCGCCGCCTGCACTTATTTTCCCGACCCAGGCCATCCTGTCCATCAGCTGGCGGATCAGCAAAAACGGGCGGCACATGACTTCACCCACGAGCTACTGACCACGCTGGAAGTGGATGACCCGGCAATGGTGGCGAAACAGATGGAGCTGGTGCTGGAGGGCTGCCTGAGCCGCATGCTGGTGAACCGTAGCCAGGCCGACGTGGATACGGCGCACCGGCTGGCGGAAGATATTCTGCGCTTTGCTCAGTGCCGTATGGGCGGGGCATTGACGTAAGCGAACCTGTTAAATTCGACGTATTCGGCGCGTAAACCGCCAGATTGCCGCAAACTTAAGCAGTTGAACAGCTTTTCCCGAAATAATGTTGACGCTAGAGCGTGATTGCGGTTTAATGCGCTCCGTTGCCCGGATAGCTCAGTCGGTAGAGCAGGGGATTGAAAATCCCCGTGTCCTTGGTTCGATTCCGAGTCCGGGCACCATTATTTAAAGAACCCAGCCTATGGCTGGGTTTTTGCTTTTCTGCGTTTATCAAAACCTTCCCTGTTTTTATATTCCCGTTTCTCTTTCCAGTAAGATCGTGCGGTCTGGTCTGCCCGGTGGTGCTGCGCTTACCGGGCCTACGGATTTTGCAGGCAGGATAAGGCGAAGCCGCCATCCGCCATGATTTCTGACGCACAAAGCAAAAAACCCCGCACCTTACGGTACGGGGTTCTTCTAATTGATGCCTGGCAGTTCCCTACTCTCACATGGGGAGACCCCACACTACCATCGGCGCTACGGCGT